>JBQNCA010000005.1:0-93082 GCA_052169645.1 Anaerovoracaceae bacterium
TAAAGCGCTCCCATTGTGAATGAGCCTCTGAATATTTGCCTGCATTCAGATACGCAAATCCTAAATAGTAATGAACCATGTCTATATACGGCGCTAAAGCTTCAAGCTTTAAAAGGATTTCAAAGACTTCCTCCTTGAAATCCTTTATGCGGTCAATATCATCACTGCCGTCATATATATTACGGCATACCAGCATATAATTAAAAAGTGCATCCTGGTCGTCAGGGGCTATTTCCAAAGCCGCCCTGAAAGAGATGCAGGCTCTTTCCAAATCGCCTTTCTTTGCCTGTTCTATACCTACAAGAACTATAGCCTTAACTATATCCTTATTCACATAATTAAGAAAATTTATGTATTGCGGTGCAAATTGAAATGAAGGATTTATTCCTATTATATTTATCATGCCGAGAGTAAAATGCTTGAACTCTATTCCCTGATCCTCGACAAGAGTTTCTACCTGCTCCTTTTTTACTGGCATGGGAACATTGCGCATAAAGTCAAGATGTTCACGCTTCACATATTCAGGCATCAGCTCCAAAAAAACGTATTCATCCAAATAGGTGAAAAAATATTTATCAAGCCGTTTACTCATACATATCCCCTTTTGTACTATAGCATCCTGAATCTTTCGTCCTTCCACATTTCACTGTGGTTTTGAGCAGTCCGCAGCTGATTGAGCATGCGCTCCTTATCCTGAGGCAGGTCTCCCTTTAACGCCACATAATTTGAGGCATGATTGCTGCGGAATATACATTTGTTTTTCACATTAATATTTTCCAGCATCAGCTCCGCCTCCTTCAGCACCTCCTCCGGCGTCAGAAGTTCAAACTCGCCTCGTTGATGCTGCTCGTAAAGGGGAGTTCCGGGCACGAGCATCAATGTGAGAAAGCTCGCATATGTAGGTTCCATTTCTGAAATCATAGTACCTGTATCTATGGCATTTTCTCTCCACAGCTCTCTGCCGCCTATACCTGACAAAAATGTCAGTGAAGTTTCAATCCCGATACGATTTACCCGCTGTACAGCCTCTATAAGTTCTTCACGAGTTTCCCCCTTCTGTATGCGTTTCAAAATTTCCGGATTACCTGATTCCACTCCTATATAAAGTATGGTAATGCCGTTATCACGCAACTCGGCAAGCTCCTCATCGGACTTTCGCAGGACATCCTTGGCTCTGCCGTAAATACCGACTCTCTCACATTCAGGAAACTGTTCTTTTATCCTATCTAATATTGAAAGCAAATATTCATTTTTACATACAAGCGCATCGCCGTCAGCCAGAAAAATCCTGCCTACCTTGCGATAATATTCCCTCGCCATGCGCAGATCTTCATACACCTCTTCAAGCTTTCTTATCCTGAATTTCTTTGCTTTAAAAGAACCGCAAAACGTACATTTATTGTGTGCACAGCCTATAGTCACCTGCAGTATGTAGCTGTACGCCTCGCTCGGAGGTCTGTATATATCACCCTCGTACCTCATGTTTTTTCTCCTTACATTCTATCCGGAGCACTCATTCCGAGCAGATTCAAACCGTTTTCTATAGTTGTGCGGGCAGCCGCTACTATTGCAAGCCTTGCTCTTCTCTCGGCTTCATCCTCAACGAGTATGCGCTCATCATGATAAAATCTGTTAAATTCCTGTGCAACATCTATGATATGACGAGTAATTATCGAAGGCTCATACTTTGCAGCCGCCTCTTCCACAATATCCGGAAAGCTCCCTATAAGCCTCATCAGCCTGTAATCCGGATCGCTCGTAACAAGAGACATGTCCGGCTCAACAGTTCCGTTTGCAATATTTTTCGCATCATTCTCCGCTCTGCGCAATACGCTGGCTGCACGAGCATGTGTATATTGAACATAGGGACCGGTCTCTCCGTCAAAATTTAAAACCTTATCCCATGAAAAGACGTAATCTTTTATACGATTATTGGACAATTCCTGAAATATTACCGCACCTATACCTACTTCTCTTGCGGTTTTTTCCAAATCATCTCCGCCCGCATTTTTTTCCTTTACAATCTCACGAGTCTTATCTATGGCATTGTTCAAAACATCCAAAAGGAATACGACTTTACCTTTACGGGTAGACATAGTTCCGTCTTCAAGGCTGACCATTCCGAAAGGTACATGTACACAATCTTCGCTCCACTCATATCCCATTTTTTCAAGAACCTTGTAAAGCTGTTTAAAATGTAAATTCTGCTGGGAAGCTACCACATATAAGCTCTTGTAAAAATCATAGGTTTCACGGCGATATAAAGCTGCCGCCAAATCTCTCGTCATATAAAGTGTAGAGCCGTCGCTCTTTTTTATAAGTGCAGGAGGCAGGTCATATTCTTCCAGATCAACGACAGTTGCGCCGTCCGATTCTCTGAGAAGCTTTTTTTCTTCGAGAATATTCACCACATTATCAAGCTTGTCCGAATAGAAGCTTTCTCCCGCATAGGAATCAAACTCTATATCAAGCAAATCATAAACATATTGAAATTCCTTGAGGCTTTCTTCCCTGAACCACCGCCACAGCTCATATTCTTCTTTTTCCCCGTTTTCCAGCTTGGTAAACGTATCTCTTGCAGCATCTTCCAAAGAAGGATCCTTCTCCGCTTCTTCATGGAATTTTACATAATATGAAAGCAGTGTTTTTATAGGCTCTCTCTCCACATCTTCTTTATTGCCCCATTTTCTGTAAGCTACAATCATCTTTCCGAACTGAGTGCCATAATCGCCGAGATGATTTATCCTTACGACGTCATAGCCGAGAAAATTAAAAATCTTATATAACGAATTGCCTATTACCGTGCTTCTTATGTGACCTATATGAAAAGGCTTTGCTATATTGGGAGATGAAAAATCTATCGTTATTCTCTTGCCCTTTCCTTCAATACCGCCACCGTAATTCTTTCCTTCGGCAAGAATTTTATTAAAAATTTCCTTCTCCGTCGCAGCCCTGTTCATATAAAAGTTGACATATGCATTTGCACTTTTTACTTCAAAAAAAGTCGGATTCGATTCCAGCGCCGCCGCTATATCTGCGGCTATAGCCTGAGGAGCCTTGTGCATGGTCTTAGCCAATCTGAAACAAGGAAATGCATAGTCTCCCATGGAAGCGTCAGGTGGCAGCTCTATCATAGATGCTATTTCATCAGTCTCCATACCCTCTACTATATCAACCAGTATCCGTGCAATATTTTTTTTCTGTTCTTTTATCATATTAATATTCTCCAAAAAATAACAATCATAAATTATTATTAAAATTCAAAGCTGCAAATCCTGCGGTAATATGAGTTTTATTCCGGCAGCTCTGAATAAAGCCGCTGCAATTCCGTCTCCCTCTATCAGCTTTCCGCTGAAGCTGCCGTCATATATCATACCTGTTCCGCAAGAGGGACTCCTCGGCATAAGTATAGCGGCTTCTATAGGTTCCGATTCGGAATCGGAAGCTTCCTTTGCAGTTTTCCATGCTTCTTCGGCTCCATGCTTAAACGCCTCTGTTAAATCCTCTCCATTCTTTGAAACGACTCTGTTTCCCAAAATTTCGGCAGGAACTCTCGGAGCCTTTAATCCGCCCTGAGTCTCCGGACAAATTGCTATGTATTTTTTATCGCTCAAGAATTTGAGCACTTTTTCATTTCGATTATGTCCGCCGTTATATTTGCATTCTATACCGAGCAGACATGCGCTTACGATATACATGTTATCTTTCACCTATTTCAGCTTAAGCAAAATGCTTCTCCAACAGCTTTTAATAAGCTTCAACGGCACCTGATTTATTTCAGTTTAACCAGGGTAGCCCCTTCACCGCCTTCATAGTAGCTTGCCGATTCGAAGCTTTTAACATGAGGATGATGACTGAATAAATCTCTCAATCCGTTCCTCAATGTTCCGGTGCCCCTTCCGTGTACGATTGAAACTTCCGTCAAACCCGACATGTATGCATCATCAAGATATTTATCAACCTCTATGACAGCTTCATCCAAAGTTTTTCCTATAACATTTATGCTCGCAGATATATTCATAGTTTTTTCTTTGTAAAGCTTGCCATAGCGGGTTTTTTCAAAATGCTTCTGCACACCGCTTTCTTCTATTTTAGTAATATCGGAAAGAGATACCTTAATCTTGATAATTCCTATCTGTACAAAAAGCTCGTCTTTTGCATCGGGAAAACTCGCTACCGTACCTTTTTGCCCAAGTGTCACGACATTTACACGATCACCCGGTTTAATATCGTTTCTGGATGCCGGCTTTGTATTTATCGGAATCTGTTGTTCGGAGCTTTCGTGATATTGCTCTTTTTTATGTCGTATGCGTCGGCTCAGCTCCTGCTGCCTTTTGCGAGCTTCAGTTCCTGATTTCGCAGCTTCCCGCTCTATTTCTCTAAGCTCGGACTTTACCTCGTCGGCAAAATCCCGTGCCTCGATCAGCATATCCTCCGCTTCCGCACGGGCTTTCTCCATTACACGAATACGCTTTGCTTCCAGCTCCCGTTCACGGCGTTCTATCTCTGCACGCCGTTTTTCCAACTCCTCTGAAAGTTCTCTTAGTGCATTAAGCTCGGCTTCAGCCGTCTTTCTGTCCGCCTCTATTGCAGTCACGACGTTTTCAAACTCTATTTCATCGGAATCCAACAGGCTCTGTGCATTTTCTATTATATTCCGAGGCAGTCCGAGCTTCTTGGAAATTTCAAAAGCATTGGATCTGCCCGGAGTTCCCGTTATCAATCTGTATGTAGGGCTCAGGGTTTCTATATCAAATTCCATTGAAGCATTTTCCACGCCCTCGGTAGACAGCGCATATTTTTTCAGCTCGCTGTAGTGCGTGGTCGCAAAAATCATCGCTCCTCTATTTGCCAGCTCCTCAAGAACAGCTATGGCAAGAGCCGCACCCTCGACAGGGTCGGTGCCCGCACCCAGTTCGTCCATCAGCACAAGAGTTTTTTCATCAGCCTTTTCAACTATATCTACTATATTTTTCATATGTGATGAAAATGTACTCATACTCTGTTCTATACTCTGTTCGTCGCCTATATCCGCATAGATTTTGTTCATTACGGGGAGCATGCTCCCCTCGGCGGCAGGTATATGTAAACCCGCCTGTGTCATAAGCATCATAAGCCCGACAGTTTTCAAGGTTACAGTCTTCCCTCCGGTATTCGGTCCGGTTATTATGAGAGTCCTGTAGCCGCATCCTGCCGATATATCTATCGGAACGGCTGTGTCTTTATCTATCAGAGGATGTCTACCTCTGCGTATATCTATAAATCCGTCGGGCGACAGCCTTGCGGCAAATCCGCCTTGTTTGACCGACAATTTCCCTTTGGCAAAGATTACATCGAGTATTGTAAGATATTTTTGGTTGTTTATTATATGTCTTATAGCGACTCCGACCTCTGAGGACAGCTGTGCCAATATTCTGTGGATTTCTTCCTTTTCTTTTATTTCAAGCTCCCGGATTTCATTGTTAATTTCGACAACAGCCTGCGGCTCTATAAACAAGGTCGCTCCTGTAGACGATCTGTCATGGATAATGCCCGGAAAACGGCTGCGATTTTCCTGCTTTACCGGCAGTACCGATCTGCCGTCTCGCATAGTTATAACGGGATCCGCCAAAAGCTCCCTGTTCGTCGATGAGGAAATCATAGCGTTAAGGCGATTTCTCGCCGATTGCCTTTGGCGGGTTATTTTGCTGCGAATATCTCTCAAAGCCGGACTTGCCGCATCGGACATTTCCTCTGCTGAAACGATGCAGCGTCCTATATGCTCCGCAAGTTTAACTTCAGGATTTATAACCTCCAGATAGCTTTTTATCTTCGGTGCTCCCGTAAGCTCTTCATCTTTTAAAAATGCCGTTACCTCCGCCGCAGCCACCAGGCTCGAACGAATACCGAGAAGTTCTCCCATTGACAGAACTCCGCCTTTTTCCGCATATCTCGCATGTTTTTTTACATCCGATAATCCGCCCAAAGGAAGTGTTCCTTTATGCAGAATAACGGAAACCGCCTCATCGGTTTCCGTCAACAGATCTTTAATTTCATGCTCCTCTGTAAGCGGAATAAGTTCATCTACAGATTTTTTCGCCATAGACGACACCGCCTCCTGACGGAGCGATTCTTTTATTTTATCAAATTCAAGTATTCTATAAACCTTTTCATTCATAGGCATTCGCCTCTTTTATCGTAATCATGCTTGAGGCTTGGCTTTTTTCAATGAATCAAGCTCATTTTTAAGCTGTATATTTTCCATTTGAATATCAAAAAAGCTGCTCTCAAGTTCCTTGTATTTTCGTTTTGCATCAGCTGCATCCTCGGAATCCTTCCGCACTGTAGCGGCATTTCGAGCCTGTGCTTCTTCTATCTGAGCGGAGGATGCCGCCAGTTGATTTTCAAGCTCTTCAATACGCTTTTTAGAAATTTCCAATTCCTCGGTAACTCTGTTCAATTCCACATTCTTTGTATTGAAAATTCTCTGCATTTCCTGAAGCCTGTCTATGCTGTTCTGTGCATCTTCCCTGTATTGTTTGAGTCCGGACTTCGCTTCTTCCCACATTGTTTCGAAGTGAGCAACATCTTTCTGCAAATCGGCTATTTCGCCCGCCTGCTCCTCACTCTTGTCACGCACGTCGAAATAATCGTTTGTCACATTTACCGCAGTGAGAACCGCCAGCGACGATACGGACATCTGCGGAGCAGCCGCCGCTATTTCACTCATCATATCGTCCACATAACGAGCCACCTCTCGAATCTGTTCCTCCGAGCTGCTTCCGGCTATCGTGTATTCCTGTCCGTAGATAGTTACAGTTTCTCTGTTTCCCATCTCAGTATTACCTCCTTGCTGCCTCGCATAGCATCATACTTCTCTGAGAATAATGCCCAGCTTTTCTTCAAGTGCTTTCAGAATCTCGGAATGTAACTTTGTAACCTCTTCGTCGGTCAGCGTTTTCTCACTGTCCCTGTATCTCAGGGCAAAAGCGACACTCTTCTTGCCGTGGGCAATCTGTTTTCCTCTGTAAACATCGAACAGCTCTACCTTCTCAAGGAGCTTGCCGCCCGCTTCCTTTATTATCTCGATAATATCTCCCACCTGCATCGAATCTTCCGCAACAAGAGCTATATCTCTTGTAATTGCGGGATATTTAGGAAGAGGTGTATATATGGTGACGGTGTTCATAAGAGCTGCAATTGTTGAGAACAATAATTCGCATGTATATACCGGAACATCTATACCGTATCTCTCCGCCACATCAGGGTGCATTTGCCCGACAGTTCCTATCATCGCAGGCTCGCTCAGAATATTCGCACAACGTCCCGGATGATACATGGCAAGTCTGCTTTCAGCCATATATCGATGTTCTTTAATTCCGAAAAGCTCCAACAATCCGTCTATAACCCCTTTAATTGTATAGAAATCGACATCGTCACCGTACATTCCTATGCAAAGTCCCTCCGCTTCCACCGGCTGACCGTCACAATTTATAGGCTCGTTATTAAACACTCTGCCGATTTCAAAGAAGGCTACCTGCTTGTTGCCCATAGCATAGTTACGAGCCAACACATCCATCATACTCGGCGTGAGCATGGTGCGCATTACGCTGTTGTCCTCTCCGAGAGGATTAATTATCTTTACAAAATTTCTCTTTGAAATATCTGTTTGCGATATGCCGATTTTATCCACACTCTTTGGACTGACAAAGGAATATGTCAAAACCTCGCTCAGCCCCATAGAAGTAAGCACGGATCTCGTTTTCCTGCGTTTTTCTTCCATCGGAGTAAGCTTTGCCACATCGGCATTTGCAGGTAAGGTTGTTTTGAGCCTGTCATAGCCGTACAGCCTTGCGACTTCTTCTACAAAATCCACTTCTTCCAACAGATCCTGACGTACGGTAGGCGGAGTTACCGTCAAATTTCCGTTGCCGTCGGTTTCGACTTTCATCTCCAGACTTTCAAATATATTTGTCATATACTCCTCAGTCAATTCCGTACCGAGCACGGCATTGATGCGGGCAGTTCTGACAGCTACGGGCTTTGCTTCCTGTTTTTCCGGATAAATATCTATAATGCCTCCGACTACGGTTCCGCAGCCCAGCTCTTCTACGAGTCGGCACACTCTGTCCGCAGCTTCTGCACAAAGATTCGCATCTATGCCTTTTTCAAAACGTCCCGATGCTTCTGTACGAAGTGCGAGCTGCTTTGAAGATGCCCTTATGGAATCCATATCAAAATTTGCAGCTTCCAAGACTACCATAGAGGTGTCTTTTCTGATTTCCGAATTAAGTCCGCCCATGATGCCTGCAATGCCTATATGCTTTTTTGTATCGCTTATCATAAGTATATCATGAGAAAGCTTTCTTTCAGTTCCGTCAAGAGTTGTAAAGACTTCGCCGTCTTCAGCCCTGTCCACTATTATTTTATTTCCCTCAATATCTCTTATGTCAAAAGCATGAAGCGGCTGTCCGTACTCCAGCATTACAAAATTAGTAATATCGACCATATTATTTATGGGTCTCATGCCTGCATGCATCAGCCGCTTTTGCATCCACCAAGGGGATGCTCCCACTTTTACATCCTTTATAACTCTTGCGGTATAGCGCTTGCAAAGCTCGGTATCTTTCACTTCAACCTGCACATATTCGGAGACATCCCCCTCTTCATGCTCCGCTCCCGTAACAGGTCGTTTCAGCGGAGCGCCGAACACTGCGGAAGCTTCTCGTGCCATTCCTATCATCGACAGACAATCCGGACGATTAGGAGTGATTTCAAAATCTACAATATAATCAAAAAGTCCCAACGCTTCCTCTATAGGAGTTCCCGGCTTGAGACCGTCATCCAAAATCCAAATTCCGTCCTTTATATTTACATCTATAACCTTGTCATCATAACCCAGCTCCGCTGCCGAACACAGCATGCCGTCAGACTCAATTCCTCTGAGCTTGCTTTTTTTTATAGTCGTTCCGTCGGGCAGCTTTCCTCCGTCGAGTATCACCGGAACCACTGCTCCTTCAAACACATTTTTTGCTCCCGTAACTATCTGTACCGAAGACTTTTCTCCCGTGTCTACGGAACATATAAGGAGCTTATCAGCATCCGGATGACGTTCTATCTTTAATATCTTACCTACTGATATCTTTGAAAATTTTGTACCGCAGGATTCTACCGTTTCTATATTTGAACCTGACAGAATCATCTTATCCGCAAATTCCTCTATCGGCACTTCTATATCAACATAATCTTTAAGCCATTTTACTGAAACTAACATTCTATATTTACCTCGCCTATTTAAACTGCTTCAAGAAACGCTCGTCGTTCTCATAAAAAAGGCGTATGTCATCCACCTCATACTTAAGCATCGCTATACGCTCCACTCCTATTCCGAAGGCAAAGCCCGTATACTTTTCGGTATCTATGCCGCCAACCTTGAGCACATTAGGATGTACCATTCCGCAGCCCAAAATTTCTATCCATCCGCTGCCCTTGCAGACACGACAGCCTTTGCCGCCGCACTTGAAGCATGAAACATCCACCTCCGCACTCGGCTCCGTAAACGGAAAATGGTGAGGTCTGAATTTTGTCTTTGTTTCCGAGCCGAACATCTGACGTGCAAATTCTGCAAGAGTTCCTTTCAGGTCAGCCATAGTTATTCCTTCTCCGACTACAAGACCTTCAACCTGATGAAATACCGGTGAGTGAGTGGCATCCGGAGTGTCGCAGCGATAAACTCTGCCCGGAGATATAATTTTCATAGGAGGATCTTTTCTAAGCAGAGTTCTTGCCTGCACCGGCGAGGTCTGAGTTCTCAACAGTGTCTTTTCCGTAATATAGAATGTATCCGACATATCTCTCGAAGGGTGGTTCGGTCCCGCATTCAGAGCATCAAAATTCATAAATACGGTTTCGACTTCCGGACCTTCCACATATTCAAAGCCCATACTCATAAATATGCGTGACATTTCATCTATAATCTGAGTAACGGGGTGCTCCACTCCGAGATTGGGAATGCGACCCGGCTCGGTTACATCTATGGTTTCAGCTTTCAGTTCGGCATTCTTTTGAATATTCTTGAGCTCCTGCATCTTGCCCGACAGCAATTTCTCAATTTCACCTCTGGTCTCGTTCGCCACACGTCCGAGTTCTTTTCTTTCCTCGTGTGCAAGCTGTCCCATTGAACGGAGGATCTCCGTCATCTTTCCTTTTTTCCCTAATAGAGAAATTCTTAATTCCTCCGCTTTCTCCAACGATGCGGCATTGGAAATCTGCTCTCTGGCATCGATTAAAATTTGCTTTAGCTGCTCCTGCATTTCTTCCTCCAAAATAATTTATTACATATTCCGCCTCAGCGACTCGTACATCACTATAGCCGCAGACACTGCGACATTCAGCGATTCATTGCCGCCCTTCATAGGCAGGGTTACATTCATATCTGCGCCGTTCATAAACTCGTCGCAAACACCGTTAGCTTCATTCCCTATAATTATTGCAATCTTTCCCTCAAGACTTGCTTCAAAATAATTTTTCTCGGCATGCGGAGAAGTGCAGATTGAAAATCTGTCATGCTTTTTAAGCTCCTGCAAAACCTTTTGCGGTGAATCCTCATACTTTATATTGATGCGGGATATGGAACCCGCAGCCGCTCTCACCGTTTTAGGAGAAAACAAATCCGCAGTTCCTTTCATCGCAATGATCCCGTTAAAGCCCGCCGCTTCAGCCGTTCTAAGTATCGTTCCGAGGTTTCCCGGATCCTGAATCCTGTCCAAAACAACTATGCTGCCCGCAGCATTATAAAAATCCTCACGACCTATATCGGGCATATAAACTACAGCTGCTGCAGCCTGAGGCGTATCGGTTTCCACCATATTATCAAACAGTACGTCCGGAAGCTCATAAACTTCATCTCCGAACCACCGCCCTTCATTATTTTTTAAATTCAAGGTATCGGATGAGCCGCTCCTTAAAAACAAGGTTTTTATCTTCAATCCTGATTTTACGGCGTCAGCTATGAGAACAGGTCCTTCTATTATAAACAACCCTTCCTTCTCACGATTTTTTCTGCGGTAGAGCTTTCGAAAGGCTTTTACTTTGGAATTTTCAGCAGATGATATCAGTTTCATCATAATCTCTTTCCAATGCGTCAAAACTGTAATTTTAAAAGCCGGTATTAAAACCGGCTTTTTTATTTCCATTATCAGATATCAGAATATCTTGCGAGGGGTAGCGGCGGCATCTCTCAGAAAAACGGGTACTTCCATGTCGTCTCCCTGTTTATCTTTTTCCGTTGCCTGCTCATCCTCGGCAATCTCCGACGCCGAATCATTCTGAGCATCATTTTCCCGGACTGTATGCTCCGGAGCCTGCTCCTGTACCGCCGTCTTTACAGCACGTTCATCGTCATCGAAGCCTGTAGCGATAACTGTTATTCTTACCTCATCCTGCAATTCTTCCTTTATGGAAGTACCGAATATGATGTTGGCATCCCTTGCTGCTGCGGTTTCTATAAGGTCGGCGGCTTCTGTCGCTTCGAGCATTCCCAAATCATAACCGCCTGTGATATTCAGCAATATAGCTTTCGCTCCGTCTATGGATGTCTCCAGCAGAGGACTGCCTATTGCTTCCTTTACGGCTTCCGTTACCCTGTTTTCGCCGTGACCTATACCTACGCCCATGTGTGCGGTGCCTCTGTCGCTCATTACAGTCTTTACGTCGGCAAAGTCAAGATTGATAACTCCCGATTCCGTTATAAGGTCGGTTATACCCTGAACTCCCTGACGAAGCACGTCGTCAGCCATATTGAACGCATCCTTTACTGTAGTATTTTTTTCAGCTATTTCGAGGAGTTTATCATTCGGTATCACTACAAGCGAATCAACAACCTGCTTGAGATATTCTATACCGAGTTCTGCGTGATCTCTGCGCTTTTTGCCTTCGAATGAAAACGGCTTGGTAACGACACCTACCGTAAGTATGCCCATCTCTCTTGCAGCCTTTGCTATCACAGGGGCTGCACCCGTACCTGTGCCTCCGCCCATTCCGGCTGTTATGAACACCATGTCCACACCTTCAAAGAACTTGGTTATTTCATCGAGGTTTTCCTCCGCGGCACGCATGCCGACCTCCGGGTTTGCCCCTGCACCGAGTCCTCTTGTAAGCTTTTCGCCAATCTGTACTCTCGCATCCGCCACGGATACATTGAGAGCCTGTTTATCCGTATTAACTGCTATATAAGACACGCCCTTAAGCCCTGCCTCTATCATCCTGTTGACTGCGTTTCCTCCGCCTCCGCCAATTCCGATGACCTTTATGCTAGCAGCATTATCTTCTGTATTTGTTTCAAATTGCAGCATAATATTAGTATCCTCCGGTACTCTGATACTTTATTTTATCATAACAATATATCAATCGCAATAATCATAAATTAAGAAATTCTTTATTTTCAAGGCTTTTATTAATTGTAACTTAACGCTGCCGAGATTCAGTCCGTCACCGGACTGAAAGCAGCATATCCGCTGTCATCAACTTTTATAACTCCCCTTTCAACACCTTTTTCATGAAGATCGTACAATATAGCTTTGATGCCTTCAAGTGCATTGATAATATCCTCGGTTCTGCCGCTGCACATCATAGTATCCGTTACATATGTCTTAACCGAATCACTTGTTTCATTCTCAGTTATCACTCTTTTAAAATACAGTCCTGCATGATTTGACTTATTTATAAGATTCATAATATTTTCAAACTTTGCCTTATCGCTCAATTCAGGAACTTTACCTTTCTTATAATCTTTCACTTCTATTCCTGTAATAAGCGTTGCGGACATAGGTTTATCAGCGGTATCTATAACCGTTCCGTCATTGTCCGTTATCAGATAGACATCCCCTGCTGCAATGGCTGCAGTAGGTATACGTTCGTCTACTATTATTATGTATTTATCCGGCAGCTTCCTCTTTACATCGATATCTTTCACATAAGGATTCGCCTTCAATGCTTTTTTTACGGCAAAGCCTGTCCACTTAAACATATTATCGCCCGGTTTTATACCGATTTCTTGTATCAGGACTTCATCCTCGATAAGCCTGTTATTTTTTATGCTGATTTCCGAAATGGAAAATATAGATGAAGTCAGGAAAAAATAAATGCCGGCTACAGCTGCAAAAAATAAAAATATTCTGAGCATGTAATGTTTCTTTCTCCGTTTTTTCTTTTTAACCGGAGTAACATTTTCTTCATCCGAGGAGGTTTTCCCGGCATCATCGGCATCCAGCTGATACATATCGCTATAATTTGTATCATGCCCGGTATAGATATCCGTAGATGTTCTGAAGCTGTCATTATCCCTTCCGTTATTCATAAATGATTCTCCCGTTTAAACTGCGAGATTCCACTCAACTTATTCCTATATGCTCGCATATAAGTCCCGAAGCATCGCCGCGATCCTTCTCTGCCGCCGCAAGCTCCATATGTGCAAGTCTCTTTCTGTCATCCATAAGAGTTCCGATTATGGTTGCAACATCTCCCGGATTCAAAGCTTTTTCTTCTATTAAAATCGATGCTCCGCAATCCGCAAGAACCTTTGCATTAAAGAATTGATGATTATGAGTTACATTCGGAGAAGGGATCATTATACTTGCCCTTCCGCATGCCGCTATCTCCGACACCGTCAAAGCTCCCGAACGTGTAACCGCTATATCGCATGCCGCCAAATATGTCGGCATGTCATCTATATACTTCATATATTTGACATTTGATTTTTCCTGCTCATCAGGCTTTGCGATATCATCATAGAATCTGCTTCCCGTTACAAAAAACAGTACAAAATTCTCAATGCCTTTAAGCTCATCAACAACTATTTTCATTTCATCGTTAATTCTTGCAGCTCCGAGGCTCCCTCCGAAACCGAGTACCGTAAAAGCATCCTGTGGCAAACCTAATCTATGCCTTGCGGTCTTTCTGTCAATTTCCCGAAATGCATGCCTCACAGGATTTCCTACTGTAATTACGGATTTTGCGGATTTAAAATACGGAGCCGCTTCCTCAAATGCGAGAAACACCTCATCGACATTTCGGCTTAACAGTTTATTTGTAAATCCCGGAAAAGCATTCTGTTCATGAATATAAGTTTTGACTCCCATACGCTGGGCGGCAAATACCATGGGCCCGCAGACGTATCCACCTGTACCTATCACCGCATCGGGCTTGAATTCATTTATGATAAGCTTTGCTTCTCTAAGCCCTTTTTGCAAATCTTTAGCCGTCTTGAAATTCTTCCAAAGCTTTTTTCTGTATATGCCCGTAACCGTGATATGTCTAAGCTCATAACCTGCATCAGACACTATCTTGTTTTCTATACCGTGGGCAGTCCCTACAAAAATAATTTCTGATTCGGGACTTCTGCGTTTGATTTCATCGGCAATGGCGATAGCCGGATACACATGTCCTCCGGTACCTCCTCCTGTCATAATAACTCTCATATAAATTTCCTCAAATTTTATTTTGAACTCTGTCCTGATATATTGAGCATAATACCTATGCAAGCCATGAATATCACCAGTGCATTTCCGCCCCAGCTTACAAAAGGAAGTATAATCCCCGTAGGAGGCATCCATGCCGTTACAATCAATACATTAAATATAACATGCGCTGAAAGCATTATGGAAAAACCGGAACCCAAAAGTCTGCCGAACATATCCGGCGCATTAATGGAGATGTGCACACAACGCCATATTACTACAAGGTATGCCGCCAGAAGCAAGATGATACCTGTATAGCCCAATTCCTCTCCTATTATAGCCAAAATAAAATCATTTTGCGGCTCCGGAAGATACAGAGTTTTCTGAATACTGTTTCCTATCCCGACTCCGAAAATACCTCCGGAGCCCAAGGAAAGGAGTGATTGATAAACCTGATATCCTCCTTCCATAAGCTCGGTTTCAGGATGTCGAAAATTTATTATACGTTCCAAATGAAATCCGCCTTTTGCTAAAATCAAGCCTGCCAAGCCTGCCAAGCCGATTCCTATTATGCTTAAAAAGCTCATGATATTCATACCCGCTATGAACATCATTACAAGTATAATGACGATAACAGTACCTGCCGTACTCAGATTCGGCTGCTTATATATAAGTCCGAACATCGCAAGTGCTATTGCGAGCAAAAGAAATATAATTTTATAATTTCTTATCCTTGAAGCATCGCCGCTAAGCAGTGCAGCAACGAAAATGATTACAGCCGGCTTCGCAAGTTCTCCCGGCATCAATGTAATATATTTTAAATCTATCCATCGTCTTGCATGGTTTATCTCCTTGCCTAAACCGGTAAATACCAGTATGAGTAATATAAAAGATATTATCAGTATAATCCAGTGCCATTTTTTTAAACGATGATAGTCATAACACGCAAGACCGAGCATAGCAACAGTTCCGATTGCAGCCCACATACCGTCTCTAATCAAATAGTAATATGGTGTTCCTTCCTTGCTCATAGCAGTATAATAGCTTGCACTGAATACCATTATAACTCCAAAGAGAACCAGTCCTATTACGAACACAAATAAAATAAAATCCCCCGAGCCGTGATATCTCCGTTTTTTTAAACGTTTTTCCGATATATCGACAACTTTTTCCGAACCGATATCCGCTTTTGAAGTAGATTTATTTTTGATTCTTTTACCATGTCTTAACATAAAATTTTTCTCCAAGCTACGGATTACAAATCACAGCTTACTGTATCGCCAAATTTTCGATACAAGCTTTAAAATCTTTTCCTCTGTCCTCAAAGCATTTATACATATCCCAACTGGCACAAGCCGGTGACAACAGAACCGTATCGCCGTTCGATGCCAATTCGGAAGCCTTTTTAACGGCATCCGCCATTCCTTCCGCCATATAAACCGGAGAAAAGCCTTTTCGCCTTGCCGCCTTTTGAAGTTTTTCAGCGGTAACACCTATCAAAACCATGGCTTTTACATTTCCTGCAAAGCCTTCGATAAAGCTGTCGAACTCCGCACCTTTATCATAGCCTCCTGCTATGAGTACAATGTTTTTATATGAAGCTATCGCTTTCAAAGAAGCATCAGGATTTGTACCTTTTGAATCATTTACGTAATTTACACCGTTGACCGTTCCGCAGCTTTCCATTCTGTGCTCGACCCCTGAAAATTTCATAATCACCGATGATATCAGTGAGGGTTCTATTCCTGCAAAATAGCATATGGCAGCTGCTGCAAGCACATTCTCAATATTGTGAGTTCCCTTTATTTTAAGCTGATCAACATCGCAAAGTTCATATGAAACACCTGCATCTTTAACAACTATTTTTTCACCGTTTAAAAAAGCTCCTGAATCCGAAAGCTTGGTCCTGCTGAACGGAACAGCTACGGATTTGCACATTGCGGCAGCTCTTACACATAATTCATCGTCAGCATTATATACAAAATATTCATTCTTATCCTGAGCTTGAAATATCTTGGACTTCGCTATAAAATAATTTTCCATATTTCCATGTCGATCCAGATGATCCGGAGTGATATTCAGAAGCGCCGAAACAATCGGTTTGAAATACTTGGTCGTTTCAAGCTGAAAACTGCTGCACTCCGTCACCATATATGTCAAGTCATCCACATCCGTTGCACAAGTCAATACGGCAGTTCCTATATTTCCAACCACACGGAAGGCTCGTCCCGAAGCCGCAAAGATTTCACCTACGAGAGTAGTTGTAGTCGTTTTCCCGTTAGTTCCGGTTATAGCTATATATTTGCCCCGCCCTATGCGGTAAGCCAACTCAAGCTCCCCTATAATTTCAGCTCCGTGCGAAGCTGCGGATTTTATAAAGGCTTTTTCCGGAGAAACCCCGGGACTCAGCACCAGCATATCATAATCGTTTCTTATAGCATTCTCATCAGAGTATAGCGTAGCGCATCCTATCCTGTCTGCCCAAAGCCTCTTTTCTTCATCAAGCTTCGCATCGTAAACATCCACTTCCGCTCCCAAGCTCCGCAAGGCCTCTGCAGCAGCTTTTCCGGAGCGTGCAAGCCCGACGACAAGGATTTTATTTTCTTTTATATTCGTATTCAAATCTATCATCTTTAAGCTCCGCAGATTCCGAATCTACAGTATAAACATTGAAACCACACAAAGCAACAGCGTGACTACCCAAAAAACTCGGACTACCTTAGTCTCCTTCCAGCCTCCAAGTTCAAAATGATGGTGAAGCGGAGACATTCTGAAAAATCTCCTTTTGCCGTGAGTCGCCTTAAACACTGCCACCTGAATTATGACCGAACAGACCTCAGCCACAAACACGGCTCCGGCTATCACCAAAATCAACTCTATATGCATTATTACAGCCGCCGTCGCAATCGCCGCTCCGAGTGCGAGAGAACCGGTATCTCCCATAAACACTTTTGCCGGATGACGATTGTAAAGTAGAAACCCCGCACATGCTCCGGCTACCGCCGCACTGAATATCATAACGCTCTGATCCTTTATCATAAGCGCCGTCATAGCCAGAAAAAATGCAACTATCGCAGAACAGCCTCCGGCCAGTCCGTCAAGCCCGTCGGTAAGATTTACGGCATTTGTCATTGCCACAAGTACAAATACTATAAACGGGATATAGAGTGCTCCCAAGTCCAGATAATTCTTCCATATAGGTATATATATCATGGTTCCGTACGGCGACAGCTTTGTTTCATATACAGCTATCAAAACCGCCGTTATAATCTGCAGCAGCAGCTTCTGCCATGCCCGCAGACCCAAGTTTCTCTTCTTCACAACCTTGATAAAATCATCTATAAAGCCTATGCCGCAGCACAGCAACGTAGCTGAAAGCATAACAAGAATATCGGCATTGAAGCCCTTATAAACCGCAAACATAATTATCAGCGAGGTTAGTACTATGGCAATTATTATCATAATGCCACCCATGGTGGGAGTTCCCGATTTTGCCTGATGACTTTTAGGTCCATCCTCTCTTATACTCTGTCCGGCTTTAAGTCTGCGCAACATAGGTATTCCCAAAGGTCCCTGCACCGCCATTAAAACAAATGCTGAAATCATCGTCGCTATAGCTATCATCAAATTGCTGTCATTCATTTAGCTCCCCCATATCCTTCAAATAAACAGCCGCTTCGTCCATATGCATGCTGTGAGAACCTTTAAGAAGAATTGTATCACCTTTTTTCAGTATATTCTTTGCAGCTCTTATAAAATCATCCTTGCTTTCAAAGCAGTGAATTTCCCGCTTCCCCGCTTTCGCCGAGGCCGCACTGCTCATCAATTTCCCCACTGCTATTATCACATCTATTCCGGAATTACAGGCAAAATCTATAATTTCGCAGTGCATAGCTTCGGAGCCGTCCCCGAGTTCAAGCATATCCGCCATTGCCGCAACTTTTCTCCCTTTGCCCGCTCCGACAAGCACTGACACGGCGGCTCGCATTGATTCCGGATTTGCATTGTAAGTATCGTCTATAACCGTTAAGTTCTCAGTTTTTATCACATGCAGACGCTTGCCCGCATTTTTAAAATTTGCAAGTGAAGCTGCACTTTCTTCAAGAGAAATATCGCAGCAAAGCCCGCATGCCGCTGCAAGTGCCGCATTCCAAGCATTGTGGCGTCCATGCACGGGAAGTTTGAATTCAACTTTTTCCACACCATAAGCAAGGAAAAACTCTATCCCGTCCGAGCTTTCTCTTATATCGGAGATTTTAACTCCGCCTACAGATGCACTTTCGCTGCACTTCAACCGTTTCCAAGCTGTTTCCGTATTCTCAATCAGCTGAAGCATGTCGTTATCGGCGTTGTATATTAATACATCCTCATCATTCATAAAAGCTGTGATTTCCATTTTTTCTTGAAATATAGCTTCTCTGCTTCCCATGTTTCCTATATGAGAATCCCCTACAGTAGTGATAATAGAAATTTCCGGATGTACTATATCTGCCAGAGGTCTTATTTCCCCCCTATGATTCATACCCATCTCAAATATTGCGATTTCCGTATCTTCCTCTACAGTAAAGGCTGTAATCGGAACCCCTATATGATTGTTGAAATTTTCATAATTGCATATGCTTTTGTAATGTTCGGAAAGTACGGTATAGCACATTTCCTTTGTTGTAGTCTTGCCCACACTCCCTGTAATGCCTATTTTTTTTGCCTTACATTTTTTTAAATAATTTTTCGCAAGCCTTTGCATTGCGGCAAGTGTGTCATCCGCTGTCATCACAGCCGCATCGGGATATTTTTTGCACATTTCGGCTGCGGCTTTCCCGTTTGACAACAGCATGACACGGCATCCTGCTTCATATGCGGAGGGTGCATATATGCTTCCGTCGGCGTTTTTTCCCGATAACCCGATGAAAAGACTGCCGTTTGAAGCTTTTCTTGAATCCGTACTTACACTGTCAAAGTTCATAAGCTCATTTCCTGAAATAAGCTTTGCCCCTGATGCCGATATTGCCTCCGCAACAGACATTTTCTTCATTTTTCAGATCTCCTGCTCTATAATCTGCAATGCGGTTTCTCTATCGTCAAAAGGCTGTTTTACATCGCCTATTATCTGGTATGTTTCATGCCCTTTTCCGGCTATTATTACCGTATCTCCCGGTTTATATTCCTGCAAAGCGCGTTTTATAGCTTTACGTCTGTCAGCCACGGCTTCATATTCACATCCGGTTTTATTTATTCCCGGTAATATATCATTTATTATTTCATCAGGATCTTCCGTTCTCGGATTATCGCTGGTTACTACGCAAAAATCGGAAAGATTTCCCGCCGCTTCTCCCATGAAAGGACGTTTTGTACTGTCTCTGTCTCCACCGCAGCCGAATACGGTTATTATTCTGCCGTCCGTAAATTCTGCTGCTGTATTCAATACCTTTATAAGTGCATCGGGTGTATGTGCATAATCGACGATAACGGACATTTTCTTGCTGTTCGGAACGCTTTCAAACCGACCCGCAACACCTCTTACAGCTTCAATTCCCGCTTTCACCTCGTCCCAAGATATACCCGATGACAGAGCAAGCCCTGCTGCACATACGGCGTTCGCTACCGAAAATTTGCCCGGAGTGTTTATGTGAATATTGCCCAAAGCCTTTCCTGCCTCAAAAAATACGGCATCCGTTCCGTATGCGGAGGATTCCTTTATCTCGGCACGATAATAAGCGGAAGCTTTATCTATTGAATACGAACGTACCGGTTTACCCACAGCCTCCAATTCCGAATAAAGCTTTTCGCCGTATTCATCATCTGTATTTATTACATTCATCTTTTTTGTCAAAAGGAATAGTCGTTTCTTAGCTTCATAATAATCATCAAAATCTCTGTGAAAATCAAGATGATCCTCGGTAAGATTCGTAAATGCACTGTAACCAAAGCTGACGTCATCCACACGTGCAAGCTCAAGTGAATGAGAAGAAACCTCCATGGAGCAGACATCGGTTTTAAAATCATTTTTCATTTCGGCAAGCATCCTCTGAATTTCAAAGGATTCAGGCGTAGTATTCACCGACTCGAATGTTTTACCGCCATAGACATATGCTATGGTTCCGAGAACTCCGCACTGTTTTCCTGAAGCTTCAACAACGGATTTTATCAAATACGATATTGTTGTTTTGCCGTTGGTGCCGGTCACTCCGTATATCGTCATGTCCTCCGAAGGACGACCGTAAAAATTTGCAGAAAGCTTGGAAAGTGCTTTACGGCAATCCTCCGTATAAAGTACGGGTATGTCCGTTCCGTTGATTTCATCCTGTGCAATTATAGCGACTGCACCCTTCTTATACGCAGCCCCGGCATACTTGTGTCCGTCGGTGCTGAAACCTTTGATACACACGAATACATCTCCGGGTCGAGTATTTATGGAATTATAACTTATTCCTGTAATTTCAAGCTCCGCTGCATCTTTCGGACAATTTATGCCGCTTTCTTTTAAAAGTTCTGCAAGTTTCATTTATTTCCTCCATATCTATTGTGCATACAGACAAACGGAATTGCCCGCAGAAAGCTGAGTCCCCGGTTTCGGATATTGATCCGTTACACTGAAAGCCGTAGAACCTGCCGGACATTCTATCGCATTTAAGCCTATATTGGAGAGCCATGTGACGGCGGCTTCATAGCTGTAACCTTTTAAGTCGGGTACGGTAACCTTGCCCGATGCGAGTTTGGACTCTTCTTCCGACGTATATATCGGTTCTACGCCTATGTAATCCAAGACATTTGAAAGGATTGCTTTTACACCGGGTCCCGCAGTTTTTCCTCCATAACGCACTCCTTTAGGAGCATTTACTACCATAAGGATCGCAAACTTAGGGTCTTCCATAGGAGCCATGGCAAAGAATGATGAAAATGTCTTATTTTCTACAAGCTTACCGTTTTTAAACTGATTGGCGGTTCCGGTTTTTCCGCCTATTCTGTAGCCCGGAATGTATGCATCCGTTCCGGTTCCGCTCTGAACCACGCCTTCCATCATGGTACAAAGCTCTTTTGCCGTCTGAGACGAAACCGCCTGTCTCACAACTTCAGGTTTAAAGTCATGCACGGAATTACCGTTATCGTCTATCAGCTTTTTCACCAAGTGAGGTTTCATAAGCTTTCCGTCATTTCCCAAGGAGGATAATGCCGTCATTATCTGTATGGGAGTTGCAGCTATGCCTTGTCCGTAAGACATCGTAGCAAGACCTACGGGTCCTGCATCCTTTTGATTCTGAATTATCGGAGATGCTTCCCCCGGATAATCTATACCTGTAGGTTCGGTAAGTCCGAACAATCCGAGATAATCATAGAATCTCGATACTCCCAATCTCTGTGACAGTGTGACGAATACAGGATTGCACGAATTTGCAACACCCTGAGCAAGCGTTTCATAGCCGTGAGAACCCGGAGACTTCCAGCATCTCAGATATCTGTCATAAATCTGAAGTCCGCCGGTACATACAAAAGTGTCATTGACCCCGGTAAGTCCGTCCTCCAGTGCGGATGCGGTGGTCAGCAGTTTAAACGGAGATCCGGGCTCATATGTGTCATTTATCATAGGATTTCGCCACATATTATTCCAATATTCGACCTTTTCCGCAGGCTCCAAGCCTTCCAGTTCAGCCTTTTGTTTTTCAAGTATGGGGATTCTCGGATTATTTAAATCATAGTCCGGATAGTTAGCCATGGCAAGGATTTCGCCGCTTTTCGGATCCATTGCTATCGCCATTACCGAATCCGCTCCCGTATTATTATACACATCCTCTATTGCAGACTCCACAAAATGCTGAATTACTTCATCTATAGTCAGCACTATGCTGCAGCCGTCCTGCGGGGAATAATATTTTTCAACTCCGTTGTTAAGATCATTACCCCTCACATCGGTACTCTTTATCCATCTGCCCTCTTTACCTGTCAGATATTGATCGTAGTAAAGTTCAAGTCCCGATATGCCTACATAGTCATCATTCGTTGTTCCGATTACGTTGGACGCCAAAGTTCCCATAGGATAATACCTTCGTACGGTATTTGTAATTTCAATACCTTTGACCGTTCCTTCAGTCTGTGCTTCCTTTATAGCAGCAACCGTATCCTCTTTAACATACTTTGCCAAACGGGTATATTTCGAATCCGATTCTATGATTTCAAGCAAACCCTCAGCAGTTGTATCGGGAATTATCTCCGCAAGCGCTTCAGCCATCGTCTCAGCAGTGAAATTTTCATTTTTTCCGTCATTCTTTTTCTTTGCATCATTCTCAGCAGATGCCACCTCTCCCGGTCTTACCCAAACGGTGTACATCGCTTCATTTATGGCAAGAGCATTCATGTTTTCATCATAAATTTCTCCCCTGCTCGCAACGATGTTTATATCTCTGGTCTGCTGACGTTCCGCCAATGCGGCGTAGCTTTCACCTTTGAATATCATTACATCACCGAGAATAAACACAAGCAACACAAATAATATTACAACTATCAGAAAGAAAAATACAAGTCGGTTTCTGCTCATAGCAACAACATCATTTACCTTTTTCTTCTTATGTGCCATTTTCAGCTCCTTATATAAAAGATTGCATCGCATCATTCCTGAACGGCATCACTGCAATATTTTAAACACATCAAAATTCAAATAGACCAAAACTGTCCTGCTTTGCCGCTGAAATATAAAACAGAGCGCCTAAATTATCAGGCGCCCGAATGATTTCTATGATTGTGCAAAAAGCAGACGTGCAGCGTCAGCCACAGTTATGGAATCGCTCGTAACAAAGCCCCTTTGTGATGCGGCGAGACTTGCAATATAAGCATTTACCTGTTCGCTACCTTCAATTTCCGTAACATCCACAGTCTGAGAAATTCCCGGATATACCATTTCAAGATCATTTATAGCATAATATTCTATCGAATCAAGACTGTTTCCGCTCCTGAGTTCAACATTCAGGTTGTCTATATCATTGGATAATCCGTCTATTTCTTTGTTCAAACTGTTAATATTGTATTTGATATTTGCAGCATAAGCGTGAAAAAAGATTATCGCTATCATACACACTGCTACTGCAAATACAGTCATGAGCATTACGGCTCGGTCACTTGCAGTCACCTTTATCTGCGCTTGCTTAGGCTTTTTCTGCTTTATTTCACTTTCTTCATTTCTGATATCAGGTCGCAAATCCAATCCGTAACGGATATAGCTTTCCTCATATTTGCGCCATTCTTCTGCCGCTATCATATCCGAAATTCCTCCACATATCACCAACAAAAATCACTTCTTATGAAAATGCCGACTCCCAATATCGACATAAAAAACATTTCAATCTATACTCCCTGATTTACAGTAATCTTTTTCAATTTTTCCGCCACTCTGAGTTTGGCGCTTCTGGCACGTGGATTTTCATCCACCTCCGCAGCTGACGGGAGCACAGGCTTTCGGGTTATTCTTTTCAATTCAGGCTTTAAACCGCATACACAGGGCATATTCTTAGGGCAGTTACAAGGATTTTCCCTATGTGCAAATTTTTCCTTGACTATGCGATCTTCAAGTGAATGAAAAGTTATTATAGCCAAACGTCCGCCTGGAGCCAAAACATCTATAAAATCATCCACTGCGCTTTCCAATCCGCCCAATTCATCATTGACCTCTATACGAATAGCCTGAAATGTACGTTTTGCAGGGTGAGGTCCGCTGCGTCTTGCAGCTGCCGGAATTGCATTTTTTATAATTTCAACCAATCTGTCGGTAGTTGTAATTTCTTTCTGTTTGCGTTCTTCAACTATAAAACGAGCTATACGCTTTGCCCACTTTTCTTCACCGTAGTTTTTGATAATCCTTAAAAGCTCCTGCTCTGAATACTTATTAACCACATCATATGCCGAAAATCCCGCCTGTGCATCCATGCGCATATCCAAGGGCGCGGGCTTCATATAAGAAAATCCTCTTTTCTCCGAATCCAACTGAAATGAAGATACCCCCAAATCCAGCATAGCTCCGTTTATTTCCGACAATTCCAGCTTTGACAAAATATTTTTTATATTACTGTAATTATCGTGTACAAATATTTTTTTACACGGCAGAGATTTTAACCTCTTATCCGCCGCCTCCAAAGCGTCGGTATCTCTGTCGATACCGACGAAAATCCCGTCAGCGCCTAAACGCTCACATAAGCCGAAGGCATGACCGCCTCCTCCGAGCGTTCCGTCAACATATACTCCGTCAGGTCTGATATTTAAGCTTTCCAATACTTCTTCATAAAGCACGGATATATGTGAAAATTCCATATCAAATACTCACACCTATAGCACTCATTTTTTCTACAAAAGCATCTTCATCAAAATCAGATTCATCATTATATGAATCCCATTCTTCCCTGCTCCAAAGCTCCACTCTTTCTCCTACGCCTATACTCACCAAATCTTTATCTATATTTGCATAGTCTCTCATCATCGGCGGAATAAGCAATCTGCCCTGCTTATCCATTTCGACATCTACAGCATTTGCAAACATCCTGCGCACGAACATTCTCCCGTCTTTATTGGTAAGAGGGATATCCTTCATCTTTTCAACCAGCTTCATCCATTCGGACATAGGGTACAAAAAAAGGCAATTATCCAGTCCTTTATTCAGAACCAGTCCTGACGACAGACCCGCTCGAAACTTCGCAGGTATGATGACTCTGCCCTTTGTATCTATGCTGTGATGATAAGTACCGCTGAACATTTTTCCCTCACAATGGCGAAAATGCGGAGCAAAACAGTCTAAAGCTCCAGTTTTGTTATATCAACCACTATACTCTACTTTAAACCACTTTACAACAAAACTTGCCTCTTTCAGACTCGATTTTCTGTTTTTACAGTCCATATGTGGCGATTTACCACCTTAAAAGAGATGATATATCCTATATATAGTAGTGGAGATTTTTTTACAGCAATATGATGTAATGCTGAACTTATATGAACAGCTTTATTTTATTTAATTTTTAATTCGTATCAGTAAAATATTGTCTCCGAATCTAACGGGTAAATCCTACATTCGTCTCAAAACTGCCTATATCAATACCGAAATACTCTTGTCCGATAATCGGATAAGAGAGAATTTTGAGAATATAAAATTTGAAAAGATAAAAAAAATGAGATGTCGGAATTTTCCAACACCTCTAACTGTTATCTGATTATTATTTTTATTAATCAGGTAAGGTAAACCGCCATATTTACAAGACCCAGAATAAGACCTATAAGTGCTCCGAGATTTATGACCGCTCTCAGCTCGGTTCTCATAGTATTCATGACCAGTTTTTCCAACTCCTCATTTTCCATAGAACGGATACTTTCTGCCGCTATTGCTCCTATATTCAGTTCCTTAATGACAGTATAAGCTTTTTCGTGTACGAAACTGCGGTAAACTTCAACCAATGCTGCGGCTATATCATAACCCGAGCTTTCTATACCGTTTATTACATGAGCCACCTGCATATCTCCGATATTTGACAGCTCACTGCGCACTATGTTGCCGATAAGCCTGTCTCCATTATCGTCTATATACTTTTCCACGGATTCGGCAATAGCGCTTCCGAATTTTTCAGCAAGCGAGTCCCCCATCATCATACCTATCAAAGAACCTGACATTGCATTGCCGAGCTGCTCCGTAAGATGAGCCGAAATCAGTTCTCCCGGCTCCGCAGCCTTAATTCGTTTCATTATCCTTGCAGTTACAGCTGTTTCAAGGTCATGCATCACAAGATTCAAGCTGCCTTCATCCACTCTTTTACAGACAATTTCACGTATTGAGGCTTCATTTGTTTTAGTTCCTTCAACTATATCCTCCGCAGCCTCTTTCACCATTCCCATAACCTCCGGTGACAGCAATCGCATTTCTACCGCATCTTCAGTCAAAAGCTGCTCGTTTATCGCAACTGACACCGCTTCGGCTAAACGTGCTTTTCCCTTAGGAATCACTCCCGGCGTGAATGGAATTCTGAAACGACCCAAATACCTCGCTTCCATCGGACGAAACAGCATTTTTACCGCTACCCAGTTTGTGCAGTACCCTATAATAGCCCCTATAATAGGAGCTGCCAATATCTTTATCATTAAAATTAATCCTTTCATACACAAGAATATATCAATGCATTAAATTTAAAATAAGTCCAAGCTGCAGACATCTTTATAATTTAAATCGCTCTTTTCTTTATTCAGATATATTCACATTATTAAATTTAGGGCAAGAGTGTGTTTTGTGCTATAATACCCGTTAGTGAAAATATATTAACACTATAAGGAGGATTTTTAAATATGCTTTTTACTCCCGAGCCTGTCGCTTTCACAATATTCGGGTTTGATATAAGGTGGTATGCGATATTAATATGCACCGGAATGATAGCAGCTACAGCATTAGGTTATAAAAGAGCCCCCCGATATGGAATCAGCTCAGACGATCTGCTTGATATTGTTCTGATCTCTATTCCTGCTGCAATCATCGGACTCAGAGTCTGGTATGTTGCCTTTAATTTGGAGCATTACCACAGCTTTTATGACATAATAAATCTGCGGGCAGGCGGACTTGCAATTCATGGAGGTCTGATATTCGGAATGACAGCAGCCTTCATAATGTGTCGCATAAAAAAAATATCCGCATTTGAAATTTTTGATTTAGCTGTTCCGTGCATAGCCCTCGGACAGGCAATAGGCAGATGGGGAAATTTTTTCAATCAGGAAGCATACGGCACACCTACCGACCTTCCTTGGGCAATAAATATCGACGGCATAAATGTACACCCTACCTTTTTATATGAATCTATATGGTGCTTGCTGCTTTTTATAGGACTTTCTCTATTTTCCAAACATAGAAAGTTCTCAGGTCAAATATTCTGCCTCTATCTGATATTTTACTCATTGGAGCGATTTTTCGTGGAACAGCTGCGTACGGACAGCCTCTTGGCAGGTTCTGCGAAGCTTACCGAAAAGCTTTTTCTTTCAGGACTTGACCCTTCAGACATTCCCGGAGTTCTGCATATCGGATCATTCCTTATATATCCTTTCCGTACCGCACAATTTATAAGTTTTGCCGCAATTATCTCAGCTCTGATATTATATAAAATCCGTTCTTCTCACGACAGAGAGATAAAAAGAGAGCTCAATTAATTTAAATATACGGTTATCAAGAAAAAGCACATCTTCGGAAATATTATGATAATCTGACCTTTAACTACAACTTTATTCTTTTCTTTTACACTTCGAGACAGTAGTAGGTAAAACCCTGTTAAGATTGAAAACCCGAAGTCACTATGCTACAATATGTCATTGTGTCAGGCTCTTTTTAAAATCATAGCTCTACGTGCATAGTTGATTTAAAATGTGGCATAAAAAGGGCATAAAAGAAATTTAACGAAAGGCGAAAACCCGGATAAATCAAGGTTTTTCGGACAGGTAAATATAAATATGAAATTAGGAATTGTAGGCTTGCCTAATGTCGGCAAGAGCACACTTTTTAATGCTATTACAAAAGCAGGTGCGGAGGCTGCCAACTATCCGTTTTGCACCATAGAGCCGAATGTCGGTGTCGTAACCGTCCCCGATGAACGACTGAAGGTTCTTACGGACATATACAAGGCAAAAAAAACCATTCATACAACCATAGAATTTTACGATATTGCGGGACTTGTGAAAGGTGCGTCAAAGGGCGAAGGTCTCGGTAATAAATTTCTCGGTCACATAAGGGACGTTGCAGCGATAGTTCATGTAGTACGCTGCTTTGAGAATGAAAATATCGTACACGTGGACGGACGCATCGACCCCCTATCCGATATAGAAATTATAAATACCGAGCTTATACTTGCCGACATGGATGCCGTCGAAAAAGCCATACAGCGAACCGTCAAAAATATGAAGAGCGATAAGTCATTGAAGAAAGACCTCGATGTTCTCACTCGCATAAACGACACTTTGGCACAAGGTTTATCCGCCAGAACCATGGCCTTTGACGATACTGATGAAGAACGCTTCGTTCAAAGTTTAAATCTGCTTTCATACAAACCTATAATTTATGTTGCAAATGTTTCCGAAGACGATGCTTCCTCCGAGGACAACAGCTATGTAAACCTTGTCAGAGAATTTTCCGCAAGCGAAGGTTCTCAAACCATCATGGTAAGTGCACAGCTTGAATCCGAAATTGCCGAACTGAACGATGATGAAAAAGCTGTCTTCCTTGAGGATATGGGCATCGCCGAGGCAGGTTTGGATAAACTCGTCAAAGCCTCCTATGCACTGCTCGACCTTATATCTTTTCTGACGGCAGGAGAGCCCGAAGTGCGTGCCTGGACTATAAAGCGCGGCTCAAAAGCGCCTCAAGCTGCCGGCAAGATTCATTCCGACTTTGAAAAAGGCTTTATCAGAGCTGAAACCATCTCATACGATAAGCTTATAGAATGTGGCGGGAACCTTGCTGCCGCAAGGGAAAAAGGATTACTGCGTTCAGAGGGTAAAGAATATGTGGTGCAGGACGGAGATGTTATGCATTTTCTATTTAATGTATAAGTTACTTTTTCTTCCCATATAATTTAATAAATAACTTGTTTTTTTTGCATATAGAATTATAATGTTAGTTAGATTTCAATATCCTGTCAGGGGGCATTATTTAATGAATGAAATAGTCTATATCAATATGATTCATAATGTAAAAAAGGTAAAAATATGAATTCAAAAACAATTAAAATTATGGGCTGGATAGCAACCTGTACCGCTATGCTTATGTATATATCCTATTTCCCTCAAATTATAAGCAACTTGCACGGACATAAAAGCGGTTTTTTGCAGCCCACAGTTGCTGCAATAAATTGCATTCTATGGGTCAGCTACGGTTTTTTTCAAAAGAAAAAGGACTGGCCGATTGTCGTTGCAAATTTACCCGGTGTAATATTCGGTGCTACCGCTGCAATTACTGCTCTATAAATGAAGTTAAGGTTTTAACTTGTTTACAAGTTAAAACCTTTTAAATTTAAAACTGAAAATCAAAAAAGCTGTTGCTTCCCTTCTGATAAAATGACTTGATTTTTTATATGTAACAAGATAAATATTTCTTTTAAAGTAAGACTTCTAAAAAAGTAACTGACCATATTATACAAAAGGCGTGGAATTATACCCACACGAATCAAAGTTCATCCATACTCAGTTGCCTGCTTTTTCCTTCTTCTATATAGTTACTTTCAAAATCCTCGATAGGCATAGGTTTTGCGAAATAATATCCCTGAAATATATTACAACCCATTTTTCTCAGATATTTCACCTGCTGAAGCTGCTCGACACCCTCACTTATAACTTTCATATTCAGACTCTTCGCAATATATATTACGGCATCTAAAATAGTATTGTTCATCATGTTGTTTGTCGTGTTGATCATGCTTCTGTCAAGCTTTAAGGTGTCAACCTCTATTTCCTGCAACAATCCCAAGGATGAATATCCGCTGCCGAAGTCATCAATTTCGACCTCAAACCCATATCGTCTGAGTCTGTTTACCAGATTCATCTGTCGCTCGATATCGGACATGAGTGCGGTTTCGGTAATTTCAATTTTCAAATTATTCGGATCTATGCCGTAATTTTCAATCAAATTTGTAAATTCTTCAAATACATCCATATAATAAAAATCCTTAGGTGAAATATTTACCGATATATACAGGTCACTGTTTTCCGTATCTTTCCATTCTTTCAGTTTAATTGCCGCAAGTTTCCAAATATGCCTGTCCAACATATAAATCATATTTGCTTTTTCCAAAATCGATATAAAGCTTCCCGGTAGCATAAGCCCAAGCTCAGGATGAAGCCACCTTACAAGTGCCTCCGCTCCTATTATTTTTCCTGAGCTCGAAACCTGAGGTTGCAAATACATAATAAATTCTTCCATGTCATGCATGTTTTCAAATTCACTTATGATGCGCTTCTCATACAAGGTTTCATTCATAAGATCGTCTTCGTAATATGCCAAAATCTGTTGCGCATCATTCTTTATGGAATCTATTGCAATATTTGCACGATCGCACATTATTGAAATTTCGACGGAAGGATCTTCGATTCGATATACTCCGATCTGACTGTGCAAACTATACGCACTGTTGACCATAAGATATCCTACACGCAGTATATCATCAATTAAAATTCTCTCATTATATATTTCAGCATCTATCAGTGCTGCAAATTTATCACCGCCCATATGTCCGGCGACCTCATATCCCGGACTGTTTTCCTTGAATATCTTTGCGACCTCACGGATAATCCAATCCCCCATTTCTATTCCGAACAGGTCATTTACAAGTTTAAAATCCTTTATATCCTCACATATTATATAATACTTTTTATCCGGATTATCATTTAAAATATTACGAACCGTTTCATAAAAACCGTATCTGTTATACATTCCTGTAAACTCATCATTCACAGCCCTGTAATGTTCCTGATTAAGTTTTTCAACATCCTCGGTAATATCCGTTACAGAAAAATAGTAACCTATATATTTCCCGCCCTTATCAAGCAGACGGCTATAAATAATATTATAATATAAAGAGCCGTTCTCAGTCTCAACCACGTGATCCCATTCATCATGACTCGCAGCTACAAGACCTCTGCTTATATATTGTGTTGCAAAATAAAGGTCTATTTCATCACTGTTTTCCTCATCACCTACAATAGATTTTATTTCATTATTTACATAAATGCACTGACCGAGATTATCATAAACAATGATTCCGATCTTCATACTTGCCATCATATAAAGAATCATGGAATTCAACAACAATCTCGGAATATATTTAACCGTGAAGAAGTATAATAAAAATGCCATTATCGCATATAGCGGCAATGTTATATCTACAGGAATTACCAAAAACATGTTGCCTACATTAAGAATCAAAGCAACTGCGAGCAACATTATTATAATCGAATATTTTTTATGATAAAAACTCGGTGTATGAAGTGTTTTATCTATAAGCACTATAAAAATAATACATGCCAATCCGAATGTAAACAGAAGATGAAAATCATACATAAAAGTGTTTGTATTATATACAAATACTCCATCACCGTCGGACAAAATTATTCTCTTAACGGTAAATACATGATTGTAATAAGAATTAAGAATCATAGAAACCGAATCGACAATTGCAACAAAAACCGCAGTTTTGTACAAAGCATTCTTATATTTAAATTCTATTCCGGTATATACAATTATAAATCTGACAAAACAAACCAGCAGAAAATCAATACTTGCATAGTAAGCACCTTGAAAAAATGTTACATACAAAGGTGAATTTGTTATAAGAGTGATTATATTTACAACAAAAGATATCGTCAGTACATTGATTGTCAGCATTAGAGCTTTGAGCACCGAATCCGTACTGTCTTTTATATAAAATGTTAAAACCAGCAAGCATATCAAGCCTATGCAAAGGCTGAAAATGTAAAGTGTTATCATAATTTTACCGTAATTTTTCCGTGTAATCTGCTGTCACATTGTTTAGCGAGTAATTTATAATATTCTGTAATCATCTCTATATGACAAGTTCCGGTGATTTCAGTCGTACAATAATTATATCGAATAATCATCCTAAATCAAACCATTTGACGATATTCAAAATGACATATATATCGTTCATATTGCTTTCAAAATTTTTTCTTTCTTTTCCTGTGTTTTCACAACAATTATTTATACTGCAATGCAGAACGGAAGCTGTCGACATACTGTTTACAGGAATATAGAGATAATACTCCGTACCGGGCAAAAGTGATTTAATATCAACCTTTACTCCGTCGGTCTCCCTATATATCGCATTTCCGAAAAATACCGCCGGAATTTCAGCTGAAGGCGGTTCTCCATTCTTCGGAATATTTTTAACGACGCCGAATTTCGCTTCCATAGGTTTTACTTCAGTCCCGGAGATTTTATTTATTACAAATTTTATTTTCCTGTAGACAAGTTCTCCGTCCATAACCATATCCGTGCCTGACGCCATATTCGAAGCATTCATGCCGCTTATATTTATAACATAATTCCCGTTATCATCCTCAACGGCGTCGCTGTTTGTAATTCTCAAAGCTTTTGTTTTTACAACTTCGTCAGGAAAATTATTATTTTTAATTTCTTCATTTTTAATATCCGTCTTGGAGGATGCATTCTTCGTCTCATTGACTTTAAATACAATTTTTTCTTCATTCAGATCGGTCACGGCATTCGAAACGGAGGCTGCCGATAACACTGTAAATATAAAGGCTGCCGCAAGTAAAATTATCACTGAATATTTGCCATATAAAATTTTTTTACCGGACTTCATTATACCGCTCCCATTCAATAAATCATATTTCTTATACGATATTTCCCTGTCAGCTTTAAAGTTCTCCCGCCTATATTCATAGAAAGCTTAACAGGAATAAGATTTCCGTTTTCGGCTTTTTCCAATACAAGCTTATCCACACAATCCGCAAGAAGATTTTGCTCCGGATGCTGTACGATGTTTCCGAGCATTGCTCCAGTAACATATGAGGATAAGGATTTATCCGATACATCCTTTTCGGGATTAACTTCATCAGTGTTCGTTGCATCAATTTCTTCAACAATCGTAGGCACATCTGTAATTTTATTACCGTTACCGCCATCTATATTAGGATTTTCATCGACTATATCTATATCATCCGATATATCAAAATCTTTATTCAAATCGGTATATTTATTATCTCCCATACCTTCATTATCAGCAGGTAAAGCCGATAACGGAACATCTGCCGCAGCATGAAATTCTGATGCCTTTTTCGACGACTTATCCGCCTGCATATCAACGAATTCTTTGCCTTTAACAAGCTTGGTAAAAGCTCTGTGAGAATTTTCATCTAAAACTATTATTCTAACTGCACGCTCGCCGTCATTTGATAAGATATCCATCGCATATCCGTGTAAGCTGCCGACATTGATTTCATGAGGCAAAGAGGAACTTTCCATGATAGACTCTCCTACATGTTCCATTATAAACTGTGAATTCTGCTGCATATTAACATCCGAGCCCACGATACCGTACTGTTTAAGTGAAACGGATACCATTATTACAAGCGCCGACATCACAAGTGTCATAATTGCGACAGCCATTATCAATTCTATAAGAGTAAAGCCCTTGTTATCAATTACGTATGCTTCTATCTTTTTTCTTTGCATAATTTTTAAACTCCGACGCTATCCGAGCTTTCCATATAAGTCCTGCCGGTATCCTGTACGAAATGAAGCTTCACGTCTCTGCCTCTTCCGGAAATTTTAACTCCCCTGCATCGACTTTTAAATGCTCCGCTTCCCTTTTCAAATTGCACATAAAGAGGATTTGAACCGGTTATTTTATTGCCGCCGAGTTCAAATATTTCCAAGTTGTCGTTCCCTAAAAATACAGGTTCTTCAATGCTTTGATAATTGTCGCTTTTACTGTTGTCAGCTTCTTCAATTTTAAATATGGCGGCATAATATTTTTCATTTTCCATATATATCTTGAGAAAAACACTTCCCTCGGGTGCGCTCATCGTAAACACTCGTGTTCTCATGCATATGGAATTCAACTCTGATGCCGCTTTCGTAACACCTGAACTTAAAAGGGATGCCACCCCCGGAACGACGACTGCCGCAACTATTGAAATTATAAGCACCACAACAATCATTTCTATAAGCGTAAAGCCCTTATTATTCAATTTTCTCTGATGCAACAGCCTCATCCGGCTTCTCCTAATTTTTCTTCCAGTTTTCAAAGCTTATTTTTATCATACCCTGCTCAGTATATATATTTTCCTTCATTATCAATCTTTTCAATATTTTTCCCCCGGAACCTGCCGTAATCTTTGCCCCTGCTCCAAGCTTTACGCTTCCCGAGGTTATAATGCATCCGTCAAAAACGCAGCCCGGCGATATTATAACATCACAATCAGCAACTAAAAGTCCGTTTAAGTTTCTTGTAATCTCCAATCGTTTCGATTCCCCTTTTCCCGTCACGGGTAAAGCTCTCTTAATTAGGGCATCTCCCGATATTCCATATATTATGTTTGCCTCGGAAAAATTATTCTGAAGCTTCAAATAATTTGCCAGATCATAACGAGGATAGCTTGTATACCGAGTTTCGTCCAGAGCACTCAATAATCCGTTAAACCTGTAGGTAAGCTCATTTTCGGCACTCACTACATCTCCGCTGAAAACGCTTTTGTTGCCCTCTGTCAGAGTAAGTACGGCTTCAGTATCGGGTTTCGATACTGCTATAGGGGAACTTTCATCTGCAAAAAACTTTCTGAACGGATCAACTGCAGCTCCGGGATCGGCTTTTAAACTTGTAAGTTTTCCCTTTCTAAAGCTTTTAAAGCACAATAGATTACCCGCAAATTTGCTGTTATTCAAATCTGCTGTACTGATACTTCCATATCCGAATATATCCGCAAGCCTCGTAAACCTGTCATGCTGCTCCCGAATCGAAAAATATTTCGAAAAATAATTACTTGCAGTGCTGCTGTTAAGGAAGTTCATATAAAAATACACAACTCTTTCTGTCGCATTTCCGCTCTCACCCTTATATAGCTGTACATGCTGAGATGTATAAGGCTTTGAAGGATTAAGATAGCTTCTTATATTTATCTCATCCTTATATTTATACATTTCATAATCTAAAATTAAAGGCTTTTTACCTCCCGACGTTAAATATTCAAATTCTGATTCAGACATCGGATTACGGCCGGAAGCCGCCTCGCCCTCGGAGCTTTTAATCATATTGCCCGGAATCATATATGCATCCTGTGTCCATATGTAGCTCATCGACTCTCCGAAAGGTATAAATGCGAAACCTCCCGACGGCAGCGGCAATTTCAATTTTGTCGTTCCTGCCAGCAACAGTTGCTGCCCTTCTCCCGATGCGATGTCCAAATCGGCATGAGGAGCATTTACGGAAACCGCACTTCCGTCATTGGGTTCCTCTTCACCTGTATCCGAAGTCCCCATATAGGGAATATTTCCTGTATGATATCCATAATAACTGCCGTCCACAAATACATCGTATCCCGGAGCTCCTATTATAAGATCATCCGCTACATAACAATCCGCTTTCAATCGCATAGCGGTGCCCAAATGTCCTCCGAACGATTTGGAAGCTACGGCTTTTCTACCTTCCGACAGCTCCGTCTTTATGTTTTTAACCCATATCTGTGCAGGATTCCCTGTTTTACCTCTGACGTTTATATTTCCGTCGTCAACAGTAAATATATCCGCCTTTGATATAATCCTGTTTCCCGTCACGGAAAGCTCCGCACCGGTATTTGAGGATATGCCTTTCCCTCCGTACAGATTACCGTCGATATAGACCTGCTTACCCTCCGATGATATAATTCCGTCGGCTATAACGGAATATTCATTAAAAACATCGAGATTGTAAAAGTCCGATGCTCCATATAACCCGTCGGGAGCATCAAATCGCAAATCCGTTGATATAGAAGTTTCATATCCATTTTTATCGGTACAGGTAACGGATATGCCTTGAAGCTTCACATAGGATTCGATTAAATTATAAATTATTGTAATGTTTTCGCCTTCAGCTTCTTTTACCGTTATCCGTCTGTTTTCATGCTCCGACGTCATCCTCTCCAACTTTCTGCAAAAATCATTCTTTATGGAGCCGGTCAGTATAACAGTATATTTCCCGCCGCCGTTATCGATTTCTACCGGTCTTGCGGAACCGTAAGCCTTTCTTATAAGCACTCCGACAAAGCTGTCCGTAAAACTTTTATCTAAAAATTTCGAGCGTTCCTCAACGGGAGTTGACGCATAATAGGTTTCGGTATGAGCTATGGCTTCGGAAAGTGCTTCCTGAGAATCCGCCTGAAGACCCTGAATTATTTCATTCATTGCAGATTCGGCATCATAAAAATTTCTGTCGGACTGCTGTTGCACTATTTTCATCTGAAAATTTGTATATGATACAAATAATACAGTCAACGCCAATAATAGGATTATTCCCGAGCTGATTAATACGGCAAGCAGCGATGAGCCTCTCTTGTCATTTTTAAGCTCATAAATTACTGTATGCATATTTTTTAAACTGTATTTCATACTGAATTTCTCCGAAACGCCGACAAATACAAATCAATAGCCTGTCAAATTCAACTCCGTCAGCATCTTTGATTTGTCAAAAGGCTTTTCTCTCCCTGTAGCATGTTTGTAAATTTTTATCTTAATATCAAATATATAATCCCGCTCTTCAGCTTCCTTTGCAACTATATTGTCAATTGAATTTGAAGCTGCAAATGCTCCCGATTCGGCAAAAAAGCCTTTCATATAATGAAGCTTAAGCAATCCTCCCGAAAATCCTCCCGGAGCAATTTTAATATCCGTCGCCGAATTTCCGGAGATTTTCGCTCCCGTGATAAACGGCGCTATATAGTCCGTAGATTGTAACCTGTAGTCGGTATCATTGCTCATACCTATCAGTCCCTTTTGCGGAACTATGTAAAGCGATAAGCGATTGGAATCATTGTATTCCGATATCACATCGGACATATCCAGTGCAATGCTGTCGCTTGCCCACTCGGAAGCTTTTAAAGGATCATGCATAAGATATACTGATTGAAGCTTTTGAACAGGCTCCGTACTTTTATATATCATATAACTGTGGTGAAAATTTTCTTCACGCATAGTTTCAGCCCAAATATTCGCTACCATGGAATTCAATTCCGGCAGCGCCGTTCCCGCTTCGATACAATGTCTGTTCACGGCTGCCTGTAAATCGGCAAACTCGGCAGCGGAAGCTGCACCTTTTAAACTGTAATCCAATACCGCCATAATGAAAAAGCCTTCCTTCGTATGCCTGATCTTTATAGCGGTTTTACGTTCGACACTCCTTGTAAGCGCTCTCTTCCGGACTTCCGCATCATCCGGCATCAAAGCCTTCAGCTGTAAAAGCTGTGATGATAAAATTTGAGGATTTTTTTCAAGCAGAGCCTCGTTAACAGCTGCGCATATCTGCTGATAAGCGGCTTTATAAACCGCATAGATACTTTCAGTATATATATTTTCATAAGAATTGCTTCTATAGCCTATATACGATTTGGAGCTGACATCATACATATAACCATCCGTATCGGATATATAATCAACATATGACCCCGCAGGATTTAAAATGACGGTTTTTTTCTTGTCAAATGCGGATATATCGGGAAAATCACTCATATTATATGCTGTTTTCGCAGGGGAATACGATATCTGAGCATCATACTCACGCCCCGCCGCTTCAGCGCCTAAAATGCGATAATACCTTGAAGCTCCGGCTTTAATTTCTTCGGTTCTTCTATTTACAAAACCTCTGTCGGTAGCCTCACCCGCTCCGCCGTCGGCAAGTTCCGCCAAATTGAACTTTCTTCCTGTAAATTCTTTTTCTACTTCCGCCGCTCCATAGGTCTGCAGACTTTCCATAAGCTGCTGAGAATATTCCACAGCCGCAGCTCTCTCATCAGCCCTGATATTTGTTCTCATGCTGACATTAAAACTTCTCAGTATCGGTATTGCCACAATTGCAAGTATGAGCATACTGATTATCACTTCAATAAGTGTGAAGCCTTTATTATTGCATTTTGAAGTTTTAATTTTAACAAAATTCATAGCTTCACCTTGAACTTTATCCGAACAGATTTGAAACGCCCTTTTCTTTGCCGTTAATCTCAGGAGCTCTGTACGAACGTTCCACGCCGATGCCTGTAAGCGTATATTGGTTTAAGGTTATTGAACCCGATACATATCCCGTCCCTGCATCATATGAGACTGAAATATTTTCCACAGTCATGCGTTCTTCATTTGATTCTATATAATTCAATGCCTGCTTTAATCCCGAATAAGAAACGGCATACGAGAAAGTGACCGGGTAATTGTACAGATATAAATCCGATCCCCCCTCGATTATATTGATATTTCCGCCCTCATTCGAATCGTCTTCCGTTTTATCGTTACCTTGCAGCGCCTGTGTGGCGGCAACGTCCGCTCCGGCTGAAATTAGAGTTTCCTGTCCGAAACTCACGGACGGAATACTCATACCGCTTGCTTTACTGAGCTTATCCAAAAATACCAATGTCTTTTCAGGCGTATTACCTGCGCTGTATTTGTCTATAATATTTTTTGCATCATCGTTTAAGCTGTTTATTTCATCAATTATACTCCGCTCCTGATTTACCAGCATGGTATAATCTGTAAGCTTGCTGCGCAGAGAAGCATTCTCCGTTTTAAGCTCCTGGGAACGTGAAATAAACAGTCCGAAAGATATTTCCACGGCAATTACCGCAATAAAAACCATTGCTAATATCATAAGCAGCTTTTTTTGTCTTGAATTCAATCTTTTCAAAAGCTCATTTATTTTTACCGAATTACCGTTCATCCTCGTTTTCCTCCGTCACTTCCGGGGTCACAGCTTCAGATACGGCGGGAGCTTCAACGGATGTGTCGCTCACAAAAAGCGCCGTAATTGTAAATGAAACCTTTTCAGCTCCCGTCACAGGATCAGCAGTATCCGTAACTGAACTGACAGCCACATTTTTAAGATAGTTTAAACTGCGAAGCTGCATTATCGCCTCAGCTGCAGTTTCATTTGAATCCACACTTATACTCAAGGTTAAAATATTTTCCGAAGAACTCATGGAATTTACAACAGTAGTTCCGGGCAGATTTTTTTCTAAATCCGAAAACAACTGTGACAGCTTCTCATTGCTGCAATATGTCAATGAATGTATCCTCTCCGTCTTTGCATAATTCTCCTGAGCGGCAGCTTTCTCATCCGCTATACTCTCTATATATGAAAGTCTTTCAATCTCTGAAGAAAGTTTCTTATGCTCGGATATCAAAATTCCATATTTCACTCCCGTTATAATGATAAGAGCTGCCGATAAAGAGCATAAAATTTTAAATGCAGTAGAGAAATAATTGCGTTCCGCACGTTTGATTTTTTCTTCAAGTATGCTTGCCGTTACAAAGCCGACCGGATTTATAGTCGCACCTATGGCTGCAAAAAATTTTCTGCTGTCCGCATCTCCAAACTTTTTATAATCTACCAATTCGTCTATTTCATTCAACTTTATAAGCTTTATTCCAAGCTCGTTTGAAATAAGCTTGCTGAGACCCTTTATATCGTTTCCTACATCCAGCACCATTATATGTTCTATAGAATCAAATGAATCTTTTCTCTTTGAATAAAAGTAATCTATAAAACGAGTCAGATTGCCTATCATATTTCTTACTGAATCCGTTATATCTCCAATCTGCTTATCTTCAAGTTCGTTTTCATCATCCAGGCGTTCCGCTATAAATTTCTTTTTTCCGAGCAGTTCCAAAGCCTTTGCTCTATCATTGTTAAATCCGCTTTCAATTGCGGCATCAATGATGTCGTTTACACCGTAATTTATGGAACGTTGCATCCTGAGTGTGGAATTCGTCATAATGGTCGCCTGTGAAAAATCATATCCTATGCGTATAAGCATCACAGACCTGTCCTCAAGAGCTTCCTTCATCCATTGGAAAATCGCATTTCCATAATAATCAAGACTCCTGACTTCCACGCCCATAGCTGTCGCAAGGTTGTAATAACCTCTTATCAATTCTTCCGGAGCTGCATAGACCATAGCATCTATGCGATCTGCCGCCTTATTCTCCGACGTTATAATGTAAGAAACAGCCTGTCTGTTAAGCCCCATGGGAAAATACTCGTCCGCATGCAGACGTATAACGGAATCAATCTGTTGCTTTCTAACATAAGGAATACTTACTTCCCTATTCATAATCTTATTTGATACTATGGAAAAGACAGCTTTTTTGCTGCGAATACCTTTTTCCTCCAACTTTTGTACTATACATGCACTCAACTTCTCTACATCCAGTATGCTGCCGTCCCTGACAACTCCGGAGGGTACGGAAAACATTGCTGCGGCATGGATTCTGAAGCCTGAGGTATTTCCCGACACTTCCGCAACTCGAATTGTATTAGAACCTATTTCAATACAAAGAACTTTTTTAACCGACATCTGATTACTCCATTTTCAATTTAAAAGCCCATCAATCCCAGATAAGCATTCAATATTTCGGTTCCGAACCACATAGAACTTATGCTGCCTGCTGCGAGATACGGTCCCATAGCAAGCACTCTGCCCTCGCCCGACAGCTTCATTCTGATCAGGTGAATAATACTTCCGTACAGACAAGCTGCAAGAAAAGCAATCACTACACAGCCCGCTCCCAGCATAAAGCCCGTTGCAGCCATAAGCTTTACATCTCCTCCGCCTACGGCATTTCCTCCCGATAAAAGGTAAATTCCCAAAAGAGGCAGACTTATCATAAATATGCCTGAAATATGCGAAATCAATGCATCATTATCGTCAATAAATGTTGCCGCCGCTCCGCAAGCTCCAAGAAACATATTTATACCCTGCGGAATCTCATAAGTCTTCCAATCGATAACGCTCATCACTGTCAATGCCGACTCTGCAATACAATATATGATTGACATTACATTTATTCCGCAAATTAAAAAGGTGCTTGTCCACAATATTCCGTTAAGCGCTTCAACCAAAGGATACTGTAACGAAATTTTCATCCCGCAGCTTCTGCATTTTCCTCTAAGAATAATCCAAGATAAAATAGGAACCATATCATACCATTTGAGCGTACTGCCACAGTACATACAGTGCGAACGTCCTTTTATGAAAGTTTCTCTCGCAGGAATTCTATATATACACACATTAAGGAAACTGCCGACTGAAATTCCGCATATGAATATACCTATGTACATCAAAATTGTAAGCTGAATCGGCAGCATTTGATTCTCCTTATATTATTCAAATTATCCGAAAAACTTATATTCCCGATTATTTTAAGAGTCTTTACCTTCCGCCAGTCTATATGCTCCATATGCGACCTCTACTTTGCCTTTAGTATCTATGCTGACCCTGAATCCTCCGGTATCATATTTACTGGAAGGCCAATCTCCGCCCATTACCTCGGTAATTTTTGCCTGCAACACAAAATCTATATTCATATAATCTACAGGCGTTTTGCCGTTGATAGTAAAAGTTCCGTTTTGATTCTGCGCTGCCCCTCCCTGAGCCAAATAATCGGCATATGCCGTCGATACTGCTGATTTTATAGTTGCCGCATTGTTCTGGTCGGTTGAAATTCTGCTCTGATTCACATATTTTACTACTTGAGGCGCCAACGAAACTGCTATTATAGCAATAATGAGGATTACCACAATCAACTCTATGAGAGTAAATCCCTTGTTTTTATTTTTTTTGCAGGTCGCAATTTTTCTGTTAACAATAGAATACATCTTTATCTCCCTTCAAAGAAAATCACACACTTAAATATTGCCCATATTATCATACATGCTTATCATAGGCTGATATAATGCAAACACTATAGTTCCCACAATAACGCCTAAAACTGCTATTATAAGAGGCTCCATGGCTGCAGTAAGCGATGCCGCCGCCATTTCCGCTTCTTCCTCATAGTAGTCCGCAACTTTTTCGAGAAGCTCGTCTATATTTCCCGTTTCTTCTCCTATGGCAACCATATCCGTCACCATTCTCGGAAAAATCCCGCTTTTGCGCAGAGGCACTGAAAGCGGAACTCCCTGCTCCACCTCAGACCTCGCATGCAAAAGTGCATCCCTGAAAAGTACATTTGTCATTGAAGCCGCCGTTATTTCCAAAGCCTTCGGCAGATCCATTCCGGCACCTGTCAGGGTTGCCAGGGTTCTTGCAAATCCGGCACAGCTGCTTTTAAGATTAAGCTTGCCGAAAATTATCACCTTAATGGCAAAGTTGCCCCATGTATGCTCTCCGATATCCGTTTTTAACCATAATCTGAAAGCCGACAATATGGCTGCAATAATGATTACCAGCAAAAACCACCGATGAATGAGCATGTTGCTGAAGTTCATCAGCATGCGTGTTATAAGCGGAAGCGTGCTTCCCATGTCGTCAAACATAGATGCAAATTTAGGAACCACCGCTACGGACATTACAATGATAACCACTAATGCCACAATCAGGACAACAGCCGGATATATCATGGATTTTTTTATCATCGCAGCTATGCGGGCTCTTTTTTCAAAATTTACGGCGAGCCTGTCGAATGAAATTTCCAAAGACCCTGAAGCTTCTCCCGCCTGTATCAAGCTTACCATCATCGGCGGAAAAACTTTTTCGTTGTGATTCATCGCATATGCAAGGGTATCGCCTTTTTCCACCCTTGCCGAAACATCCTTAAGTCCCTCTTTCAGAGATTTATTCGAGGTCTGGTCGGTCAAAAGCATCAAAGCCCTTGTAAGAGGTATCCCCGCTTGAAGTATACTGCTCATCTGCCTGCAAAATACCGCCAAATCTCTGGGTTTCGGTCGTCTGCTTTTCCCTATATGAATTTCTTTGTTCAGAATATTTGCTTCATTCAGTTCTATTAGGATCAAGCCTTGATTTTTAACAATATTTTTAGCCGCCTCAAAATCAGACGCCTCAACAGAAGCTTTTATTCGTTTGCCCTCTGCGGACACTGCCAAATATCTGTAATCGGGCATCGGGAACCTCCTTAGCCGTTATTTTTCAAGCGCAGCTTTCTATCAACTGCCACTTGATCCTGTGCATATTCATATGCAGTTTCCATACTTATCAATTTCTGTGCCACAAGCTCTGCAAGAGCATCATCCATACCTAACATTCCGCTTTTACTTCCGGTTTGTATAACAGTATTTATCTGGTGAGTCTTTGCTTCCCTTATAAGGTTTCTTATAGCCGGATTGGAATGCATTACTTCAAATGCAGCTACACGCCCTCCTTTTTCACAGGGAACAAGCTGCTGAGATATAACGGATTCCAACACCGATGCAACCTGTATGCGTATCTGCTGCTGCTGATGCGGGGGAAATACATCGATAATTCTATCTATAGTATTTGAAGCTCCCGTTGTATGAAGTGTTGAAAGAACCAGATGTCCCGTCTCCGCAGCTGTTATGGCGGTAGAAATAGTATCAAGATCTCTCATTTCTCCTACCAGAATAACATCGGGATCTTCTCTCAACGCCGCCCTCAAAGCATCCGCATAATTTATTGAATCTATACCTATTTCACGTTGATTTACAATGGATTTTCTGTGTCTATGGAGGTATTCTATGGGATCTTCCAAGGTTATGACATGCAGATTTTTATTCTCATTTATAACATTTACAAGTGATGCCAAGGTAGTGGTTTTGCCGCTTCCCGTCGGCCCCGTAACAAGTATCAGCCCTTTTTTTCTTCCAGTCAGCTCCACCACCGAAGAAGGAAGTCTCAATTCCTCAGGCGTAGGAATCGTCGTATTTACGATTCTCATTACGCAGGAATATGAGCCCCTTTGTCTGAATACATTTACTCTATATCTTCCCGTGCCCGGAACTACATATGAAAAATCAACCTCTCCCTTTTTAAGAAAGATTTCTGCAGCATGTTCACTCATTATATCTTTTATAAGATGCTCCGTATCCTCCGGCATAAGTCTGTCTTCGCCAAGGCTTCGCAGTTCTCCGTCAACTCTTATTTTAGGCGGAATACCCGTTGTCACATGAAGGTCGGACGCCTTATTTTCATGTGCAATCTGCAGCAATTCCTGAATATTGTTTACTTTCATTCAGTCCTCACACTTCTTCTACCATACATCATTGGAATATGTTATTCTGTCCAATTCATGCATGGTGGTTATACCTTCACGCACCAGCTTTGAAGCCGACAGGCGCAATGTAGTCATCCCCTCATCTATAGCAATTTGTTCTATTTCTTCCATGCTGCTCATTGACGCAATCGCAGCTCTTATGCGCTTTGTTATCGGCATTATCTCATATACGCCCGTACGTCCTAAATATCCTGTATAATTGCATTTCACACAACCTGCGGCATCATGAATGTGAAGGATTTCATTTTCGGATGCTCCGAGAGATTTCTTTTCTTCCGGCGTAGCCTCCCTCTTTTGTTTACAGGTACAAAGCTTTCTAACCAGTCTTTGTGCTATTATCCCTACTGTAGAATCGGCTATTAGATACGGAGCTACTCCCATATCGGATAATCTGGATATGCTTGATACGGCACTGTTGGTATGTAATGTGCTGACGACAAGATGTCCTGTTATAGACGCAGTTACAGCTATATTCGCCGTTTCTCCGTCACGGATTTCTCCTATCATGATTATGTCGGGATCCTGTCTTAATATTGAGCGCAGGGCTGAAGCAAATGTCAAGTTCGCCTTTACATTTACCTGAACCTGATTTACTCCGTCCAAGTTCGCCTCGACAGGGTCTTCTACCGTAACAATATTTACATTCTCGGTATTAAGCTCACTGAGTGCGGTATATAGAGTGGTTGATTTTCCCGAGCCTGTAGGCCCTGTTACCAATATTATTCCATTGGGATTAGCCAATATTTTATTGAACTTCTCCAATTCTTCATCCGTAAAGCCCAATTTCTTTTTATCGTGAGTAAGCACTGTTTTTGCGGTCAGACGGAGCACCGCTTTTTCTCCGAAAACTGTAGGTAGAGTCGACACTCTTATGTCATATTCCATGCGATCCACAATTTGAGTTATACGTCCGTCCTGAGATTTTCTCTTTTCCGAGATATCCATTCCGCCTAAAATCTTTACTCGGGCTATAATGGCGGGCATCATTGCGGAAGCATAGGTACCCACATCTATAAGCACACCGTCTACACGGTTTCTTATTCTGACTCTGTCATTCAGAGGCTCTATATGAATATCGCTTGCACGTCTTCTGACAGCCTGCTCTATAAGACTTTTGACGAGCATTACAATAGGAGCATTCGCCACATCTTCGGATTCCTCCTCATCTATGACTCTGCCCTCACTTTCACGTTCTTTTCGATAGAGCTCCACCACCGCTCTGGCTTCCGCATCTCCATAATATTTATCGACTGTGGCAAGTATATCTTTAGATATTGCAAGCGCCGGAACGATTTGCAATCCCGTTATTATACCGAGGTCATCAATAGACATCAAATCTGTGGGATCCGCCATTGCGAGCATCAAACCGCTTCCGTCATCTGTAAAACCGTACGGCATTACGACATATTTCTTAAGCAGCGTCGAATCCGTTATAACCGCAATTACCTCTTCCGGTATTTTTATCTCATATAGATTGACTCTGCATATATTGAGCTGAGCCTCCAAAACATCGGCGATTTCCTCTTCGGTTGTAATGCCCATCTGAATCAAAACTTCTCCGAGCTTTGCTTTTTTTCCTCTCTGTTCATCTAATGCCGCTCTCAGCTGTTCGTCATCTATAACACCCGCTTCGACCAAAAGGTCTCCGAGTCTTTTTTTCTTTATCTTCATATATATTCTCCGTACAGTCCGGTTCCCGAATTCATTAAAGTATTACAATTTATATATCGTCATCAATCAGCTTGATATAAATATACATCAAAATTACGGAAATCACAGCTTTCCGTAATATTTATGCAAATCAAATTGCAGCTGCCGCTGCTCCGCCACGTTAAAAAAGCCGATGCTTTTACACCGGCTTTACAATTTTCAGATTATGGCGATATCTATTTCATCCGCATCGTTGAGCAGGCGTATTTCGGATAAAAGCTCCTGCTGACGTTCATATACGAGCAGTTCCTTGTTATGCTCGAAATATTTATCACAGCCGTATCTGCTGATAAATTTCGCAGTATGATAATTTACCGTCATTTCAGTAACCACTACAAGCATTTCCTGATCACTGCCGAACACCTCTTCCACAAATAAGAAAAGATTTTCAATTTCATCCTGAGTATCCTGTAAATGCTGCTTCATATCGGCAACGCTCCGTGCAAAGGCTTCTTTTATATATTCAAAGCCTTCATGCAGGTCCGTTATTCCCTGTTGATTCAAAGCATTTCTGTATGACTCTATCATAAGAATTACTTTTCGCAGCACGATTTCCCTTTCGTGCGAAAGCACCGTAGTGCGCTTTTCTTCTTTATATGCAGAAGTTCTTGCCACTATGTATTTGCCGAGAATAGAATCCGCACTTTCGGATGCAAGCTCAACAACCTGTTTAAGCTCCGTGAGAAGCTTATGCAGCTCCGTCATAAAGTCTTCCGTATCCAAATCATCCTTTACTCTCTGACTTACGGATTCGAGCAATAAGCCTATGAGAACCAGTCTTTCATCGAACTTGGCTTTCTTTGCGCGCTCTGCAATCTCAGGTGCATAGCTGCCGTCAAGAATACTCTGAATCTGATAATCGGATTTATATTTATTATATAAATCATAATAAATTGCAAAATCCTTTGCAACCTTTGCATGCTGCACATATTCTCCGATAAGCTGTTCATCCACGCTAAGCTCCTGTTTTTCATAGAGCTTTATCATCTCGGACAGATCCTCCCAGCCTCTTGCAGTGACGAATTCCACTCCGTCTATTGTAGTCTCTATGCGGTAAAAATCGCTGCGCTTTATATCGAGATAAGTGGTGACTGCGGAATGTATCCCTTTTTTCAGTGCGTATTCCTTCCATACCTCATAATCCGGCTCTACAACTATCTTTTTTACTCGGTCAAGAGTAACTATATCAAATTCTCTCACGGATTTATTATGTTCAGGAGGATTACCCGCAGTAACTATAATCCAACCCTCGGGAACTTCATGTTTTCCGAATGTTTTATACTGAAGAAACTGGAGCATCGCAGGCGCCAAAGTTTCCGACACACAGTTTATCTCATCGAGGAAAAGAATGCCTTCTTTAAGTCCTGTTGCTTCCATTTCATCATATACGGAAGCTATTATTTCACTCATTGTATACTCGGAAACCGAAAATTCCTTTTCGCCGTAAACCTTCTGCTCAATCTTTGGCAAGCCTATGGCACTCTGGCGGGTATGATGAGTCATGGAATAGGATACCAGACATATTCCCAGCTCCTGAGAAATTTGCTCCATTATAGCAGTCTTTCCTATACCCGGATCGCCTATAAGAAGTACGGGTCTCTGTCTTACTCTGCTTATATAATAGTCTCCAAATTCATTTTTCATCATATATGATGTGACCGCACGTTTGACCTCATCCTTTGCCTGTTTAATATTCATCTGTGACTCCTTCCGCTACAGTTCTATTTCATCCATAATTTCACCCGTCTCAAGCACCAGCTTCATAGCCCAACTCGGGACCTCATAATCAAATTCATCATCGTCCACAAACACGAACGCTGTTTCATAAGGAGGTCGACGCTTAGGATATGTCCCGTTTCCGTCGGTAAAATAAATCAATCCCTTTAAATCGTCAAATTCATCCATTTCTATCAGATGATCAACATATTCGAATACCGGTCTGAAATCCGTACCTCCGAATCCTCGGAACTGTATATCTTTCATATAATCATCAAATGCCTGCTTGTCGGTAATTTTTATATCGCTCTGAATTTCAGCATCGCACTGTATGATGTGCAAATTTATTTTTCGAAAAAAATTCTCTTGCTGACTGAAAATGGAATATGTCTTATCCAAAAATTTTTGAACCGTTTCTCCCGCACATGAACCTGATGTATCTATAGCAATTACAAAATCTCTGACCTTTCGCACTTCTTTATATTCCAACGGTTCTATAAGAGGAATATTGCGATAGTGCTTCATTCCGTAAGTGTAATATATATAATCAAATTCATCGTCGTTTATCTGTATATCTTCTCTCAGCGTTGAAAATTTTCTTAAAAAAGTAGCGTAATCATATTTGTCACGATTTATTTTCTTTATGCCCATGAGCATGGAATCGGATTTATCTCCCCACTCTTTGGATGAGGTTTCCAAATCTACAAGCAGTCTTTCGCTTATATCCTTCCATTTGTCTTCCAGCTCCCGCTGTTCTTCGTCATTGTGCATATAAGACGGCGGTTCATCACGCTCCGAAGCTTCATCGTGCTCGCCCCTTGTAGGCTCCGCATTTTCAAGTCTGCCGTCATCTTTATCATCTTCTTTATCGCTGCCGGGATCTGTTTTTCCGTCAAGCTGCCTGCGATTTTCATCATCCTTTTCTCCGCCGCTGCGCTTATCCGCTCCGGATTCATGCTCCCAAGCCTCCTGAGTACCTGCACCGCCTCCGCCCGTTCCTGCGGTATGCTCTCCGTTCTGTGAATTTCTTCCTTTTTGCTCCTTTGCTCCGGCGGAAGGATCCGTATTACCTTTGTTTTCCCGATCATCAAACATATTGTCATCAGGGCTTTCATCCCTCTGACCTTCAGCTGACTGTCCTTCCATATTATTATCAGGCTTTTTATCATCCCGTTTCTTATCATTACCGTCAGCTCCGGTTAAATCGTCCGTAGGCGTTTCGTTAGACCTCTCGGAGCCTTCTTCATCAGACTGTTCGGGCTCATCTCCGGGATTTCCGCCGCCGCTCCCGTCACCTTCGCCCTCTTCACCCGTATCCTCGGTTTCGGATTCAGGATCGGCTTCTCCGTCATCCTGTCCGTCAAGCTGATCACCGGGAGTACTGCTGTATTCATCCTCGACATTTTCTTCAACGATGTCGCCTTCTTCAGGCTCAGGTTCTTCCTCATCCTCCGCATCCGTATCATCAAGCTCAGAATCCGACTCGTCTCCGTCAAAGCTCTCTGTTTCATCTAACTCGTCCTCACTGTCGGGTTCGGTTTCTAGGTCCTCATCGGAAACATTCTCATTATCCTGCTCCTCGTCATCGGATTTTTCCGATTCATCATCAGATTCGGTTTCTCCTTCATCTGAAAGATTTTCATCGGCTTTTGAAGCTTCGGGTTTATTCTCATTTTCGCTCTCGGAACGTTTTTCTTCTTCTCTGCGTTGCATTTCCTCAGCTATTTTGCGGGCGATTTCCCACCATACATCATGATCGTCACGTTTAAACAGCTTTTCCCATCGCAGCAAATCTTTTTGAGAAGTTTTTTCCGTCATCAAAAAGTTATATATATATTCAGCTGTCATCTGTTTGACAAGCTTACTGATTTTTGTAATTTCTTCATTTATTTCAATGCTGTTTCTCGTCCTTGCCTGCCTGACGTCAAGTTCGCTTATTACAGCTTCAACAGCAATATCACATGCAAGATTCCAATACCGTTCATTCAATTTTTCCGATACGAACGGATGTCTGAAAATACAATGCAGTACTATATGCAGATAATCTCTCGAAAGAGCTTGCTTATCCTGCATATATCGTTCTATTATATAACCGGGATTATATATGAGATATTCTCCTGATGTTGCAATTGTTTCTATAGCCTCCGAAGGCAAATATTTAAATTGAGTAAGTGCCACATCCAAAAATCTCAATGATACGAATAATCCGTTTCTTGTCAAAATTAGTATCTGATTTGCTATACGGCTTGCATTTGCTTTCAGTTCCTGAGCTTTTTCCTGAGCCGCAAGCTCATCCGTTGATATGACATTTTCTTTATTTATCGGATTGCGTGCCATCATATCACCTTCTTTAATATATCGATTATATCAATGAAAATTTTACAAATTATACAATAACAGTCTACAGTGAAAAATCCCGCCTGTCCAGCCTACCCGATTTTTGTTGATAATCGAGCAGATATGCTATGCAACCCCCTCCTATGCGACCTGCGTAATCCACATAGTCTCTGAGATTTTCCTCATCTATGCAATCAAGACTTCCAAGCATGGTGAGCCTGTCCACTCTGTCCTCTGCTATGATATTCCAAATCATGCCGTTCAAAGCGTCACTGTATATATGCTTCATTTCAGCGGTCAGCTCATACGGATCTTTAAGGCGGCTCACGGCAACATAGTACATGTCCGTCTCATCTCTGAGCTCAAGGAAAGTTGCATCGTACTTATCCATATAACCTCCATGAGCATCCGTAGCGCTGACAATAGCTCTCAGATATAGCCATATAGCCTGTTCACTCTCTGTCGCTATAACAAAATTTCTCAGTTTATTATTGCACTTTACGACTACATTTCTCATATTTACACAGCCTCTGAAAGAATTGACCTCATGCCGTGTTGTATGATTTGAAATCGTTATTCTGCGAAGTTCAACGCAATCTTCAAATGCAAGTGCCCCTATCGAACGCAGAGCAGCCGAAAGCACAGCCTCTCTGAGCTCTCTGCAGCCTTTGAAAGCACTGCCTTCAACAAAGGCTACCGTATCGGGCACATACACCCTGCGCAATTTTGAGCATGTCATAAAAGCGCCGTTCCCTATACCTCCTATAGGTACTCCGTTAAAAGCGGGAGGAATACGAAGTTCCGTAGCTGCGATATCATTAACTCCTGCAAGCACCATCGTCCTGCCGTCATATGTAAAATTAAATTTATCCGTACTGTCGTAAATACTCATAGGTACTCACCATAGCTATTCTTCATCTTTAACCGCAGCATTGTGTTTCTGTCCCGGAACATAGTTCAGAAAATACACATAAATGTCCACTACTGTCTTATAAACTTCTTCCGGAATTTCCGAGCCCAAATCAAGCTGGGAAAGAAGCGTTGCCAGAGAATTATCCTCATAAACCGGGATATTGCTGTCATGAGCCATTTCCACTATACGCTCAGCCATATATCCCAAGCCTGATGCAACTATTACCGGAGCACCGCCTGTTTCATCATAACGCAGAGCTACGGCTTTTTTCTGCTGAGTATTAAAATTCTTACTGCCTGCCATAGCTTATCTCCTTAAACACTTACATCCACGGAGGTTTTTTGTGAAAAGATTTTAGGGAATATTTCCGTCAGATTTTTTTCCATACGTCCCTTGCTTAACACAAGATTTTCTATTTTTAAATTATTATTTCTTACTATATCCGGAATATCACGTCTTATCTTCTGTGTTTTATCGTTCAACAGCTCGGGATAATGTATTTCCATAGAAACCTTTCCATCCTTTTCTGTCATAAGCAGATCAAAATTTCCGAGTTCTTTTATCATGAATTTTACAAATATCTTTGAGCGGTTGGCTTCTTCTCCCCGCTCACCCGCATTCCCCTCGTCATCGGAATCTATCCACATTTCGGAAAACATCATTTTTCCGTCGATATTTGCAGGGATTACCAAATGCGTCAAAGGCATATACACACTTTCATTCATAAGCAGAGATGATATCATATCACTGAATGCAGCCTTGTTTGAAGCTCCTGCTTTTCCTCCGAGCCCTTCGGATAATATATCCACAAAGGCGTCCAACATTCTCGTGCTTTGAGTATCCTCCTGCTCCGGAGAATTGAATCCCGACATCAGCTTATCCTGCAAAATTTCCGTGTTTATGCCGTCCAGCATACCTGTCAGCTGCATATAGCCTGCAAGATTCTTGAAGGATGCTTTGAAAGCTTCGGGAGAACCTGTTTCAAACTTGCTCAGACTTACGGAAAACAAGGCTGTCATATCTCTTACCACGCCGTAATCATGAGTTTGAGAAACATATTTTGTTAAAAACGGCATAACCTGATTTTTCATAAATGCCAGCTTTTCAGTGTGTCCGCCCTCATAAGGATATTCCTGCATCAGCTCAACAAGCTGATTTGAGCGTGATTGAAGTATATTGGAGGCTATACTCTTTATATTTGAAAGCATCACATTTTCCGTATGAACATTCGAAGTTACCGCATCATAACGTTTCAAAAAATCAAGCACCGCTACGGTCAGTTCCCTTGAGTTCCCGTTCGACACCATATTCCTTACAATGTCAAAAAACGGACCCGTAAACTTATTTGTCATGAGGTTCTGTTCCTTCATGAGATTTAAAAGCTGCTCGGGAGTCATATCTATCTCGCTCATAAATTTATAAACACTTTCCGCAAACTCGGCTCCGTAAAAGGCTACAGCCGTAGGATTCAGCAGCTTGGTCATAAATACATCCGAATATATATCCATAAGAGCCGGTGTATCTCTGAGCGCTCTGAAAAAACTTTCAAAGTTGGAATCATTACGATAGCGATATGCCTGTTCTCCCGTATTTACGTCGGCATCTGTGGTTCGGACTACTCGATTCGGGTCTGCAACCGTTGTTTGAGTCCCTATAATCCCGCCCTTTGTCACATCATTTTTGACGCCGTCGGAAGATATTTTATTTGTACTCGGTGTTATCCCTGTATTTCCGAGTCCTGTGATTTCAGGCATAGTCCTCACTCCTTATCAAATCATATCTGAGAATTTTTCAATCTGTAAACAAGTGCCAGCAAATCGGCTATAGCATTATAAAATTCATAAGGTATTATATCGCCGATTTCAACAACTGCATATATCGCTCTGGTCAGCTCGGGATCCTCCTGTATAAAAATATTATTCTGCTCTCCCACAAGAACGATGCGTCTCGCCAGTTCATCCGCACCTTTTGCTATAACTCTCGGCGCTATATCCTTTGATGCGTTATATTTAAAAGCTATCGCATAGTGGGTCGGGTTACGAATTATTACATCCGCTTCGGGAACCTGCTGCATCATTCGCCTTGATGACATACGCCTTGCGAGCTGCTGACGTTGGCTCTTTACCTTCGGATCTCCTTCTTCCTGTTTATATTCTTCTTTTACTTCCTGCTTCGACATTTTAAGATTCTTATTATAGTCATATTTCTGATACAAAAAATCTGCTGCAGCGATTACAGCAAAGCCTATAATTATCTCAAATGCCATAGTAAAGCAGAGTTTGAAAAATACTGCCGCCGATTGCTTAATTCCCATATCAAGCATTCTGGCAAATATCACATCATGAGAAGAAATAAATTTATATATCACTACGGCGATTACAGACAGCTTTATCATATTCTTTACAAGCTCTACAATACTGCGCAGCGAAATCATACGCTTTATTCCTTTTAACGGACTCATTCTTTCAAATTTCGGACGCATAGCCTCAGTTGAAAAATTGAAACGAGTCTGAACTCCTGTAGCTATTATACCTGAAAATGCCACCAGCAAAACAAGCGGAAATATAATTATTCCCATAAGGAACACTGAATGTATAAACATTTCCTGCAGGGTTTCGTAGTTCATCTCAGTGACTTCCGCTGCCAACCCGTTAAAATAGTGAAAAAGATAACCGAGCCTCTTTACCAACATAGGAAATAGAAATCTGAGCACCGAAAATCCGACTATAATAGTTGCAAGACTTACAATATCTTTGCTGCTGAATACCTGTCCCTTACGTTTCGCATCCCTTCGCCGTTTGGGGGTCGCCTCTTCTGTTTTTTCCGCACTGTCAGCCATATCAACCTCCGGCAACCGTAAGAATATCGCCTATCCCTTTAAACAGACTTTCTATCATAACCTCCATAAAATCCGCCATCGGCTGAAAGGTTATATACATAAACAGCAGTCCAAGCATTATTTTAAGCTGAATATTTATAGTAAATACATCTATCTGAGGAACCGCTTTCATCATCATTCCGACCGCAAGCTCCGTTATAAGCAGTAAAAATACCACCGGCAGCGACATCTTGATTCCGAGAAGGGTGCATTGTGAAAAAAGTTCCAGTACATGCTGAGATACGTTATTTCCTATATGAACGCTGCCGTATGGAACAACTTCGGCGGATTCTATAAAAATCCTCATCAGTGTAATGTGTGAATGTGTCGTAAAAAACACCAGTATAAACATTATATTATAAAATGTTCCCGATACGGACATGGAAATATTGCTTCCGGGATCATAAGCGGCAGACATTGACAGTCCCATTTGCATGTCTATGTTTTCACCTGCAAGCAGGATCACATATATAAACATATTTACCACAAGCCCGATTGTAAAACCGAGCAGCAATTCCTTCAGCATCAACATAACATACATCGGAAATGATGTAATCTGAACCGTCCCTGTTTCCGTATAAGCATACATCAACATGGACAACGAAAGTATCGCTCCGGCACGAAACAGCTTCGGAGCATCATTTCTGCCGAATATGGGATTCAAAAGTATAAATCCCGTCATTCTCATCAATATTAGCGAAAATGCGGATATATCGGTAATAAACAATCCGTCCATATCATCCTCGCGCCATCAACTCGAATATCTGCATTGTAATATCCGCAATATTTGATATCATCCAGTTCCCTGCTACAATTAAAACTATTATGATAATAAAAAGCTTAGGTACAAATGTAATAGTCTGCTCATGAATCTGCGTAGCAGCCTGAAAAATTGCAATCACCAAACCTACCGTCATACTGAGAAGCAGCACCGGTGCGGATATTTTCAGCATCATTATCAGACAGTTATTCAATACGGACAAGCTATCAGAAAGATTCATCCTATACCTCACTCATCAGTTAAAGCTCTGCACAAGCGTCGAGAACATCATGCTCCATCCGTCAACCACAACAAACAGCAACAGTTTAAACGGCATTGATATCATCGACGGCGGAAGCATCATCATACCCATTGACATAAGGGTACTTGCAACTACCATATCTATTATCAAAAATGGAAGATATATAAGAAAGCCCATAAGAAAAGCTCTGGACAATTCGCTTGTCAAAAATGCAGGTATTACTATATGCATAGGAAGACTTTTATAATCCGCTTCCTTCATATCCTTCGTATCAAGCTTCGCAAAATTAAGAAACATCTTTAACGAGTCATTCTTGGTCTGTTTGAGCATAAATTCCTTCATAGGAGCCTCAGCTTTTTCCAAAGCTTCAATTTGAGTTATTTCTCCCGCCTGATACGGTTGATATGCCTGATTGTTTATATCACTTATTACAGGGTTCATTATAAACAGCGTCAAAAAAAGCGCTATGCCTACCAGCACCATATTGGGAGGTGTATTTTGCAGACCCAGCGCATTCTTTAATATAGACAGTACAATGAGTATACGGGCAAATGATGTTGTGAGCATCAAAATCGCAGGAACTATGGACAATATGGTAAGGGTTATAATAATATCCAAAGTCTGCACATTATTTCCGTTTATATTGACAAGTGCATCCGTCATTCTTCCCCCTCCTTGCCGCTGTTATCGCTTCCTCTGCCGAGCGTATTTATATCTGTAACCCGACTTTTCATATAACGAAAAAATTTGCTGTTGATTACCGAATCGGATGTTTTTATGCCGATCTGTTCGATTTCTTTCATATTATCCTCTGTCAGTTCGGCAATCATATTTATATTCTGCTTTGTCACACCTATGAGATAGTAGGTGTTTCCTATTTTTACTATGGAAATAAACTGCTCCGGTCCCATTGCCAGACGATCCTGTTCTTTCATATATTTGCATCGACCCGCTCCGTAAGCTCTTGCCGCAATAAATTTACTGAAAATATAAGCGAGATATATTATCAGTAACATAAGCAGCAAGCCTATTGCAGCCGCCCAAATATCCTTCATCATTCCAATGAACCTACCCTTTCAAAAGAAATTCCGGATTTTTTATAATCTCTGTCACCCTGACTCCGAAGTTGTCTTCTATTACAACCACATCACCCTTTGCGACATTCTGACCGTTGACAAATACATCTACCTGTTCGCCGGCAAGCTTGTCCAAAACTATGAGACTTCCCTGTGAAAGCGTAAGTATCTCTTTGACCTGCTTCTCGGCTCGACCTATCTCCACTGAAAGCTGGAGCGGAACGGTCATGATCAAATCGAGGTTGCCCTCCTCCGACTTTGACAACTTAGTTATGTTATCAAAACGGTTTTCCATATTCTGTACGTTGATAAGCTGAGGCTGAGGCGGTGCATAATTCTGCTGCACATTTACCGTCGGCTCCGGAGCGGAAGGTGTCTGCACCGGAGCTTCATTCTGAACAGCAGCCTGTACCGGCGGCTCCTCATTTTGCGGAGTTTCCGTATCCATGTTTTCATCAAAAAGCCCGCTCGACGCCAACATTCGTCTTACAAGATTTTCAGACATTATAGTCATAAATTCAGAATTAAGGCAATTTTCTATATCGAGATGAAAGGACACTATTATCATAGGCTCCGAGCCGCTGAAATGCTCGTTTTTAAACGAAGCCGGATCGTCGATTTCAGCTGCTACCGGTGTCGATATGTCAACTTTCTCCCCTATCAGCTCGGACATGGTTGTCGCTGCCGAGCCCATCATTTGATTCATGACCTCGCATATGGCGCTCGTGCTCAATTCATCCAATTCGAAATCATCGGGATCAATCTCCGTAAACATAAGGATTTCCAGAATTTTTCTCACGTCATCTCTGCGCAGGAGCATTATATTGCTTCCGTCCAAACCTGCCACATATGTGATTTCAACAAAAAGTGCCGGCTCCAGATTCGAAAATTCAAATTCGTCCTTGGTCGTAATTTTTACCGTCGGCGTCGTTATATTTACACGTCTCTCCAACATATTTGATACAGCCGTCGCCGAGGATCCCAAGCTTATATTCATAAGCTCGCCGATAGCGTCTATTTCTATCGACGAGAATAACTCATTATTATCTGCCATTGATTGCTACCTCTCACCCTTTACCACAGAATCATCATGATCAAGCACCGAATCTATCACCACCGCTTTATTTCCTTTAAAAGTTCCTATTTTTCCGTAAAACCACTGCTGCCCGCCGACGTCGATTAAAACGGGCGAACCCACAGGTATAGCCAAATTAATGATATCTCCCTCACGCATATGAAACAAATCCTTCAACAATATTTGTTTGGGGGCAAGCCGTGCTACTATATCCAGTCTGGATTCCTCAATCTGCATCATTATGGATTGCTTTTCTTCTTCTGTCTGAATTTCCTTCTTGCGACTCAGAAGACTTGCCGACTCCTCTATCCTTTTGAAAATAAAATCCAACAGCTCCGCCGGCAGGCATACATTGAGCTGACCGTATACTTCATTTATACGCACGCTCAGGGCTACGATTACAACGATTTCTTCCATGCCTATAGCTTGTACAAGACGAGGATTTACTTCCATGCGCTGAAAGCCGAATTCTATATCCATGTAAGGTTCCCATACATCTCCCATAACCGGTGAAATCTTTGAAACCAAATTTTCGTACAGAGCCATTTCAACATCCGTAATGGTGTTATTGCTGTCCGAGATAGGATCGTTATCTCCCGTTCCTCCCAACATGCGATCTACAAAACCGTGTATTACGGGTATCGACATTTGAATCAGCACAGGATCCATCGGTTCCTGCGTCTCGACAGATAAGGTATCTATAAATGCAAGGACGTCATCTTCCATAAGTGCATTGTTAAATTCATAATACCGCTGTTCCTCCACAGCAAGCAACTCCACCTCTATATCCATGCGCATTATGCTGGTAAGGTGTGAGGCTATAAGTCGTGCGTAATTTTCGTAAACTCCGCTTATTAATCGCAATCTGTCCTTTGTGAATTTTTTAGGAGTATGAAAGTCATACTTTTTAGTCTTTTTCTCTTCAACCTCTTCTTCGAGCGTTCCTGATGCTGCAGCGCTCAATAACGCATCTATCTGGCTTTGTGAGAGAACATCAGCCATTTTTACCCCCTACCCTGCCGCTTTTACAACCTGGTTACGCCTAATTTACAATATTCGTATCTATTATATCACTTTGAAGCGCTCCTGACTGCTGTGCATTTGCAATATCATTATAAATATTGTCCAAATCTATTTTTGCAGCAGGAGTATCGCTTATTATAAGCTCTACACGTCTGTTTTTCGTGCGGCCTTCATTCGTCTTAAAATCTCCTATAGGATAATGCTGACCGAAGCCTATGGATTCCATCTTCTTGCCTTCCAAAAATCCTTTTTCCTGCAAATAGATAAGAACTTCAACTGCTCGATTTGAAGAAAGGAATCTGTCAGTTTCTATATTGTTTGCATGATAAGGATCAGCCTGATTCGTATGCCCTATTACTTGGAGCTTATAAACCTGATCGGATACCCTCAGGACAGCCTGCCCGAAAATATCCAATATGCTTTTCCCCGTAGCTTTAAGTACGGAGCTGTCTCCGTCAAAAAATATATTGTTACTAAACATTATATATGTATAATCATCGCCGTCAAATAATTTGATTTGATCCTGCAGGTTATTTTCTTCTATATATTGCTTAAGGTACTGAGAAAGACTCGACATATCCTTCACTTCTTCAACGGACATCTTCTGCTGAGGTTCACCCTCGGTGTCCGGCGACTCCGATACAGATGTGGATGTTTTTCCGCCGTCAGACATCAGTTTGTCTCCGCTCTCTCCGATTGCGGGAGCATTTTCATCAACTGCATTGGGATCCTGCTGCAAAACCACCTGCTGACTTGTCTTGGCATCGGGATTGAAGCCTTTTACTAATATCTGCCATTTCTGAGCGTCAAGCTTTGACATGGAAAAAAGCAATACAAAGAAACACATAAGCAGAGTTACCATATCCGAATATGTTGCCATCCAACCGTCCGCTTTTATCTCTTCCTTAGGTTTTCTTGCCATTATATTTCACCTATAATAATCAGTTGCCGTCATCTTCAAGCTGCTCACGTTCTTTTTCCGAGAGGAAGGATAACAGCTTTTCCTTGATGAATTTCGGATTTTCGCCTGCCTGTACAGCCAGAATGCCCTCTATTATCATCTGCTTGCAGAGCATTTCCTTATCATTTGCAGCTGCCAGCTGACTTGAAATAGGCATAAATAGTATATTTGCGAGAATCGAACCGTAAAATGTGGTTATCAGTGCTATACCCATGTTCTTAGCTAATGTCTGCGCACCGCCCTCGGCATCGAAATCCATTGCCGCAAGCATATTAATCAGACCTATAAGCGTACCCAGCATACCCATGGCGGGTCCCAAAGCAACCCCCCTGTCATATACCGCTTTACCCGCCGAATGTCTCGCATCCAACATATCAAGCTCGGATGTAAGTCTCTCTCTTATCTTATCCGCATCAATGGCATCGACAATCAGAAGCAAAGCTTCTTTGAAAAAGGCATCTTCCTGATTGTTCGCATACTCCTCAAGCGCCAAAAGCCCGCTCTGTCTTGCAATCTTTGCACATTCCACTATTTGTTCAACTATTTCCGCAGGCTTGAATCTGCTTGAACCGAAAAGCGCAATTTTCAAATGCTTGGGAATATTTTTGATATCTGCAAGCGGCGTACCGCCTATGATACCGAATAATGTACCGCCCAATACTATATAAATACTCGACATATCTATGAAATTGCCCAAATCTCCCGAGCTTAAAATACCGTAGGCATTCATGCCCAGGCAGCCTACAAGTCCAATTAATAACGTTAAATTCATCAAAAACCTCCAAACCGTTTCAATCGCAAACGCTCTTTAGCGATTCATACAGCATCAAACATCAGCTTTAGTACCCATACGATCTTTGGCTCTGTTTGTCACCGGTGAGGCTCCGGTCATCATCGCACGTTTGAAAAGCAATTCTTTTTCTATAATTTCTTCAACAGATTCTTTTACAATAAAATATTCTCTGTTCATAAATACGATTTTGGATTCAGGAATAGAATCTATTATCATAATCTGACTTTCGTTTATTACTATAGGGTCACCGTTTAGTCGTGTAAGCTTAATCATAATTTCACCTTCAATCAAAAATCATATAATGCCGGGCAGCCGATCCGAAAGATTGCTGCCCGGCTTCATTGCTCAGTTATATATTAACCTCTCTTCAGATTTACAAGTTCTTCGAGCATACTGTCCGTAACCGTGATTATACGTGAATTCGCCTGATATCCTCTCTGAGTGGTTATCATCTCGGTAAATTCATTTGCCAAATCTACATTGGACATTTCCAAAGTGCCTGATGCCAATTCTCCCGTAGCACCTTCACCCGGATTTCTTGCTTCAATAAGACCTGTATTTGCCTTGGCTTTAAGATAATTGTCTCCCAATGATTCCAAAGCCATAGGATTAGGCACATCCGCCACGGCAATTTTTCCTACGGTTATAACCTGATTTGTATCACCGTTTATACCGGTTACTGTACCGTCGCTTCCTACAGATACGGAGCTTAGCTTCATCGCTGTGGAAATATTCCAGTAGGTCTTTCCATCCACAGTCTGTACAGTCATTTCATAAACAGTCTTTCCCGTTACCGGATCTTTTTCAATACTTCCGTCCGCAGCTTTTTTCGGAACGAAGGCGTTTACCTGAACAGTGTCGTTTTCACTGTACAGTGTTACCTCCAAAGGATTGCCCTTTGCATCATAAAATCCGTTCATAGTATATTTACGAGGAATCTGTATAGCATGAAGCTTATTGGATGTTGACTGCACAACTCCGGTAGCTATGTTCTTTATATATCCCGTCTTCTCATCTATGGTATAGAGCTTTGGATCCTTGTATTCGGATTTTTCATCGAATACGAAAAGATTTTCCGTCTTTGCGGGATCATACTCGTCAACCTTCAGTGAAAATGCGAAATTATCCTCTTTTCCCGTAGGGTTTGCAGGTGCATCGCCTTTATATATATACCAGCTCACCTGAGTTCCGTCTATACCGTTGTGAGGTACTACGGTATATTTCTGAGCTTTGGCACCTGTAATCGGATTTTCAGGAACGGTAAAAGTAACCGGATTTGACTTGACCTTACCGTCCTTATCTCTATCCTTGAGGGCCTGTATACCTCTTGCCGAGGAATATCCATGTACATAGCTGCCGTTGCCGTCTACAAAATTCCCCTGTCCGTCAAAACTGAATATACCCACACGAGTAAAATTAAGGCTTGTAAGAGGTCTCTCATCTCCTACTCCCACAGTTTTTGACGAATTTGTGTATCCCTCCGTATTGTAGCTTCCTACAAGAAAATAGCCGTTGCCCGAAATCATACAATCGGTAGGATTATCTGTAATGGCTGCTCCGCCGGTTGTAATAATGTTGCTTACCCCTGCCATTTTTACACCATATCCGACCTGTGAAGGATTGATTCCGCCCTTTACATTAGTCGCTTCCGCTGCCGCCCTGCTGGTAGCATAATAAGTATCCGCAAACGACGAGCGTTCCTTTTTATACCCATAGGTATTTACATTTGCTATATTATTTCCTATAACGTCCATTTTAGACTGGTGTGTTTTGAGACCTGCTACAGCCGCATACATTGACTTTACCATATTCTAAACGTTCCTTTTCCTTTCAATTTTACAGTCCCGCTATCCGTGGGTGCTTCAGACCCTGCGGATCAGCTTCCGTAAATCGGTCCGGCTAAATTATCACGGCACTGTCTATATTTGTAAAAATATTTTCTTTCATCTCATCCTCGGATACCGCAGTTATTACGATATTATTAGGAATATTTACTATGAATGCTCCGTTGCCGTCTATGACGATGCAGTCCCTGGAGCCTTTTTCTCTTGCCTTTGAAACGGCTTCTTCCATACGGTCAAGGAATGAATTGTTCAAATCTATCCCTCGCTGTTCCACTCTTTGCATAGCATGCTTGGAAAATTGAACGCCCTCTCTGTTCCCGACTCTATTTTTATTAAGCTGTTCTTCTAAAAGACTTCCGAAATCCGAGCCTATACTCTGACTTCTTAGCTGCGCTTCTCTGACTGTAGGAAGCGTTCTCTTCGAGTTTACCTCCGAAAATGAGTTTCTTATAATATCCGACATCCTGTCCTCCTTTTAGCGACAGCTTCCATTGCTGTTACTTGATTTTTTAAGTTGCTGTAAAAATCTAAGAGTTTTTCTTTTCTATCGTATTATCAGTTGAATTTTCCGCCTTCGGTTCTGTATCCGAGTTTTTCGCAGGCTTTGCCGCTTTATCGGCATGAGTTTTTCCTATGACTGTTATTTCGCTGATATTATAAGGTTCTCCGTTTACATAAACAAGGGGTGTGTTTTCATAAAAGCTCATCCCTGTAATTGTACCTGTGTTTGTAACCTTCTTACCTGTTTTATCGGTATAGGATGCTGTAACATTCTGACCTATAAGGCTTGCAGCATACGATCTTGTATGAGACTGCATTATTTCCTTTGCCGCAGTCACCATAGAGTACGATGCCATCTGCTGAGTCATCTGAGAAGTATCCGTATTGTTATACATATCCTGATTTTTCAGCTGTGCGACCATCATAGACAGATAATCTTCAAAATTAAGTGAGCTATCCATTTTTCTTGAAGCCTTGTTTGCTGTTCTTGCCGCCGCTCTGGCAAGAGGATTATTTGTATCTACAGGTTTACCTATATTTTTCGGCATATAACCGCACCTCCATATTAAACGGACCCGCCTTCTACCAGTCCCAACCTGAGCTGTTGTATAAATGAGCTTAAATCATCATCTCCGGCTCCGTTGTTCTGATGTTCGCCTCGATTCTCTTTACTCTGACCGTTTCCGCCTTCACTGTTATCTCTCATATGTGAATTCGGATCTGCACTGCGTTGAAAAGTCAAATTCGTTTCCTGTCCCGTATTCTGCTCTATTATCTGTCTGATAGCATTTTCGTTACCTACAAGTGTTCTATGTGTAGCTTCATGAGATGCTTTCATTAATACATGGACTTTTCCGTCGGACAAACTTATCTTGATATCAATTCTTCCCAAATTTTCCGGATTTATAGATATCGTAAATTCCTTTATATTATCTGACAGCTTTGTCACTACGGCGTCGGCTACATTTGCAGTAAGCTGTTGAGATATCTTACCCCCGTCACCGACTTTGATTATCACAGGCTCATCTGTCGTATTTTCGGAATATTTTACCTGTGTCGGTATTGCATCATTTTCAATTTTCTTTGAGTTTACTACAGATTCTTCATCTGATTTTATTGACGATATGTCGATTTTCTCGTGTTCAACCCTCAGCTTGGAATTTTCTGAAGATTTTGTCTCGTGCGTCGATAGCTTAACTTCACCGACATTCGGTTCCTTTACGCTTGACGTCGATGCTTCCGATGAGACCTGAACCTTTACTTGGGGTTCTGCGTATCGGGCATTTGACTTTACCGGTTCTTCCGATGCTTTAACGCTTATTTCGGGATGTCGATCAAACGGATTCACAACCGCTTCCGTGTGCATTTCTTCAGAAGGCTTTGCAGCGGCTACATTCAACTCGACTGTTCCCGATGAAGAATTTTCGGATTTTCCACCAATTTCAACCGCCTTTACAGATACTTCTTCATTTGAAATATCAACATTCATCACTCTGCTTCCGTCAGCTGCCGCAATCATCACAAGCATCTCCGCACAAGTGGATGCTGCAACTGATTCATCCGGATTTTCGCTGCCGTTTTTTTCCTCATTCAAAGATACGGTGCCGTTTTCACCTTCGGTCGCTTTCGCATCTACCGTTTTCTCTTCGAATTTCATGCTTTCAGGATTTTTATCCGGCATAATATTGTCCGATTTTTTTTGAAGCGAATCCGAACTCCTGCTTTCCGAATTCCGTAACGTACTGTTCAGAATGTTTAAAAAGCTGCTTATGCCGTCTCTGCTTGAATCTGTTTTCTTCCCTGTAAATTGTCCCGATGCAATAATCGAATCGCTCATTTGCGATTGAAGATTTTGCATATTTACCATTCCATCACCTCCGATAATGAAACTTATCCGTGAATTTTTTATCACGGGTATTCGGTGCTGTCAGCACCTTAACAGTATTAATTTTTCAGGAGCGCAACCGTTTATTCGAAACAAATTCTTCTATAAAAGCATCCTCTTTTTTCTTTTCATCCGCATTGAATTCTTCCAAACGCTGATCTCGTATCGATTCTATCGAAGCCGACTCTACCTTTGCTTGAATCATCTTGTGCCTGACAAGGGAAGCCTTTCTTTCAAGCTCTCCCAGCTTCATGATTTCATCTTCAATATGCTCCTGAATAAACATGAGATGAGATTGAAGACTTTGATATTCCAGTACACTCAACCCGGATTCCTTCTTTAATTTAAGAGCCGCTTTATACTCCGAATACTCTTCCTTCAAACATGAAATATTCAGTTTTTGATCTGCTACGGCATTCTCTGCAGCTGCATATTCCAGTTTTATCGTATTGAGATTTTGGTCCTTGAAACGCTGTACGCTTTCCAGACTGAATTTGAATTTTCCCATGGTTTTACTGCTCCCATAAATATATTATCGGCACTTATTTCAAATTCCTAATCCTTTAATATCGTTCTCATTTCCTCCAATATTTCTTCATATTGGAAGGACTCTCCTATATTCTGCTTCAAAAATTCTTCTACACGGGGCATTTTTTCTATAGCTCTGTCGAGACGGGTATTTGAGCCTTTTTTATATGCCCCTATGGAAATCATATCCGCATTTTCTTCGTATCTCGCCATTATATCTCTGATCTGAGATGCCATTTCCCTATGCTCGGAAGAAACTATGGAATTCATAAGTCTTGATATGCTTTGACTTATGTCTATGGCCGGATAATGATTCTGGTGCGCCAGCTTACGGGACATTACTATATGACCGTCTACTATACCTCGCACGGTATCCGATATAGGCTCGTTGGTGTCATCGCCCTCTACTAAAACGGTATATATTGCGGTAATCGATCCGTTATCAAAATTTCCGCTTCGCTCCAAAAGTTTCGGAAGCTCCGCATATATTGACGGTGTGTAGCCTCTGGCTATAGGCGGCTCTCCTACGGCAAGCCCCATTTCCCGATGAGCCATTGCAAAGCGTGTAAGCGAATCCATCATCAATAAAACATCCTTCCCTTGATTTTTAAAATATTCCGCTATCGCCGTAGCCACCATAGGACATTTCATTCGCAGCATCGACGATTGATCCGAGGTTGCAACTATTACAACCGAACGTCGCATGCCTTCAGCACCCAGCTCCTTTTGGACAAATTCCTTAACTTCTCTGCCACGTTCCCCGACAAGTGCTATAACATTTAAGTCCGCTTTTGAATATTTTGCAATCATTCCCATCAGCGTACTCTTGCCCACGCCCGAACCTGCAAAAATACCCATGCGCTGTCCTTTTCCTATGCTTATCATTCCGTCTATAGCTTTAATTCCGAATGAAAGCCTGTCCTTTATAGGCGGACGGGAAAGCGGATTTATGTAACTGCTTCCGACAGGATAGCGTTCCGCAGCTTCAAATGAACCGAGCTCATCTATAGGATTGCACAATGCGTCAACAACTCTTCCTAAAAGAAAATCGCCCACGGGAATTTCCAGTGAGCGACCGGTATTTCTGACAAAATCGCCGGGAGCTACACCTTCCAAATCGGCGTACGGCATGAGTATGGCGGCATCATTTTTAAATCCGACAACCTCTACGGAAATTCCTTCACTGCCGGCACGTGTGAGAACCTTTGCTATATCACCTACACGTGCTTTCAATCCTGATGCCTCTATACTCATTCCTATTACGTTTTCGATTTTACCTATCGTGCTGACCGTTTCGGCGTTTTTTATCATTCTTGCTACATTATTGAAGTACATATGAGTACATCTCCTCCATACGGCAGATTAATTAACCTCATCCATAATGCGACGGATATTTGTAAGCTGAGTGTTCACTCCCGCATCCACCACCTGATCCGGATATTCTATAAGTAAATCTCCCTGCTCTCCGTTTTCCATAACCTCGATTTTTATATTATCCGATACCTTTCTCAACGCATCCAGAATATCAGAATCTTCATTGACCATGATATGTGCATCCGATTCCGATATGAACACCTTTGCCCATTGCTTTTCATTGCTGTTTTCAACGGCATTGAGTATCATTCTGCGTATTATTTCACCGCTGGATTTGAGACTGACATTTATAACCTTTTCAGCTATGGCAATCACGAGGTCTTTCATTTCTTCATTGTACATTCTTATATAATCGATTTTTTGACGATCCAATTCAGCTATTGCACGACTTATTTCCTCCAGCAGAAATCTGTTTTTTTCATCAAGCTCGGCACGGGCCTCTGTGACAGCTTGCTCTCTACCTTCAGCCAAACCCTTTTCATAGCCTTCATTATAACCGGTCGTCTGAGCTTCACTCGCTGCCGCACCCGCCTCTACAAAAGCATCTTTTTTGACTCTTTCTGCAGTATCCATAGCTTCCTTTATAATAGAAGCTGCTTGTGCTTCGGCATCTTTAATAATATGCTTAGCTTCCTCCTCCGATATTTCCAAAGAAGAATCTCTTATAATTTCCGTTTCTTCCGCATCAGCTTCGTAATCATCCTGCTCGGAAAAGTCGGTGTCCAATGCTGCTATATCGTTGTAAGTATATTCAACCGCCGTTTCATTTCCACCCTGAAAAGTATTATCAAAGCTCGCTGTAAAATCCTGATATTTGTATTCCTTTATCAAATTCTCCATTGAGCACTCCTTTAATAAACTCTATCAGACAATATATTCGTCGCCGCCTTTCGATATAACAATTTCTCCCGCCTCCTCCAGACGTCTGATAACCGCAACTATGCGCTGCTGAGCTTCCTCGGCATCACGAACCTTTACATTATAGGTGATTTCCAAATCGGAACGTACCGACTCAGCCATACGGGATGACATATTCGCAAAAATAACATCCGCCACTTCCTGATTTGCTCCCTTTAATGCATATACCAAATCATGGTTGTCAACTTCACGCAGGAAAGCCTGAATTGCCATACTGTCAAGTATGGTAATATCTTCAAACACAAACATCCTTTTTTTGATATCGTCCGCCAACTCGGGATCTTTCTTTTCCAGCTCATCAAATATAAGCTTCTCACTGCTGCGGTCTATATTGTTCATAATTTCGGCAATATAATCCACGCCGCCCGCCTGAGCAAAATCCATAGACATAACGGATGCGAATTTTCTTTCCATTATGCCCTCTATAAGTTCAACTGTTTCGGGAGAAGTGCTGTCCATCTTTGCAATGCATTCCACTACTCTCACCTGCTTTGCCGGCGAAAGTGAGGATATAAGCTCCGCAGCCTGATCCGATCTCGCATAGGATAAAATCATGGCTATGGTCTGAGGTCTTTCGTATTGTATGATTGCATATAAATTTTTTGTATTTGTCTTTCTTACAAATTCGAACGGTCTGACCTTAAGGCTTCCTGTAACTCTCTCCAGCAGCATCGCAGCGGTCTGCTTTCCGAAAGCTTTTTCCAAAACGTTTCTCGCATAGTCTATGCCTCCGTCAGTCACAACCTTTTGAGTAAGGCATAATTTATAATAGTCATCCAGAGCAAGCTCAGTCTGATCCGAATTGACACTGTTGAGCTTTGCAACCTCTATTGTCAGTAATTCCAGCTCGTCTTCATTCAAAAATTTATATATTTTGGAAGCATATTCCGCCCCTAATGCAATTATAACGGTAGCGGCTTTTTGTGCCATAGTGAGCGACGAACTTGGCTCATATGATGTTTCCTCAACCTGAACCGCATTTTCTTCTGCCATGTCACTCCTCCTCGTTTCTCAGCCAATTCTTTATAAGATTCGCTGCAATTTCAGGATTTTGGCTTGCAAAGTCTCTTATCTGATCCTTAAGCGCCTGCTCCTTGGTTTCTTTTATTTCACTGAGATTTATATCGTCAATTTCCGACATACCCTCATCTTCATCTTCATCCGGCTCAAGCAATGCCATCTGAGCTTCCAATTTTTTCTTTCTGGCTCTCAAAGCTATCACTCCTACTATTACACTGATTAAAAGTATCGCTGCAGCAGCTGCTAAGATATAGAGCATAGGACTGAATGACAACAATCTCGCCATCATATTGTCCACACCGTCTTCGCCCTTGGCAGATGCAAACTTGGTATCCATTATAGCAACCTTCGCATCCGCCTGATCTCTCGGGATATTTGAAGTTACCGCAACCAAATCCTGTATTTCCGAGACCTCATTCGGAGTAAGCGCTCCGCTGTCTATGACTACGGAAACCGATGTATCGCTTATGCTGCCGGCATCCTTTTGCACCTGCTCCGTAAGCTTGCTCACAAGATATTCATAGGTACGTTTATCCGAATAATATTGTCCCTCTTCATTGTTTGCGCTGTACGGATAAGTAGGAATTTCCGAATTGGTTTCCGTTCCAACTACTCCTGTCGCTGCCGTACCTGTTCCTATTGATTCCCAGTTAAGCCCTTCACTGCTCTTAACCCCTGAATTGTCACCGTCCTCCGACGGATAATAAGTAACCGCCTCTTTCAAAGTCTTGTCTATATCTACAGTGCAATTTACCGCAACCTTTACTTTATCTTTACCGTATATAGGTTCGAGCAAATTGAGAATTTTTACCTTGAGTGAATTTTCCGCCTGCTGCTCAAGCTGTATCTTCAACGTTGAAAGACTTGATGCATCTTCAGTATTTCCCGAACCATCGCCGGTATTTGAAACCTCATTTCCATTACCGTCTATGACAGTGACACTGTCGGCCGACATATCGGGCACACTCGAGGCTACAAGCTTCTGCATACCCTTTACCTGTTCCGAGGACGGCGAGTCTCCGTTCTCCATTGTAACCATGACGGATGCCTTTGCAATGCCCTCTTTTGAATCGTCTCCTTCTGAGGGCTTGATAACATAATCACTGCTTTCCTTTTGAGTGATAGTTACCGTCGCATTGCGAACTCCGTCAAAATGCTTGATAGTCTGTTCGAGCCTGTCTTGAAGCTGATAAAGTTTAAATGTTTCTTTTTCAAACTCGGTAGATGTCAAACTGACATTTTCCGTAAATATATCATATGACATCCCGTTTTTCGGATATCCCTGTACCGCCAGCTGAGCTCTTATTGAATCCGCTTTCCCCTCGGGCACATAGATTTTACCGTCATCCGTGCTTTTAGTTTCGACTTTTAAGCCTTGTATTACCCCGAGAATTTCAACCTGTTCATTTTCAGGAAGTCCCGTATAAAGAATCTCATACCCGACATTTCTAGTCAATCTCACCAACACGAATGCGGTCAAAATGATAATAAACGCAACAATAAGTAAAAATGCTATATTTCGTATTCCTACTCTGTCACGCATTCCTTTCATGCGTTCGATTATTTTTTCAAATCTTTCCCGCATAACCTACAACCTTCTCCTGCACTCACAATTTTTCCTATCTCATCACACATATAAAATTCCGCTCACATTGCCACACCGCACCGAATTTTCAACATATGATACATTCTGAATCATTCAAATAATAATTAATATAAAACTGTCAAATACCGGCATACCCATAGATATGCCGGTAAACTATACCGTAATCTGCATCAGAGTATTATATGAATCCAATGCCTTATTTCTAATTTGCACAAGCATCTGCACTGCAAGATAGGATTTCATATTGTCAATTCCGAGAGTATGCAAATCGTCCATATTGCCTGTTGCCAGATTCTCCGTATCGTTAACAACCGCTCTGTCCGTTTCGACTACGTTGTTTATAGCTTGTGAAAGAATCCCGCTGAAGAGGTTTTTTTGTTCGATCTCCGAATCAGGTGCATTAAGACGTGACAATTCGGATATATTTTTTGCAGGTGTTATAAGTTTTATAGATTCTACAGCTGCCATGTAAAAACTCCTTTCATTATAAAATAACAGGATTATTCGCCTATTCTCAACGCATAGCTTGCCATATCCTTTATCGCATTGAGAGATGTTATATTTGCCTGATATGCTCTGGTCGCAGCCATTGCATCCGTCGTTTCTTTAATCAGATCCACATTGGGATACAGCACATAGCCCTGCTCATCCGCATCCGGATTATCCGGCTCATATACCTTTTTATAATCCGATTCATCGTCTATTATAGCCCGGACTCTTACACCTGCGCCCGGATTTGAGCCTGAACCTATGACAAGTCCTCTCGAAGCCTGTGAAAGCTTTGCTCCCAGAATGCTTGAAAAGTCGGCTTTTTCAGTGGATTGAAATACCGTAAGCTTTCTCGTATAAGGACCTCCGTTTTCGGTTCTCGTAGTATCCATATTTGAAATATTTTCAGATATTATATTTAATCGGGTCTTCTCTGCCGTCAGTCCCGACCCTGCGATATTTAAACTGCTTAGAAAAGCCATTTCATTCCCCCTAAACACTACTGCTTATTTATTTGTACACTTGTCTTTAGTCTACATTCTACTTCTTTTAGAATCAAGTATTTTTCGGCATAATCTTGTATTATACGCCAATTTTTTCTATATTTTTTATATATTCAAGATTTATATTACAGTAACTTTAAATTTTTATTAAAGATTTAAGAATTCCCACACCTTTATTTCAAAAAAAATCCGAGTCCGGCATTACCTGTCGCCATATCAGCATAGGATAAAAACCGAACTCGGATATAAATTTCCATATTTTTATTGTTCTTTTATGATTTATAAAGATTTTTCAGCTTTATCTATAAGTCCGTCTATAACCTCAACCAGTTGCATTATATCCGGCTTCGCCAGCTGTGCATCCGCACCTAAAGCTCTTCCCTTGCGCTTCATCTCATCGTTTATAAGCGATGAGAATATAACGAGAGGAATTTTCTTCAGTTCGGGATGCGTCTTTACAAGCTTTGTAAGTCTGTGTCCGTCCATTCTAGGCATCTCGAGATCCGTTATAATGCATGAAACTCTTTCCAATACATTTCCATTTTTGTCGATATCCGACAAATAATCCCACGCTTCCTGACCGTCTCCACACTCTATGAGATTGGTGTATCCGGCTTTGTTTAATGATTCATGAATCATCTTTGCAAGAAGTATTGAATCCTCCGCTACAAGTATAGGTTTCTCGCTTAAAGATCTCTTTCCGAGCTTTTCTACGGATTCAACCTGTATGGTGGTTGTAGGTGCGATATCCGCTACGATTTTTTCAAAATCAAGTATGGTTATCAGCCTGTCCTCACACTGAGCTATTCCTGTGGCAACCCCGTCGCTTCCTCCATATATAGTCTTATCCGGCTTTTGTATAGCCATCCATGAAATTCTGTCAATTCCGACTACAGCATGTACTCTGAACGCAATATTGAGCTGATTGAAATTTGTAACTATAAAAAGATTTCTTTCATCTTCGGCTGAAGGCGGCAAATTCAAATATTCAGGAAGATTTACAAGCGTTATAACCTGATCTCTCGGCTTTATTATGCCCTCAATAGCTTCATGCGCATTCGGCATAGCCTTTATCGGGCACGGCATAATGATTTCTCTGACCTTCGCTACATTTATTCCGAACAGATTTCCCGCTATCTTGAATTCCATTATTTCTATTTCATTCGTACCCGATTCAAGCAAAATATCCTGCTTATTCTTATTAGTTGCCAACTCAAATCACTCCTTGTCTTTTGAACTGCTACATCAGATTTTCCAATTTACTCATTACAATCTTATCCAATTCCTTGGTTTTATTCAATATCACATCTATTCTTTCGACTATATTGTTTATTTCTTTAATATCTTCACTGCGAAAAGCATATTCTTTTCGACATTTCGCCTCATCTCTCAAAAGCTTTTCATCAAAACCTGCTTCGTTGAAAATCCGTTCATTTTTTTCATTCGCATCAAGACACAGCTTTATCTGATTCATTCTCATATCGAGCAACATATCAAGGCTTGTATTGTCACCATCCGCAAATGCCGCATCCAATTCCTTCGTCAAATCATATATCTGATTAAGGGCTCGAAACTTTATTCTGAGATTTTCTATAACTTGCCTTATCTGTTCACTCTCCATAAATAATCACCCTGATTGTCGTATATTATCCTATATTGCTGGATAAGCCTTTGGTTTTTATATCCGCCTCATAAAACGCTTCTTTTAAATCCTCAATCATCGGAATAAGCTCATCTATCTGTGAAGCTTTTCTGCTGGCTATAATTCTCGACATATGCGATTCGTAGAATGTGTACAGCCTGCTGAGTTCAATGCTTATCGGATAGCTCATATTGAGTATTTTTCTCAAATATCTCACTATATCCTTTGCTCTGGTCATGTCCGCTTCAAAATTTTCAAAGTCTTCTTTTTGAAGTCTGATTTTTGACCTTTTAAGTCTCTTCAGCAGTTCATCATAGAGAAGCATAAGCATCTCTCCCTGAGTCATAGAGTATACAGCCTGCTTCTTGTAATTGTCTAACTGTTTAGAATAATCCATAATTTTACCAATATAACCCCATTCTGTTTCATGTTCAATGATTACTCGCAGGCGGCATCTGCTTAAATATGCCGCTTTTTATATTATTACCGACTACAGCTTTCCCAGATAAGAACTCTGAGATTGATACTGCGCTATCAGTTTTTCCATCTTAGTAAATCTCTTATAATATCTGTCCTGTTGTTCGGACAGCCTTCTGTTCAATGTTTTCAATTCCTTTTCCAATGCGGAACGCTTTGAGTAAATGTTTGAGTTCAGCTGAGTAAGGTTACTTTTTGCAAGTCCGGCTTCTCTTGTTATCAATCCCGGTGATGCCAGAGACGGATTTACATATTTTTTCATCATGGCATCCAGCTTATCGAACACGCCCGTTTTTTCCTGTTCGAAGAGATTTTTAACCTTGGAATTGTCTGCTTCCAGAGCGGCTGTAAGCTTCGACTCGTTGAATGAAAGCTTTCCGTATTCTCTGTAGTCCTTTGAAGTTGAAATTCCCATAGATGAAAGACCTGTAAAAACCTTGCTCAAATCATTCATCAAAGAGTTTAGTATATTATTGCCGAAAAGCAACCCTTCCTTAGCTTTGTCATTATACAACTTCGCCTGTTCTTCACTGAGTTTCTCATCTTTTATCATATCAGGAGTGAGAGGCTTAAAATCTTTATCCGGTTTGGTCGTATAATACTTGCTTACCATGGATATAATTTTATTATAATCCTCAACCATGCTTTTCATATTCTTTTTCAGATCATCGTCCTTAACAGTCTTCGAAAAAGTGACGGCGCCTGCCGCTTCTTTTATTGAAAGAGGAGTTGTATAATCATTTTCGGTTTTATCAGCATTGAATGTATTTTTCAAACTGATATTCAAACCGTCTACAGTAAAGTTATTTGAAGATCTGGAAAGCTTTGTTACCGAAGTTCCGTCAAAGCTTGCAAGAAGCTCTGCATCACTGCCTTCATTAAAAGTTCCGTTCCCGTTTGATAAGCCTTTACCTACAGTTCCCGTACCGTTTGATTTATATACTTTCTCATTAGCATCAAAAGTAACCTGCCCGTCTCCAAACAACATATCTGCAAAGCTTCCGGACAATTCAACCTGCCCTGCCGAACCGCTCTGTGAAGAGCTTATCATAAATCTGTCCGTGGTACTCAAATATTGCATATTTACTTTTGCAGATGATGCATTGATAGCATTTATGACATTTTTAACGGTCACACCGTTTTTATATTCAGTTTCTTTGCCGTCTACGCTTATCTTATTTTTACCGATAGTGAAGTTTACTCCGTTTATCGACAAATCATAGGTCCTGCTTCCGTCCGAACCGAAATCGAATTTATTTTTGAAATTTGATTCCTCAAGAGGCTTTGATGTCAGCAGTCTGTTTGCATCGCCTACAGTGAGACCGATAGCTCCTCCGGCTCCGGTCAAACCGGAACTTGCTGAAGCAACGGACAAGGTGGAATGAGATTCATTTGCAGTCAAACCGAATCTGTAACTTTTTGTTCCGTCACCGTTATCTATTTTTTCATTGGTAACACTGACTCTTCCGTTAAAATATTTATCTAATTGACTCTGTACTCCGCTGACAAAAGCATCCAGCATGGCACTGAACTTTTCATCCCCGGTTTTACCTTCTCCTGCCGCTTTTATATTATCGACCATCTCCTTCGTAAATTTTACAGTAGCCTTTGAACCGTTCAAATCTAAAGTCATATCAGACTTTCCGTCTGCCAAAGTATTGAAAAATGAGACATCTTTGGTAGTTCCCGAAAAATCGGGTTCATTGCCCGTTATGCTTAAGCCGTTCTTATAATGCCCTTTCTCATCAGGTTTAAAACCGAAAGTTTTCAATACCGCCGAGCTGTTGCCGGGGCTTATTGTTACATTGCTTGTTCCGTCTACGCTTTCCAGCTTAAGCTTTCCTCCGTTTAAGGATGCTTTAAGCTTTCCGCTCAAGCCGTCAGATGCATTTATCGCATTATTAATAGCCTGAAGCATGGACTGTCCGTCAGTTATAAGCGTATCATCAAGCTTCAGAGAAAAAGATTCGGATCCCACTTTAAGATTCAGGGATTGTCCTTTAAGGGTACTGACCTTTATTGGCGTATCGCTGAAATTTATTCCCTTCGAATATATGGTAGAACTTGTAACCGATTTTGAGGAGGTAAATGTCGTTGATGTCGCCAATTTACTCACACCCAATATTGAAAAATTTTCTAATATATCTGCCGAGCCGCTCGCTGTTACAGCTTTTGAATTTGTCCCCTTGGCATCAATCTTATAGCTGTTGTTTAAAAGCTTGGAAATGCTTGAGTCTCCTGAATTTGACAAATATTTTTCTTTGAACTCCGTCAAAGCGGTTGCAATATCATGATAAGCTTCCTGTTCCCATTGAAGTGTCATCATATTTTGCTGAACCTTTGAAATCTTTGTGCTTGTGCCTGAGCTCATAGCCTTTACTACCGAATCTATGTCCATTCCGGATGCCAAGCCCGAAATTCCTAAAGATCTTGATCTCGACCCGTTCCCCGAGCCTATCGATGATGAATAATATCCATATATACTGCTTCCGCCCATATCCGTTCCTCCCTGAACTGTTATTGCTATATCCTTAAATATACACGTCCATTATTTTGTACTCGAAATCATATACTTATATTTCGACATATGTTACAATTAGATAAGGTTTTTACGCCTCAAAACTATATTCTTACCGGAGGAAGTGAAATTGGCTCAGATTATTGCAATTACTAATCAAAAGGGTGGTGTGGGTAAAACTACTACAGCCGCCGCTTTGACAGCCGGACTCACGGACAAAGGACACAGAGTGTTGGGGATAGACTTGGATCCTCAAGGAAATTTAGGTTTCAGCCTTGGAGTTGATATAGAACACGGACGTACCGCCTACGATATATTAAAATCAAGAGAATTTATACTCCCCGCCATACGGCATACCGCCTATGGCGATGTTATAGCTTCAAATATTCTTCTCAGCTCGGCGGAACTTGAGTTAAATCATTCCGGCAGAGAATATTTGTTAAAAGCCGCAGTTGATGATATTCGTCACATGTACGATTTCATAATAATAGACACTCCTCCGGCGCTCAACATCCTAACAGTTAATGCATACGTATGTGCCGATTCGCTGATAATTCCGATGATTCCGGAAATATTAAGTCTGCTCGGCATAAGCCAACTCAAAGAAACCATCGATACTGTAAGAAAATATTATAACAACCGTCTCAGGATTTTAGGAGTGCTTCTGACCAAATTTAACAAACGGCTGAAGCTTACAAGAGAAGTCGAAGAGATGACAACCGAGATTGCACTGCAGCTCGGAACCGTAGTTCTTGATGAGAGAATACGCACAAGCATAGCTGTTGCAGAAGCCCCTGCACATGCCGAAAGTATAATGCGTTATGCACCGAGAGCAAATGCAACTCAGGATTATATGTCACTCGTAAATAAAATTTCTGAAGGAGTTCTTTAATCTATGGCAAAAAAAAGCAATAAAACATCATACGTTCTCGACCTTATAACTAAAAATGTAGGTGACGAAGATATTGCGGACGAAGATTCCGTAAAGCCTTCATGGATGCCTCCGGGAGAATTTCAGGAAACCGTAAAAAAACAGGAACCCTCAGTTCACTCGGAATCATATGCCGAACGTGAAGCGGCGAAGGCTCAGATGAATTTGGAAAACAAATTGAAAAAGGAATATAAGTCCGTCGATTCAGTAAATTCCGAAAACATTCCAAACTCGGAAAATCAGCAGCGTTTAAAAAAGATGATAGCAGGAGCTTCCGATGACGATCCGATTTCCGATACGATAAAATCTTCACTTGAAGCTTATATCCATGACGAAATGGTCGAGGAAAATAACAAGAGATATAATTTTTTTTCGAAAGGAGATGCAAATAAAATGAATAACGATAACGATCGTGTATCCCCGCTCGGCAACAGCTTTGAATACAATCATCCCGATACTGTAAATGCAGAGTTGGAAAACACCTCACTCGCAGATGACAACAATGACCACAATAATATGGACAGAACGAGTTCTCAAAATTATATTTTTGTAAATGTAGCGGAAGAAATCGTAAGAAGCAAGGTTCCTTCCATTATGGAGGAGTCCAATATGTGCACCTGTGACAGGTGTACAAACGATGTTGTCGCACTTGCGCTCAACAAGATTCCGCCTCGCTACGTTGTAACTCAAAAAGGCAAACTTTATGCACGTATCAACGCATGCCTGCCTCAATATCAGGCGGATCTGCTCGAAGCCATAGTAAGCGCCTGCAAAACTGTAAAAGCGAATACACGCCATACACAGACTCCTAAATAAAAAAGTTTTTTAAGCATTTGCTTGATACATTCAATCACAAGATTTTTTCGACTCATAAGTTATAACGTGTTTACAAAGCCGCTGCAAGCATTGAAAAAACGCTTGCAGCGGTTTTTATTTTTCCGAAACGCCAATTTTAAACTGTAAAATAAAGAATCTGTTCTTTCATAATTTTAAAATCGAGAAATTACAGCATCTTTTCCGGATGTCCGTAGGACGTAATTTTAGCATCGCCGGTTTCACGATAAAATGTCATCGTACGGGCATAATCCTGACCGCAGTCTTCCTTTAAAAGACGGATTCGCTCCTGTGACAGCATATTACGCACCGTTTCGGCATTTCTCATGCCTATATCGCCTATATTCTTCATATTAACCATATTGAACATCTTGGCTCCGCCGGCTATCTTCGCAACCAGTCTTGATTTTACGGCTCCCGCTGCCGTCATCTTCTTTATAAGCTCCGGTATCCCCGTCGTTGCATATTTTGCGTCGTTATCAACATCGCCTCTGCCCCCGGGTTCGGGAAGCATTATATGAACCATTCCTGCTATCTTGCTGCCCGGATCATAAAGACAAACCCCTATGCAGGAGCCAAGCGCAAAGGTTATGATCCCCTCTTCCTTCGTCGCTACTTTCATATCGGCAATGCCTACCTTTAATAAATCTTCACCCATATTATTCCACACCAAGATTTGTCAACATTTTTTTGAGAGAGCCCATATCTAATACCATGAATATATCGCCGGAAACCCGTTTATCCTCGATAAGAAAGTTTGCTTTTATCATGACTATATAATCATATTCTTCAGCTACCGAAACAAGCGGAACGCTCAGTATCGCTCCCGCCATATTGATAGTGTGAGAAGGCACGCTGATATCTATATTCAGTCCGGTCAATTGTGACACTGCATTTACATAGGAACCCATGAGTATATTTCCTATTTCAACTATTGCGGAACGATCCATATCGTCCAACTCATCAAAGCTCTCTATAGGCTTCATCATTATAGTGCTCATTACATTTGAAAGAAAATCTTTTTCCTGTATGAACAGCATGATTCCGCTCAAGTCTTTGCTTAGCTCAACCAAAACGGCGGAAATAATGTTTTCAGGTCCTCCTAAAAGATTCATTACATTTTCATAATCCAATATTATGACCTCGGGAACATCGATATTAATAGGATGTCCCAGCATTTCAGACAGAGCCGTTGCAGCATTGCCCGAACCTATATTTCCTATTTCCCCGAGTACATCGATTTCCATACTCGTAAGCTTGTTTGAATTATCCATATTTCCCTGTACCTTTCACCTTATTTTTTTAACTTCAGTTTCTTAAATTATTTACAGTCTGTATTATCTGATCCGCTGTGGTTATCATGCGCAGCTCGGCCTGATAGCTCCTCTGTGCTTTTATAACCTCGGTCATTTCATTTGCAAGATTTGAATTTGATTTTTCCAAAGAACCTGAAAGCAGTTCGGCTTCAGTACTTATATAGGGTTGACCGTTTTTCTCCGAAGGCTGATAAAGCTCATCTCCGAAGCTCAAAATACCCTGATAATTTATAAAATCATATATCCCCGGAACAATTTTCTGTTCATCATCGGAGGGATTCACCTGTATTGCCTGCCCCTGAGCATCCAATACAAATTCGCCGTTATCCGTCTGAAGATAAAAAGTACCTTCGTCTCCGAACTCTCCAAGAGAAAAATTCCCCTTGCGCGTATAATAAATCTTCTTCTGCTCGTAGTTATAGACAGCAAAAAATCCTGAACCTTTAATGGCAAAATCATACTTCCAACCGGTTTCCGTCGTAAGTCCCTGTGAAAAATCTATATCGGTTTTTTCCACACGGGCACTTGAGCCTACTGTAAGATCCGTTATGTTCTCGGGACGATCGTGAATATTACTGTACAGCATATCTGTAAAGGTTGCCTTTTGATTTCTGTAACCGTCCGTATTGATATTTGAAATATTGTTCGATATAACGTCTAAACGTTTCTGTTGCTGCTGTGCCCCCACAACGGCATTATAAAAAGCTATATTCATATATTCCTCATAAATAAATTCACTTGCATTTCACACTTTATACTGAATCAAAAGCTTGGCATCCGATAATGCTTGCGCATCTATAAGCCGAAATCATTAAGTACTCAAACGGAATTATCATCCTATTCTCGATATTGCAGTAACAGTCTGATTCATCAATTCATCATACATTTTAAGTACCTGAGATGCACTCTGAAATGCTCTCTGAGATGAAATCATATCGGCAAACGCATCCGTCAAATCTACATTGGAAGCTTCGAGAAATCCCTGTTTTATATATGAATTGCTGTCCTGTACAATATTGCCCGCATCTTCGTTTATAAATGTTCCCTGACCGTATTTTTTCAGCCTGTCGCTGTCTTCAAAACTCACCATGCCTATACTTCCAAGCAATTCATTATTTCCGTTGAAAAGATTTCCTTTAGAATCTGCTGTAAGCTTGTCGGTCTTTACAATAATATGGCGATTATCTTTTCCCAATACATAGCCGACATTCTGAAGCATCACTGCCCCGTCACCGTCGAGAGTAAATGAACCGTTTCTGGAGTAATAGGTTTTTCCGTCAAAGCCTTCAACTGCAAAGAAAGCATCTCCGCTTATCGCAAAATCAAGACTGCGCCCCGTATCCTCAAATGCTCCCTGTTCGTGAACCGTATAAACCTCATCTACCGTTCTCATCATAGCGGCTTCATGCAGTTCCTCTTTTCCGTTCTTGTTTCGATTGCCGGTCCTGAGCTGCATCCTGTCGTCAAAGGTCTTTGTCATGAGCAAATCCCTCTTATATCCCGGCGTTGAGATATTTCCGAGATTATTGCTTATATTGTTCAAAATCCGGTTTTGAGTCAACATTCCGGATGTAAGGTCGTAAAAACCTTTCTGCATAATTGCAGTCCCTCCTTGAGACTTAATTGAATATCGGGCTGAAAAATCAGGAGCTTTCCCGGCAGACTGCTTAGAAAACTCCTTTGTCATATTGCCTATAAAAGTAATATCGGCAATTCAATATCAATAATTAATGCTATTGCATATAAGACATCATAGATAGGCGAAGTTTTTTTATCGCCGATGAATGAAGCTGTGATATACGAGGCTCGCTGACTTCTAAAATCTGTGCTATTTCCTTCATGCTGAGCTCTTTTCTGTAATATAAAGATATGATATATTGCTCCCTTTCACTCAAATTAAGGACGGCATTTTTCAGAATGTCGTGCATCTCTTTCTTCTGCAAAGCCTCCGAAGGCGAATCTTCATTATTGATCACTCCGGAAACAGGCGATGCGTTCAAACTGTCCTGAAATTCCGATACCATGGAATCCAGAGAAACTACATTATAGAGATTCATCTCTCCTACAGCCTTGTGAAATTTATCTACCGGCATCCCCATATATTCGGCAACATCCCGATCCGACGGCATATGCCCGTTAATGCCGTACAGTTCCATAGTGGCTTTATCTATATCCTTTGCTTTTTTTCTTACACTCCTCGGAGTCCAGTCCTGCTTTCTGGCTATATCGACAATAGTTCCTTTTATTCGCAACGACGCATAGGTTTCAAGCTTTACATTCTTTGATAAGTCAAACTTTTCTATTGCGCCCATAAGTGCGATTATGCCTTCATTTACAATATCATCAACCTCTGCAAAGCTTATATATACGCCTCTCATCTGTATTGCCACCGCCTTTACAAGATAACTGTAGCGCAATACAAGCTCCTGCTTCATCTTATTATCGCCGGTTTTTTTATATTCTGCCAGCAACTCCTCATTTGTATACTTATCAAATTCTGCGGAAGGTACCATAGTTTACTCCTCAAACTGCACACCTCATAGATTACACCCACCTGCAGCACCCACACTGCTCACACAGGATTGACCGTCTAACCTGTATTTTCCTGCTCGATTTCTATATTGGCAATAGACTGTATCTGGACATTACTGTCTATCTCATTAAAAGACAACACATAGATATTAGGGAAAAACTGCGCAATCAGGCGATAGAAATATACCCTTATAACATGGCTTGTCAAAACTATAGGAATCTGCGACAATTCTCTGAACTTTAATATATTGTTTGAAAGCTGAGTGACTATTCCCTGAATAATCATCGGATCGAGAGACAAATATATACCCTGGTCTCCTCGAGTCATACTTGAAAGTATGATTTTTTCCAGCTCCGCATCCAAAGTTACAACCCTGAGAGTTCCTGCATCACAGAATTTACGTGTTATGGTTCTCTTAAGTGCTACTCGTATATTTTCCGTGATCACATCTATATCTTTTGTAGTATTTGCCGAATCTGTTATAGTTTCCAATATAGTAATCATATCCTTTATCGGAATTCCTTCTTTCAGCAAATTGTACAATATTTTTTGCAAACTTGAATAAGATACAATTCCCGGAACGGCTTCACTCACCAGTTCCTCAGAAATTTTCTTTGCATTTTCCGTCAAATGCTGCACCTCGGCTCTGCTGAGAAGTTCATGTACGTGTTGCTTTATAGTTTCCGTAAGATGTGTCAGCATTACGGATAGAGGATCTATAACCGTATAACCGAAGGTCTCCGCCAAATCACGATTTTCCGGCAATATCCACTTGCTCGGTATGCCGTACGCCGGCTCTACGGTATCTATTCCGTCTATTTCATCCAGAGCGTCGGTCGGCTCAAGCGCAAGGTAATAGTCTATAAGAATTTCTCCCATCGCAACCTGCTCGCCTTTTATCTTGATTACGTACTGATTTGCATTCAGCATGGAACTGTCCCTGAGTCTTATCGACGGTACTACAAATCCCATTTCCTGCGCATATTGCCTTCGGAAAATTATAATTCTGTTTATGAGATTTCCGCCGCTGCTTTCATCTACAAGCGGTATGAGGCTGTACCCGAATTCGAGCTCTATCGGCTCTACATTTATCAGGGAATATATATTATCGACATTTCTGAAATACTCATTTTCATTAAATATTTCTTCCTCTTGGGGGGCTTGACCCGCCGCACCCGCAGAAGCTCCCGGCATCACACCTCCGCTTCCCGCCGCAGCCGCCGTGGAGAAATCTTCTTCATCGGGAGTTCTCAGCTTTATACCGCAAAAAATCAGTATAGCTCCTATCAGCAGCGGTTGGAGCTTCGGCGCTCCCGGCATAAGAATCATCAAAGTAATGACTATGCCTGCAATCATAAGCACTCGGGGCTGAGATTTGAACTGTGTCAGAACATCTCCGCTAAGGCTTCCCTCCGATACGGATCTTGTAACTATCATACCTGTTGCCGTCGATATCAACAATGCGGGAATCTGCGATACCAGACCGTCGCCTATGGTAGCTATGGTATATTGGTTTAAAACCTCCTGAAAGCTCAGTCCGCCCTGAACCAAACCTATTATAATGCCTGCAACGAAGTTGATTGCCGTCATGATTATACTCATGATGGCATCACCCTTTACAATCTTGGTAGCACCGTCCATGGCTCCGTAAAAATCGGATTCCTTTTGAATCTTATGACGGCGCTCTCTCGCCTGCTCCTCCGTTATAATTCCCGAGCTTAAATCGGCGTCTATAGCCATCTGTTTACCCGGCATGGCGTCGAGGGTAAATCTTGCCGCAACCTCGGAGACTCGCTCGGCACCTTTTGTAATAACTATGAACTGAACGAGAACTATAATTAGGTAGATTATGATACCCACGACTATATTGCCTTGCAGGACAAATTCACCTATGGTTTGAATAACCTTTCCGGCGGAGCCGCCCTCCCTCAGTATGAGCCGTGTAGAGGATATATTGAGCGATATTCTGTAGATTGTGGTTATCAGCAAAAGTGACGGGAATATTGAAAACTCCAGAGCTTCCGCTATGTACATTGTCATCAGCAAAATCATTAACGAAACAGAAAGATTAATGACTATCGCCATGTCCAAAAATGCCGGAGGTAAGGGTAATACCAGCAACAAAACCACAAGAACTACGAAAACCGCCACAACATTATCTGAAATCAGTTTTCTAATTCTCACTTAAACGCACCATTATACCTATACTTATAAAAATCGGCTGCGACATATTTTGCCACCGCAGCCCGATTAAACCAATTCAAATAATCACTGTCCCGTAATAGCTGTTCTCAGGCGTTGAAATTCTTGAGAGATCTGCCTTATCGAATACTGATACTGCAGCTGAGTTCGTGCAATTTCCACAAATTCCGAATCTAAATCGACATTGTTGTTATCCTCTCTGGCAGTTTCGGAATAGTCCCTGAAAACCAATGACTTTGTATTATTTATTGCATCATCCACATCCGCCAAAACCTTTGAACGTGTTGTTGCATTTTTCCCCGATTTAAGCTTTTCTGCAAGCCTGTCTTCAAAAGACACCCATTTAGCCTTATAATTCGGCGTATCAACATTTGCAATATTTTCCAGAGAGTACCTCTGACTCATCCAAAGATTATCAAGACTCCTTTTAGTGAGCTTCAGAGAATTTGTATTCAACCAATCCATCAAGGCACTCCTTTCAAAAAAATAACAAATTTAGCAATGTTTCAGTTATATTTTAACATCATATCTTAAACTTTTCATCTAAAATTTTAATTGTGATGAAACAAAGCATCATTTTATACTTACGACAGTATTCCGAGATGAAGTAAAAGTATTCTTATTCCTATTATTATGAGAATCAATCCGCCCGCTATCTGCGCTTTCTTCTTATAAACGAATCCGAAAGCAGCCCCCATTTTGATTCCCGCCGCCGACAGTATAAAGGTGACTCCCCCTATAACCGCAGCCGCCGCTGCAATATTCACTTCAAGAAACGAAAGCGTTATTCCCGTGGCAAATGCATCTATGCCGGTTGCCAAAGCCAGAGGAAACATGACGGCAGCTCCGAATACGGCATCGTTTTTCTTTCTATGATATCCCGAAAATCCTTCACGAATCATATTCAATCCTATCATGGTTAAAAGTATAAAAGCTATCCAATGATCCACATCCTCTATATAACCTTTAAACGCAGTTCCTGAAAAATATCCTGCAACAGGCATAAGAGCCTGAAATCCTCCAAACCACAAACCTGAAATCGTCATTTCCTTCAATCCCGATTCAGGACTTGCCAACCCTTTACATACCGCTGCGGCAAACGCATCCATAGCTAACGCCGCTCCCAAAAAAAATAATTCTATAAGGCTCATATATCCTCCACATTCTCAAATACATAATATCACTAAAAATGACCGTACAGAAATGAAATCTACACGGTCACTTTATATTATTCATTATTTGCGAAAATTGAAATATATCGAAACTCTCCTACGTCGCCGAAGTTATACTGAATCCAATGTCTGTAAATCTTTATATTGTCAGTACGATATTCGTTCTCAGATTTTTCAAGAGTTTTCGCTCCTGATTTCTGTCCTGCGGTAATAGCCGCTCCCACGTCCAACATTCCTCCGGTAATACATTTTCCCTGCAGGGAAGGAAGACGTCTCACAGAAGACAGAACTGTGTTCTTAGCATCAAGTAAAGTACCGGTTTGCGAATCCGTATATACCATAGCCGCTGCCGCAGCAACCATTGGTGCCGCCATGGAAGTCCCCGACATATAAGCTGACTTTCCGCTTCCTATGGTACTCAGAATATAACTTCCCGGAGCCGCCAAATCTACGGAATAGGTTCCATATAAGGATTTGTCGGATAAAACGCCTGTGGCATCCAGATTTGCAACCGATATTATATTGTTCAAATTATAGGATGCAGGATAGCTTGGAATTATATCAATATTCCTCGGAGTTGTTTCGTCATTTCCGGCTGCCACTGTAAACAGCATCTTTGAATTTTTCATCACATTATAAAGTATGAGATCGTTGTCATTAGTGCTCATGCTCAGATTGCATATTTTTGCACCGTTTTGCTCTGCATATCGAATACCTCTTATCACTGAAAGGGTATTGCCTATTCCGTCCTTACCGCCCAAGGTTTTTATCGGCATTATTTTAATATTGCTATACGGAGCAATTCCGGAGATTCCCGCCTTTTCGTCAGGCGCCGCCGAAATTATTCCTGCGCAATGAGTTCCGTGCGCATCCTCAATTCCGTAATATAATTTATTGTTTCCGTTATAGAAATTCCATCCGTTAACATCGTCAATATAACCGTTTTTGTCATCATCTTTTCCGTTACCCGCAATTTCCCGATGATTTTTCCAAATGGAATTTTTCAACTCGGGGCTGTATATATCGACGCCCGTATCTATAACTGCTATTATTACATTTCGTTTAGGAGCATATGCTGCCCGAGCAGGTTTAATATTTATATCTATGCCCTTAACGGACGGTTTGACTCCATCTTTAGTTACATAGCTTCCGGTATTGTTGAGATGCCATTGCTGTGAGTATGACATATCATTTTGCATTGCTGAGCTGTCCGCCGCTGAAACTGCAATATTTTCCGCAGCTGAATCAGCTTCATATTCCGATTCAATTGAATTTGATGATTTATCGTAATTAGACGATATGTTTTTCGATTGAGCAATCGTATCATCATTAACGCTTTTACCGGAATTGTCAACTGAAAAATCCGTCTCATTTTCATCCTCTGCAAGTTTTCCATGTCCTTCGGAATCGAAATCAGCTTTATTTTTTTCGTTGTTTAATCCGCATGACAATAGCGATTGATTATCACTTGGCTTCAGTTCACTTTCAGGCAGACTTTCTGTATTCCCCGTAGAGCTGTATTCAAAATTAGGCTGACATATTTCTACATTTTTATCAGCTGCCAATTCATCCAAGCCTTTCTTCAAAGCTTGCTCCGTATCATAGCTGCGCTCTTCTATTCGACCGTCAACATAAAGCACCAGAACCTTTTTTTCCGTATAATCGCTTAAATCATATAATTGTGATTTTTTAGTATTGGCGTTATACGATGCGTCAGTTCTTCCAAGGTGTTTGTTCGTTTCAGAATCACTTTGAGTCGATATCGAAAATTCGTTTTTATCAATATGGCCTGCACCGTAGCTGTTCGATATTTCTGTCCGAATATCAGATTTTTCATCCCGAAAATTATAATTTTTGCCGTCTATATTGAGATTTGTAAAGCCTGTCAGAGAAATACCCGTTACAAGTATCACTGCAATAAAAATTGCAACCGCCTTTATATTTTTTCTGTTCACCTTATCATCTCCAGTCATTTTAAGATATTGATGTTATTACATCCCGACAACAAATATTATACATTCTCCATGTGATAAAATTGTGAAACAAGATAATAAAATTTTATATATTATAATATTTCACATAATATTACAAAAATCACCTTTCATCGGCTTTTCTTTCTACATGACCTATATTGTTATAATCTATAACCGGAACATCTTCCACATCTTCTTCATCAAATATGTAGTCCTTGCCCGGAAGCACCGCATTGAGAATAATACCTGTAAGTGCACCTACTGCAAGTCCGGAGAGGCTTATCGTTACAGAACTGACGGTAAAGCTTACAGAGCCTGCGCTGCTGTAATTTATTCCTATTGAAAGAACCAGTATCAATGCTGCAATTATAACATTTCTGCTCTTTGAAAAATCCACATGATTCTCTACTACATTCCTTACACCTACCGCAGAAATCATCCCGTATAATATTAATGAAACACCGCCCAAAGTAGCTGCCGGCATCACCTGTATGACCGCCGCCACCTTAGGTGAAAATGAAAATAATATAGCAAAGCACGCCGCCAATCTGATAACACGAGGATCATATACTCGGGTCAAAGTCAGTACTCCCGTATTTTCACCGTAGGTTGTATTTGCGGGAGCTCCGAACATTGACGCCACTATCGTTGCAAGACCGTCCCCGAGTAAGGTACGATGTAAGCCGGGTTTGGCGAGAAAATTTTTCCCTACTGTCGATGAAATAGCGGAAATATCACCTATATGCTCTATCATCGTTGCTAAAGCAATCGGCATAATGGTTATAACCGAGGTTATCAACAAGGAAGTATCCGTGTCTTTAAATATTGCAAATGCGGTCTGATTCCATAAAACAGGCAGCCCTATCCAATGAGCTTCTTTAACAGGTGTAAAATCGACATTTCCCGTAACGGCAGCTGCTATATAAGAACATGCCACTCCCAATATAATAGGTATAATTCTAATCATACCTTTTCCCCATATATTTGCGACTACTACTACAATTATCGCAATAAGAGCAATCCATATCGTGTGTGCACAGTTTTCAATCGCCGATTTTGAAAGATTTAAGCCTATCGCTATGATTATAGGTCCCGTGACCACAGGAGGAAAAAACCTCATTACACGGCTTATGCCGTAAGCCTTTATAGCGGCTGCGAGTATCAAATATACAATTCCGGCGCATGCTACTCCGAAGCAGGCATACGGTAAAAGTTCAGTTTCTCTGTTCGGTGCGACAGCCCAATATCCGGCGAGAAATGCAAAGGATGAACCGAGAAACGCCGGTACGCTGCCGCCTGAAACCAGATGAAACAGCAGCGTTCCCAATCCCGCAAACAGCAAAGTGGCGGAAACACTGAGTCCCGTAAGCGCCGGCACCAGCACCGTTGCTCCGAACATTGCAAACATATGCTGAACTCCGAGCAAAGTCATCTTGGGAATACCGAGCACTCTGGAATCATATATAGCTCCTTCATTTTTAATTTCGGTTTTAATGTCGGTATTTTTAGTTTGTTTTTCTTCCATATATATCCTCCCTCTGTTTTCGCAACAGCTTAGTTAAATCATAATCTTAAACTAACTAAGCTGTTCTCAATTATCGCTATTTACCTTATATTGATTTTAAGTGTATGTCAACATAAGACTGTCTCTTTTAATAATATATTTCTCGGCGACAAATATATATGCCGAACTATTATAGCATTACATATGCTTAACTATATAACATCTTTTTCTTTTAATCAGAGTCGCTTGAATTATCGGCTGCATGATGCACAGTGTTTATCGTGAAAATTTGACAGGAATTCATAAATGAAATAAAATTATTTGACTACACTGTTTTAGCACATATTTTATATGACGATTTTGATAATATTTAACAACAGGAGATTTTAAATATGAATAAAAATGTGATATTGCTCGATCATCCGTTACTCAAGCACAAAGTTTCCATTCTGAGAGACAGCAATACCGGAACAAACGAATTTCGTGCTCTCATAGAAGAAATCGCTATGCTTATGGGTTATGAAGCGCTCAGAGATCTTCCGACAGAAGATATAGAAGTTCAAACTCCGATAGAAACTTGTCAAACTCCTGTTATATCAGGAAAAAAACTCGCCATTGTACCGATACTCCGAGCAGGTCTGGGAATGGTAAGCGGGATTCTCGCTCTCGTGCCGTCAGCAAAGGTCGGACATATCGGGCTGTATAGAGATGAAGTTACTCATGAGCCTCATGAATATTATTGCAAGCTTCCGGTTCAGATAGAGGAACGCACCATTGTAGTCGTTGACCCCATGTTAGCTACAGGCGGTTCGGGATCGGATGCGGTTTCACTCATAAAAAAGCACGGCGGCAAGAATATAAAATTTATGGCAATAATAGCCGCCCCTGAAGGTCTTGAAAAATTAGCCTCAGAACATCCTGATATCCAAATATATGTAGCTCAGCTCGATCGTTGTCTCAACGAAAACGCTTACATATGTCCCGGTCTCGGAGATGCGGGTGACCGTATTTTCGGCACAAAGTAAAGAAAAAATCCTCCGACTTCCAAGGAATTGCGGACTTTAATCTCAGATACGGTTCTGAGTAGTGAGTCTTTATATCCAATGAAATTCGGAGGATTTTATTGCGATAAGCAGTGATACGCTGTTAAGCCTTTCCGATGCTCCAGCCTTGACCCTCATATTGCAGCCTGTTCATTTTCGCAAATATTCCGTCTTCTGCCAGCAGCTTTTCAGGACTGCCCTGCTCAGCAACTCTTCCTTCATCAAGAACTACGATATTATCAGCTCCTGCAACTGTTCTCATTCTATGAGCTATGACTATGACCGTCTTGTTTTCTATAAGCTTTGACAATGCAGATTGAATAAGGGTTTCATTTTCTACATCCAGTGATGCCGTAGCTTCATCCAATAATATTACAGGTGCATCCTTTAAGAAAGCTCTCGCTATCGAAATTCTTTGCCTTTCACCACCCGAAAGAGACGCACCGTTTTCACCGATTATAGTGCTATATTTTTCCGGCAATCTCTCCGCAAACTCGTCTACATTGGCAAGCTTTGCAGCTGCCAGGATTTCTTCATCGCTTGCATCTTTTTTGCCGATTCTTATATTTTCCAATATCGTATTGTTAAATAAGGTCACATCCTGAAAAACGATAGAATATTGTGATAAAAGCGTTTCAGGATCTGTATTGTTTATATTCATACCTCCAAGTTTGATGCTGCCTCTGCTCACATCCCAGAATCGTGCCGCCAGTCTTGAAACTGTGGTTTTACCTCCGCCTGACGGGCCTACAAGAGCTGTAACCTCACCCTGTTTGGCTGTAAATGTTACATCCTGCAATACCTCTTTGCCGCTATCATACGAGAATCCGACATGTTCAAAGCTTATGTCATAACCGTTATTTGATAAAACCAAGCTGCCTTCCTGTATGGGAGAATCAAGGATTTCCTTCATCCGTGCAATATTTGTGCGTGTAGCTATAACTGCCGCCAAATTTTGGAGAGCCCCCTGCAACGGATCATAAATTCTTGAAACCACAAGCAGATACATAAAGAAAGTCAATATATCCAAACTACCGTCAATCAACAGCAACGAGCCTGCCAAAGCTGTTGTTGCAATACCGAATTTAAGAATCATCGATGCCGAAGCCACAAAGATTGCAGTACCGTATTCACTGATTGTAGCTCTTTTCTCAACTGCATCTATTTTTGCGTCCAATCCTTTTATGTAATTTTCTTCGGCATTGCACGATTTCAAATCTCTTACGGTTTCTATACATTCCTGTATACCGTCGGCACATTCCATTTTCGCCTTCATCGCTTTTCTGCTCAAGCTTTCCTGAACCTTCGCCGAAAACCATACTATAGCGAGAGATACAGGCATAACCCACAATGCTGCAAGCGACATTCTCCAATCAAAGAAAAACAAACTGACTGCTACGAGCACGGTTGAAACCATTGCTCCGAACAATTCGGGAATAAAGTGTGAAAAACTCTGCTCCAAAAAAGTGCAGTCCGCCATAATAGTGCTGGTCAAATCTGCAAGATCCTTTTTGCCGAAGAACGACAGAGGAATTTTTCTCAACTTCTCTGCAAGGCTTATACGCCTGACTCCGCTTTCAACGTAGGTTGCGAAATATGTCGCATTATACTGAAACCACGTTGTGAGCATTATCAATAAAAGGCAAGCTATGCAGCCGATAATATAAAACGCATATCTTGATGAATCAATACCACCCTCCATAAGTTCCTTAACGAGATAATACAAAATTCCCACAGGGAACATGAACGAGATATTTTGGAAAGCACACGCTATACAGCCTTTTATCAGATCCTTTGCTCCCTGCTCGGACAAAGCATATTTTTTTTGAAGCTTTTCTGTGAAGCTCATACTCCAACCTCCTTTTCAAGTCCGATTTTCAATGATGAATTTCCGGAAACCTTCCACTCGGCAGCTTTTCTGTAATCTTTCATCATGCTGCTGAAAAGTCCGCCCATAGACATCAATTCATCGCTGTTGCCTGCTTCTTTTATGCTTCCGTTTTTCAAAACATAAATTTTATCGGCATTTACAACTGTAGATAATCTGTGAGCAATCATTATCACCGTCTTTTTTTCGGAAAGATTATTAAACGCCGCCTGAACTCTGGTTTCATTATCGGGATCCGCAAAAGCTGTTGCTTCATCCAAAATTACTATCGGTGTATCCTTAAGTATCACTCTGGCTATAGCTAATCTCTGTTGTTCACCTCCGGACAGATATGTACCCTCAGTTCCTATCAATGTATCTATACCGTTCGGCATCTTATCTATAATATCCTTGCACTGTGCCAGTTCCAAAGCCTTCATGACCTCAGCTCTGCTTGCATCCGGCTTACCCATTCTTACATTTTCAAAAATACTGCCTTTCAAAAGCTTGCTGTCTTGAAAAACGAAGGATACAATATTCATCAAATCTTCCTTGGAAATATTCCTTAAATCAACTCCGCCTATTCTTATACTTCCGCTTCCCGGATCATAATATCTTGAAATAAGATTGCCCAAGGTAGTCTTTCCGCTGCCGGAAGGGCCTACCAAAGCAATCGTGCTGCCTTCCCTGATTTCCATTGAAATATTTTTAATAACGTCATTTTCTCTGTCATAGCTGAAGCTGACATCTTTAAGTTCAATATCAAAATTTGAAGGATTTTTGAAAGGCTTCACTTCCAATAAAGGCTGCTTCTCAAAAATACTGTCTACACGTGAAAGGGCATCCCTCACTATCATTTGATTTTCACTCTGCATCATAATTCTGGTAAGCGTCAAGGAAATTACCGGCGTAATTATGATATAAAATGTCAAATCCAATAAAAATTCAGCTGTAACTCCATTTGCAGTGAATAAAACAGCTGCTGCGGTCAGAAAAACAAATACGGCATTGATAGCTGCAGTATAAGCTATCATAGGCATACGAAGCTCCTTTGTATAAGAAATAACCCATGTGCCGTACCTGTCTATGGACTCTTTGAATTTCTTAAATGAAAAAACTGTCTGACCGAAGGTTTTTACAACAGGAATACCTCTCACATATTCAACAGCTTCATTCGACATATCCTCCAAGGCATTCTGGTATTCTGCCATCTTCTTCTCCATTGAAGGTCCTGTCATTGCAAACATTATCAAAAATCCCAAGAAAACGGGAATAAGACTCATCAAACCCAAACGCCAGTCAAAAGCGAACAGCAGGACAAGCATTCCCAAAGGTGTTGCAATAGCTCCTGCTCTGTCAGGAAGCTGATGCGCCAGATAAGTTTCAGTCGCGGCACTTGATTCGTTGACTATCTTTCTGAGCTTTCCGCTTCCGAATTCCTCGGTAAATCCGAGAGGAAGCCTTACTATATATCTCATCGTCTGCTTTCTCATATTGGTAGCGACTCTGAACGCCGCAAGATGAGAGCACATAAGAGCTGAAATATAAATAATTACGGATATAATTGCCGATATTACAGCCATCCAGCCGTTGCTTATGAGGTTCTCCGCCTTGTCAAATTCAGGTGCAATGCGGATCACTTCCTCTAAAATCTTCCAGATATACCAGAAGGGAACTAAAGCTATCAATGCACTGACAGCGGAAAGTATCCATGACAGATAAATCAGAAAGCTCCTTTCACCTGCATATTCCATGAGGCGTTTCAAATCAGATTCCTTCTTCAAATAAATCACTCCTTTTAATAAATTTATAAATAATATATTAGTGTAAACTAACCTTGGACTAAAAATAAAGGACGCTGTTAATCGCCCGATTTTATTTCAATCCACAAATTGCGGCTCTTCGTCGTCGGGAAAAGAAAAATTTTATTTCAATCCCATTAATCCGCTCCAAGCTATTGTATAGAATCTATGTAAATCCTCTACACATTTTTTGGCTCTTTCTTTAGGCATGTCATGTACTATAGTTTCAAAAAATGAAGAAATCATACCGCTTACTATTACATGCTCAAAAAAAGGATCCAAGTTTATTGCAGCATATCCCATATTCTCCAAAACATTATAAAAATCATGAGTGCTGCTTATTTCCTTTTCTATCATGTCATTAATGAAATTTTCATATTTAGTCCCGTCGGAGCTGCATAACAGCAACCTCACTTCATCTATATGCTCATAAGCATAATCCAATACTTCATGAAAATATATATCGCTTTGAACACTCATATTTTCAGTTTTTTCTTCATCAGGCAATTTCTCAAAGTTATATATTGCCTGTATAAATTGATTCATAATAAAATCGGCATGCTTATCTACCAAATCCTCGAACAGATTCTCTTTACTCTTGTAATATCCATAAAAGGCTCCGGTGGTAACTCCTGCCGACTTGACAATATTGCGCAGGGAAGCACCTCGGAAACCCTTATCGGCAAATTCTTTTACGGCACATTTTCTTATGCGATTTACAGTATCTAAATTATTGCAAGCTTCCAATTCTCGAATCCTCATATCTATAAATCAGATGTACATGTGTATATAACAGTGTTATGCAATAATAATATAACATCGTTACATTAAAGTCAATAAAAATAATAAAAAAAGCAGCTCCTTTGAGCTGCTTAATATATAACCTGCAATGACCTATTTTCCCGGGCAGCTGCCCGCCAAGTATCTTCG
>JBQNCA010000006.1:0-91434 GCA_052169645.1 Anaerovoracaceae bacterium
CTTCCGTGCAGTCCGTTGCAAGAAAATACTACGGGGATGCGAAGTTTGACGATAAGGATGGATATTTTCAATCATCGGTGTACATGAAAATAGGTAGTGTGTAGACCGATTGAGAGTGTGAGATTTTATCTGTAAATTAACCTCAAAGTAGTAAATTGTAGTAAATTCAGCTTGTATTCTTGCAAATATCCCTGTATTTCAAGTAGTTTGAAAGTTAATAGTTAAAGCTTATAATAATACTTTTTAATATTAATTTTTTATGCTGCTTTAAATGTTTTTATATAAATTTGTTATATACAGAAATTAATATATATTAAAGTACGAAATATATCATTTGAAGCTTTCACTTTGTACGAAGCTTATTTATCTCTTCCTTCAAATAATTTATAGGCGACTGCAAATTCAGCTTATCCTGTTCCGATTTACGATGTGTGGAAAATTTCTTTATACTTTTGATTATTCTACGCTGATTATAGTTAAGCAATAATGCATATCTGCTTGCAATGCTTCTTGCTTTTTTCTCAAGCTTTATATGTGATTCATCCACAAGCTTCGGAGCTTCAATTATTTTTTCTCCAATCTTCTTAGGTGCTTCAGCAATTGCTATATATGTATTTTGAGCTTTTTCATTAAATTCTTCATGCATCCTGTTTACATTTTTTAATAAAGAGGACAAGCCTGCTTCCGTAAGTGCAAAATCCGCACCGAATATCATTGCAAAAACTATTGCTGAAAGCTCATATACCGCAAAAGGAATTTTTTCATGCATAAGCTCGAATTGAGGTAAAACAAAATTTACTGTTAAAACCCCTGTCAGCCCGAAGGCTATACTTACGGGAAGACATATTCTTCCGTTGATATTCAAAGGCATATATCCGTAATCCCACCATCTCATATGATAACGCTTTTCCAAAACATATGATGTGCCGTACTCCGCTATTGCGCTGCCGAAGAAACAAATTAAAAAAATTCCCCATGCAGGGATTTCTCTCGGAAAATGAGCTTCTAAAAAATTAAAAAGCAACAAAAGTAGTATTACACAGGAACCGTATATGGGACATATAGGTCCGAATAAAAAACCTCTGTCAGCCCAATGCCTTTCTCTGATTGTGCAGTAAAAAGATTCCCATAGCCAGCCTAAAAAGCTGCATATGATAAATTCAACAAAGCAATATATGATCATAATTTTTCTCCTTATATTAATTACTATTATATGTTTAAAAATATTGCTGTTTCAAGTATTTCCTTGTTGAAATATTTTTTGTCGAAGCTGTGGCAAACGCAGCGAAAACGAGCTTTCATCTCTCGTTTCGCTGCGTTTTTAACAAAAACCTGTTTACTGAAAAAAGGATTTCATCCGATACTATAGCAATCCGATATTTTCCTCCAAGCCGAGCATTATATTCATATTCTGAACGGCTGCTCCGGAAGCACCTTTTCCCAAATTGTCAAACAGTGCGGTTATACTCGTCTGCTCATCATTTCCGCATACTATAAGTTTAAGCTTGTTGCTTCCCGCCATATGATTTGCATAAACAGTTTTATTGAAGTTATCATACCTGATTACATCTATAAACTGTTCCTCTCGATAATAATTCTTCAGGCTTTCATATATAAAATTCATAGAAGGCTCCGATTTAAGAATACGATTTTGGAGCATAACGGTTGTAGCCATACCTTTATAGTAATCATCAACTACAGGTAAAAACACAGGTGCATATTTAAGACCTGTCAGCTTCTGCATCTCAGCTATATGCTTATGCTTTAAATTAAGTCCGTAAATTCCCGGAGCATAAAAATCCTCGGGCTTGTCTTCACTTTCATAAGCGCTTATCATCTGTTTTCCTCCACCGGAAAATCCTGTCAGAGAAAAGCAGCTTACAGGATAATCTTCCTGCATTATATTCATTCTTATTAACGGTCCGACAATTGAAATAAAGCCCGTTGCATGACAGCCCGGATTTGCTACCCTTTTGCTGTTTGCAATACTCCTTCTCAGCTCCGAAGAGAGCTCGGGAAAGCCGTAATCCCAACCGTCAGCTGTACGATGAGCAGTGGAAGCGTCTATGACTCTAACTCCCGGATTTTCTATAAGCCTTACCGCTTCACGAGCGCTTTCATCAGGCAGGCAGAGAAATACTATATCAGCGGCATTTAAAAACTTACGTCTTTCTTCTACATCGTGTCTCACAGCTTCATCTATACGCAGCATTTCCAAATCCGTTCTCGCAGCTATTCTGTCATATATCTGCAAGCCTGTAGTTCCGCTTTGTCCGTCTATATATACTTTTGTCTTCATAAATTATACCTCTCAAAAATTTGTCTGAAATATTCTGCATATATTAGCACATATTAAGAGTTGAATTTTTTATCACAGATCCGTCATATATGCTGAATACGACAAATAAAAACAGACCCTCACCGAAATCCTTCGGAAAAGGTCTGTTTTATACACTAAGAAAAACCTTTTAAAATTAATCCTCAGCAGGCATAGATTCGATGTAATCGTCAATCTTGCAATTATAGTTACGGTTAGCGAGCTGTTCCTCGAACCAATCCAGAACCTGATCCGTAGTGCCCGGGAAATCCTTCATAAGGCTTCCTACATGAGTTCTCACGCCGCCTGCTCTATCCTTATCCTCATAACGAAGGCTGAGCTTGTCTCCATTTTTGTTAAGTATAGCGTACTGAGAATTGTTCTTAGAATCGATTTTGTAGCTTGCTTTGTAACCTCTGGCTTTTGATGCTGCTACGATTTCATCCATTGTGCAAGACATGATTAATATCCTCCTTTGTAACAAGTATGAATATGAACATAATAAGTATAACGTATTATAATTTAGAATATCGTTAAAAACAATAATTCTTACAGATAACTATTATATCACATTAATCTGTAATTTCAACGAAAAGCTGAAATTAGGCTGTATTGTATTGAAAATTGAACAGTTTTAACCATAAATCAATCATACATAAACGAAAATTCACTCATAAATCTTTCAAATTTCCATGCAATTGCATCTTAAAAATTATAATTCATCCGTACTCATTACCTGATCACTTATAGCATTGCCCGGCGGAACTATCGGGAATACATCATCATCTGAATTTATATCACACACTATAAGATTTCCCGACTTGCTTTCAATTGCCGCCCTCAGAGCCTGCCTCAAACCCTCCAGAGTATTCACACTATAACCCTTTAATCCGTAAGCTTCCGCCAGTTTTTCATAATCAACCACATCAGGAAGTGTAGTTGCCGAATATCTCTTATCAAAAAACAGCTTCTGCCACTGACGAACCATGCCGAGTACATTATTCTTAAAAAGAATTGATATAATAGGCAGCTTATTCGCCGATACTGTCGCCATTTCATTACAGTTCATTCTGAAACTTCCGTCACCTGTGATATGTACAACTCGACTTTCAGGCTTTGCCATCTGCGCTCCTATTGCGGCTCCAAGCCCGAAGCCCATAGTTCCTAAGCCTCCGGAAGTTATAAATGTACGAGGTTCGGTAAATTTCCAAAATTGTGCCGTCCACATCTGATGCTGACCCACATCGGTAGTAACTATGACATCATCACCGATTGTTTCTTGTATGACGGATAAAATATTTTCAGGAATAAAAGCCGTTTCGTCTTTGAACTTATCAATTCGAAAGTCTGATATCTCTTTCAACCATTCCTCATGCGAATTATCTTTTATCAGTTCCAGCACAGCGGTGAGTATTGCATTTATTTCACCTACTATATTATGGTTTACTGTAACATTTTTATCGATTTCAGAGTTGTCTATATCTATTTGAACTATTTCCGCATTTTTTGCAAAGCTTTCTACATTGCCTGTGACTCTGTCGCTGAAGCGTGCCCCTACAGCTATCAGCAAATCCGACTTGTTGACCGCAAGATTGGCTTCCTTCTGACCGTGCATTCCTACCAATCCCAGCGACAGCTCATGTGTTCGAGGGATAGCTCCCAAGTTCATAAGCGTTGATACAACAGGAATATTTGCTTTTTCTGCAAGCTTTACCAGTTTATCCGAAGCTTCCGCGCTTATAACTCCTCCACCTGCATAAATCAAAGGTCTTTTTGCCGTATTAATTTTATTTGCTAAGCACTTTATATCATTTATATCATATAGATTGTCAATATCACTTTCCATATCAATGATTTTCGGCTCATAATCGTAAAGCTCCACCAAAATATCTTTCGGTACATCAATCAATACGGGACCTTGCCTTCCGCTTCTTGCAACTGAGAAAGCTTCTCTGACAGTATCGGCAAGATCAACTATATCGCTGACAAAATAATTATGCTTTGTCACCGGTATTGTTATACCTGCAATATCTACTTCCTGAAAAGAATCCCTGCCTATAAGAGCACGAGGAACCTGCCCTGTAATCACAACCATAGGTACGGAATCCATAAATGCTGTAGCTATGCCGGTTACTGTATTTGTCGCTCCCGGACCGCTGGTTGCAAATGCAACTCCCACCTTACCTGTGGATCTTGCATATCCGTCGGCAGCATGAGTAGCTCCCTGTTCATGTGCGGTAAGCACGTGAGTGATTTCATCGTGATAATCATAGAGCGCATTATACAGCGGCATAATTTGCCCGCCGGGATATCCGAATATAGTATCCACCCCTTGCTCACGCAGGCATTCCATTATTATTTTTGAACCGCTTATTTTCATGTTTTTCCCGTTCTCCATATAAATATTGAAATAAAATATTCTTTAAGGATTTTTATTTTTTGTCGCTCCAGGAGTACATTTTCCTAAGCTCCTGTCCGACTTCTTCAAGCTGGTGAGATGCATGTATACGTCTTTCGGCATTGAAATGCTGCCTGCCGACCTTGTTTTCCATAATCCAGTTTCTTGCAAAGGTTCCGTCCTGAATTTCACCTAGCACCTTCTTCATTTCATTTCTGGTTTCTTCTGTAATTATTCTTTTTCCTATTTCATAATCCCCGAATTCTGCAGTATCAGAAATGGAATGTCTCATTTCCTTGAATCCTCCGTTATATATAAGGTCGACAATGAGCTTCATTTCATGTATGCATTCAAAATATGCATTACGAGGGTCATACCCGGCTTCCACAAGAACCTCAAATCCTGTCTTCATCAAGGCTGTAACGCCTCCGCAAAGTACGCACTGTTCACCGAAAAGATCCGTTTCAGTTTCAATTTTAAATGTGGTTTCAAGGATTCCTGCTCTTGCTCCGCCTATACCCGCACCGTATGCAAGTGCAATATCGAGAGCCTTGCCTGTAGCATCCTGATGTACGGCTACCAGGCAAGGAGTACCTTTACCCGCTGTATATTCGGAACGAACCGTATGTCCCGGTGCCTTAGGTGCTATCATCGCTACATCCACATCTTCAGGCGGAACTATCTGCTGATAATGAATATTGAAGCCGTGTGCAAACATAAGCATGTTCCCCGCCTTAAGATTAGGCTTTACACTGTTCTCATAGATAGCCTGCTGCTTTTCATCAGGTGTGAGTATCATTATAATATCGGCATCCTTTGCGGCATCGGCAGCTGTTGCAACATTAAGCCCTGCATCCTCTGCCAATTTCCATGATTTGCTTCCTTCGTAAAGACCGACTGTAACGTCCATCCCGCTTTCCTTAAGGTTAAGAGCATGGGCATGCCCTTGGCTGCCGTAACCGATAACGGCAATTTTCTTTCCGTCCAATAATGAGAGATTACAATCGTTGTGATAATAAATATTCATTTTTTACCTCCAAAATCCTAAATTTAATTTATGTAATCCTCCGAAAGATATTTCTACCGGAGAGATTAAACTGTAAAAAGCCTAAAACTTAAAAAAGCCGCCTCATTTTATGAGACAGCTTTTTAAATATTTGCTTACTAATTCTCTGTGCCGTGATCTATGATTTCATACTGACGGATGCTTGCATCCAGTTCAGCCAAATCTGCACTTAGACTTACTACAAATTCAACATTTGATTTGTCCGAGATGTTGTTCAGCCTCTTGAGGAATTCAGGTAAATCGTCGACGGTTATATCTGCATGCTTGAGTATACTGTCTATGAAGATTTCCTCAATATCGTGATTGGAGCTGAGTATGCCGTATATAAAACCGATGTATTCATCAATATTGGTAATATATTCATATTCATCCATGACTATCATGCGTATATTATAATCCAAGTCGTGTTTAAGTCTGTCATCCTTGATGATGAAAACTATACTGCCGTTACGCTCTTTGCAAGCGTTGTTTGCCAGATCAACCATCATCTTGGTTTTGCCTGTTCCTTTATGTCCTATAATAAGCTTAACCATTATATCGCCTCCTTTGTATTATAAAATATTATGATAACAATAATTTTGTTTCATATAAATTATACTATTACAAAGAGAAAAGGACAATAAGCATTTACCAAAAGTGTCTCCTGTATTCTGTTTTAATTAAGCTGCTCACAATAAATTATAAGCATCGCTCTTTTCGCACATTGCGGATAATCTGAGCTGTCCGCATGCTGCACTGATATCACTTCCCAGCTCCCTTCTGACAGTTACTTCTATACCTCGACTCTCAAGTATGGCTGCAAATTTTCTTACAAATTTTTTATCCGTTCCCTGAGAATTTTTTTCTTTTACAGAATTTAAAGGAATAAGATTTACATGACACAGCATTCCTTTCAACAGATTGCCGAGCTGCTCCGCATGCTCCGCTGAATCATTGACATTTTTAATCATTGCATATTCAAAGCTTATCCTTCTATGAGTCGATTTCGTATAATATCTGCATACATCCAACAGCTCGCTCATATCATAGCTGCGTGCCGCCGGCATAAGTCTCCGCCTCAGTTCCTGATTCGGTGCATGAAGTGAAATTGCGAGATTCACCTGAGGCAAATCCTTCGTAAAGCTTCGAATCCTATTGAGTATACCGCAGGTTGATACCGTTATATTTCTCAGTCCTATATTTAAGCCCTTTTCATCATGCATAATTTCGACAGCCTTCAGCAAATTATCATAATTATCAAACGGCTCCCCTGTGCCCATGATTACAACATGCCCGATGCGCTCACCCGTATCTCTTTGCATCGCAACTATCTGATCCGCCATTTCACCGGGAGTCAGATTCCTCTGAAGTCCGTCCATGCCCGATGCACAGAAGCTGCATCCCATTCGGCAGCCCGCCTGAGAAGATATGCATGCCGTATTTCCGTATTTATATTTCATAAATACGCTTTCTATTGCATATCCGTCTCTTATATCGAAAAGGTATTTGCGAGTTCCGTCAGACGAAATCTGCTTTTGCAGCAACCCTACAGCATTTATATGAGCCTTCTCTTCAAGTTTTTCTCTGAGTTTTACTGAAAACTCGGTAACATCCTCAAATCCTTGGACACATTCATCATACATTCTTTTCCAAAGCTGATTCGCGCGAAATTTCTTTTCGCCTATATTTACAAAATAATCACAAAGTTCGGAATGTGTTAAATTCTTTAGGCAGATATCTCGAAGATTTGAAGCAGCTGCGGATTTTATAGACGCATCGCTCTTTTCCTTCATCTATATTTCTACCTTTTTGACTTCTATTCCCGTCATATGTCCGTTGAGCTTAAAGCTCTCCATTTCCTCCGTGACATAATCCAAGCTCAGCGCCAAGGTTTCGGACATTATGTATTCTCTGTATTCATCAAACGCTTTCCTGCACTCATCATCACAGTTGACCTTGACATTAATCCGATCCATCATCTCAAAATCATTTTGCTTTCTGAGCTGCTGAAGCTTTGAAACCAACTCTCTGGCTAAACCCTCACGAACCAGCTCCTCCGTAAGCGTAGTATCAAGTATAACGAAAACATTTTTATCCGACGCTACGGCAAAACCGTCTCTCGCAGTGATTTTAATATCAACGAGATCCTTTGTAACCGTCTTTTCCTCACCTTCAAGCTTTAAAGTAATACTTCCTTCGCTCTCAAGCTTCGCAATTGTTGTCTTTGCATCACAGGCTGCAAGCTCGGCTGCAAATTCCTTTATAGCTCCGCCAAGTACAGGACCCGCCTGTCTGAAATCAGGTTTAAGGCTGTAATCAAGGAAGTCGTCCATATTTTTTTCAAACACAACTTCCTTCACATTCAATTCTTCTTCTATAAGCGGAATCATGTATGAAATCAAGCTTTCGTATTTACCGTCTACAAGTATTTTTTGCAGCGGCTGTCTGACTTTCAACTTTTCCTTTTCACGTTCACTTCTTCCGAGATTAACGATAGTTCTTACAAGCTCCATTCTCTGCTCAAGATCATCATCTATAAGAGAAGCATCCGCTTCCGGATAATATTCGAGGTGAACTGAATATGAATCTGTGACAGCCGTGTAAATTTCATCGCTCAGGAAAGGCGCAAACGGAGCTATAAGGAGTGCTACACCCTTTAAAATTTCATATGTAGTTCTGTAAACCGCTTTTTTATCATCAGACATTCCCTCAGCATAGAATCTTCTTCTTGCTCTTCTTATATACCAGTTTGACAGATCCTCGGATACGAATTCCGTAATATTCTTTACAACCTTCATATGCTCGTAATTGTCCATATCCCTTGTAACTTCCCGAACGAGCCTGTTGAATCTGCTTATAATCCATTTATCAAGCTCACTTCTGCTTTCCATAGGTACTGAAAGGGCTGTTACATCTATATCATCGATATTGGAATAGAGAACAAAGAAATTATATACATTTCTCAAAGTCCCGAAGAATTTGCTCTGAATTTCAATTACACCGTCTTCATCAAATCTTGTAGGCGTCCATGCAGGAGATGTATAAAGGAGATACCATCTTGCAACATCAGCACCGTACTTATCGAACAATGCAAACGGATCTACCGTATTGCCCTTCGATTTGGACATCTTCTTACCTTCCTTATCAAGAATAAGGTCATTTACCAAAACATTCTTATAAGGAGCTTTGCCCATAATAAATGTTGAAACTGCAAGCAATGAGTAAAACCAACCTCTGGTCTGATCTATACCTTCACAGATGTAATCCGCAGGGAAGTATTCCTCAAACAATTCCTTATTTTCAAACGGATAATGAAGCTGTGCAAAAGGCATGGAGCCGCTGTCAAACCAACAATCCGCAACCTCTGGAATCCTTGTCATGCTCTTTCCGCAAACAGGGCAGGTCAGATGTACATCATCCACATACGGACGGTGCAGCTCTATGCTCTCATCAATATTTTCCTGAGCCTTTTCTACCAATTCCGCTCTTGAACCTATGCACTCTATATGTCCGCAGTCACAGCGCCACAGAGGAATCGGAGTTCCCCAATATCTGTTTCTGGAAATAGCCCAGTCCTTTACCTCGGCTATCCAGTTTCCGAATCTGCCTTCACCTACAAACGGAGGATGCCAGTTTACGGTATTATTATTTTCAACGAGACGGTCTCTGAGCTTTGTCATCTCTATATACCAACTCGGCTTCGCATAGTAGATTAACGGAGTACCGCAACGCCAGCAGTGCGGATAATTATGAGCAAGCTTTTCCTTTGAATAGAGCTTCTCCTCGGCTGCAAGCCACTTTATAATCTCAACGTCCAAGCCGTCCTCCATGACAAATTTTCCCGCCCACGGAGTATCCGTGTATTTGCCTTCTTCGTCAACCGGATTAAATACCGGCAAATCATATCTGCGTCCGGTATTGTAGTCGTCTTCACCGAAGGCGGGAGCTGTATGTACTATACCCGTACCTTCACCTGTGTCGACATAATCTCCGGTGGTAACAAAAAAAGCCTTTTTATCTGAATGAAGGAAAGGCATCAGCTGCTCATACTCCATGTACTCGAGATCCTTGCCCTTCATCTTCTTTAATACTGAATAGTTTCCTTCTCCGAGAACCTTATCCGCCAAAAGCTCCGCCACATAATAAACATTTCCGTCCTGTCCCGCCTGTATGTAGTCTATATCCGCACCTACCGTAAGTGACGCATTTGAAGCCAGTGTCCAAGGTGTAGTGGTCCATGCCAGGAAATATTCATTTTCAGAATCCTTTTTCTTGAATTTCGCTACAAGGGTATTAACCTTTACTTCTTTATAACCTTGTGCAACTTCGTGTGATGCAAGACCTGTTCCGCAGCGAGGACAATACGGCAAAATTTTATGTCCTTCGTAAATCATATCCGCATCAAAGAATTTTTTAAGAACCCACCAACCGGTTTCTATGAAATTGTTATCCAATGTTATATAAGGATTATCTAAATCTATGAGATAGCCCATGCGCTTTGACATATTTCTCCACATGCCCTCATATTCAAATACCGATTCACGACATTTTTCATTAAATTCCTTGATTCCGTACTTTTCTATATCCTGCTTCCCCGACATCTTCAGCTTCTTTTCAACTTCGATTTCTACAGGAAGTCCGTGCGTATCCCATCCCGCTTTTCTGCGAACCTTGTACCCTTTCATTGTCTTGTAGCGGCATACCGAATCTTTAAGAGTTCTTGCTATGACATGATGAATGCCCGGCTTTCCGTTTGCGGTAGGAGGTCCTTCGTAAAATACAAATGAAGGCTTTCCTTCTCTTTCTTCTATACATTTGTTGAGAAGATTATCTCTTTCCCATTTGTCCGATTGTTCATTCTGGACTTCTGCAATTGGTTTGTCTGATAAATTTTTAAACATAATTTATTCCTTTCAAAATTGAAAAAGCATATACAATTCAACTTACATTATATTGTTGCGGATATGTCAGAAACAAAACTCCACATCTGATGCAAAGCTTTCTTCATAAAAAAATTCCCTGCATCAAAACGATGCAGGGACGATTGTTACCGCGGTACCACCCTGATAATTTGAAAGCCTATATATTAAAAAATAAGCATTTCAAATCTCTCTAAACCATTATAACGTATGGAATCCGTATCCCGCTACACAACGACAAAGCGTCTTCACGGAACAAGCTCGGGAGTGATTTTCATCTGTGTGCGCTCTCCGCAGCCTCTCACCTTACGCTGCTTCTCTGTAGGATTGTTGCACAAGCTACTGTCTCCGTCATTGCCTTTTCTGTCTTAATTTTAAGCTATATTTTAAATATACCGCGTTAATAAGTCAAGCACTTTTTTTATTAAATGATAATTTAATTTTTAAAATTTTTTGATAATTTTTTAATTAAGAATTCTATAAGTAAAATTATTTTTTGCCAAGCTTGACATTGCCTATCTCCTCTATAGAATCGGCAAGCCCGTCAAGCCATGTGCCGTCAAACAGCTCTATCAAGCCTGCGTCAACAGCTGCCGAAAGCTTGGTATTGATAGGAATCCTTGCAACGTTAGGAATATTGAACTTCTCAGCTGTTTCTTCCGCATGGCTGGCTCCGAAGATTTCATGTCTTTCATTACATGAAGGACATTCAAAATAAGACATATTTTCAACAAGTCCTATTACAGGCACATTCATCATATCCGCCATCTTTACAGCCTTCTCGACTATCATTCCTACGAGCTCCTGCGGAGAAGCTACAACTATAATCCCGTCAACAGGCAGAGATTGGAACACAGTCAAAGGAACGTCGCCCGTACCCGGCGGCATATCTACAAACATATAATCAACATCCGACCAAAGTACATCTGTCCAGAACTGAGTTACCGCCCCGGCTATAACAGGTCCTCGCCACACTACGGGATCCGTATCATTAGGCAAAATGAGATTTGTAGACATAATCTGTATACCTGTCTTGGATTTCTGAGGGAAAATATATTCCTCGTTAGCTTCCGCTTTATCTTTTATGTTAAAAGCCTTAGGAATGGACGGACCTGTGATATCGGCATCAAGAATTGCCGCCTTCAATCCCCTTCTCTGCATTATTACCGCCATAAGAGACGTGACGAGCGATTTACCTACTCCGCCCTTACCGCTTACTACAGCTATAACATTCCTAACTGTGGAAAGCTCGTGCAACGGCTGAATCAAATCCTGCGGAGAATTTCTTTCTTCACAGCTTTCACCACAACTTGAACAATTACTGTTACATACTTCACTCATGATTTATACCTCATTTTTAATATTTTGTTATATACCCCCCCATCCAACCTTGTCAAGATATTATGGAACATCAAGGCAAGTCGGACTTATACTCTTAATTATAGACAATTATGGACATACGTCAATAATCGAAAATTTATTATCAATATTTTTCTATTGCTAAGTTAAACAAATTAATTTCCATTCTGCCGCCTCTGATGACGGCACAAATAGTTTTGAAAATCATTTTCTACACTAAATTTATTTATAAATATGTAAATACAAATATTAACTGTTAATTTTCACTGTAAAACGTTATAATCATAAACAGATATAAATATTTATTCATATTTAGGAGGCCGGCTATGAGATATTCGAGGCAGGATAAAATACTTGAACTTATAAAAAATAATGAAATAGAAACTCAGGAAACTCTTGCAGAAATGCTTGCAGACAACGGGTTTTCCGTTACACAGGCTACAATTTCCAGAGATATAAAGGAGCTTCAGCTTATAAAAACTCTTACACCTGAAGGCAGATACAAATATACTCTTCCAACATCTTCTCAAACCGCCGTTCATTCAGGACGTTTTGAAAAAATATTCAAAAATACAGTAACCGAAATAAAACATTCCGGAAATATCATCGTGCTTAAAACTCTTTCAGGCTGTGCAAATGCCGCAGGAGAAGCCGTTGATTCTCTGAAGCCTGAGGGAGTTATAGGCTCGCTCGCAGGGGACAATACCGTATTTTTGGTAGTCGACTCTCCTAAGCGGGCTCCTCAGACAGCGGGAATTCTCCATTCCATATTGATAAATGAATAAAGCTTCAATAAAATATATGAGGTCTGAAAATGCTTACTCACATTTATATAAAAGACTTTGCACTGATCAGAGAAATAGATATCGATCTGATGAATAACCTCAATATTATAACAGGTGAAACCGGAACGGGAAAATCAATAGTTATACAGGCTATTGATACTGCTCTCGGCGGCAGAGGCAGCAGCTCACTTGTCGCCGAATGGGCTGACAAAGCAATTGTTCAACTGGTTTTTGATTTAAATAAGGATGAATCTGCAGCAATATCCGAATTCATTGCGGAGCCGGAAGATAATGAACTGATTATACTAAGGGAATTCAACAGAAGCGGTAAAAGTATCGCACGAATAAACGGTGAAATAGTCAACCTATCCACTTTGCGCAAGGTAACTTCACTTTTAATCAATGTCCACGGTCAGTATGACAATCAAATTTTAATGAATCCTGAAAATCATATAAATATTATAGATGTTTACGGTGCGAAAGAAATAAACCCTTTAAAAGCTGAACTTTCGGAAGCATATGAAGAATATACGACTGTTCGCAGAGAGCTGGAACGCTTGAAAAAAAATCACAGTGAATTTTTACGCAGATTGGATTTTATAAGATTTGAAGTGGATGAAATCACAAACGCCTCACTGGTAGAAAACGAAGATACCGAGCTTTCCGAGAGATTAAACATACTGCAAAACAGCGAAAAAATATCTGCAGCTCTCAGTGAGGCATATGACATATTGTATAATCAAAAGCTCGGCAGAGCGGTAGAGCTTTTAAGCTCCATTTCCGAATACAGTGAAAAATATTCCGATTTTGCGGAAAATATAAATAACTGTGCCTATATACTGGAAGACATAAGTGCGGAAATAAGAAATTATAGAGATAAAACCAATTTTAATCCAAGTGAAATTGACGCCACTATAGAAAGACTCGACCTGCTCGACAAGCTTAAACGAAAATACGGAGGCAGCATCGACAAAATTCTCGAATACAGAAACAATTGCCTGATTCAGCTTGATAAATTTGAAAATACCGACGCTCTGGAATCAGACCTTTCAGAGCGTCTCATGCAGAAAAAAAAGAATCTTTCAGATCTCTGCTCAAAGCTCAGTCGACTGAGACATACAGCTGCAGAACAGTTATCAGAAAGAATGACTGCGGAGCTTGCGGATTTGAATTTTACAAATGCCGACTTTTCTGTTTCCGTTACCGATAAACTGAATCCCGACGGAGAAAAGAATCTGTCGGCAAAGGGAAGTGATGAGGTCATCTTCCTATTTAATGCCAATAAAGGAGGAATTCCTAAGCCTCTTGCAGAGATAGCTTCAGGAGGTGAAATATCCAGAATTTCACTGGCATTCCAACATATAATCAATGACAGCGATCATGTACGAATCATGATATTTGACGAAATCGATACCGGCATTAGCGGTATTACAGCCAGCGTCGTGGGAAATAAAATGCAGCAGATTTCACACGATAATCAGATATTGTGCATAACACATCTACCTCAGATTGCAGCTGCCGGAAATCATCAATATCTGATTTCAAAAGACGATTCCGACGATCACAGCTATACGACAATAAAGCTCTTAAACGAGGATGAACGCATAAACGAGCTTGCCAGACTTTTAGGAGGTACAAATATAACCGAAACCACTCTTGCAAGTGCACGTGAGCTTATAGCCGCATCACACGGTTAAAATCGTTTGTCTTAATATCACGAAATATCGATTCATCATAAAATTAAACTGATAACTTTTCGTAGGCAAATTTCATAAAAAATGCACCTCCCGATATCCTACATAGGGAGGTGCAGCCCTTATTTTATTCGGTTAACTTTAACTCTATCTTCCTATTTGTACAAGTATTTCTTCGATACACTCTTCCACGGAAAGTCCTTCTGCGGCTATCGTAATATCCGCATATTTTTTATAAAGAGGAATACGCTTTTCATAGAGGTCTTCCAGAGTCTGCCCGACTTCCATTGCAATACCTCGAGTTTTTATATTATTCAATCGAGCTTTAATTTCTTCGAGCGGCAGACTTAAATAAATAATTTTACCTGTCTCCTTCAAATGAGCCATTGCAGCCTCGCTATATACTGCACTTCCGCCGGTTGAAATAACAACATTTTCATCCGATATACCGCAAAGTACGGCTTCCTCTATTTCAAGAAACGCCTCCGAACCTCTTGCGTCTAAAATATCCTGCAAGATCATTTTTTCTCTCTGTTGTATGAGAAGATCCGTATCTATAAAATTCATGCCTGCCGTCTTAGCCAGAACAACGCCTATCGTACTCTTTCCGCATGCCGGCATCCCTATAAGTACAAAATTCATAAATACCTCTTATAATAGTAAACAACCGAAGCTTAAAAAAGCTTCGGCTTTATATTTACTCTTCTACAGAAGTTTCTTCCTGTGTTTCAGGAATTTCATCCTGTACTTCTACAGGAGCTTCTTCCTGTATTTCAGGAAGCTCTTCAGCAACTTCTTCCTGCGCCTCGGACTCCTCTACTTCTTCAGGACTGAGCGTGGCTTTTATGCTCAAGCTGATTCTTCTCTTATCATGGTCGATATCGAGAATCTTTGTAGATACTTCCTGTCCCACAGTAAGCTCTTCATTGATGTTGTTAACTCTCTTTGCTGCGATTTCAGAAATATGTACCAAACCGTCAAGACCTGGTTCAATTTCCACAAATGCACCATATTCTTTAATCTGTACGACTTTTCCTGAAATAACATCTCCGATATGATAATTTGTATCAATAACAGACCAAGGCTCAGGTGTATTCTGCTTAAGTCCGAGAGAAATCTTTCCTTTTTCTTCATTCATGGAAAGAATCTTAACTTCTACAACCTGACCTATTTCCAATGCTTCCTGAGGATGCTTGAGCTTACCCCATGAAATTTCTGAAATGTGAAGCAGCCCGTCGATGCCTCCGATATCGACAAATGCACCATAATCAGTAAATCTCATTACAGTTCCCTTTACAGTATCGCCAACATGAAGTGATGCCCAAATCTGAGCGATTTTCTTGTTCTTTTCTTCGCTAAGATAAGCCTTGTGCGAAAATACTGCCTTGTTTCTTCTCTGGTCAACTCTGGATACCTTAACTTTAAGTACCTGACCTATGAATTCATCAGCCTTTTCTACATATCTGTCGTTCAACTGAGACATAGGGATAAAGCCCGATACTTCTTTATAAGCAGCGATAACTCCGCCCTTAACCTCTCTTACGACCTTTACCTCAATAACTGATTTTTCTTCAAATACCTGGACAATTTCGTTCCAGTGAGCGCTGAGCTCAATCTTCTTGCGTGACAGCAGAACATTTCCGTCGCCGTCATCTGTCTTCAAAACTTTAGCTTCGACAACGTCCCCAACTTTGAAGAGGCTCTCCAAATTCTGGCCTTCTTCTAAAGAAATTTCATCCTTAGGGATAACGCCGTCTTTCTTGTATCCCAGATTTACGTAGATTTCACGGGGTCCGACCTGTATAACTTCACCTTTTACGATGTCGTTTCTCTGTGGAACCTTAAATGAATTTTCAATTTCCTGCATTAAATCCTGCATGGAGCTTTCTTCGTTGGGATTAGTTGTGTTGATATCACTCATGTAAGCAATAACCTCCTTAATAATACGTTCGGGAGCAGAGGCACCCGCCGACACCCCTATTCTATTACATTTTAAGACTTCTTTCAATGGTAAAAATCTTTGATTCTCAACAAAAAAAGTATTTTTACATACTTTTGAAGAAATTTCGTACAATTTTTTTGTATTTGAGCTGCTTTTGCTTCCGACTATAATCATCAAATCTGATTCAGATGCCAATTTTCTGCAAGCTTCCTGTCTGTCAGCTGTTGCACTGCATATAGTTCTGTGCAATCGAACCCCGGGACAGGTTTCAAGAATTTTTTCCGTACAGCTGTCCCATATCTGTGAGGTTATTGTAGTCTGAGCTACAACGACCAAAGGCCTGTTTATATTAATTTGCGGCAATTCTTCCGGCGATGACATTATAATTGCAGAATTATCGCACCATCCGTCCGTTCCCTTAACCTCCGGATGATTCTTATCTCCAATTATTATTACTTGCTCCCCTGCGAGATAAGCTTCATTTACGAGCCTGTGAATTTTTTTTACAAACATGCAGGTTGCGTCAGTCACGCCAAATGCAACATTGTGTAATATTTCATCAGTTTTTTTATCAACGCCGTGTGAACGTATTATTACCACGGTGTTCTCATCGACATCTTCCAATTTGTCACAGATTTCAACTCCGTTTTGTCTAAGCTCATTCACCACATCATCATTGTGAATTATAGGTCCGAAAGTTCTGACCTTTACCCCGGATGAATTATATTTGTCTAAAGTCATCCATGTCTTATCCAAGGCTGCTTTGACCCCGTAACAAAACCCTGAATGTTCCGCCAATTTTATAGTCGTATTTTCATTGTTAAATACTATATCCGACATAGTCTATCCTGCTCACTTTTTATTTTTATCATTTTTATGCAGCTCATTTAAAAATTTGCCGAAAGCAGCTTCTCTACCGTTTTCAGACGGATGATAGTACTTTATTCCTTCTTTGTAAAGGTTATTCGGAAGATATTGCTGCTCAACATAGCCTCCGAAATTATGAGGATAAAGATAGCCATCTATACCCCTCCGCTTTGCTCCGCTATAATGTGAATCCTTTAAATGAAGCGGTACTTCATCTATCTTTCTGCTCTTTATATCCTTTATTGCAGAATCTATAGCCATAATTACGGAATTGGATTTCGGAGAGGATGCCAGCAGCAAAACCGCTTCCGAAAGATTTATTCGCGCCTCAGGCAATCCTACCGTATTTGCAGCCTGAACACATGAAGCCACAATGGAAATTCCCATAGGATATGCAAGCCCTATATCTTCGGATGCTATAACGAGCAAACGCCTTCCTATCATCTGTATATCGGCTCCACCTTCAAGAAGTCTCGCCAAATAATGAATTGCGGCATCAGGATCGCTGCCTCTTATAGATTTTTGCAATGCTGAAAGCAGGTCATATCTGTCCTCTCTCTTATCATAAAACCCTATGCGAGCCTGTAACGCTTCTCCGACAAGTGAAGTATCAAGCCTTTGTCCGTCATCCATATTATCTGCAATAAAGCCCAAGGTATCAAGTGCAATCCTCGCATCTCCGTTGCTCAACTCAGCTATAAGTTGTATTGCCGCTTCGTCATATTTAATATTGTACTTTCCCAAACCCTTTGCTTCATCAATTATAGCATTATGAAGTATGGATATTAAATCCTCGGGCTCATGTCTGTGAAATTCATACAAAGCCCTGACTCTGCTCAAAACCGCATTATTTATTGAAAAATAAGGATTTTCCGTAGTACTTCCTATAAAACGTATAACACCTTCCTCCAAAGCCTTCAGCAGTGAATCCTGCTGAAGCTTATTCCAGCGATGAAACTCATCCACATACAAATATGTATTTTCCTGTTGTATGCTGTGAAATCTGAATTCCGCTTCCTTTATAACCTCTTTTAATTCATTGATGCCGTCTACTGTTGCATTCATTTCCACAAATGAAGCATTCATTTCTTTTGCAATGATTCTGGCAAGAGTGGTCTTGCCGGTTCCCGAGGGACCGTAGAAAACAGCTGATTCAAAATTTCCTTTTTTTATAGAATTGTAAAGCAAAGATCCTTTGTACAGGAAGTGCTTTTGCCCTTTAAAATCATCTATTGAGGAAGGGCGCATAGCTGTAGAAAGAGGTATCATCAGTATTCTATTCCTTTGCGTTTTTCTGCACCCTTATCATAAGGATGCTTTATTTTTTCCATATCGGTAACATAATCCGCTGTATCAAGCATCCATATTTCAGGTACATTGCCGGTTATAATTATTTCCGCACTGTCGCAATACTCGGCTACAAAAGCTTTTAGAAAATCCGAGTCGAGCAAATCCTTATCAACGGCAGTGGCAGCATCATCCAGAATGATAAGATTAGGAGAAAAATATGTAATTTTAATCTTCAATTCCGCAAAAAAACGTTCCGCTTTCAACACATTCTCAGCTCCGTGCAGCACATGAATATTATCAAAAGTGTCGAGCAGTCGCAACTCGCCCGCTTCTCTATCCGGTAAGCATTGTACAAACATTACACTCAGTCCGTTAGCCGCAGCTCTCAATGCCTGACCTGCAGCCGCCGTACTTTTACCTTTCCCGTCACCGCAATATATCTGTATCATTTTAAACTCCCGATCGATATCTTTAAATTACAGCTTATATCTTCGAGCCAGCAACTCCCACATCGCATAAGGAGAATAACCTTCCTCCTGAAGTAATTCTCCGCAAATTATCACATCTTTCCGAGCTATATCAGCCGCCTGTAATCTTTCCTGCATTCCGATACTGTCATATCCCATCATTATAAATTGAGTAATATCATATTCTTCCATCAGGGAAATCAAAAAACTCACAGACAGGGTTTTACCGTGGCATATAATATTTTCACTGCTGTATCCCGCATCAAGTAATTCTTTTATTAAAACTCCGTCAGCTTTAATAAGAGGACAAACCTTATCTCTGTATTTTTCCCATGCTGTCAGCTCGTGCAACAACTGCTTATCACCTTTAACCAGAACATTACCGTGAGCATATTCAATTCTGCGCAAAACATCCTCCGCACTACGGCTTATATGTATACGCTGATTCATCTCAACTCTGTCCACTATGCGAAAATATTCAACTCCCGCTTTTTCCGCCGCATTGCGTATTATCTTACTCTCTTCAGCCGCATATACGGCGGTACCGTCAATCAAAATCTTTATATCGGAATTATTTATCCATCTGAGTATGCCGTCTTCATCGAGATACTTTGATATTACTGTTATATTTCCTCCCGGATAACTTACTTTTCCATATTCATCGGCTACCACGGCATATATATTGTCAGTGTATTCCGAAAGCTCATCTATAACAGCTTTTAGAGCATCCGTTCCTACAAACGCCATAATCTTATCTTTTATATTTGACACTTCCAACCTCCGTAAAGCTATCATCTGTTTTTCTTTTTTCGGGTAAAAATGCTAAAACGTGATTTTTGCTTGGATTCCGACAACTTGCGCTCCAGATTTTCAAGACGTTCCTTTATATCGGCATGTCCGGAATTATAGCGCAGAAGCATGCGATAATCATGGATTGCATCCTCATCTTTTCCCAAGCTTTCATACGCCAAGCCTCTGAATCTGTATGCTCCTTCAACTGTAGGTATCTCGGCTTCATGACGTCTTATAAGGACTTTTTTAAAATCAATTATCGCATCCTCATACTCATTCAGATAATAGTTTGCAACGCCTCGATTTAAATATAAATTTATAAATTTTTCATCTGCTGCCAAACCGTAGTCGGCTGCTTTTAGAGCTTCAGCGTATTTTTCCATGGAATTCAAACATTTTGAAATATAGCTATACGCCTGTTGTACCATAAATCCCGAGCTTACAGCTTTTCTGAAATCAGCCACAGCTTCCTCATTTTTGCCTGCCAGCTGATATATTATTCCCCTCACCATATATATATCGGCATCTTTATCGTCACTCAATTCCAAAGCTTTATCTATATCGGCAAAGGCCTTTTCCATATTTCCGCACTCAGCATAATATCTTGCCCTTGTCATATACCCCTGGCGATATTCAGGGTCAATCTCGATAGCTTTGGAAAAGTAAAATTCCGAGTCCTTTTCAAAATCATCCAATATGCTGCGACCTTTTTTAGGCGCAAAATTTTCTTCTGAATCAATATCGGTTTCATTATACTTTTTATCCTTATCTGATAATTTTTCGGAAAATTCGTCCGCATCGGATTTTTCGATATTATTTGAAACATCTTCTATAACATAACCTGTAAGCAAATCTCCTATTATCATATAAATTTCAGGATCATCGGGATTGAGATTCATTGCTCTTTCTATATCCTTTACAGCCTCATCCTCTCTCCCCGAAAATTTGTTTATCAAAGCTCTTCTCTTTAAAGAAATACTGTCATTTTCATCAATTTCCAGTGCTCTGGTATAAAATATAAATGCCGTTTTCATATCGTTTATTTCAAAGCATTTATCTGCCAGAGCATAGGCATATTTATGGCTGTTCGGATCAGCTTCGCTTGCGTTTTTCAGCCATTTTATCGCTTCCTTATTATTTTGCTTTTCAGAAAAAATCATCCCTCGTATATATTGAAGTTCCGCCGAATCCGGATGTTCCGTAAGAAGCATTCCCGTTATAAGTTCTGCTGCACGATATTTTTTCAAAATAAACAGGATTTCAACCTTCTTCATAAACAATTCGCTTGTTTTATCCAAATTAAAGAAACCGTCTTCGGTAAACGACAAGGCTGTATGATACATTTCATTATTTATAAATACATTTATCAAGCCTATATAAAATTCCAATATATTTGAACCCGATGCCAAAGCTCTCTGCAAGTATACGGCTCCCTTATGCGGCTGCTTCAACTTATCGCCTATATAAAGCATTCCGACAAAACCGTCGAGATTTGAAGGCTTTATTCCTGCCTTTGACAAATCCGTGTAAAAATTAATTAACTCATCCGTTCTTTCCTTGTCAAACAATATTTTAGCTTTTAAAACACAGGATGCTATATTATTTATATTTGATAATATAGAGCGATTATAATGATCCAAGGCACGTTCAGTCTCGCCCTTTGCCTGACAAATCATGCCCATCAGCTCATGTACATTGTCAACATCGGGATTTTTATCAAGAGCCTTTTCAAACGAAGCATATGCACTGTCCAAACGACCTGCGGAAATTTCACACCTGCCTCTTATCACAAGAGCCTCTGCCGACATTTCACCCATAGGGATACTCGAAAGCGCATTAAAAGCTCTTTCAAACATTCCTACATTAAAGTATATTGCAGCCTCATCCTCCTCCGACATGCTGTCAAATATGCCTGAATCCACAATTTTTCTGTCAATATCATCTATCATATTTATTGCATATGCACCGAACACTTTTGATTTGCTTAGATTTTTAAAGATATCACGTGCTTCCTTTTCTTTGTTCAACATATACAATATAAAGCCTTTAAGGAAAGTCAGAATTTCATATTGACTGTCATCCGAAGTCATACGCCTTATTTCATAATATGCTTGTGATAATCTGCCTCGGATTATCATATTATCTATTGCATCAAGAGTGCTATAGATATCATCGCTGTATTCCACCAATGCGGAATTTAAATCATCTTCTTCAGCAAATTTATCAAATTTAAAAAATTCTCGTGAATCATTTTTATCAAGCTCGGTGAACATTTTTGTACGACAAGAATTTACAGCCTCTGAAAACGGATTATATCTATATGCCAGGCTATAATAAAAAAGCGCATCTTCATACTGACCCTGATCTTCCAAAAGCAAGCCTCGCAGCATATACGCACTTAACCTGTCGTGAAATCGTTCAAAAAGCAGATCCGCCAAATGTGATGTTCTGCTGTATTCCCCTCTTTTTAAACACAGCTTTCCCAATTCAAAAGGAACAAATGCCCAATCCGGCTTTTCAGCCATAAGCCTTTCATAATATGAAACAGCATCATTTATACCGCCCTCAGCTTCAATTGATAAAGCCTTTTCTTTTGCATCATCGCAGGATAAATCATAATACACTTTATCATTATAATTTTCTACGAGATTTTTAAGTCTTCCTACTATTCCCGAACGAATAGATAACACATCATTTTCCATATCTATAACATCAGGATGTTCAGGCGATATTTTTTTCAGCTTTTCAAGTTTCAATCCTGCGAGATACGGTTGTGAATTTTCTGCAAGCTCTCTTACCTGCTTTGAAGTTTCAACAATTTCCTGTATCTGCTCTTCCGTACACCCCTCAGGCATATGTTCATAGCCTATGGCGCTGCGATTGACAGTAGCTTCAAAAAACTGCTCTACTATTTTTTCAGTAAATATATTTGCCATTCTTGATGGAAAGCTCTTTAAATCTATCGTATTGCACAGGATATGAAAACACGATGCAGGCATATATCTGTGAGATTGCAAAAAATCTATAACTATAATCGAAGCTTCAATATTATCCGCTTCATATGCCGGCTTAACGGCATCCTTCCATGCATTTTCATCTATTCTGCTGTGAAAATTTTCATATATGGAATCAAGTGTTTTCCTTAAATTGGTAATTATGTCATTGTTATTCATGGATCAAACGCTCCTTTGGTATTTACTTGATAATTATATCATTACTGATGATTTACTTCCATAGAATCCGCTTGCGATATTTTAATGTGCAACGTTAAAAACAGGCATCCTCCAAACAGGAAAATGCCCTTTCAATATTATTTAATCAAGTTTCAATACTTAAAGATTTATCTGTAAATATTATATATCCGACAACAGACATAAGAATCACAACAGCTGTGAAGAACTTATCACATCATATAAAATTAAGAAACCAATTTAGTAATCATTGTCTTTAAGCGTGCTCCCAAATCTATCAAACCTTCTGTTTCCGATGAAAACTTCCATATTGACGGTTCTTCCTCTTTATTAAGGGTCACCATATCGACTTCATCTTTGATAAAATCGGAATCTGCCTCTTCCGAATATCTGGCCGCCTCTTCCGTGATTCTCAGAAGATCATTTATACTATAATGATTTTTATAAAAAATATCTTTTTTATAATCCACTAGCTTTTCCAATTCATCCTTACATATTACTCCGCAGGAAATTCTGCAATCAACCATCTCAATTATAGCTTCTCTTACACTTATACTTCTATCATTGTCAGGCATATACATAAGTTTTATTTTACGATTATACCGATCATAATATATGGATTCGGGAATCAGCAACAATTCATCATTCCTTATCAGATAATTTTCACAGCACTTAAGAGCATGTAATATTTCAGTTATACATAAGAAAATATTAAAGTCATCTCTAATATTCATAAGCTCATATACAGTTTCAAATCCACCCGTCAGATAATAAATATCTATACACTCCTTGCTATATACGGTTCTCATCTCAAGCAATGCATCACACTTATTTACTAGTATAACCTCTTTTGAATACTGTCCTATATCTGTATTTTTTAAGCAAACATGTATGCGTCGCTCACCATCCGCAACAAGCTTACTCAATGCTCCGTTATTTTCATGCAATCCATCCAAAATCACATTATCCTCCACATATATTGCACACTCTGTAATTTCTCATCTCTGCATCTCTCAGATCCATAGTTATGAAATATTTTTTTACAGAATGACAATCTTCCTCATGATAACAACCTCCATACTTAAAGACGTATACCGTTTGACCGTCAACCTCGTTTCCTTCGCAGCAAAGAGGACAAGCTTTATATTTACTTCTTACGGCATTGCCGAGCACTGCAGCTTCTTTATCTGCGGCAAGAACCTTACAGTCCGTTTCATGATAACATTCACCGAAATTAGGAAAAATCGCAACTATATGGCTGTCAGCATCAATTTCCATATCATAAAATGAAAACGGTTTTGCATCATACTCAAGCCCTACCCATTCCCTCGCTTCAATTGTTTTCTTAAATCCCAAAGCATCTACAAATTTTCTCGGGAAATTCATTTTTACATCATACTCAAGGTTAACACTGACAACACCCTTTTTCACATTTGAAAATTTTGTATTTCCCGTTAAACTTGCCCTACCTTTATCTCTGACAGGCAGCGGACGAATATTTAAATTTCCTTTTTCCAGACCTCCTTTCTCCAAAATTCTGTCTATATCCTTTTCGAGCATAAAAGTATCCATTGCTATAATACTCGGTTTATGCAAATATTTTTCTTTTACAGGTGATACTGTGCAATACATCCTCATCTGATCCGTACAAGCTTCCACAAGAAATATATTAAGCCATAAAGCTTTTATAATACATCCCAGCATTGCCGCCGCTATTATAAATATCGGCAGAACTATGGCAGCCTCCACGAGCATTGAGCCGTCCGACATATGTCTTCCTGTAATTTTTTTATCAAAAGTTTTACCCCTCTTTACCATAATAGTTTTCCTTAATCAGATCGACATAAGTATGAGACATATCTATTGTAAAGTCACCATTATTTTTAATGAAACCTCTCGAGAGATTTTTCTTGCTTACATCAGCTTTAAAAGAGAATCCCGCACAGTGATCTTCCATAAGAAAATCACTGCGGACCGAGCCTTTCATATTTATTTGAATTAAATCCATAATTCTGTACAGCTTTGTATCCCTGTCTTCAGTCATAAGCAAAATACGAAGATAATTTTCATATTTCATGTTACCTTCATTGAGTTCTATATATCCCATTGCCCGCAGTCGTCTCATCGGTTTTATTGATCTCGTTGAGCTTATTCCTCCTGTAATTACGCTCAAATCAGTTTTCCATGTTTTATCCGATTTAATGAGCGGAACCGAATTATGTAATTCTAAATTCATCATATCATTTACAGCTTCAACACTGCTCCATGCTGTTGTTATAAGCAACTGTGTCAGTCGAGCCCACGGTCCGGGAGTCAATACTTCAGCAACTGTCATAATTTCGGATTTCTTTTCAGGATCAGTCAAAAGATACGCCATATTTGAAGCAATCCGTATTACAAATATGGAACGATGAGCCTTTTTATAATTTTCGTCATCGGAATAATCTCCATATAATATATATTCAACTTCATTATGAAACAGCGAAGCTTTATCATCATGCTTCATTAAATGATTTTCAAAGAATTCCATAATATATTCGTTTATATATATATCTTCTTTTATACTCTCAGAATTTAACCCGCTTGAAAATTTTGAAATGATATTACCTATACCTGAAAATGCGGTATTTTTTCTGCAGTCCGCTTCAACAGAAGGCAGATCATTTATTATACTTGAGTTTCTTAAAACCGCTCCACCCTCAGGACACGCCTCATAGCCTATACTGCAATTTATTATTTTTCTGATTTGGGACTGAACGCTTATAACTTCAAATATGCTCATTTCATCGGAATTATTCTCTCCCGAATCTTCATCATCACTCTCCAATTCTTTTTTTCGAGCCTCTTCCAAAGAGCTTGTCAGCTGATCAGTATCGTCTTCCAAGCTTTTCTTTTCATTTATCTGATTTTTAAAATCTTTAAAATTTGAGGCTGCCGAGCTTATTATGTTTTCAACGATAATTTTGTCCATTAAATTGTCCAACTCCGCCATAAAATTATCAGGATTTGTTATTGAAAAAGCCGATGTTTCGAAACTTTTAACATGACTCTTTCCTCCGCTCATATCTTTTGTTTCTATGGTCGAATTCGCAAACATCTCAAGATAACTCTTCAAAGCATTATTATCTGCCTGGAATGCAAACAATCCGTATCTTTCAAGCAAATCTCTGTCATACATAGAAAGTATGGATCTTCCTGCTAAATCGTAAGATGCTTCAGCTGTTGATTTCAATGCCAAGCGCCCGGCACCCTCCACTATTGCAAAGAATGCAATTACAATTGATATAAAGAGCAATGTAAGCAATATCGCTGCCGAGCCTTTTCTTTTTCTTATAATTTTAAATAAATTTCTATCTTCCAATTTTTATTGCTCCTGAAAACCATATTACTTCAGCTTCATTAATAATGGTGTGCTCTATCCCGTATTTATTTTCATGTTCATATTTATATATGATATTATTCTTTACAGTTTCACGATTTTCAGCCCTAACCTTTGATATCAGAAAATCATTATATACCTTAAATTCAAACTCATTTCCTGCAAGTTTTTCATTTCGATTATATATTACGGTTCCGGATCTGTATCCGGCTTCCATTCTACAGGTATGAGCCATCATATATGATTTTGAAGTATTCATGAAAAAAAATATAAAAATCACAAACATCATAACCGTAATCACTACAATTACAGGATATAGTATAGCCGCTTCCACCACATAGCTGCCTTTTCTGCTCCTTATCATATCTCTACCTAACCGTTAAAGTTCGCTCCTGTCAGAGCATTGAAAGTATCTTTTATGAAATTGCCTATTTGTGTCTTAAAAACAAGACCTACACATACAGCAATCGCTATAAGAATTCCTACCTGAACAAGTTCCATTCCTTTTTTTGAACGCAATCTGCATACCATACTTGTAATTCGGGAATTTAATTTCATTATCATTTTGTCCTCCGTTTCAATTCTTTAACATAAGTTTTTAAAATTTCATATTTCAACAATTATCATTTCTAAGATTCACATATACATCAAATCTGCATTACAGCAGGAGTAACACTCACTATTACTAAAGATGTAAGCATGAGCATCAACGGTACAGTCATTTTCGAATCTATAAGTCTTATCCGCTGTTGAACATTCTTTTTACGCATTTCCCGCATATTGTCACCTTCCGCTTCCAACTTTTCAACCAATTCACCTCCTTTCTTGTAATTATCTTCAAGTATGGATATGAATCGCAACATATCACTCGATTCCATCCGCACAGCGAAGTCTTTCCATTCATCGAGCCACAATGCATTTGTTTCTTTGACTCTCATACCTATATTAGTAAGCTCTGTTGCCAACGGACTCGTATTGTGCAGAACCTTACCGTCTTCGGAAATTTTCATCATCGCACTGAAAACCGTAAGTCCGCTGTTCAACATCAGAACCAACTTATCAATGATATAAGGAAAATTTTCCACTACATCCTCCCTATATCTCCTGACTTTCTTTCTCAAGCCGGAATATCTCCTCATATATATTCCTAAAAAGCATATTGCTCCTATGATTGCAGACATAGCCGCCCTTTTATCACTTTTTGTATTCCATTTCAGTTTTACTCCGTTGTCCAATTTCTGCGGCAAACGCACGGATTTTCCCTTTCCGTCCGAATCGATTTTTTTCAACATGGCATCTACGCTGTTTGATATCGAAGATTCATACATTTTAGGATCCTGTACCACCATAAGCTCAAGCTCAACTCTTTTTTCAATATCTTCCAACGAAATATCCGCTGTCAGCGTAATTTTTTCACTTTGTCCCGATAGAGACAAGACATCTACTTTACCTTCTTCACTTACAAGAACGGGATCACTGGAAGTCCATTTGATTACAGCCCCGTTTTTCTCATCATTTTCAGGAAGCTCTATATCTTCAAATACTATCCTTGTACCGTTTTTATCTGCAGGTACTATATTCATTATATTTCTTGCACATTCTTCAATCGCTGCCGCAACTTCCTTTTTCGTCAGACGTCTCTCCGATATATTTACATTGGTATTACCATTTACCGAAGTATCACGATAACTCGCTGATATCTCTACAGGAACGGAAATCGAACCTTCACCCCTTTCAGGTCTGTCTATAAAAGTAATATTTCTTTTTTGAGACACTTCTCCTATAAGAAATGCGATTACTAAAATCGTACATATGAGCCATACTGCAAAATAGCAGTAAATCATCCGTTTTTTATGCCTTTCAATCTCAGCATCCAATTTAGCTCCCGTATAAATATTTGAAAGATTATCCGATATTATTTTTTTGTCTCCGGTTAAAAAATTTATTACTCCTTGCTTAAACGACATTTTTTTATTATTTTCCATATCTACTGTCACCTCTACTTTTCCATGAGCTTTGCACTCCATAAAAACGCCGTTAAAGTTAAAGCAAAAGATATAGTCATAATAAATCTCCCGAATAAAGTAGTATACATGCTCTCTAAATAATCTCCGGAAATCAGATTTATAAGCGCTATTACGATAATCGGCATGCAGGTCAGTATCCTTGATTCCACCCTTTTCTCGGATAAAAGAACCTCTTTTTCTCTTTCAAGTTCAATATTTTGAGTTAATACATACACAGCTTTCAATATCATTTTATTCAGATTTCCGCCCGTACTCCTGCAAAGAACACATGAATCCGTAAAATCAATGATTTCCTTTACATGTGAACGTTCCGCCAAATCTTTCATGACGCTTTCTTCACTGCAATTCGCTTCCTTCATTATTCTTTTCATATTTATAATTTCTTTCGCTAATATACTTTTGCTTCCATGAATCAAAACTACCGTCTTTTCTGAATCAGATACGGCTTCTCCAAAATGTCTGCCCGATGATATGGATGAAGATATTGAATACAGCATATCCTTAAATTGATTTCTTAATTCACGCTTGCGTTTTGCAGCCAAAATTTGCTTATACTTTTTTACCCCCAATAAAGAGGTCAGCGCAAACAACAATGCCGCCTGCCAGCTTGCATAATACAAGTATCCACATAAAGCCAAACTCCCTCCTGCAACCATAAAATAATCTCTGAGCTCCTTTCGTGAAAGTTTATATATATTGTAGTCTTCAGGGATCAAGTTAAACGACCTCCTCTCATCTCCAATTTCAAGCTGTTTATCATTTTATTATCGGTTCTTACGAGTTTTCCCTCAGATTTCACTTCATCCTGCATAATTCGATATTCAAATAAAGGATTCAAAGTTATCTCTCCGTTCTCAAGTCCTTTTATTTCCGTTATTTCCAGAACTTTTCTGCTTTTATCCTGTAGTCTTCCCAAATGAACTATTATGTCAATAGCTGAAGCGATCTGTCCTCTTATAGCTTCTATCGGGAATGAAGCTGAAGTCAAAAACATAGTTTCCAACCTTGATATCATGCCCTTTGCCGAGTTTGCATGACCTGTTGACAAACTCCCCGCATGTCCTGTATTCATTGAATTTATCATATCTACAACCTCGGCACCTCTTACTTCACCTACGATAATCCTGTCAGGTCGCATTCGTAAACTCGATTTAATCAGGTGACGCATTGTGATTTCGCCTTTTCCCTGTATATTGGCATGTTTTGTTTCCATTCTTACCAAATTCTCAATTCTATCAAGTTGAAGCTCTGCAGAATCTTCGATAACAATAACTCTCTCGTCTTCAGGAATAAAATCCGAAAGGGCATTAAGGAATGTCGTTTTTCCCGAGCTGGTACCTCCTGATAAAAAAATATTGTAGCCGCATATAACCAAAGTTTTTAAAAATTCGGAAGCTTCTTCGGTTATAGAGCCGAGATCAATCAACTCTTTCATAGTAATACGATTCATGGGAAATTTTCTTATATTCATAGTAGGTCCGTCTATCGCAATATTTTTATATACGGCATTTACTCTAGAACCGTCTTCCAGCCTTGCATCAAGAATCGGGTTCATTTCATTGATTTCTCTGTGAACCCCTGCTCCTATTCTCATAATAATTTCTTCAAGTTCATTCACTGATGGAAATGCTTCATCTATACGTATTATCTCTCCGGCTTTTTCTATAAAAATATTTTTGTATCCGTTTACCATAATTTCACTTATTTCAGGATCATCCAGATACTTTTGTAAAAAATCCAGTTCACATCTGAGCAGACTGAACACACTCTCTATCAGTCGCTTTTTATCTGCAAGACTCAAAGACAATGTTTTGTCCGATTTCATAACATACTGCTGTATTGTTTTTCTTATACCGTCATCATCAGATACTTCATCTTTTTCATTCAGTTGCTTTCGAATCAATGCAGCTATCTCATATGCAAGCAAATTTTGACTGTCGTTTATAGTCATAGCTTTACCGCTTCTTTCATCAATCTGTCAACTGCCGCACCGTAACGACCAATCAAACTTATGTCATTTTTCCCTTCATGCACATAAAAGCTGTCGGGATCGTAAGGCAATTGATAATAATATTTATTGGAAGAAAATTCATCATCCTCATCATTAAGAAATATTTTTAAATTGTCATTTTTCTTACCTGCAAAATTTTCTATACGAATAAACTTCTTATTGCCTGAATATTTGTATATAAGCTTTTCCCAATATTCTGAATTAAGCTTGCTTTTTTCATCCTGATTTGTTAGAGAAAATATAAAATCAGATGTTTCATACAGATACGAAGATGCATCATTAAGATAATTTCCCATTTCAAATATAACAACATCAAATATATTCCAACTTCTTATAACTTCTAAAAATTTGTTCATTTCCTTTCGTGTGAGATCCGTAATATAGGTTTTATGTTCATGCGACATTGAAAATTCGGCAACACCGTATCTGTCACGCAAAATATATTTTTCAGGCTCATTGCCGTAATTCTCATAATCGACCAAAAACATATTCATATCTTCATGTAAGGCAGACTCCGACTTTGGAAAATACATATAATGATCCGACATTGATCTCATATCTATAATAAGAGGATTTCGTCTCCCGTATTGTTTTCGCAGCCTTGCAAAAGTCAAACATAGCGATGTTTTTCCTACACCACCTGATGCTCCCGTAACCGTTATAACGGAAAATTCTCCGTTACTGTTGAATTTTCTCACTTCAAGCTGATGCTCCGCACATATTTTCAATATCTCATTTAAAATTACATAAGCAGACTGATACTTATATATGTAAAATATATTTTCATCCGTCACTTTCATCCCTTCGTCTAAAATATCTGAAAGGCAAATTACAGGAGCTATGCTTTTTCCGCTTACAGCTTTGATTTTCTCCAAATACTCCTTCCCTGTAATAACAAGCTCAGATGTGGAAATCAAATCTATTATCCGATATTTATCCGTCTCAATTATTTCTTTGTTCCCTATGGTTTGAACTGTAACATTTCTGCAGGAATTTAAAACATAATGAATGAAGCGGGTTTTAAAATCAAAGTCTTCATCTGCAACTAAAATCTTGATTTCATCCATGATATTTGCTCCTTTCTTTTACCACATATTACCATTATATGATTTTTATGTCAATATTTACCTTTCAAATTTTGTAAATTATTTTTAGCTTTTTCCCTTTTAAACATAATCTAAAATTCATCTATGATTCTTTTACTATATGCTGTATTATTTTCAGCAATAAAAAACACCATCCGCTATATATTGCAGATGATGTTTCAATATCTATTATTTTGCTCTTATTTATATCAGTTCAGTGATAATACTGTTTGAAATATCTATACCCTTCGGTGTAAAAAATATATGATTAGCTTTTTCCAGCATAAATCCATCCGATATATATGAAGCAATCTTTTCTTTTTTATATTCCATTAAGTCAATACCATAATTCTTTGAAAATTTTATAAGATCTATACCTGAAGCGGTTCTCAGACTTGTAAATATGCAGTCGCTTATCAAATCCTCCGGCTTCTGCTTTTTCATTTCATGCAAATTGTCATAGATGAGTTTATCACTGTTTAAATTTGCATCTTCAATAAATTTTATATATTCAGAAACAGTTGAGGGATTTTCAAATCTGCATCCGTTTATAAAGGAATGTGCTGCAGCTCCCACCCCTACATAATCACTCATAGACCAATATTTTAAATTATGTCTGCATTCTCTTCCGCTGAGAGCCGCATTTGAAATTTCATAATGCCTGTAACCTGAGCTTCGCAGCTTATCAGTTATATAATGATACATTTCTCTGTCAAGTTCTTCAGGTATTTGATCGGCTTTTCCCAGTCTGAAGGCTTCATATAGAGGAGTTCCCTCTTCTATTTGAAGGCTATAAAAGGAAATATGCTCAGGCTGTAAATCCAATACTTTCTCAACAGTGTTTTTCCAATTTTTCAAAGTATGACCCGGAAATCCGAAAATCAAATCGATATTAATATTATTTATGCCTGCATCTCGAGCGATGCTTACGGCCTCCGCCGCCATATCCGCATCGTGTACCCTGCCCAGATATGACAGCTCCGGCTCAATCATGCTCTGCACGCCGAGACTTATGCGATTAACCCCGGCAGCCGCATAAGACTCGGCCTTTGCACTCGTAAGTGACCCCGGATTCGCTTCGATGGTCACTTCCGCATCTACCGTAAACGGCACCCTTAACAGCGCCTCACAGATGTAGGCGCTATCCACAACGGACGGCGTCCCGCCTCCTATAAATACCGTATCAAAGACCTCAGCCTCTCCCAACCAATCAACAAGCGCATCTATTTCAGAATATAAAGCTTTAAAATATAAAGCCTTCTCATCCTCTCCGCAATCTGCGTATGATGCAAAATCGCAATATATGCACTTGCCGGCACAAAAAGGTATATGAATATAAAGTCCCGGCATAGCCGTATTCCTCCATTATTATATGTAAAATCGACACAGGTATTTTGCCATAACAAAAACCGACCTCCTCAAGTTAAAACTTAGGTCTAACCTTTGGAGATCAATTCATATATTAAAAACTGCATCAGTTCTTTGTTTCTTCATATTTAAATACAGCGGTAAAGGCTTCCTGCGGCACTTCGACCTTACCGAACTGTCTCATGCGCTTTTTTCCCTCCTTCTGCTTTTCCAAAAGCTTTTTCTTACGGGATATATCGCCGCCGTAGCACTTTGCCAAAACATCCTTGCGCAATGCTCTTACGGTAGCCCTTGCGATAACCTTTTGCCCTATAGCTGCCTGTATCGGTACTTCAAACTGATGAGAAGGAATTACCTCTTTCAGCTTTTCACAAACGGATCTGCCTCTGCTCTGAGCATTGCCGGCATAGACTATCATTGAGAAGGCATCTACCAACTCCTTGTTCAGCAGGATATCCACCTTTACGAGATTTGATTTTTCGTATCTTGCAAATTCATAATCAAGAGAGCCGTAGCCTCTGGTCTTTGATTTCAAGGCATCAAAAAAATCATATATAACCTCATTCAATGGCATCTCATAATGCAGATTGACACGGGTAGGTGTGATATATTCCATATGAATCATCTTTCCTCGCCTCTGCTGGCATATGTCCATAATCGCTCCGACATATTCATTAGGGAGCATTATATTCGCATTTACGATAGGTTCTTCTATATGGTCTATCTCCTGCGGTGACGGAAGATTTGAAGGATTATCCACCATTCTCACCTCGCCGTTTGTCATAACCACCTTATAGATAACGCTCGGAGATGTTGTTATAACTGCCAGCTCAAATTCCCGCTCCAGTCTTTCAACTATTATCTCCATATGCAACAGTCCCAAAAATCCGCATCTGAAACCATATCCGAGAGCTGCCGAATTTTCCGGTTCAAACATAAAGGCTGCATCATTTACTTGCAGTTTTTCAAGTGCATCCTTTACATTGTCATATTTTTCCCCTTCACCCGGATATATGCCGCAATACACCATAGACTGCACTGCCTTATAACCGGGAAGCGGCTCCTCCGTCACGGCATTTGCATGAGTTATGGTATCACCGACTCTTGCATCTCTGACAAGCTTGATGCTGGCGCATATATATCCTACCTCACCTGCTCTCAGACTGTCTACATTCATTGCAAAAGGTGCATATACGCCGACCTCGGTAACTTCGTAATTTTTACCTGCATTCATCAGCCTTATGATATCGCCTTTTCTAACGGTGCCTTCAAAAACCCGCACATAAATTACAACTCCTTTGTAATTATCATAGTAGGAATCAAATATAAGAGCCTTCAGCTTTGCCTTATCATCTCCTTCGGGCGACGGCACATTCTTTACGATATCCTCGAGTACAGCCTCTATATTCAGTCCCGATTTTGCCGATATAAGCGGAGCTTCGGAAGCATCCAACCCTATAACCTCTTCAATTTCTTCTTTAACTTCATCCGGACGGGCGCTCGGCAAATCCATTTTATTAATAATCGGAAGAATCTCAAGATTTTCGTCTATTGCCATATATACATTTGCCAATGTCTGAGCCTCTACACCCTGAGTCGCATCCACTACCAGCAAAGCTCCTTCACAGGCTGCAAGGCTTCTTGAAACCTCATATGTAAAGTCCACATGCCCCGGAGTATCTATCAGATTGAATTGATATTCATTGCCGTCTTTTGCAATATATCGCAGCCTCGTGGTCTGAAGCTTTATTGTTATGCCTCTTTCTCTCTCAATATCCATATTATCAAGAAACTGAGCCTTCATATCTCTCTGAGAAATCATACCCGTCTCTTCTATCAATCTGTCCGCCAAGGTTGATTTTCCATGATCTATATGTGCAATAATGCTGAAATTTCTAATATACTTCTGATAAGAGTCCATTATGCCTCCGTTATTTTATCAAACAGTTTAGTCTAATTTTTTTCCATTCTTGTAATATTATCATTTTTTCAGCTGAATGTGAACCGCCTGATAAATTTAATCCATATTTATAAATCCGGCTTTATTGTAGGTTATTATAATCAGCCCTCATTGGTATGCTCTGAAATCTTCATTGATATGCTTCGAATAAAATGTACCGACCTTCAAAAATCAGATTTTTAAGATCTGAAACTTGATAGCCGGTACGGACTTTTCGTTTAGTATGTTTTATTTTCAGTTATACGTAATAAATTTAATATGCAATTTACCATAGCTTTTTATAAATGTCTATAACATCCTGCTTCATCGGCTGACGAGGATTGGTTTCAGTACAGGAATCATCAAGCGCCGCCTCCGCCATGGCATCTATATGCGATTCATATTCTTCTCTTGTCATATCCGTAAGAATTTCTCTGAGACTTAAAGGTATACCCATTGCATCACCCATATATTTCAAATAATTTATCAGGGAGTGAATAGTCATTACAGTATTTAAGCTCGAGAGTCCCAAGGTATTCGCTATCTTGCAGTAGCACTCAACAACAGGGTCGAGAATATCTCTGTGATTCAGGGCATTCTGCATATTTGCAACACCTGTGTTATATTCTACTATATGCGGAAGCAATATGGCATTCGCTCTGCCGTGTGGAATATGGAAATGTGCTCCCAACTGATGAGCCATTCCGTGATTTAAGCCCAAAGATGCTGAATTGAAAGCAAGTCCCGCCAACGTAGCTGCAACATGCATCTTTTCTCTCGCTTCGGTATCATTGTTGTCGGAAAAAGATCTGAACAGAAACTGTCCGCATAATGCAACCGCTCTCTCAGCCAACGCTCCCGAAAAATCATTGTGCTTCGTACTGACATAAGCTTCTATCGCATGAGTAAGCACATCCATTCCCGTATCCGCCGTAACGCCTGCGGGTACACTGCGTACCAGTACGGCATCTATAATGGCTTCATCGGGAGCCATATCATCGGAAATCAGCGGAATTTTAACCTGCGCCTTTGCATCGGTTATAACCGAAAACGAAGTAACCTCGCTGCCGGATCCGCTTGTGGTAGGAATACATATGAGCTTTATATGCTGTCCTCCCTTATTCATACTTTCAACCATCTTGCGTATGGATTTTGAAATATCCATAGCGGAGCCTCCGCCTACGGCAACTATACAGTCACAGCCCGCATTTGAAAATGCCGCTATACCCGCCGCCACATTTTCTATAGGAGGATCAGGTATTACATCCGTAAACAGCTCGTATTCTATACTGCCTTTTACAAGAGGCTTCGTTATATTTCGAATCATATCACTTTCAACTATGAAAGGATCCGTAATTACAAATGCCTTTTTACATTCCAGCTCGCTCAATCTGTTGAGAGCTCGTTCTCCAAAATATATATCCGTTGCTATATGAAAATGATCCATGATTAATTCCTCCGAATTATTCAGTATATAAAAATCTGAAACTTTTGACTGCTGTTTTATAATCACTTAGTAAAGAATACCATATGCCTGCAAGCTGATTCAATCGCTTTGTCGTTTATTTAACAAACAAGTCATCAAGGTACAACCGCATTTTTCAGTTTCGAAAAAATATTGAATTTTAATCACTTTATTTTAAAAATCAGATATTAGCTTTTAGTATATATTTACATGTCTTATATCAGTTTTTAACGTCTATACAAAACCTCAAGCGCCATAAAAAACGGAAGATGCACATTCTTTCATGCATCTTCCGAAAATATTTTCCTAAGCGTCAAATAAAATAGATATTCTTCTATGCTGCAGGCTCAAGTTTGTCCGCACCGGACTTGTCTGATGATGCTGCATCCGATTTTATATTATTTATAAAACGATTTATCATGCTCGCAAGCTGAGCTCTGCTTGTTTGAGCTTCCGGCTCCAATCGTGTATCGCTTACACCGTTGATAACGCCTATGGCATTTAACCAGCTCATAGGCTTTTTCGCCCAATCCTTTACAGAGGACGAATCCGAAAATTTATCGATAGATACCGACTTGCTCACATCATAACCTTTCATCTGAGCATATCTGTAAAGTACTGCTGCCAGCTCCTGGCGTGTTATTCCCTGATTAGGTGAAAAGCTTGCATCGGGATATCCTGAAACCAATCCGTTGCCTGACGCCCACGCTACAGGATTTGAATACCAGCTGCCTGCAGCTACATCTTTAAAGCTCATATTTGATGCTGCCGCCGGTTGATTTTCCAATCTGTAAAGAATAGTAACAATCATTGCCCTGCTCGCTGCCAGCTTAGGTTCAAAATTATTGTTTCCCGTTCCTTTCATTATTCCCGACTCTATCACAGCTTTAACATCGGAATAGAACCAGTCTGAAGCATTTACATCAGATAAATCTGCCGTTGAAACCTGCGGATTGCTTATATCAGGTTTTTGAGGATTATCCGGTTTTTCAACAGGATTCGATACTGCAGGCTGAGTTGAATACGATGAACTTCCTCCGGCTTTGCGGGGTTCTTCACTTTTCTTAAAATCAAGTGTTTCTTTATCAGCTAACAAATATATGCTGAGCTTGGAAGGATTTTCTCTATTATCAAAAGTAAAATGCATATTCGTATGCTCACCGCTTTCACTGTATGCTACAGCTACACCGCTCAATTTATCGTCGGTATTGGAATATGGATATAAGGTCTCTTCTTTAATCATGTTGTTTGATGAATCGTAAGATTTCATATTTCCGTCAGATGAGATCACAACATATGCTCCGTTATCCCGTTCCCATCTTCCTTCAAAAGCAGCCGTTTCTTCTCTGCTTGGAACACCTTTTGCCTGTCCCAGATTTTCAGCACAAAATAAAGAGATTACATCCTCTATAAGAGCTTCATTTCCATTTTCAGGGAAAGCTGCCGCCAACCAATAAGCATACGGACCTTCCAGCATTTTATAAAGATCTTTTAAATTGCTTCCATAACGAAATTCCAGATGATAGGTATCTTTAGGCGTATCCTCAGCCATAATAAAATATTTAAATTCTCCTGCACTATTATCATTCGTTTCAAATATATAGAACGGAAAAGCACGTCCTTGGAAATCCGCCGCTCTGAAATCTACATAATGATATGTATGTGAAAAATGAGAGCCGCCTTTTAAATTACCGCTTATAGTAAAATTGAACGGATTGTTTCCGCTGACTGTGAAAGATGAAAGATCATTTATAAAATCGCAGTTAAACCTTGTCGCTTCGGGATTGTCTGAGAACTGATTGACAGCTTCCTGACCGTAAATAGAGCTCCCCGTTTTGGTTTGCAGCATAGTTACTGTAGCAGCAGCATTTGCTTTACCCATTACTGCGGCGCAATAATCAAACCAGTAATGATAATTTGCCTGTTCAAAGGTCTTACCTGTAAAGAGCTGTCCATAACTCCCGCTTACAGCTGTAAGAAACTCTGCCGCTTCTTCCTTGCTCTTTTGCACAGTACCTATATCTGCCCCGTTCGCATTACCATTTATAGTTACAGTGCTTCGGCAGTCCGTTATTGCGGATTTATACGAATGACCTGCAATTTTGCCCAAAGATATGCCCTCGGGAGCTGTAATTTGACCGGATGCCGTGCTGTTTTTCAATACATATGAAGCAGGAACTCTGTACATTTCATACATATCATTATCCGGATTTACAGGCATAGCCGACATATTTTTATTGAAAAATCCGCCGCCTAAAATTCCGCCTGCTCTTTCCGCACCGTTTCCGAGCGTAATATTAATATTTTCCGCATCGCAGCCTGAAATTTCATTTCCCGAATCGCTGTTTCTGCCTGTATATCCTAAAATTCCGCCTACCAAATATGCGTTTTCACCTGCGTTTATAATGACATTGTTTGCATCATTATTTGTAAATTCCGTTGCAGCATAGTCGCAGCCTGCAACACCTCCAACGCCTAAAACATTTTCAGCTGCATTTATCTTTCCCGTAGCGGTACAATTCGAAACTGAACAAGCTTCAAGTCCTCCTCCGACAAGTCCTGCATTTTGACCGCCTGCTGCAATATTTACGGTAACGCTCACATTACAGTTTTTTATTTCTGCATCTGCACCTGCTCCCGCTACTCCGCCTGCCATGTTAGGAGTAAGCTTAGGATCTGATGATGTATTGTCGTTCGAGCTTATCACATTTCCCGAAGCTTCACCGATTATATCCACATTGTCTATACTCCCCTTATGTGCAAAGCCTACAAGTCCCCCTACCATAATATTTCCGCTTACTTTAACATTTTCAAGCTTTAAATCTTTTATCTTAGCATTTGATTCGCAGCCGAAAAGTCCCTGAGCTACAGCCGTCGGTTTATTTAAAGTAAGGTTTTTTATTGTAAAGCCTTTACCGTCAAAGCTTCCTGAAAAAGCTCTGTCCGGCGTAGGAGTCTCAGCCGCCTCTCCTTCGCTCCCTAAAGGGACAAAGCTTCCGACAGCGGTCCAGTCCGATACGTTCGACAAATCAATATCCTGTGTCAATACAAAGTTTGCATTTAAATGCTCCGCTATGGCAGCCAGCTGCTCGGCATTTGCTATCTGATAAGGGTCATCTGCACTTCCGCTTCCTCCTGCGAATGTAGTTTCCGCCGATGCCGGAATTGTATAAAAGGATGACGCCATTACCACACTCAACAGGTACGCCATTATCTTTTTCTTTATCATACAACAACTCTCCTTTCCTTCATCATCAAAGACAAGCTTTTTATAAAAATATAATCAAAAGACTTATCTGGTTAGTTTTAGCTAACTCACTTTAAAAAAATATAGGTTGTTTCCAACCTTCATTTAAATTATCATCTCATTCTTTTATATTGTCAAGGAATAATTAAATGAGTTTTAAATTATAATTTAAATTATAAGAATCATTTTTAATCATTATTTTTATTGCAAACTTAAAATTTTTAATATATACTAATGTAGATATTTTGCGAAAGTGGGGTGAAATAATGGCAAATATTAAGTCTGCAAAGAAAAGAATTTCAGTTATCGAAACGAAGACTGCACAGAACAGAAGAATCAAGGATCGCATAAAGTCAATCAGCAAGGATTTTGAAGAAGCTTTAGCTAATGGTGATATGCAGGTCGCTTCCGAGAAGCTCACGCTCCTCGAGAAGAAATACATGAGGGCTGCGTCCAAGAACGTATTTCATAAGAAGAACGCTTCCAGGAAAGTTTCGAAGCTCAGACAGAGATTCAACAAAGCTCAGGCGAATTAATCTCACCCGTCCCCACATGTGCATAAGTTAAATGCACTTTGGCGGAATTTCCGCCGGAGGCTGAGCGCGACAAAGTCGTGCCGGGCTACAAAATTCAAACGAAGGGTAAGTGTCTCACCCTTCGTTTTTTTATTCCCTTTTTTTATTCCCTAAATTATAGGTTTTTCAACAATATCTTTCTCAAATTATTAAGCTGTGCCGTCACCCTTATGCAAGTACTATATATACCTGTATCATTCATCAATATACTTTTTACCCAAGCTGAAATTTACAAGGCTTGTAACCGCTGTGGCTATTCCTGCCGCAGCCGCTAATGCTCCCAATATAAATGTTACTATCGTAAGACCTCTTCTCATCGTATTCACCTCCTGTATTCAAAATCATTTAATCTGTGTCTTTATCATATACTTAATCGTATTCATGATAAAAATCCCTCTATCTGTGCAATATTATCCAAACGTTTTATCTTTCTTGTAGTAGTTCTGATAAAATCATCTTCCCTTACTATAACAGATTTTATGCGCTTGTAACTCGGCATAGTCATATTTATTTCATTTATTATTTCCTTAAACATGCGCTGTTGCTCTTCAATAGGTGGAATTTCTCCTAAAGCTTCCTTTATTTCTTCTAAATCCGGCAGAATTTGTATCGCAACCATGGCATCATCCGTACTCTTTGATTCATATACCATACATTCCGATATATAAGGATGAGCATTTACAAGCTCTTCGATTTCCTCAGGATAAATATTTTTACCCGTTTTGGTCAATATGATATTTTTAGTACGCCCTGTAAGATAAAGCCATCCGTCTTTATCTACAAAGCCTCTGTCACCCGTATTGAACCATCCGTCCACTATAATCTTTTCAGTTTCCTCAGGCATATTATAATATCCCTGCATCAGATTCGGTCCTCTGTACCAAATCTCACCGATGCCGTTTTCATCTTTGTTATCTACACGAATTTCACCGGAACGCACTACAACTCCGACAGAACCTGCTTTTTTATAACGCTCCTTCGCAGCCTGAGGAGTACCTGAAACAAGCGGAGAACATTCTGTAAGTCCATATCCCTGCAGAACTGTTATGCCCAAATCTTCAAAGCCTCTGAAAACATTTGGCGATATAGCTGCGGCCCCGGTTATAACTATCCTGAGCTTTCCTCCGAGCTCTTTATGAATCCGGCGAAAAAGAACTCTGCTCATATCTATTCCTATAGCTTTCAGTCTGTTATTTCTTTTTATAGTCTTTTTCAAAAGCTCGGCTTTACCGCTCTTTTCCGCAGATTTCCATATTTTTCTATAAATCATTTCGTTTACAAGAGGCACGGATATCAGGACGGTATTATGAATTTCTTTCATATTTGCGGTTATATACTTTAAGCCTTCAAAAAATGCAGCGCTTGCACCTCTGTAAAGGATCAACATCATTCCGAATGTACACTCATAGGTATGATGTATGGGCAATATAGACAAATGTCTGTCAGTAGTATGTATATTGGCAATACGACAAGTATCCATAATGTCCGATAAAACATTTGTCTGACTTATCATTACTCCTTTAGGGTCGCCCGTTGTACCCGATGTAAATAATAATATGCTCATTGCATCCGGGTCTGTAGGCGTATCGAAAAAGGTATTATCCTTTTCCGCCAAAGCTTCTCCCTCTGAAAGCAGAGTTTTCCATGTATAAATTTCTCCGCCGTGTGAAGTCTCATATTTCAGTTCATCAGCGGTTATAGTATCGGCAACAGGTATATTTATATCTGTGCGGTCATTATACAGGTTCATCACTACCCTTACATCTATACCTTCGATTTTTTCAATTTTATCATGCTGATCCGATGTATAAAAAATTGTACTGCAATTTGCCGTTTGAATAAGATTTTTAACCTCATTTTCATCGAATTCTTTATCCAGAGGAACAACTACTCCTCCGCCTATTGCAACTGCGATATAGGTAACTATCCATTCATATGCGTTAACGCCCATAACTGCAATATGCTTTTTCAGTAATCCCATAGCCTTAAGCTTCAAGCCGATAGATTCTATATCATGCTTCAAAAGATTGTAGCTTATCGGTATATAAGCTCCACCTCTTTCTTTTTTGACCCAAAATGCAGGGGAATTTTGCATCTTTACAGCACTATCTAAAATCAACTCGGAAAAATTGTTGACTTCTCTTACATCCCGGTACCAATATTTATCTCTAAAATCAGGCATTTCCGATCTCCTGTTTAATAAAATATATGCAGTCGAAAATTTAATATTTATTTATAGACTGACATTTTTTAATTTGTTAACGTATCAATAAATATTATATTATCAATATGTTAAAATATAAAGCTATTTCAGTTAATTTTCAAAAAAGGCTTTGCCATAAAATCTTTTTTAATAAATCTATTTAAGATTTTCAGGATTAAGAGCATTCAATTCGGGAACTGTAAAAAGTCCGTCTTTTCTGATCAGCACATCATCGAACCAAATTTCTCCGCCACCGTAATCCTTTCGCTGTATAAGAACCAAGTCCCAATGTACAGCCGATTTATTACCGTTCGGAGCATCTTCATAGCATGCTCCCGGTGTGAGATGAATGCTCCCGCATATTTTTTCATCAAAAAGAGTATCCTTCATAGGATGCAGAATATACGGATTTACCCCTATTGCAAATTCCCCGAAGTATCTTGCGCCTTCGTCGGTATCCAAAAGCTTGTTTATCCGATCGGTATCATTAGCCTCGGCTTTTACAATTTTACCGTTTTTTATATGTAATATTATATTTTCATATGTAAAGCCCTGCTCAAGAGACATGGTATTATATGAAATCACTCCGTTTGCGGAATCACGCACAGGTGCGGTATAGACTTCACCGTCAGGTATATTATATTTGCCGTCGCACTTTATCGCGGGAATATTCTTTATGGAAAAGCTCAAATCCGTTCCGGGAGATATAAGCCTTACCTTATCTGTTCGATTCATCAAATCCACGAGCGAATCCATAGCATCCGACATTTTTTTATAATCCAAAGTGCATACATCGTAATAGAAATTTTCAAAAGCTTCCAAGCTCATGTTTGCCGATTGAGCCATGGAGTAATTGGGATATCGCATGATAGTCCATTTGGTATTGTTTACTCTTTCATCGAGTACCGGTCTTAAAATTTTGCTGTAAAGATTGAGCTTTTCGGCGGGGACATCGGAAAGCTCAGAGCTGTTGTCCGAAGCCCTCACTGCGATATAAGCATCCATCCCTTTCATCCGCTCAAGCTCATAATCTCTCATATACTCCAGCTGCTCCGCCGTGCACTGCATTATGATTTCACGATTCAAGGTGGAATCGCCGAGTCCTATATAGGGATATCCGCCTGCCGCATATACCGCCCTTATAATATCTTTTATAAGCGGCTTTGCAGAGGTTCCCACCTCTTCTATAAGAACTCTTTCTCCCGGCTTTACACTGCAGGAGTAGTTCACTATCATTTCAGCCAATTTTTTGTTTCTGTCACTCATAACATTCCCTTAATATCATTCTATATGTTCAAGCATTCCGAGCGCAGTTCCTATCATATCTTTAAAAGACTTTTCACGCTCATCCGAACTAAGTCTGCCGCCTGTCACAAAGTTGTCGCTTATGGTCATCATTGCCAAAGCATTCGCTTTCAGACGAGCTGCATTCATATACAGAGCGGCTGCTTCCATTTCTACCGCCAATACACCCATCTTTGACCATTTGAGCCATGTATCCGGATTGTCATCGTAGAATACGTCCACAGATACAACGTTGCCCGCCTTTATTTTTATTCCCTTCTCATCCGCAGATTTTTTTGCAGCTATCAGCAAATCAAGATTTGCAGAGGGTGAAAAATTCCCCGGCAACTCATAGGTATATTGAAAACGGGAATCTGTAGAAGCCGAAACGGCGAGAACTATATCATTGAGGTCTATATCCTCCTGGTATGAGCCTGCCGAGCCTATACGAATAAGATTTTCACAACCGTACACAGCTATCAATTCATGCGAATATATAGCCATGGACGGCATACCCATTCCCGTTCCCATAACGGAAATTTCTTTCCCGTTATAGCTGCCCGTATATCCGAACATATTTCTGGTTTTATTGAAGCAGACCGCATCCTCAAAATAATTTTCGGCTATGAATTTCGCTCTCAGAGGATCTCCGGGTAATAATATTGTTTTTGCAATATCGCCGACTGCCGCATCTATGTGATTTGACGCTCCCATTTTTCACCTCTATTCCATTGTCTTTCCGAAGAACTCTACTGTTTTGCGTATCTTGCCCATGAGAATATCAAAGCCTTCAGGTGTCATAGATTGAGGCCCGTCGCACAATGCGGATTCGGGATCATTATGAACCTCTATCATCAATCCGTCTGCACCCGCGGCAATAGCCGCCATAGACAACGGTTCAACCATCCAACGTATACCTGCGGCATGGCTCGGATCGATTATTATAGGCAGATGTGTCATTCTTCTCAGCATAGGAATGGCTGAAATATCCAAAGTGTTTCTCGTAGAGGTTTCAAATGTTCTGATACCTCGCTCACACAATATAACATTTTCATTTCCGCCCGCCATTATGTACTCGGCACTCATAAGCAGCTCTTCCAATGTGTTTGCCAATCCTCGTTTTAAAAGAACCGTCTTATTGGTTTTTCCTGCCGCCTTTAAAAGCTGAAAATTCTGCATATTGCGAGCACCTATCTGAATCACGTCGACATCATCGAAAAGCTCAAGATGCTCAGGAGTCATAACCTCGGTTACAACAGGCAACCGTGTAGCTTCCTTGGCTTTAAGCAAAAGCTTTAATCCGTCATTTTGCAAACCTTGGAAGGAATATGGCGAAGTTCTCGGCTTAAATGCTCCTCCCCTTAGCAGATGCGCTCCGCTCTTCTTCACATCCATAGCAACTTTTGTAATCTGTTCTTCCGTTTCTATGGAGCATGGTCCTGCTATTACCTGGAAATGACCGCCGCCGATTTTTCTGCCGTTTATTTCTATGATGCTGTCGGAAGGGTGCATTTTTCTGTTTGCTGCTTTATAAGGCTCCTGCACTCTCTTTACATCTTTTACTACCTCATTCGCCATGAGATAATCGGCATCTATAATGGAAGTATCTCCGACAAGCCCCCACAGCACGGTATCCATGCCTTTTGATTCGTGAATTTCAAACCCGAGCGCTTTAAGCTTGCCCTTTAAAATAGCAATTTTTTCTTTATCCGATCCATTGTTTAATACAACTATCATTTATCCACCTCCATATACGATTCATACCTTTATATGCACAAAGCTGTTCCAATATGAAATTGGAACAGCTCTGGGTTACAAAGCCATCCTAATATCAGATGACTTATTTATTTTATTAAGCTTCCTTTACAAGCTTGGCGATAAGCTGTCCCGACACGACCTGCTCACCCTGCTTTACATAAATCTTATCTATTACACCATCTATAGTTGATATGATATTGGTTTCCATTTTCATTGCTTCAATTACGGCAATAGGCTGACCTGCAGTAACCGTATCGCCTTCCGCACACAGGAATTTTACAATATTTCCCGGAATATTGGCTCCGATTTCGTTTTCATTATCGGCATCAGCCATTATAATGGACTGCTTGCTGGCTTTGGTCTGAGCTTCCTTATCCTTTATATGTATAGTTCTCATCAAACCGTTTACCTGGAAAGTAAGCTCTCTGTCACCGTTTTCATCAGAATCCTTGATTTCAACAAGTTTTATTACCAGCACCTTGCCTTCTTCAATCTCAACCTCACAGATAGAGCCTTCGCTTATTCCGTGGAAGAATATATCGCTTTCCATACGACGGAAAGGACCTTCCTTCTTCTGAGATATCAGATAATCCTCAAATACCTTAGGATACAGAGAATAACTGATTATATCCTTATCTGTAGCTTCTATGCCGAACTTTGTGTTCAGATGCTCTCTGATAGCTTCAAAGTCTTCATCAGGAAGCAGCTTGCCCGGTCTTACAGTTATCGGCTCCTTGCCCTTAAGAACCAAATCTCTCAGCTTTTCAGGAAATCCGCCCTCAGGCTGACCCATCATTCCTTCAAAATATGAAACAATCGAATCAGGGAAATCCATATCCTTTGCCTTCTCGTATATATTCTGAGGAGTCAAATCATTCTGAACCATAAATATCGCCATATCACCAACAGCCTTTGATGAAGGTGTTACCTTTATGATATCGCCGAGCATCTGATTTACGTTGACATACATCTCCTTCACATCTTGGAACTTATGCTCCAATCCGAAGCTTGCAACCTGCGGCTTGAGATTGGAATACTGACCTCCCGGTATTTCATACTTGTAAATTTCCGCCGAACCGTTCTTAAGCTCGGATTCAAAATCCGCATATACAGGTCTTACTCCGCTCCAATAAGTCGCAATTTCCTGCAATCCGTCAATATCCATACCTGTAGCTCTTTCAGTATTTTCCAAGGCTGCAACAGTGGAGTTGAGAGGCGGCTGACTTGTGAGCCCCGCCATGCTGTCAAAAGCCGCATCTACTATATCTACGCCCGCCATAGCCGCCATCATAAGCGTAGCACCGCCGTTTCCGCTGGTATCGTGAGTATGGAGATGAATAGGAACCCCTACCTCTTCCTTTAATGTTTTGATAAGCTTATGAGCCGCCATAGGTTTTAACAAGCTGGACATATCCTTTATGGCAATAATATGAGTTCCGGCTTTTTCAAGCTCCTTGGCTTTATTTACATAATACTGAAGCGTATATTTATCTCTCGTCTCATCCAAGATATCGCCTGTATAGCACATAGTAGCCTCAAGAATTTTGCCCTGATTGAGAACCTCATCCATAGCTACGGACATGCCTTCTATCCAGTTCAAAGAATCGAATACACGGAATACGTCTACTCCTGCCTTCGCAGATTCCTGAACGAATTTACGCACCACATTATCCGGAGCATTCTTATAGCCTACGGTGTTTGCACCTCTGAGCAGCATCTGCATGAGGACATTAGGTATCTTTCTCTTGAGAGTATCAAGTCTTTCCCACGGATCTTCTTTAAGGAAACGGTATGCTACATCAAAGGTTGCTCCTCCCCACATTTCAAGCGAGAATAAATCCTTGCCGTATACAGCGTATGCGGGAGCTATGCGTTCCATATCTATAGTACGCATTCTTGTCGCCATCAACGACTGATGCGCATCTCTCATCGTTGTATCCGTGAATAGCAGTTTTTTCTGCGCCAAAATCCAATCAACAAGTCCTTTTGCGCCCTTCTCGTCAAAAATTTGTCTTGTACCTCTGAGTGTAGGAATTATGGATTCATCGACCTTAGGAACTGCAGCTAAATCTGCAGGAGGATTTGTCCACTTAACTTCATTTACGGCTTTGTTGCCGAGGAAGCGCAAAACCTTGCCTTCATATTCCTGATCCATGGATTCATTTAATAGATCCGGGTTGTTGTCAATGAAGCCCGTATTACATTCACCTGCTTTGAAAGTAGGATGATTCAAAACATTTAAAAGAAAGTTTCTGTTTGTTTTTACACCCTTTACCTGCAATTCGTTGAGAGCACGGATAGCTTTTCTTGTAGCATCTTCAAAATTTCTTCCGAAAGAGCAAATCTTTACCAGCAAGCTGTCATAATAAGGAGTGATTACCGCTCCTGTAAATCCGTTACCTCCATCAAGTCTGACACCGTTACCTGAACCTGTTGAGTAAAACTCTATGCGACCCGTATCAGGTGCAAACTGATTTGCCGGATCCTCGGTGGTGATCCTGCACTGTATAGCAGCTCCGTTAAGCTTAACCGAGCTCTGAGATGTTATACCGATTTCCTTGGAATCCAACGGATAGCCCTCGGCAATCAATATCTGCGACTGCACAATGTCTATTCCCGTAACCAACTCGGAAACTGTGTGCTCCACCTGGATACGAGGATTCATCTCTATAAAATAATGTTCGCCGTTCTGATCTACGAGAAATTCAATGGTACCTGCACTCCTGTAATTTACATGTCTTGCTATCTTGAGCGCATCTGCACATATAGCCTGTCTCTGCTCTTCTGTAATGGCCTGAGCAGGTGTAAATTCTATAACCTTCTGGTGACGACGCTGTATAGAGCAGTCTCTTTCAAAGAGATGTACTATATTTCCGTGCTTATCTCCCAGAACCTGAACTTCAATATGCTTTGGATGTTCTATATATTTTTCTATGAAGATATCATCTATGCCGAATGCCTTGCGAGCCTCACTCTGTGCGCTGTTAAACTCCGGAATAAGCTCCTCGGGATCTCTGACTATACGCATACCTCTGCCGCCGCCGCCTGCAGATGCCTTCAGCATTACGGGATATCCGCAAAAATCGGCGAATTTCTTTGCATCCGCCTCATTCTTAATAGCTTCTTCCACGCCCGGAATGGTAGGAACGCCTACAGTATGAGCTACTATCTTTGACTGAATTTTGTCACCCAAAGCATTCATCATGACATGAGTAGGTCCTATAAATTCAATTCCCGCTTCTTCACATTCCTTTGCAAAATCAGAATTTTCAGCTAAAAATCCGTATCCCGGATGTATGGCATCTACGCCCTTAGCTTTTGCAAGCTCTATAATCTCGGTTATTCCGAGGTATGCATCGACAGGACTCTTGCCCTTGCCGACTTTATACGATTCATCAGCCTTGCTTCTGAACAATGCGTTTTTATCCTCTTCCGAATAAATCGCAACCGTTCTTATTCCGAGCTCACTGCATGCTCTGAATATTCTGATAGCAATCTCGCCTCTGTTAGCTACAAGAATTTTTTTAAATTTCTTCATACTTAAATTTCCCCCACTACAATAAAATCTGAATTTCAAATAATTTAAATCTAAGATTTATATTTATGTCCTAAAATCTGACATTTATTCGACAGCTGACTGCGTTTTAATCAAAACACGAGCTTTTCTTTTATATAAGCTGCAACTTTTTCCATAGATATTCTTATCTGATCCATGGTATCTCTGTCACGAACGGTTACACAGCCGTCAATTTCAGTATCCGGATCTATGGTAATGCAGTAAGGTGTACCTATCTCGTCCTGTCTCCTGTAACGCTTGCCTATGCTTCCCGTGACATCATAATCCACGGTGAAATGCCTTGAAAGCTCATCTGCAAACGCTTCCGCTTTTTCCGACTGCTTCTTGGTAAGCGGCAGAACCGCAGCCTTATAAGGAGCTATAACCGGATGAAAATGCAGTACCACTCTTTTATCTTCTTTTCCGTTTGCACCGACTACTGTTTCTTCATCATATGCATCGCAAAGAAAAGCAAGCGTCATACGATCGGCACCGAGGGAAGGCTCTATGCAATACGGAATAAACTTTTCTCCGGTTTCGGCATCCTGCACCGTCATATCCTGACCTGAATATTCCTGATGACTGCGCAGGTCATAATCCGTCCGATTTGCTATTCCCCAAAGCTCGCCCCAGCCGAACGGGAACAGATACTCAATATCGGTAGTACATTTGCTGTAATGAGATAATTCTTCTTTCTTGTGATCTCTCATACGCATGTTCTCTTCTTTAATTCCGAGGCTGCGCAGGAAATCCGGGCAGAACCGTCTCCAGTAATCGAACCATTCCATATCGGTTCCCGGCTTGCAGAAAAATTCCAGCTCCATTTGTTCGAATTCTCTGGTTCTGAATGTAAAGTTTCCCGGAGTTATCTCATTTCTGAAAGATTTACCTATCTGTGCTATACCGAAAGGCATCTTTTTTCTTGAAGTTCTCTGTACATTTTTAAAATTTACAAATATACCCTGCGCCGTCTCGGGTCTTAAAAATATCTCCGCTGAGCTGTCCTCTGTAACACCCTGAAAAGTCTTGAACATAAGATTAAACTGCCTGATAGGAGTAAAATCCTTATTACCGCAGGTAGGGCATTTTATTTCCTTATCTGCTATATAATTTTCCATTTGTTCATTTGACCAGCCGTCAGCAACATCGTCTATACCGTGCTTGTCAAAATAATCTTCGATCATCTTATCAGCACGGAACCTTTCATGACATACTTTGCAGTCTATCTGCGGGTCACTGAAATTCCCCACATGACCGGAAGCCTCCCATGTGCGTGGATTCATCAATATAGCCGCATCTATGCCTACATTGTATTTACATTCATGAATGAATTTTTTTGTCCACGCCTTTTTTACATTATTTTTGAGTTCCACCCCGACCGGTCCGTAGTCCCATGTGTTTGCAAGTCCTCCGTATATCTCGGAGCCGGGGAATACAAAACCTCTCGACTTGGCAAGAGATACTATTGTTTCCATAGTAAATTCTCTGTGCTGAATCTTGCTGCTCATTATACTTTTTCTCCTGTAGTTTATATTTAAATAATCACGAATCGTGCCGAAGCTCAAATGTGAATCTATGCTTCACCTAAACAGCGATAAAGCACAATACCTGAATATTATATTTTAAAGACAGCGCAATTACAACAAGTTGTACACGCTGTCTTATAAATCACTTTAATTTTTTTATTGAGATGAATCCTTCTCTTCATCCGCATTATCATCCTTGAACATGCGAACCGCATCATCGAATATTTCAGCAGCAGCCTCGACATCCTCCGAATTTTTCTCCGCATCGCTCTTCAAATCACAGGATGCCGCCTCTGTCGAGGCTTCCGGAGCAATCTCCGAATCATCATACACATCTGTCGCAGCTTCTGAAGAATCTTCATTTACTTCATAGATTTCTATTTCTATATCTTCATCATCGTCATCATCCGCATTTTCCCAAAATTTTACATCTCGGTCATTCTTCACCTTATTTATCATGGAAGAAGCCTGATCCTTCATTGCTGAAAATGCATCAGCTCCTTTTTCCTTTACATCCGAAAATGTTTCTGTAGCCTTCTCGCTTACATTGATGATTTCACCGTTATTCTTAACTATTTCAACACTGCATTTTGTACCTAAAGCTAACAGAGCAGCCAGCAGAACAGCCCAATAATCTACTACTATCAGACCCAATATTCCTACGTTTACAGGAATATTGAGAACTACGTTTCCGTCCTTTTTTACAATAATCTTTGAGGCGTTGCCCTTTTTTACTATTTCTTTAACGGATTCTATAACACGGAATGCTCCGTCCTCAGCCTTTGATTGAGGAGTTATATCAATTTCATCCTCTATCATTATTATCGCATCCAAAACATTTCCGTCGGCCTTGAGCAGAGCCTCCTTGGCTTCCTTGTAGCTCACACCCGTTCTGTCCTTTACCAATTCTATCTTTTCCAAGCTTATTTCCATAATAATACCGCCTTTCTATATCTTATATATAACATTCACTTTTAATCTTATCTATATCCAAATAGTATAAAATATATTCTCTGAAAATCTCATCTAATCTGACTGTTATGTCTGATGCAAGACTGAGTTTTTCAAATTCTTGCAGCGGATTGGCATAAATATACTTTAACGTTTGAATTATATCAAATTTCAAATCGTAAAGCAATCGCATATTGACCGGTTCGGCTTTTTTACAATTGCTGCAAATCACACCTCCGTCAACGATACTGAACGCTTCATACATATCGGATTTGCCGCATATTGCACAGGCGTCCAATATCGGAGTATATCCACAGAGGGCCAAAAGCTTCCATTTATATACCGTTATCAAGGTTGCAGCATCTCTTTTTCTTTTTACGAGCATGCGCATAAGATTTAAAATCATATCCAAAGCCTCGGTATTTTCCATATGCTCATTCATCATGCGATCCGTAAGTTCAAGTGCATATGAGGCACACATAAACTTTTCTATATCTTCACCTATCGCATAGAAACTCTCAATTGTTTCAGCCGAATCTACACTGTAGGAATTTCGTCCGGTAAAAATCGAATATCTGCCGTGCGTAAATGCTCTCACCGCCAGTGAGGATCTGTTTTTTCCGTTAGTCTTTATTCCGGTGCCCGCACTTATCTTTCCGTATTTCCTCGTAAAAATAGTAAGCATTCGCTTATCATCGGCTATTTTAATCTGTCTTAATATTATGCCGTCAGTTTCGCTTATCATTAGCTTATATCATCCCTATATCCGAAATTGCTTATGGCAATGTCGCTTTCACGCCAATTTTCTTTTACCTTTACCCACAATTCCAAAAATACCTTTGAACCTATAAAAGGTTCCATTTCCAAGCGGGCAGCCTTTCCTATGCCTTTCAGCTTACGACCTTTGGCTCCGATTATTATCCCTTTGTGTGAAGATTTTTCACAATATATTACAGCACCTATATTTGTACATTCGGGTCTTTCCTCGTAGCTCTCTATTTCCACCGCAATGCCGTGGGGTATCTCTTCATTCAGATATAACAGCGTTTTTTCTCTGATTATCTCAGATATAAGGAATCTCATAGGATTGTCTGTTATTATGTCACGAGGAAAATACATAGGTCCTTCTTCTATAAAAGGTCTTATTTTTTCAATACATACATCGGTATTTGTACCTTTTAATGCACATGTTCCGATAATATCCGTAAATATACCGACAGCCTCATATTCATCATAAATAGCCTTGTATTCGTCCGGCTCTATCATATCGGTTTTATTTATAATTAAAAATTTAGGAGTATTTTTAACTTTTTTTAAAAGTTCGAGAATATATTTGTCTCCGGGACCGCTCGAAAGCTTATCATCAACTATGAAAAGTATTACATCCACTTCGTTGAAAGTGGAAAGAGCCGTTTTCGTCATATATGCTCCAAGCTTGTTTTTCGGTTTATGTATACCTGGTGTATCTATAAATACAATCTGACACTCATCGTCGTTATATATACCTCTTATGGCATTTCTTGTAGTCTGAGCCTTTCCCGACGTGATTGCGACCTTTTCTCCCACCAAAGCGTTCATAAGGGTGGATTTTCCCACATTCGGTCTTCCCACTATTCCTGCAAATCCTGATTTCATAATTTAAATCCTTTCGGGAGCAAGGCTCCTGAGTCTTCTATTTCCAGATGCTCCGCATCCTCTCCTGTAATAACCTTTATAGACCCGCCGAATTCAAACAATACCTGTCTGCATATTCCGCAAGGCTTGGCATCTCCGTCAGGTGACGCTACCGCCAATGCAATAAAATTCCTTTCTCCTGAGCTGACGGCGGCGGCAATTGCAGAGCGTTCCGCACATATAGCAGCTCCATACGATGAATTTTCAACATTTACACCTGTATAAACGGCTCCTGAAGCAGTCATTAAGGCTGCCCCTACATGAAAGTTTGAATAGGGACAGTATGCATTTTTTGATGAATCTAAGGCGCTCATATATAATTCTTTATAATCGATTTTCATAAAATCCTGCTTTCCGTGCGACTTAAAATAATATTTTTATCTTTCAAGTCCGAACAATATGAGTTTGGACTTAAGGAAATATCATCAATAAACTTAAAATTATCTTTTTACCTTTCAAGACCGAGCCGTGACATGACCTTTTCTTCAAAGCTTCGCATTTCTTCCTTATCCTCAGTCTGCATATGATCATATCCCAACAGATGCAGGATGCTGTGCACAAAGAGATATACCAGTTCTCTTTCATATGAATGACCGTATTCCTCCGCCTGAGAACGCACCGCATCATCGTTTATAACCACATCGCCGAGAGAGATTTCCTCTTCATTTTCTATGTCATTCAAATCATCATACTGAGGAAATGAAAGCACATCCGTTATATTGTCATTATCCCTGTATTTTCCATTTAAAAATTTGATTTCATCAGGAGATACTATAGAGAGGCTCACTTCGCAAAATTCGGATTCCAAACCTTCGTCGGTCACACAGATTTCGGCAGCCTGTCTGAGTATATCGATAAGTTCGATATTTAAAGCGGCTTCTTCATCATATATAATCTTCATCGCTTATTCCTCTCGAAATCTGTAGTTCCTGCTCTGTCATAAGCTGCTATTATACGTCTGACAAGCGGATGTCTGACCACATCGCTGTCATTCAAAAATGAAAATTCTATACCCTTTATACCATTTAAAACTCGAAGCGCATCGTTCAGTCCGGATTCTTTTTTCTTGGGAAGATCTATCTGAGTTACATCTCCCGTGACTACAGCTTTTGAGCCGAAGCCGAGCCTTGTAAGAAACATTTTCATCTGCTCCTTTGAAGTGTTCTGAGCCTCATCCAATATAATAAAAGAATCATCAAGAGTTCTTCCTCTCATATATGCAAGAGGAACCACCTCTATAGTATCTCTCTCCTTGAGCTTGAGAGCGGTATCCTTTCCGAGAATATCAAAGAGGGCATCGTACAGAGGTCTAAGATACGGATCAACCTTCTCCTGTAAATCGCCCGGCAAAAATCCGAGGTTTTCACCCGCCTCAACAGCGGGACGGGCAAGAAGTATCTTCTGAACCTCTTTGTTCTTGTAAGCTTGTACCGCCATAGCTACCGCCAAATAGGTTTTTCCTGTACCTGCCGGTCCCACGCCGAATACTATGTCGTTATTCCTTATATTATCTATATATGCAATCTGTCCGGCAGTCTTGGCTTTTACAGGCTTACCCTTGCTCGTGAAACACAGCACATCATTTTTTTGCATAAGCTGCCTGTAATTGTTTTCATCGTTGTTCAGAGAAATAATATATTCCACTTTCTGCCTATCGAGTCCATCTTCGTTTTCAATTATCCACAGCATATCCGATATTGAAGACTCCGCTTTCTCGGCATTTTCTCCTGAAATAACGATACTGTTTCCTCTCTGTACTATTTTTACGCCGAAGGCTTCCTCAAGCTTTCCGAGATATTCGTCATCCGTTCCGCACACTTCCATTATCTGTTGCACATTTTCAACCGTCAGCGTACGCACAAGCTCTCTGCTTTCCATTCCCTGTCTTTGCAATACCGATTCTCCTTTTTCAGAAATATTAAAATCAACGGCTTTCATCACTTATATTATTATATTATATTTTCTCATAAGATAAACTTCAAACCTTTATTTCAGATGATTCGGCATTTTAATCAGTCTTTATTGCAGCATTGCCATAATACTTTTTTAAAGAATTTTTTATTCTATCCATGTGCAAAATTTCTCAAACCATGCTGCTACGCACTCAATGCAAATACAATATTAAATACTACAAATATCATTTTTCATTTACATTTAACAATTCTTTTCTCCCACATAAACTTATAACCGCCACAGCCATTGAATTTTAAATGACTGTGGCGGTTCTTCAACATTATTTATACTGTGATTCGCAATTTTCCGCCTACAAAATATCAATCAAATATTCTATGAGCAGGAGTTGACAAATAAAGGAGTTATCCAATTAATAACGGTACATGTCATTCTTATTATTTCATCAAATCACAAACGGCATTTGAAAATGCCACAGGGTCTTCGACCGGCAAGCCGCCTATAAGCGCCGCCTGATCGTAAAGCAACGAAGAGAATATTCTCAGCTTATCGTCATCCTTTGCTTCAAAAGCTGATTTGAGAGCGGTAAATGCCGTATGGTCCGGATTTATTTCCAGTACCTTCCGAGATGAAACCTTCTCCTGTACCGGCATTGAGTTAAGAACCTTTTCCATGCCGATGGACATATCACCCTCTACTGACAGACAAACGGGATTGGACTTCAGACGATTTGAAATCTTTACTTCAGCGACACGACCGCCGAGCATCTCTTTCATCTTATCAAGCATAGCCTTGTTTTCTTCCTGCTTTTTTTCAAGAGCTTCCTTTTCCTCCGTACTTTCCTCAATACCGAGGTCGTCACCTTCAGCGGAACGGAACTGCTTACCCTCATAATCACGAATCATGCGAATCATAAAATCATCGACATCATCCGTCATAAACAGAATTTCATAGCCCTTATCAACAAGCAGCTCTATCTGCGGTAGACGTTCAATGCTCTTTATGTCCTTACCTGTCGCATAGTAAATATACTGCTGATCTTCCTTCATGCGGGAAACATATTCCTTAAGAGTTACAAGCTTCTTTTCCGTCGATGAATAGAAAAGTACCAGATCCTGCAAATCTTCCTTCAGCTGTCCGAAGCTGTTATAAAGACCGAATTTAATAGAAAGTCCGAAATTTTCAAAGAATTTCTCATATTCCTCACGATCTGAATTGAGCATTTGAGTCAATTCATTTCTTACTTTCTTTTCAATATTCTTGGAAATATTTCTGACCTGTCTGTCCTGCTGCAGAGTTTCTCTTGAAATATTCAGAGATAAATCCTCCGAATCCACGATACCTCTTACAAATCCGAAGTGATCAGGTATCAAATCAGCACACTTATCCATGATAAGAACACCGCTGGTGTAAAGCTGCAGACCCTTTTCATAATCAGGTGAAAAATAGTTGAACGGCGGGCGCTTAGGTATATAAAGCAGCGCATTGAAAGATGACACCCCTTCTACGCTGTAATGTATGGTACGAAGCGGCTCTTCCGTGCCGTAGAACTTGCTCTTGTAAAAATCGGCATATGCTTCTTCACTGATTTCACTCTTGCTCTTCTTCCAGAGAGGAGTCATACTGTTGAGGGTTTCCACATCTTTATAGGTTTCAAACTGGTTATCCTCTCCGCCTTCCTTCTTTCTGGTTTTTTCAACTTCCATTTGTATAGGATATCGTATATAATCCGAATATTTTTTAACCAAAGCTCGCAGCTTATAGTCCATGAGGTATTCATCGAAATTATCATCCGGTGTATTCGGCTTAATATGAAGAATTATGCGGGTACCGTGACCTACCATGGCACTTTCCAAAATTGTATATCCGTCTGCGCCTGCAGATTCCCACTGCCAGCATTCTTCCTGCCCGAATTTTCTGGAAAGAACTGTAACCTTATCGGCAACCATAAATGAGGAGTAAAAGCCTACCCCGAACTGACCTATAATATCAACATCGGAGACATTTCCCTCCAAGGACTTTTTAAACTCAAGCGAACCGCTTTTTGCAATGGTTCCGAGGTTATTTTCCATATCCTCCTTAGTCATGCCTATGCCGTTATCAATGATTGAAATCGTCCTTTCCTCGGGATCCGTTTCTATAGCAATATAGAAATCCTCACGATTCAAGCCCTCCTGACCTTCATAGTAAAGCTTATCTATAGCATCGCTGGCATTTGATATGAGCTCTCTGAGAAATATATCCTTATTTGTATAAATTGAATTAATCATCATATCAAGCAGCTTTTTTGATTCCGCTTTAAACTGTTTCTTTGCCATTTTATACACCTCGCAATATCAACTGATTAAAATAATTCATCTCAGCATCGGTCGGTTGATTTTAAATAAAAAATTATAAAAAATACTCCGATTCAACTGATTTTTAATTTAAATTTTCAATTCGCATGTAATATGAAATATCATATGCTTTAAATTAGCACTCATTCACTTCGAGTGCTAACACTATTATAACCATCTATCACTAAAAATCAAGTATATATTTTCATCTGTCCCTTGAACTTCGCTACCGCTTCCTTTCTTTCTATGGGTAAAAAGAAACGCCACATTTCTGTGAGCGTTACTTTTGCCATATTAAATTTTAGATACAAAATGCGGCATAGAGAGGAACGATTTTTTTATTATCCTCAAAACCGAAGTTTTTCGCAGAGAGCTTGATCGCATAAGCCGGCTTATAGGTTTCCATATACACTTTCAAGCTCTTGGCTCTGGTGTTGTCGGCACTCTTGACCTCTATAGGAATAAGCTGTCCGTCACGCTGAATAACAAAATCAATTTCCGCTCCACGCGCAGATTCCCAATAGTAGGTTTTATATCCGTTTATTGTGAGCTGAACATTGACATAGTTTTCAGCCATACCGCCCTTGAAGTCGTTAAGCTCCTCCACCATATAGAGAATGTCATTCGTCGCCAAGTTCTTTTTAGCACAAAGCAGACCTGAATCCGAAACATAGATTTTAAACGCATCAATATCACGGTAGTTCTCAAGCGGCTTCTTGATTTGCTCCACCTTGTAGACCTGTGACACAATACCTGACAGACAAAGCCATTCGATAGCATTTTCAAACTCCGAAGCTCTGCCGCCTTTTTTAATCAGCTTATATTGGAAACGGGTGTTTTTCTTGGAAAGCTGAACGGTAATATTATCATAGGTAAGCCTTGTTTTCTTTATTTCATTCAAGTTGTTGTATTTGCTCATATCGTTAAGATAGCTTGCAAGAATGGTATCCTGTGTGTGACGGACAAGAATATAATCTTTCGTTTCTGCAAACTGCATCACGCATTCCGGCATACCTCCGATAATAAGATACTGACGGTAAAGCTGTATAGCGGCATCGTGCAGGGCGGAAGGCATAGACAAATTACCCGCAAAGCAGTCTTTAATTTGCTTTACCAGAGCTTCCTCACCTAAAGCAAGCATAAATTCCTCCATATCCATAGGATAAAGAGTTTTCATATCTACCTTACCCACAGGAAATGAGAACCTCTCTCTGTTGACCGCCACTCCGAGCAAGCTGCCTGCCACAATGATATGGTAATCCGGTGCCTCCTCGCAGAAATATTTAAGACTTGTCAAAGCTCTTTCACAAAGCTGCACCTCGTCAAATACTATCAGCGTTTTTTCCTTGACTATTGTTTGCCCTGCAATATGCGAAAGAATAGGTATCAGATAATCCGGACTGATATTCTCGTCAAAGGTTTCATTCAGCTTTTGATTTGTTTCAAAATTGAAGTAGGCAACATTCTCATAGTGAGTACGCCCAAACTCTAAAATAGAATAGGTCTTTCCGACCTGTCTTGCTCCTTGCAAAATAAGGGGCTTGCGGTGCCCGCTTTTCCCCCACGCTTCTAAAAAGCTATTAATTTTTCTATACATAATAAGCTCTCCTTAAAGGTACTGACTATAGTATATCAAATAATCGTGCAAATATGAACGACTTTTATTTTAATTTTCACACTAATTAACATGAATATTTTTAAATATTTCTCACATTTTGACACGAATACAGTTCCTTGTTACTCCGGCTAATGGGAGCAGCTGTGAGATCTCAACACTTAAAGTGCGCACAAACTAAAAAAGGCGGTTAGATTTTACTCTAATCACCTTTAAATTTCTTGTACCGCAGCTTACTGCTAATTTGTAAATCCGAAGCTCCCGTTACGTGAGCCAAATTAATATTTTGAACAGTAAGCTTTTCATGGTCGATTATCATTCAAAGTATATTCTCATAATTTAAGCAGACTGTTCAGCTCATCCCAGCTGTCAATTATAAGCTTGCAGCCTGTTTTTTCGAGGAATTTTCTGCCTCTGAACCCCCATGAGCAGCCTATGCAGCAAATGCCCGCATTTTTCGCCGCCTCCACATCAACCTCCGAATCGCCTACGTATAAAGCATCCTCCGCCCTGACGCCCAATATATCAAGCGCTTCAAACAACGCCTCGGGTTCGGGTTTTTTCGGCATATTCTCACGCATTCCGAATACCGTTCCGAATATTCCCGGAAAATACAAATCGCAAAGCCTATGTACAGCCGCATCATATTTATTTGAAACAACTGCAATACTTTTCCCGGATTTTTTCACAGAATCAAGCATCTCCGAAGTTCCCGGATACGGCTGCGTTTTCACGTCGAGATTTTTATCATAATATTCACGAAAAATTTTCAAAAGTCTCTCCGTACCCTCAGGCTCAAAATTATCATTGCCGTAGATAGCTTTTAATATCAATGTCTTAGGTCCTGTACCCAGAAAGCCTCTGATTTCTTCAACAGAACGTTCCTCAAGCCTCTCCGTTCGTAATACGTGATTTACCGCTTCAGCTATATCTCCCATAGTATCAAGCAAAGTTCCGTCGAGGTCGAACAGAACCGCCTTAGGATTATTGAGCATATCTAAAACCCCTCTCCGCTGCAAAATATAAGATAAAAAATTTAAAACCTGCTTCGGCTGTAAACCTGTATCATTGCCGAAATCACATTTACTGCAATATGTAATTCAATATGTTTAAATATCGGTGTATCATCAGATATCTTGAATGAAAGCTCCTACAAATTAAGTGATTTAATACGTGATATTTATTATTCAGTCCTGCATCATAAGCTTGGAATGAGCTTCCTCGACCGTATCATTCAAGGCTTTTGAAAACTCATCAATATCCAATTTTCTTCCGCCCGATTTTTCCAAAAGCATCAAATATTCTATATTTCCCTTTGCACCCGTCATCGGTGAATAGGTCAGTCCTGTCGGCAGCAAGCCGTTTGTCAATGCATAGCTCGCCACATTTTCTATAACATCACGATGCACCGACTTATCCTTTACGATTCCCTTTTTACCTACCTGCGACCTGCCCGCCTCAAACTGAGGCTTGATAAGACAAACAATTTTTCCTGCATCGGACAGAAGCTTCACCCCGACAGGAAACATCATCGAAAGCGATATAAACGATACATCTATACTCATGAAATCTATAGGAGAATCCAGAACGGATTTATCAAAATATCTGAAATTCACCTTCTCCAAATTTGTAACACGAACATCATTTCTCAGCTTCCAATCAAGCTGACCGTAGCCTACATCGACCGCATACACATGCTTCGCTCCGTTCTGAAGCATACAGTCGGTAAATCCTCCTGTAGAAGCGCCTACATCCATTCCGACAGTATCAGTCAGATTTAAACCGAAATACTCCAAAGCCTTTGCCAACTTCAAGCCTCCACGTCCTACAAAAGGACAGCTATCACCTCGCAGCTCAATCTCCGAATCTATATCTACAGAGGTTCCGGGCTTATCGTAAAGCCTTCCGCCTATGTAAACATTTCCTGCCATGATTTCCGATTTTGCACGCTCTCTTGAAGAAAAATAACCTTTACTCACCAAAAGTATATCAAGTCTTTCCTTCATAGCTTTTACCTTCTGCGGGACATTCGGCTGCGGAACCGGCTCGCCTTGCCCGGCTTAATCGTTAAATTATCGATTTTTGAACTTTCATCAACCGAAGCGTCTGTCCGGGATTCTGCATTTTCTTCAGAATCGGTCGCATTTTCTTCTTCAAGCTTATTGTCATCCTGCTTTCTTGCAGCCGCCAATTTTTCCGGAACGGTACGAGCTATGCGTTTTGCAATACCTTTACTGTCCATGCCGTATTCATGCTCAAGCTCCGCCTGAGAACCGTGCGGAATAAATTCATCCTTCCAACCTATTTTTTTAATAGTGACGGCAAAGCCGAACTGCTCCGCAAATTCCTCAGCAGCACTTCCGAATCCCCCTGTTACGACATTATCCTCTACTGTTATAAGCTTACCGGTCTTTCTTGCGGATTCGATAATCGCATTGCCTCTTATAGGCTTAACCCGTCTTACATCTATCACCTCCGCCGAAATACCGTTTTTTTCTAAAATTTCAGCCGCCTTGAGACAGACCGATGTCATTTTCCCTACCGCCAAGACCGTAACATCAGAGCCTTCACGCATTATACGAGGCTCCATGGAATAATCCCTGCGAGTAAATTCATCAGTGAGAACCGTAGCTGTCCCCTTAGGATATCTTATGGCTACCGGTCCGTTCAATGAAAGAGCATAATCCATCATTATACGAAGCTCATAGGCATCCGACGGAGCCAACACTGTCATATTAGGCATATGCATGAGATAAGACAAATCGAACACGCCGTGATGAGTGGCTCCGTCCTCGCCCACTATGCCCGCTCTGTCGATACAAAATACCACCGGCAGATTCTGCATACATACATCTATCAAAATTTGATCATATGCACGCTGCAAAAATGTTGAATATATAGCTACAAAAGGTCGTTTCCCGCTAAGAGCAAGCCCTGCAGCAAACGATACGGCGTGTTCCTCGGCTATTCCAACATCAAAAGTCCTGTCCGGGAAGGTACGTGCAAAGCCGGAAAGTCCAGTTCCGTCAATCATGGCTGCACTGATTGCAACTATACGCTCGTCTCCGCTCGCCATAGCCGCCAGCTTTCTGCCGAATATTTCAGAATATGTTTTTTCATCCTTTTCTCTGAGCTGCATGCCGGTTGCAGCATCAAAAGGACCAACTCCGTGATACCTGTCGGGATTATTTTCAGAAAGTTTATAGCCTCTGCCCTTCTGCGTAATGCAATGAACTATTACAGGTTCGCCGAGATTTTTGGCTGACTCGAATACATCTATCAATTCTCTTAGATTATGACCGTCTACCGGTCCGAGATATTTAAATCCCATTTCTTCAAATAAAATTCCCGGGACAACCATATATTTAACAGAATCTTTTATCGCTGAAAGACCTTTGTAAATGCCTTTTCCAACAATGGGAATCTTTGTTAACCCCTTCTTCAATCCGCTCTTGAAGCCTTTATATCTGTCCGATGATCTCAGCTTTGACAGATGCTGCGATATCCCGCCGTGATTCTTTGAAATAGACATGGCATTGTCATTCAAAATTATAACGAGAGGAGTATCCATAACGCCTGCATTATTCATAGCCTCAAAAGCCATTCCTCCCGTCATTGCCCCGTCTCCTATAACCGCCGCAACAGCATGGTTTTCATTGTTCAAATCCCTGGCAACAGCCATTCCCAAGGCTGCCGATATTGAATCGCTGCTGTGTCCCGAGTCATAGGTATCATATATACTCTCGCTGCGCTTAGGAAATCCGCTTATACCGCCTTTGCGTCTCAAAGATCCGAAATCCGAGCCTCTGCCCGTAAGAAGCTTATGAACATATGACTGATGTCCCACATCCCAAACTATCTTGTCATCGGGTGCTTTAAAAACCTTGTGCAAAGCTACCGTCAGCTCCACTATTCCCAAATTTGACGCCAAATGCCCGCCATTCTCCGAAACTGTAGCTATAATAGCAGCTCTGAGCTCCGAACAAAGTTCTTCGAGCTCCTTATACGACATATCTTTCAAATCTTCAGGCAAAATGCCGGCTTCTATCCTGCTCATAATAATTTATCGGAGTATTAAAATACTCCTCTCCTATCATTTATTCTTTATATGATGTTCCGTAAATACGGAGATTATTTTACCTATAAACAAAATAATCTCCTTTGCCTTTGAAATAGCAAGCTCCTTGCCGATAGCCTTTCCTCCTATGGTAACGGATGCTACCAATCCGCTGAGAATAAGTGCAAATACTGTCTGATCCGCTATTCCCAGCTCGCTGACCTTAGTTACTATAAAGGCTGCAGCGGTTCCGCTTATAATGCCGCATGTATCACCCACAACATCATTGCATAAATTTGAAACCCTGCTCGCATTTCTTATCAACTTGAGAGAACTTCTTGCACCCTTTATCTTGCCTGCCGCCATGGAATGAAACGGCTTCTCTTCCGCAACCGTCACCGCAACCCCGACTATATCAAAAGCTACACCTGTAAGTATTATCACTATCAACACTATAAACGCTGTAACAAGCGTTGAATTTCTGAGTACCGTCTCTGAAAAGAGACTCATAAATACCGAAAGCAGAAATGCAAAAATAGTTATACTTACGACCCATCTTCGTCGTACACTTACGACATCCTTAGCCTTAACTTTTTTCATAATATCCGTTTATTCTATAAAAACCGCTATCTGAGATTACATCATAAATCATATTGCTTCTTATTTCCAATTTAAAATCGCTGTCAGATACTTTATATTGAAGGATTCTGACAGATTTTCAATTCAAGTTAAAAAAATAAGTGGACAAAATTCGTGTTAACTTTAAGGCATAGGTCCGGTAAGATTTCCTGCAAAGCTGCTGATCTGTCGCCAAATCAGCGGTTTCCCATTAAAGCTCCGCTCGTGCCGTTGCCGGACACGAAACCGGATCACCACTCAGTCCATACTGCAATCCACGAATATTATACAGCCTAGGGGATTTCCCCGACAGTATTGTTTTTCCTTATCCTCTTTTGCAAAAAAGGTTTCAAACAGCAATTAATGCAATGCTACGGCCGTTAGCTATGCATCATCGATCTGTTATCCCCCTGTTCCACTCAAGGCAGGCTACACTTAGGAACGAATTGTGCATTATACAGACAATACACAAAACGATCTTCAGGTTTTATTTCTCATGCAAAAGTATACTTCCTTTGCATGAGCCTCCACGATCGAAAGGGTTCACGCCCATATGCCATTACGGATCGCCCTTTTCAATCATTCTCCCTGAAAATGCCCCCAACTGGGCGTTGGCGGCAAAAGCAAGGAGCTTCATCGATGTGCCCTTTGGCGGATTTTTAGCCCCGTCTTCAGGAAAAACAAATTCTGACTAGGATACTGCGCCACTTATTATAATATTTTATTTTATCCTCTTTTGAAGGTCAAGTGCAAGTTCCGCAAAGAATAATATGGGAGCATGCTCTGTTTTATCGCATTTTCTGTCGGGAGCATCATTCATATTAGCGTTATTAATCAGTCGAGAGGCTTTTTCGATTGCAGCTACCGCCTCGGCTGTAATCTCGCCGGCAAGCTTCCGTGAACGCTCCGTCCCGTATAAAGACGGATATGTAAGCTTGCCGAGCTCGGCATCAACTCCCGTAGCCTTGCCCATAGCTTTCTCGTCCCCGATTACGTCAAGCAGATCATCCACTATCTGAAACACCAGTCCCAAGTTTTCCGCATATGAAGTGAGAGCCTCAAGCAATTCGTCACTCGCTCCTCCGATTACGGCTCCGGCTCTCACAGCTGCACGGATCAAGGCTCCGGTCTTGTTCCTGTGTATATAATGCAGCATATCGGTATCGTCACCACTTGCAGCCCTTATTGAATTATCAATTACAGTGTTATCCGATACAGTTTTGCCCGAATTTGCAGTAGGCGGCTTCAATTCGCAGATTTCAGCCGAATCAGTCATACAAAAATCGGATGCCTGTCCGGCTATCATTCCCTGTACGCCTGCCGCCTTGGAAATTTCTGCTGCCGCACGGATAAAACGCAGCAGCTCGTCCTTGCCGGCAGCCGCCTGCGCCGCCTCCAGCATAACGTCGAACGCCGAATTTAAAAGTCCGTCTCCCGCCAGCAAAGCAATCCCGTCACCGTAAACCTTATGATTGGCGGGACGTCCTCTGCGAAGGTCGTCATTATCCATCGAGGGATGATCGTCGTGTATCAGCGAATATGTATGTATAAATTCCACGGCGCAGGCGTAGGGCAACGCTTTTTGCAAAAGGTCGCAGTCACTCCCTTTGCAGTCGAGATTCGGTATCGATTGCTTGAATCCTCCCTCGAACCGCCACGACCGGCAAGTGCTTTCCGCCATATGGGCTTGATTCGGTATAGGATACGGGTTGGCTCGGACTGCCTCCCTAAACTCGTCGGCGTTGCCTCCCATGCGAGCTTCAACTTCCGACTCGCATGGGGCTGCCGGCTTGCCCTTGCGCGAGCCGCCTGCAAGTTTGGCGGCGGCGAGCAGCAGCACGGGTCTGAGACGCTTTCCCCCGGCCTCAAGACTGTAACGCATAGCGTCTCCCAGTACGGAACTTCTGCTGTCCACTTCAGGCAGATACGACTCCAAAGCAGCTTCAACCATATCCTTCAAAGCTGCATATTCGACTTTATACGCTTCTTTCCTCAAAGCTTCAAGCTCTGTCAATCTCATAGCTGCTGTTCCTTGCACAATTCTCCGCTTTTTTTATCATATATTTCTATCGTTTGCCTTGCATTCTCAAGTATACCCATGCAATATTCGTAATATTTTCGTCCTTCTTTATAGCTTTTTAAAGCTTCCTCAAGCGGTGTAGCCTCATCGTTTAAAGCTGACACCGCATTTTCGAGCCTCTCGTAAGCCTGCTCGAAAGACAGCTTATCTTCCTTCATAACCTTATCCTTTATTTATATTTTAAATTCATAGAGTAAATTTTCACATTTTAATTTCAGTTATTTTCATTTTTCGAAATGCGGTTTGTGAGCGTACTGACATCTATCGAACCGTCTTTCATCTGCAAACTGATATACTGCTCCTTGGCGGCAGCTCCGACTGAAGTAATAACCTTACCGTCCTCAGTTCTGACTATGGCATAACCCTTTGCCAAAATGCTTTCCGGCGAAGCCGCCTCAAGCACTGCAGCCTGCCTGTCAGTCGCTCCTTGAAGCGTTTCTATCATGCTTTTAATATCGTTTATCAAACCGTTTTTCAGCATATCACATCGAGCTTTCATAGTTTCTACCCTGTTGCCGAGCGTATATGAAAGTATTTGACCGTCAAAATGCTTCAACAGAGATTTTCTGTAATCTATCCTGTAAAGCATGCTCCGTCTGATTTTTTCATGCATATCATAAAGATTGTGTTGCAGTTCTTCGCTGTCGGGTACTGCCATTACGGCAGCTGCGGTAGGAGTCTCGGCTCGCCTGTCCGCAACATAGTCTGCTATGGTAAAATCAGTTTCATGACCGACCGCAGAAATTACAGGTATCTTTGATTCAAAAATACTCCTTGCGACGATTTCCTCGTTAAAAGCCCACAAATCTTCGGCAGAACCGCCGCCCCTGCCCACTATTATAGTATCTACATAGTTAAACTTTCTGTTTACATCCGTGACGGCGGATGCAATTTCTTCAGCTGCATATTCGCCCTGTACCGTACACGGATATACTATGATATTGACTACATTATTTCTGGATTTTATAATCTTCAATATGTCCCTTACGGCTGCTCCGGTTTCCGCTGTTATAATACATACGGTCGTCGGAAATTCAGGTATCAGCTTCTTATTTTCTGCCGCAAACAATCCCTCAGACTCGAGTTTTTCATACAAGGCTCGAAACGCTGCGGCAAGATCTCCGGCACCCAGCACCTCTATGCTCCTGACATTTAAAGAATAGCTTCCGCCCTGTTCATATACGGATATATGCCCCTCCGCCGTTATTTCCATACCGTTGACAAGTTCATATCTGAGCTTTGAGACATAAGTGGAAGGCATAAAACAGCGAAGGGTTGAGCTTTCATCATTCAGAGAAAAATACAGATGCCCGCTGCCGTGATATTTAAGATTTGATATTTCTCCTTTTATCAGAATACTGCCGAGTATCGGATCCGTAGAAAGAATTCTGCCTATATATTTATTTACCTGAGATACTTTCAAAGGTTTCAAAGCCATAATTCGCCTCTTTCATCCGCTTGGACATTCAGTCCTCATAAAGAGGTGTACTGAAATATCTCTCGCCCGTATCGGGAAGTAAGGTTACGACGGTTTTGCCTTCGCCAAGCTCCTTTGCCATACGCAAAGCTACGCATACGTTTGTTCCTCCCGATATACCGCAGAGAAGACCTTCTTCCCTCGCCAGCAATCTCGTTGTTTTAATAGCTTCTTCATCAGTAACTATGGATATTTCATCGTAAATTTCAGTATCCAGTATATCGGGAATAACTCCGTCACCTATACCCATCTGCAGATGAGTTCCTACGCCGCCGCCCGAAAGTATGGCGGCGTTTTCAGGCTCGACCGCATAAATTTTTATATCGGGATTTTTCTCTTTCAACAATCGTCCTATACCTGTGATAGTGCCGCCTGTTCCTATTCCTGAACAAAATCCGTCTATAGTCCCGTTCACCTGTTCCAATATTTCAGCTGCGGTATGCTTGTGATGTGCAATAATATTATCCTCATTGCTGAACTGGTCGGGGCAATAAACATTAGGATATTCAGCAGCCATCTGCTGAGCCTGTCTCATACACTCCTTTATGCATTCGCCTATATTATTGTCATCATGTACAAGTCTGACCTCCGCACCGTATTGTTTCATGAGCATCAGTCTTTCTCTGCTAACTGAATCGGGCATTATTATTACTACCTTGTAACCCTTTACCGCTCCTACCAGTGACAGTCCTATACCCTGATTTCCGCTGGTAGCCTCCACTATTACGGAATTCTTGTCAAGCTCGCCTCTTCTTTCGGCAGCTTCTATTATTTCCAAGGCTGTACGAGTTTTTACGGAACCTCCTATATTGACAGCCTCAAATTTTACCAGTACCTGTGCATCATCCGGATTCGTAAGTTTGGACAGACGAATCATAGGGGTATTTCCCACTGCTTCAAGTACATTGTTGTAAATCATATAATATTTTCTCCCATCAGATTATTTTAAAAATATTTTAAATATGTATGCACTCAATAATCTAAGCGACATATCCGAATCAAACAATCATAGTTTAACATCTATACAGGATATTTAAACATTAAAGATTGATTTTTATATAAGCTTCATAATTTTCTCAGAAGTAGCACCTCTACTGTCGACATGCACGAAAATTTATACCTACAGTATAATGTCGTATTTTTCTCTACAGCTCTCTATTACAGCTTTTTCCTCATCATTCAGAATATGTGCCGGAGCTGGAAGCTTCCCTGTAAGTATCAGCATATTCGCATAATATTCCAAGGTTTCAAGACGATAATATGCATTTATCATATTATCTCCCCAAACCACCGCTCCGTGGTTTGCCAGCAAAACGGCTGCATGACCTTTCAAATACGGAATTATGGATTCCGCCAGTTCCTTAGTACCCGGTGCAGCAAACGGAGCACACAAAACTTCTCCTAAATTTAACAAAGCCTCATTTACCACAGGTAGATCCATAGCCTTTCGTGCACAGGCAAAAGCTGTGGTGGCGGGCGGATGTGCATGTACTACCGCATTCACATCCTCTCTGTTTTTATATACCGCCATATGCATTTGAATCTCCGAGGATACTTTCTCACAGCTTCCCGCTTCTATAATATTCCCGTCAATATCGGTTTTTATCAGCATTTCTTCCGTCATAAAACCCTTTGATACTCCTGACGGGGTCACCCAATAATAACCGTCAGCTGTCTTACAGCTTAGATTTCCGTCATTTGCCGCACAATAATTTTTATCATACATTCTTTTCCCAACTTCAATAACAGCTGCTTTAGCTGTCGCATCATCAGGCAGTATTAATCTTCCCATTTTCAACTTTCCTTTCTGCTATGCTTTTAAGCGAATTTTCATATGGAGGATAAGCTATCCCGTATTCGGTAATAATTCCCGTTATGAGCTCATTGTCGGTCACATCGAATGACGGATTATAAATATTCACACTGCCTGAAGTCATAGGCTTACTGTACCACATGCTTCTGACCTCTTCCTCAGCTCTTTCTTCTATTACGATTCCTTCACCGTCGGAAGTCATCATATCTATACTTGATGACGGAGCTGCTATATAAAAAGGTATTCCGAAATGCTTTGCCGAAATCGCCGCTCCCAATGTCCCTATCTTATTTGCGGTATCTCCGTTTGCAGCCACCCTGTCACATCCTGTTATGACTGCATCGATCTTGCCCTGCTTCATCACTGAAGCCGCCATATTATCACAGATAAGTGTCACGTCTATACCTGCCTGTTCAAGTTCAAATGCCGTAAGCCTTGCCCCTTGTAAAAGAGGTCTGGTCTCATCAGCAAACACATGAAAATCGTACCCTCTTTCATGCCCGAGATAGATAGGAGCCGTTGCGGTTCCGTAACGTACCGTTGCCAGATGTCCCGCATTGCAATGGGTCAGTATTCCTTGCCCCGATTTGAGCAGTGTCAATCCGTATTCGCCTATCTTCCTGCATACCTCTATATCCTCGAATTTGATTTTTTCAGCCTCAATTCTCAATTCTGTAATAACTTCGCTCACTTGAAAATTTGCAAGGTCTTTATTTTTTTTCATCATACGATCAATAGCCCAAGAAAGATTGACTGCTGTCGGACGTGCAGCTTTCAAATAATCTGCCGCCGCTGAAAGTCTTAGGTCAAAGACTTCTCTGTCATTTCCCGCAATTTTTCCTATTTCAACTGCCGCAAGATAAATTCCTATAGCCGCAGCTACGCCTATTGCAGGTGCTCCTCTGACTCTCAGCTTATATATAGCTTCTCTTATATCCTCCTGACGCCGCAGTTCCAAAAATTTTATTTCTCCCGGAAGCAGAGTCTGATCTATTATTATCAACGCTCTGCCGTCCGAGGACAAATCTACCGTGTTTATATCTCTTATCCTGCAATTTTCCATAATTTTTAAAAACCTTTTATGTCACATAAGCTGATTTATATTGCTATATTTTCAGTATATTATACCGAGCTGTTCAATTTATTTTCTATTTCAACATAGGCTATTTTTATAAAATTCCGCATAAGCTCCACCTCTTGAAAGAATGCCTGAGCCTGATCTTTTCTACCGCCGCCCTTTCCTCCGAAGCCTACTGCATATTCTTTCACTATACCGCCGAGATTTAAACTGCTTTTGGCAGTGCAATTCAACAGCACACAGTTTTCTTTTGCGGAGCTCAGAATTATAGGCTTATCGGTAATAGCGGAAAGCTTCTTGGTAATACGCCTTAGTTCCTCAATATCGACATCACTCAACTCGGAAGTTATTATAATCTCATCCGTATTTAAAAGTTCCTTAGCCTTTATTGCGGCAAATCTGTCCTTCATCTGATTCAGTTCACGTCGGAAGCCGTCATTCTTTTTTTCTGCAATTTTAACTTTTTCAATCAGAGTAAACTCATCCGCCGAATATTTCTCGGCAAGCTCCGAAACCACAAGATGCTTCTGACGATAATCGAGAAATGCACGCTTGCCGCATTTAAAGTAAATCCTCGTCATCCCTTTATATTTTTCAGTGGAAATAATCTTTATGATACCCACCTGTGAAGTATCCGAGGGATGGGGGCAACAGCAAGCTACGCAGTCCACACCCGGTATGCTTACCACGGTTATATCTTCATCTACTTTGAGTTCCTTGCGAAGCGGGAGTTCAGCCGCTTCTTCAGAACTTTTCAACTGCAAAATATTTATGGGAAGAGCACGATAAACTGCATCATTGGCAATATTTTCAACATGATTTATCATTTCCTGAGTAATTTCCTTTGAATCTATATCGAAGCTTCCTATCTCTTCACCCAAATGAAAGCCTCTATTATCAAGATTATACTCACTTTTAAATATACCCGAAAGGATATGCTCACCGATATGGTTTTGCATATGATCAAAGCGTCGTTCCCAATTCAGCTTGAGATTAAGCTTATCGCCGGGATTCAACAGTGCGGCGTCCTCAGCCTTAAGTCTGTGGTATATAACGCCGTTTTTCTCAGTTACAGCTTTCAATTCAAAGTCTCCCAAGCTTCCCAAATCCCATGGCTGACCTCCGGAATCCGGTGCAAATACGGTCTGATCCAAAATTACATTTTCTCCCTGAATATCCACTACCGTTGCAGTAGCTTCCTGCAGATATGAATCCTGATTATATAACTTCTTTGTCATTGATGTCCTCCGATTAAAATAACCTCCTGCCGATTTGACAGGAGGTATGAAATCATATTCTTCTCAAGCTGTCACAAATTCCGGCAAAGCATTTTCATCATACTCCAGTATCTCATAGGTTCCTCTGCCTATTTTAAGTTTCAGCATATCCTTAACGGATTTCCCTGCAAGGTAAGCTCTGATTACTCTTATTACACCTGCATGGCTCACTATTACAATATCGCCTTTAGTTGAAGCTATCAAGGCTCTGAGCTTGGGAACAACTCTATTGCTCAAATCATAAAAATTTTCCGCACTGTCGTCTATTCGGAAATCTGCGATATTCTTACCTCTCCGCTCATAAGCTTCGGGGTAATCCTTACGAATCTCACTTATAAATCTTCCGTCCCATGAGCCGAGCGACATCTCTCTGAATTCCGAAATTTCCGAAACATCATAGCTGTCGCCCAATATACGAGCTATTATTTTCGCACTGTCTCTTGCACGCTTCAAATCGCTGCAATATATGGTATCGGTATTAATATTGAAATGCTGCATTTCCAAACCCACATAAGTACTCTGCTCCTTGCCCTCTTCATTTAGAGGTATATCAACCTGTCCCATAAAGATTTTTTCTTTATGTTTCTGTGTTTCTCCATGTCTTATAAGTATAATACGGCGCTTTGTCGGTTCATTATAAGCCTTTTCATCAGCCAATCGTTGAGTTTCTTTAAGGAGCTCATATACATCCTTGCCTATGGCCTCGCTTATAAAATCTAAAACTGCACTCGCAGCTGAAATTCTGGCGGTAACTATATCCAAAACCTCTTTATCGCCCTTAAACCTTTCACGTACAGGCTTCATTCTTTCCTCAAGCGTAACAAGTCTGTCCTCCTGACAAAGCTTGTCGCCCAAGCAGACCAGATCATTTTCATCCACGGTGCGAACAGGTAAATCGGGTGCATAATCCATATGATGCAGTACTATATCGGCAACTCGTTTATAACCGTAATGTCTCAACAAGTCGGCGCCCGCACGTCCGTGTTCCTTCTTCGTTCTGAGGCAATCATGCAGCATACCTGCCGCATATACCAGCTTTCTGTTTATATCCCAGCCTTTTTCTATCAATGCATCCGCCATAGCAAGTGCAGTGTTGGTAACAGCTATGCAATGACGTATTATATGAGAAGGTGTTTCGCATCTGTCATATATTTTGAAGCACTGTTCCTCATTCGGAAACTGATTGTTTTTATATGCCGTCACTATATCATTATAAGCCTCAGGAGTATCCATATCCATTAATATAGTGCTGCAATGAGTATCGAAATAAAAAATTTTCCCCGGATGAGCATCACGTACAGTCTTTAAATTATTTTCGCTGCTGCTTGCAAGAATTTCATCAGTATAGCAGGAGGGTACGAGTATAGGATGTCCGTGTCTGCCCTCAAAACAAGGTGTGACAAAAAAATCGGGCTTAACCTCATGACGTCTCAGCGCAACTTCTATAATATACGGAGGAATAAGAGGCACATCCACGGGATTTATCAGATAGCAGTCATGTCCGTTCTTTGAAGCTGCTTCCACTCCTTTTTGAATGGATGAGAACATTCCTTTTTCATAATCTTTATTATTAATAAAAATAATGCCGCTGCCCTCGAAAAATTTTTCTATGATATCGGCATTATATCCGACTACTACATAAATATCCTCAACACCTGCAAGTTGAAAATTGCTTATCAAAACCTCAAGTGCATTATTTTCATCAATTTTCATTAGGGGCTTGAAATCCTTCATCCTCGAAGAAAGACCTGCCGCAAGGATGATAGCTGCCGGCTTGGTTTGAATACTCATAATTTCCTCCGCTATCTATAAAATAAATATTATATTCATCATATTTTTTATTTAATATATTTCTTTAAGTATAGCATACAGATTCAGTCATTTAAAGTGCCGTCACGCTCACCGTGACTTTATGTTTGTTTTTATTTGTTATATTTTATATAATTCATTTTAACAATATTTTAATCTTGACTTTTGGTTATTATGTGTTATGCTTAGTTTAAATAAAAAATAAACTCTCTCCTTTCAAAAATATAATTATCGGTCTTTGTTGCAGAAAAAGCCGATAAGAATATCCTTCGCAAATGATTTATATGCGAGGGATTTTTCTTTCTTGTGACTTCAAATCAAAGCTTATTTGTAAGCAAAATATTTTCAAGAAATATTTTAAATGTCTGTAAAGCTTTAATTTCAATTAAGAACAATTTGTCAGGTGTTTGTCAATCGTTATTCGTAGGATTATATATTATTTTTTCTGTGATATCTTTAAGGTGATCCATTTTAACAATCGTTATGAAAAATAAACGGTATGATTTAAACATTCAGTTATCCGCCTCGTCATCGAGTCCGAAGACGGGTTGGCTATAAACATCAAGTTTGATTGCATCATAATAAAATGCAGTATTTTTACTCGAAAACACAGTTATCAAATGTGATATTCACAAGAGGAGGTAAATTATGAAGAAAAAACTTTCAATTCGCCGAGGTTTTGCCATTATCATCAGTTTAATAATGATAATCGGCATGACCCCTGCATCGGTTATGGCGGACACAGGCGCTTCAAGCAATCTGGACTCTGCTTGGACGGAGGATCAAGATTATACATTGGCTGATCCGGCTCCATGGAATCTCAAAGAGCTCAAACAGGTAGTCGATGTCAATGATCCGAGAAGTGTAGCTGCATATTGGGCATGGAGCGTTACCAGATTGGTTGATGATTATGACGACGGCATGGAAATGATGAAATATCTCTTTGCAGATATAGAGGTATTCGGCCGTGGTTACTATGAAGGCGGTATGTCCGGAAAAGCAGGCTGGGACAGCTATTTCAATGAGCGTCTCAAAAGTCCTACATATAAGTGGCTGCCTCGTGCATATTTTAACGGAGCAAGCAGCAGCAATGCATATAAGCCTACAAGGCCGCTCACTCTCGAGCTTTACTACAATAAACCTAATACAGACACTATAAATTCTCAGACCTTTAAGCAGCTCAGCAGACTCAATATAGTTTATTGGGTAAAGAGCTATGCAGCAGGTAATCAGGTAAATATCACACTCAGTAAATTTGAGGATTCAGACCGTTGGTATGTCACAAGCGGAACATCGGCATCAGCATTGTTCTACGGACAGAGTGCAGCCGGTTCAAGCCAGGCGGGTAAGGCTGTAAATGATGACAGTACGGCAGAAGAGCACTATAATCGCTATGGCGGTACTCCTCCTACACCGAAGCCTGTCGACAATAAACCGACGCCTGCCGACAATCAGCAGAATAAGCCGGACAATCCGATTAAACCGAATGAACAGCCGAATAAGCCGGATCCTACAATAGAAAATCCGCCTGTAACGGATACGGAGAACCCTTTCACTGATGTTCCCGAGGACAGTTATTTTACAGAAGCTGTAAAATGGGCTGTTGAAAATAATATCACAACAGGTATATCCGCTACTACTTTCGGTCCTAATAAAAGCTGCACCAGAGGTGAAGTTGTTACCTTCCTGTGGAGAGCTTCAGGTAAGCCTGAACCTGAAAGTGCCGTCAATCCTTTCTCTGATGTAAAAGCTTCAGATTATTATTACAAGCCTATACTTTGGGCTGTTGAGAAGGGAATTACAACCGGTACGTCAGCTAAAACTTTCTCTCCTAAGCAGAAATGCAGCAGCGCTCATATTATCACTTTCATGTATCGTGCTAAAGGCATAGGAAGTGACGGATGGTATCAGGCAGCGAGCAAATGGGCTAAGGAACAGGGATTGCTCGAAGATACGGGTATAATCGTATCTCCTTCAACCATGTGCCCTAGAGCAGCTGTAATAACATTCATGTATCGTGGATATACAGAATAAAACTTAAAAATATATGAGTCTTTTAAATTTATAATTATGCTCATATGCCGAAAGAGACGGGGAAAGGCTTTAAGCCTTTCCCCGTCTCTTTATTAGTAACTGCAATTTTTACAGCTTCAATACAGATTGATGCTGTTATTCTTTATATCTAAAGATCCAAACCCTTCTCATCTATTACATTGCGCAGCTCTTCCAAAAATCCGCTGATAGATTCCCATTCTTCGAGACTTTCAACAGGTCTGAGCTTATCCTCTTCAGGGACATCAGGTCTGTAGGAAACCACAAACATGTTTTTCTTTCCCTCTTCATTACGAGAGTTATCGGTATAAACAAGATAAGATTTACCTGTATCTTCATTCTTAAATTTGCTGATAACGGTACATTCAAGCGGAAGACTCTGATCGTTGTACACGGCTATTAATTCACCATCATATTCCATAATATTTTCTCCTTTACTTACAAATTAAAATACTGTAACTGAAAAACGGACGTCCTGTTCAGACGTCCGCAATTTTTAAAGAGCTCTTGTCACCTTGTTTGATTTTATACAACGAGTGCATACATTCATCTTTCTGACGGTTCCGTTATCATTGACTCTGACTGTCTGGATGTTCGGATTCCACTTCCTCTTTGTGTGGATATTGGAGTGACTTACACGGTTGCCTGTAACCTGACCCTTGCCGCAGATCTCACATTTCTTTGACATTTTGAAACACCTCCTTTACTTACCCCTAAGGATAAAATAATATAAACGGTGATCCGCAATGAAGCAAACCGAGACCCTGAGATAAGGTCGGCTCCCGGACGCACTTTTTTAAGTGCATTGCAGGATATACCGTAAATTTTCTGATAATGAGCTTAACATTTTTACAATGCCCATGAACGTTTGATATTATAACATACCAGAAAGCATATATACAAGCTGTTTTGCAAGTTTTTTATAAATAGTGAATTGTAAGTAATGAAATTTCAAATTTTTCAATAGCTGTATCAATATCTTTTTTGCCGACATTTAACGGCGGTAAAAATCTTACAGTTTCATGCCCCGCTCCTGCCAATAGCAGCTTATTTTTCATCGCTTCAGCTATAAGCTCGCTCTTTAAGCCGTCTGCAAGCTGCACGCCTATGAGCAGCCCCATACCTCTGACATCTTCAATCGCTTCATATCGTTGCATCAACATATTCAGCTTTTCAAATAAATATACGCTCATATTACGAACATTTTCCAAAATACCCTCTTCAAAAAGCTGTTTCATTACTGTATTACCTACTGCGCACGCCAAAGGATTTCCTCCGAAGGTACAGCCGTGATCTCCCGGAACAAAATATTCGCATGCCTTATCCGATGCCATGACAGCTCCTATAGGAAATCCCGCTCCCAGAGCTTTTGCAGTTGTACATATATCGGGCATAACTCCCGAAATCTGATAAGCGAAAAGTTCTCCGCTTCGCCCCATACCGCATTGCACCTCATCAAAAATCAGCAGTGCATCGTGTTTATCGCACAGATCCCTCACAGCTTGCAGAAATTCGGGCTTTGCCGGTACTATACCGCTTTCGCCCTGAACCGGTTCCAATATCACTGCACATATTTTATCGCTCATCAATGCTTCTACAGAAGCTTTATCATTAAAATCGGCATCGTACACGGCACCTACCAAAGGTCGAAACATCTCACGATATTTCTCCTGCCCCGTAACGGACAATGCTCCCATAGTTCTGCCGTGAAAGGATTCCTTCATGCAGATTATGCCGCATTTATCACTGCCTCCCTTCTCCTTACCGTATTTTCTTGCAATTTTTATAGCGGCTTCATTCGCCTCGGTTCCGCTGTTACAGAAAAACACCTTGTCCAAACCCGATTTTTCCGACAATCTGTTTGCCAGTTCAATCTGCGGCAAGCTCCAGTAAAGATTTGAAATGTGCATAAGCTTTTCCGCCTGCTCCGCAACGGTTTTAACTATCTCAGGATGAGCATGTCCCAAGCAGTTGACGGCTATACCCGATACAAAATCCAAATATTCATCACCGTTTATATCTGTAAGCCATGCTCCCTTCCCGCTTTTCGCAACCAAGTCGTAGCGACTGTATATATTCATCACATGATTTTCAAAATTAATATCCATCTCGGCACTCCTTCTCTTTTGTATAATTATACATTCATTTAAATAAATATACAACTTTTATTTTCTTGTTAATAGAATTTCCCGAGCAGAAACTTTAAATGTACTACGAAAAACAGCCTCCGCTTACAACGGAGAATTATTATAATCGAAAATCATCCCTATATATTTATTTACAATGCCGGCTTACATGTTATAATTTAAAATGTAGTATCAAAATAAAAAGGTTTTTATGGCTATATTTTTATTATATACATAACACTACCTTAGCAGTTTATCTTATTTTAACGGAACAGTGATTTTATGGAACAGCATATTACAGATAATATAGGAAGACGACGTGCCAGAGAGAACAGTGTTTCAAATTTGGTTCCCATAGAAGCAGCCTATTTCTATGAAGGAATGTATCTGAATTTCAGCGTATATGTTAAATCCGGTAAGTCATTCTCTCTGCTTTGCAGCAACGTTACACTTACAGAATCGCTTTTAGAAAAGATAGATGTCGCCGAAGATTCCGGAAATCTTATTTGCGTAGATAAAAAAAGCTATCGGGAGATTTTACTGAATGCTGCACAGAATGCTGAAAATGAAGGTATCACGATAGATTGGGACAGCGTATATGAACTGGCAAACAATCCTCCCAATGTAGAAGAATTTACAGAAGATATCAGCGACTCGGAAGTCATAGATCCGAATGAACCCAAGCCTGAGATTATAGCCTTAAACAATATAGCGATATTGGCCGCAAAGGCAATATCACAAAAAGAAAAAGAATCTGAAGAAGATATCCTCAATTCAGCCTCCGTAAAGCTGGTAAATCCTCAGGATGTTGTAAATGTGGTAATTGAGTCCGTTTCTAAAGAAGATGAAGATAAGGAAGCTGCTGAATCCGAAAAAAATAAGGAAAAAGAAAAGGATTCCAAACTGCTCGGATTTTCAGAAGGTCCCAAACCGAGAATTTCCGAATCAATATCTCCTGATGACATAGTAAAAGCTCTCATCGGATTTTCAGATAAAAAAGAAGATAAAGAAGATATTGTAATCGCACCCGAGAAAATTGAAAAAATTGAGATTTACAAAGATATATCAATCAATGTCAGAAAAATCTTTGAAGAAAGTGCTGAAGGTTTCAAATTTGATGCAGCTCTTGTAAATTCAATCTCCGAAAGATTATCTCATTTAGTGAGAACCTCAGGAGAAAATATAATAATACAATGTATGAGATATCTAAGAGAAAACGAAGGATATCTTATAAGTCATACTGTAAATGCAGCCTGTATAAACGCTCTCATGGGCAAATGGCTGGGATTTTCAAGAGACGAATCCATAGAAATAGTCAAGGTCGGCATATTGCACGATATAGGGGAACAGCTTATTCCCGAAGATATACTTTTCAAACCATCACGCCTAACCGATGAGGAATACGAATTAATAAAAAAACACAGTATATATTCTTACCGCATATGTATGGCATCAGGCATTACAAATACCGCAATTCTGAGAGCCGTTCGCAATCATCATGAACGTATCAACGGTTCCGGCTATCCTGACGGATTAAAGGCTAATGACATACCTCTTTATGCAAGGATTATGGCTGTATCGGATACCTTTAATGCTATGGTCACAAAGAAGCCTTACCGAAAAAACTATACCGCTCTCGATGTGATTCAAAAATTCTCAACTATACGGGATACGGAGCTTGATTCCAAGCTGGTAAATATTCTAATCGATAATATAACCAAGCTGTTTATCGGCAAAAAAGTTCAGCTTACAGACGGAAGCTTCGGTTCCATAATTTCTGTCAATTCTTCCGGATATGACTGTCCTATGGTTCTCGTAAACGGAAAATATATAAAAACAAACAAATACAATAAAGTTGTCTATATGGATTTATATACCGACAACTAATTGGAGGTCTTATATGCCGTCATTTATACCTAAGCCGAGAAAGAAAAATGCTGCAAAAGGTTTACCTACAGGTGTAAAGGTAGTTCCTATAAACGCTTCATATTTTCATCCCGGAATGTATATAGACACTGAAATTTACATTAAAGTAAATAATACTTATGTGTTGTTCTGTAAAAATTTAATAATAGACGAATCTATCATTCAAAAAATGAAATCACGCATAGAAAGCTCCGATTATGATGTATATGTATCAGAAGAACATTATGAAGAGATTCGTAGACAGAGCGCTGATTTTGAAAAAATTGAGAATATCGAAAATATAATAGATGTATCCGATGATCTGTCAGTTGAACTCCGCAGATTGGAAAAACAGGCCGAGATGGATTCTTTTACAAGTATTTCTCAAGATACGAAGACCCTTCTCACAAATATTGTAAATTCCTCTACTCTGCAAACTGAAGTATTTGACGGAGTTGTCAGAAATATTTCGGAAAAAGTATATAATTCGGATGTTTCCATTATCCTCCAATGCATAAATAATATTAAAGAACGTGGTGATTATTTATATACCCACAGTACAAATGTAGGAACTCTCAACGGGTTTATAGGAAAATGGCTGGATATGTCTACGGAGGACATCGATAAATTGATACGTACGGGACTCGTGCATGATATAGGAAAACTCCGAGTTCCTTCCGAAATAATGAACAAGCCTGCTCGGCTGACAGATTCCGAATTTGAAATTGTAAAGGGTCATTCCACTCATTCCTACAATATTCTTACCGAATCGGGAATGACTGATTCTCAAATTCTGAACGGAGTTCTGTATCATCATGAGAGAAATAACGGAACAGGTTACCCTAAAGGTTTGCAGGGCAGACAAATTCCATTGTTCGCAAAGATAACGGCATTGTCCGATGTATACGATGCCATGATTTCAAAACGCCCATATAAAGAGGCTCATTCACCATTTGAGATTTTAGCGGAATTCTCACGAAGCAGATATTCGGACTTAGACATTCACATAGTATCAACTTTCCTGGCAAATATCCCTCAACATTTCATCGGAAAACGTGCCGTACTCTCCGACGGACGCTCGGCAAGAATAACACACCTGAATCCGAATGACTTTGAATATCCTATTGTTAATGTTGACAACAAGCTTATAAAGACAAATAAGTTTTTAAAGTGTGTAGCTGTCGACAGCTTTTCGCTTGAAGATATAATATAAGAGATCAAAAAATACCGTTCCTGACGAATTACACAAAATCCGGCAGGAACGGCATTTTTATATTTTTCTTATGGGTTTCAATCCACTTGAGAACACAAAGTGTTCGAAACATAAACCACCCTCTGTGCGGGTGCGCATCGTCGGTTTATTTATAAACCCAAAACCTCAGTCTCAAGTAAATACCTGCTCAACTCAAGCTTTGATGTTCCTCCGGAATTTATAAGCTTTACATAACCTCTTTCCGTATCGGATGCTATATTCATATTATCAAGCTGTCTGGCAAGTTCTCTTGCAGTCCCCTCGCTGCTGTCATAAAATTTTACAGCTTTTCCCACAACAGCTCTTATCCCCTTCAATACAAATGGAAAATGTGTACATCCCAAGACTACGGCATCCACCGGTTTATCTTGAGCGAAAGTATGAAATCTTTCTCTCACATATATCTCGACTTCGGCATCATCTATCCTGTTGCTTTCTACAAATTCTACCAGCTCGGGACAAGGTATGGATATAATATCGGCGTCACCGGAACAACTGCTTATAAGCTCAATAAATTTATCCCCCTTTAAAGTCATTTCTGTAGCCATAACCGCTATTCTTCCACAAGGATGAGCAGCAGTCGCAGGTTTGACCGCAGGCTCCACGCCTATTATCGGGATATCAGGATACATCTTACGAAGCTTTTCCGCAGCCACACTTGTAGCAGTATTGCAGGCTATAACTACAGCTTTTACACCTTTATTTACAAGCTTTTTAAATACACAGGAGGACAGCTCAAAAACTTCATCAGCTTGTTTTGTACCGTATGGCGCATTTGCCGAATCTCCGTAAAATATATAATTTTCATTTGGAAGAAGCTTCACCAGCTTTCTTAAAACGCTTATTCCTCCTACACCGGAGTCAAATACTCCTATCGGGGCATTCTTCAATACTGTTCTTTCCATTGATATCACACCCGTTTATCATATATATGTATGCCTTATATACTTTTCTTTCCATTCATCGGACTCAAACAGTGCTTGAGCACCGTTGATTGCAGCACCGAATAAATCCCCTGCAATTTCCGATATAATATCATATAGCTCAAGCTGCATTATAAATTTCATAGGAAGCTGCTCCGCACCGTTGAGCGCTCCGAGTATATTTCCCGTAAGTGAACCTGTCGAATCGCTTTTTCCTGAATGATTCACGGCAGCCCTAACAGCTCTTTCAAAATCATTTTCATACATGAGAGAGCAATATACTGCTATTGCCAAAGCTTCCACAGCAGTATTACCTGTCCCTATGGACGCTATGAACTCCGCCTCTTGATCTGTTGATATTTTCTTGCCTCTATACCTTGCAGCCAGCTTTATTGCACGCCCGCAAACACTTAACAATCCGGAAATCTCGTGGAATCCGTCAAATGCATCCACGGTTTTCTTAATTGCGGAAAATATACAATCTTCCAACGCATCTTCGGAATATATTATATTTCTTATTATAAGCGCAAATGCCGCAGCGGATATATAAGCCGAAGGATTGCCATGCGTAAGAGCCGCAGCTCCTGAGGCGCAAGTAATTACATCTGAAGGATCATCCATAAACAAGCCTATCGGAGCGACACGCATGATGCCTCCGCATCCCTTGCTGTTATTTACAGGATTTTCGACAGAACCGTGCAGGCCTGCAGAAAGTACATTCAGACATGTTTCATCAGGTGTTCCGGATGCATGTAATTCTTCTATATTTAAAAGCCATGATATGGATTCTATGTCTGTTACCGGTTCATTCATTTGAGTGCGCAACCAATCTACGTAAGAAGCGTATATATATGTCGCCAATTCTTCTGTTTCATTCTCAGTTACGGCGCACAATATTCCGTTTGCAGTAAACAGTGACATCTGAGTATCATCAGATACATGTACTTCACTATCGAATGTCGAAAAATCTATTATGCCGTCCTTACCGTATGTAGCCGTAATATCATTTATACTATTGAATTCAACAGCATAACCCAGTGCATCACCTATGGCTCCGCCTGTAAGGCATCCCGTAAAATTATCTATATGAAATCTGTTCATTACACAACTCCTTATATACCGCGATCGGCAATCGCACATAAATCACCGCTTATTGTTCAACAGGCATTTACTCCGCAGGTTCAGAGACCTCCTGCTCTGCTGTAATTTCCGCCATGGAACTGTCTCCAAAGAAAGTATTGCCGTTATAAAGGAACAAAACTTCATCTAATGCTTCGCTCTTCATCATTTTTCTCATATCACCATAATAATATCTCGGATCTATCATGATAATTTCTCTGTAAAAGGGAATTAAAAAAGGAACAAAGCTGTTTGCATAGGAATCCTTTATAATCAAAAGGCGTTTTTCGCTTCGACTTGTGGTTCTGATTTTTACCTGAGCGTGATTACCACCGAAAAATACGGCATATTTATCATTTGAATCAAGCTTTTTTAAATCATACACAGATGCGGTTTTTTCAGCCTCTTCAGTATATTCTACCACATATTGAACATCACTATTGCTTTCAAATATCTTTATCGTATCATTTTTAACCGAAAATCCGCTCTTAGCCGCCAAAGTTCCCGAAAAATCATTCGCTACTGCATAATAATCATATTTCATTTCCGAGACATCAATGTCAAGAGCCTTTGCAGCCTCAAGAAATGCTGTAAACGCTCCATCCGTAGTCCAATGGTGATCTGTTCTGTAATATAATTGAGTATTTGAGTCCGTCGTCCTTAAAGCGTCTCTTACATCTATAAATTCGACACCTTCCGAAAGAGATTCTTTTAATCTGTCTATATCTTGATTCTGATCTCTTATAGGTGCATACTTAGGCAAATATTCAGTCAATACTCCGGCAGCATCAGGTGCCACAAGGAGCTTAACCGGAACTCCCGTCTCTATAGATAATGCATTAACCGCATATACATTTTTCTGAAACTGTTCTTCTTCAGGTGTGACAATATCTTCGAAAAGGTAGTCATTCGAACCTTTATATACACCGTTTGAATCATATTTGCCCAACACATTTCTATATCCTGTACGAAGCGATATCCACATATTTCTAAAAACAAAATGATCTGCCGCATAATCGCCCATAGCTTTCATATAAGTTCCTTCAAGTATGGATTCTTTTGTCAAATGAGGAAATTTTGTAAGAACTCTGTTTTCTTTTTCGGAAAAACTTTTATCCGGAGCAATAACGGATGCAAAAAGCATCAGTATTACAAAAAACGCTATAACCAAGCCCATTATCTCCTCTGCGGTATGTGAACCGGATTCCGGACGAAGGATTGAAATAATATAGTCTGAGGTTCTTTTACCTACCTTGACTTCAGTATTAATTTTTCTCGAACGACGTTGTTCTTTTTTCACATCTGTTACATCAGGAGAAAAGGAATGCTTATTTTCTAATCTATGCCTGCTGTCAAATAAAAGTTTTTCATTTTTATCTCTGGGTGTTCCATATGAAGGAAGCACATTTTTTACTTCTCTGTTCTTTGAAGGTTTATTTTTAAATTTCATCACAGCTCAACCACTACCGACAATGCGGTCATATTCCGATAAAATCAGAATCTAAAGTAAAGGAACGGATTGTATGTATCGTTTACCAGATATGAGCAAGCTATTATAAACATTGCTATATAGGCAAATGATATCAGTAATCCTGATTTCCCCGTAAAAAGCTTTATTGCACGGTTTTCAAGCTTTGTAAGCACAGGTGTACTTGCAACAGCCATAATCGTCCATAAAATAATATTTGTAGTAATGTAATACATGGCAGTATCATCTGAAAATCCGTGCTTTCCTACGCCCAACATTATTTTTATAATACTTAAGCCTCTGCCCATGTCCGTGATAGAAAAGAAAACCCAACCTACCATAACCACAAACATAGTGTAAATATGCAGAATTAATCCCGGAATCCTTATATTTTCATTCTTAAAAAGCACATATTTCTCAAATATTATAATCAGACCGTAATACAGCCCCCAGATTATAAAATTCCAATTGGCGCCATGCCACAAGCCTGTGAGCATCCATACCGTCATCGTATTGAAAATATGCCGTTTAGGAGAACAATAGCTTCCGCCCAAAGGTATATATACATAATCTCTGAACCAGCTGCTCAGAGATATATGCCATCTTCGCCAAAATTCTGTTGCACTCTTTGATATGTACGGATGGTCAAAATTCGGCTTGAAATCGAAGCCTAACATTTTTCCGAGACCAATTGCCATATCCGAATATCCGCTGAAATCGAAATATATCTGAAAGGTGTAAGTTAAAGCTATTATCCATGCCGTCATTACCGACATATCGGCAAGCCCGCCCGAAGACAGCTTTTCAAAGATTTCACCGGCTTCATTCGCTAAAAGCACCTTTTTTGCAAGACCTTTTACAAATATATGAACACCCTCGGAAAAACGTGAAAAATCTATACGTCTTTCAGCCAATTGTTTCTCTATATCCCCATATTGAACTATAGGTCCTGCTATGAGCTGTGGGAACATTGTGATATATACACCGAGCAACATTATATTCTTCTGTACTTTGATATTTCCTCTGTACAAATCTATGATATATGACAATACCTGAAAAGTATAAAATGAAATTCCTATAGGCAACCCCAATTGACGCACAGGTATGTCAGAACCGAAAATTGCATTTATATTGCTGAGTACAAAGCCGTAATACTTAAAAAATCCTAAAAGTGAAAGATTGACCAACACTGTAAAAATCAACGATCTCTTAGCTGCACTTTTTTTACTTTTTTGTAATTTAAGATTTATATCAAGTCCCATGATGTAATTGAAAATTATATTCAATACCATGAGTATGACATATACGGGCTCACCCCATGCATAAAAAATCAAACTCATTACGAGCAAAATCACATTTCTGTATTTCGCAGGTGCAATATAATAAAGCGCCAATGTTATAGGGAGAAATACAAATATAAAGAAAATACTGCTGAAAACCATTACGAACTCCTCTTAAGAGCCTTTGTAAATGCTGAAATATATCTATCCGCATCATCGGAAACAACATAAAGCACAAATCGACCCTTAACTATAACTCCGGCATCACTTAATTGCTTATACTGCTCCGGAGCATATCCCTCAAAAACCTTTTTTTGTTTATCTATACGAGAATCTATTGCATCCTCTATATCCGGAACTTGTTCCGATGAAGCCGCTCTTATTATAAGCAATTCCTCTGCATCCATATTAGATACTGGTCTGTAATAAACACTTCCTTCATAGTCCGAAGCATTCAACCCGAAAGCTTTTTTTATATCAAGCACGTTAGCCTGCTGTGCACCTTTAAGCCCGTCCTTGTCCGCCTCCAGCACTTCCGTTTCAAGCTGTTTTGCTGTCATATCACTGTCAGCATAAGTCTGAGAAAAAACATTATATACGAATAAGACAATTACTACAAGCACTGCATACTTTGCAATGCTTATAACAAAGCTGTCTAATGCCATATTTCTGTTGTTCATATCTTTATCACCTATTTAAATATAGTATTTCACAAAGCGAGTTAGGTACTTTAAGCCTCCAACAGACCTGCCGCATCCGCTACATATCCCAGCCATAATTTATGAAAAGCTGCATTTGTATGTATGTGATCGGGCTCATAAACTTCAGGTGTCATCAGTGAGGTAGTGTCTATGAAAGTAAGCTGCATTTCTTTGCACATATTTTCCAAAGCTCTATTGTAATCAGGTATATTTGCCAATGCCGGCTTTCGAGCATAAACATCCGTTTCAGACGGGAAAATTGAGCATATAATTATTCTCGATGACGGTAAGGTTTCCTGTAAGGATGCTATTACACTTTTATACTTATTTATAAATGAATCTACATCCGATCCGTAATTCATAGCATCATTCATGCCGTAATTCATCAATATGACAGCCGGAGACATATTTACGGTTTTTTGTATATCTTCATTGCAATTGGACAAACTTCGACCTTTTATTGCCGCTACCTTAGATGCATCCAACAGTCCATATGCGGATATACCTTCCATATGAGAATCTCCCATTATCATGGCTGATGAGAAAATCGCATTCATATCACCTTTTTCTATCAGCTCCGCTTTTCGCTTACGTTCAGCGTCCTCTATACTTTTTTCTACTTCAGCAATATCATTTTTATTGTAAGCAGCTATATGCTCCAAACCGACTTTAACCTTTTCATTTGTACTGCCCTTTATTATATTGCTGTTGTCGGGGATTATGCTGATCCTGATTGATACCGCAAATATAAACATAAATATAACCGCAACAGGCAATATATAATTTTTTAAACTGTTGTTACGAGTTTTACTATTAACTCCCATATTTAACAAACCTCAAATATTATTTAAATTCTGTAACAGCATAGGATTTCCCATATCCATCCGTTAAATCAACTATATATGAGTCTTCATTTCTATATAAAACAGGTTGAATTAAATCTCCTGCCATTGCAGAAATCTTATACTCCACTCTGAGCTGATGTATATCCGCAGTTTCCGGTATACAATCCTTTGCCATAAGTACATATTGACCGTTATTAACATGACCGTTTGTATCTAAGTGGTGATTTTCCACATAAAAGTTGTGTAAAGACTCCGGCTCTCCGGATATCTTTATCTTTCTCGGCGCATACTCCATATCAAGCTTGGGTGACAAAATATAACTTTTATGCTGATGTTCATCGGGTCTGAATATTTTTCCGGTAGATGTATCAACCATTACCCATATAGAATTTGCATATGCCAGATAATTTTCTTCGGAATCCTGCATAATATAGTTTCGCATACCATATACACTCTTAAATTCATAAGGCCATGTCGTTATTTTTATATCTTCATTAAATTTAGGCAGTCTTTTTATTACTATCTGCCAAGATGCGAGAAGCCACGCCTGATGATTGTCATCCATATAATCCAAGCCTACACCCAAGGTCTCCGACTGAAATGTGCTGCAATCTTGAAAATAATCTATCAGGGTATTCAATTTTAAATTTTGATTATAGTCCACCTCGCTATATCTGACTTTGCTTTCAAATGAATATTTCATTTCAAAAAATCCTCAATTCTTTGTCGTACACCGGTATATTATATATATTTCACAATACGCAATAATAATTATAACTCATATACGAAAAATATCTCTTAAAAAATTCTTTTAAAATCAAAAATATTTTATAAACATTCAGAGTATAATTTCGTTAATATTTAAACTTTCGATAACAGAGTTTTCTATTCAAATCACAACCGCCGGCTTAGCCGGCGGTTCTTTGATTCTTCTTCGCTTTCGCTCATCGAATCCGCTACTTAAGTTTCAACAACCAAAAACCGACTTTGATTATAATAATACAAAGTCGGCTGATTTACATTCATTATAAAATTAAATTTATATTAAGCTTCCTGAACAAATTTTATAAGTTCATCCTTTGCCTGAACACCAACAGTCACAGCTATCTGAGATCCGTTTTTCATGACCGCCAGCATAGGAATACTCCTTACATTGAAACGTTGAGCTAATTCCGGCTGCTCATCCACATTTACCTTTGCCACGATAAAATCATGATCTTCAGCTGCAATTTCTTCCAATACCGGACTCATCATGCTGCAAGGTCCGCACCAAGATGCCCAAAAATCGACAAGGACTTTTTTATCCGTACTTATCGCTTCATCAAATGTATCTTTTGTAAGATGTAATACTTCCATATAAAATCCTTTCATCATGCATCGTATTCATCGCCGTCAATCTCTTTCATTATGAGATTTTTTACATTTTCCTTAGGTACTTCCAGTGCTACGGCAAATTCTCCATAAAGTAAATCCTCAGCCTTTCTGAAAAATTTTTCATCCACCTGACCGAGCTTCTTTCCTCGAGAATTCATAAGCATACGTTTTGCATATATATCCTTTATAGTCTTTACAAGATCCACGCAATTATGTGACTGCATCTTTTCCTGATAATGCTCACTGAGAACTCTTACATTGCGATTTTCGTAAATCTCCCCGTCAATATCAGGCATCATTTCTATAAGATCCATAGCTTCGTCTTTAGAAATCACCGGGCGCATAAAAATCTTAGTATCTACGGGAGTATAAATTTTTCCCTGTCTGTAAAGCGGCGAAAGAGTGTAATATTCTCTGTTCTGTGATGTTTCAAAGATATCAGGTATTCCTATATCTTCTACTTTGCACACACCTTCTCCGCCATAAACAACCAAATCTCCAATTTTAAACATAACCCCGGCACACCTCCATTCCCGAATATATCATAACACTATTGTACCACATATTACTTTGATAATCAATTTATCGTGCTGCAGAAATATTCTTTACGGGGAAAATGAATATCTGATGTATACCGAAGATTATGCCTATCAATTAAAATACTCGGACTTATATGTCCTTCTTCCAAAGAGAATGGAGATTGCAGTAAGCATATGCGGATTCTACAGTATCATCAGCTGTCATCTCAAATACTGCCACAGGTTCCTGTCCCGGAACAAGCTGCTTTCTCTGGTTTCCGTTCTTTGTCTGTAAAGAAATCCATTCAATGAAGTGTTCTTCTATCATAGGGTGAATGACATCGCCTACGGTAACTGTAACAGTAGAGCCGTCAACCTTTATTACAGGAACATGCTTTTCTACGGCAGCATCCGTAGAACATGGTATAAGCTCAGTCATAGGCTGACCGCAACATACTACCTTAGGACCTGCATCATGAACCTGAGCATAAATATTACCGCAACGATCGCATCTGAAAAATTTCTGTTCCATTTTAATTCTCCTCCCACCGCACTCATGCGGATTATTCAAAATATCTTTGCCATATTATATCATGAATGTTTACAAATAAAACCGTATTACTCAAATATTCATTTAATCTTCACATTGTGTACTATTTAGGTATGGTATCGTTGCCCAAATGACTTATCGCTTAATTATCAGATAATTTTTTGATAAATTATCAAGTGCATATTTTGCCTCATCTTTTTATCCGAGTTCCACAAACAGGCACGCCGGCTTATGCACTGAAACACTTCGCCGGCTTATTTGCAGAATATACTTTCATCACTTCTCTAACATATTTTTATAATATTTCGAGCTTTCGCAAAGCTCATCGTCTGTACCTATCGCATCTATTTTCCCGGCATTTAACAAAACAATTTTATTTGCATTTCTTATTGTTCTAAGTCTATGAGCAATCACTATTACTGTCTTATCTTTTATAAGCTCCGATAAAGCTTCTTGAATCAAACTTTCATTTTCAACATCCAAAGATGCTGTAGCTTCATCAAGAAGTATAATCGGTGCATCTTTCAGTATAGCTCTTGCTATTGATATTCTTTGTCTTTCTCCACCTGAAAGTCTTTGTCCGTTCTCCCCTATTACGGTATCTATTCCTTCCGGCATTTTATTGATAAATTCATAGCACCTTGCTATTTTAGCCGCTTTTACAATTTCTTCATCCGTCGCATCCTTTTTACCGATTTTTATATTATCTTTTATGCTTGAATTAAACAGAGTAACATCCTGGAAAACTATAGAAAAATTTTTAAGCAGTGCTTCCGGATCAACCTCACTGATATCCTCTCCTCCTATCAAAATCTTCCCCTTATCTATATCCCAAAATCTTGCAGCAAGCTTGGTAAGGGTTGTTTTTCCGCTTCCGCTCGAACCGATCAGAGCGGTGATCTCACCTTGCTTTGCAGTAAAGCTCACACCGTTTATTACAGAATAATCATCATATCCGAAATAAACATCCTTGAACTCAATATCATAATTTTTGATTTCCATATGATTTCTGCCCTCTTGAACAGGCATAGTTTTTATTTCTTTTATTCTCCCGACCACGGCATCAAGCATAACTATCATGGACATAAAGGTGATTATTCCTTCTATAGGAAGATAAATACTTGTCGTCAGCATTAAAAAAACTATATAAACCAATGCGCTTATTTCACCTGCCATAAGCATATTTACTCCGATAACCGCAACACTGATAATTCCAAGCTTTAAAATTGCAGTGGCTATGCCTGTAAGTGTTCCGGCAACAACTTCACCTTTAGTTTTCTGCTTTGTCGATTTGTTTAATTTTTCAAAAAAATCATTCAGCATTCGTTCTTCTAAATTGTAAGATTTTATTTCTTCAATCTGCTCTATATCTTCCTGCAAGTCATCAAATACTTTGCGATTATCATCTATCCAGCTCTGTACTATTTTTTTCTGACTTTTCCTTGATAAGAATATTATCAGAAGTGAAATAGGAATGACCCACAATGCTGCAAGTGCAAGCTTCCAATTATAGATAATCAGCATTGAAGCAATAATACTTGTGGATATGGCGGTTGAATATATATGAGGTACAGCGTGAGAAAAAATTGTTTCATATAAATTCATATCATTCATCATCGTTTCAGCAAGGTCTGCCAAATCTCTTTTACCAAAATAGGAAAGAGGTAATTTCTTTAATCTTTCCGCCAAATCTATCCTTGAATTCGCACTCTCGTTATACACATTGGTATATAGTCTTACATAATCCCATCTTGCTATTAAAAACATCACAATCATCATTGCTATAATCAGTGCAATGTAATGAATGAATGTAAAACTGTAACTCTTAATGCCCTTTAAAACGCTTATATATTGGAACAAAAACATAAATGCAATCATTGGTGCAAATAATTTTGTTAAATTAACAAAGGTATGAGAAAAGATTGCTTTTTTTAAATTAATCGCCCCTTTTTCCGACATGGCGTATCTTTTCATAAAATAAGAAACCACATTTAACCTCCTATCTTCCAATTTACAGATTTTTGATATTCTTCCCAAAGCTTTTTATAATGCCCGTTCATATCTATCAAATCCGAGTGCTTGCCTTCTTCTACAATTCTACCTTTATCTATAACAAGTATCTTGTCTGCATCTACT
>JBQNCA010000007.1:0-84335 GCA_052169645.1 Anaerovoracaceae bacterium
AACCTATGACCTCCTGCTTGTAAGGCAGATGCTCTCCCAGCTGAGCTAAGCGCCCATATAAATGGTGGACCATCAGGGACTTGAACCCCGGACCTGCCGGTTATGAGCCGGATGCTCTAACCAACTGAGCTAATGGTCCACAATATGGTCGGGGTGGCAGGATTTGAACCCGCGACCCACTGGTCCCAAACCAGTTGCGCTACCAAGCTGCGCTACACCCCGAAGAATATTTAATTTTTATACTGTAATTTGTCGACTTTGATAGTTTAGCATTACTATTAATGTGTGTCAAGCATTTTATACTTTATTTTTACCGCTTTCAAAATAAAATCAATGCTTTATCAATCGTCATGTTTAGTTTGAAATGCGTCCTCAGTGTAAACCCGCATTCCTGCGCTTTACGCAGGAATGCGGGTTAAAAAAATGTTATGGCGGTTAACCGCCATAACATTTTCAGTTCTAAAATAAATAAAATCCTGTGACTTTAAATTATTTACGTGCAGGAACCGGAGCCGGATCTACCGCATCAACAACCTGCTTCATAAAAGAAACTCTTACATCGAAATCAGGATCTTCAAGAATTACATCCATCTCGGCAGGAACTTTTTCTCCTACCTGATCTGCTATAGCTCTTACGATATACTCAAAGTGACCTCTGTCGCAGAGCTCAGCAGAGTTTCTCAACTCCTGAGCCTGGAAATAAGTCAGTCTGCCTGCCTTTTCGATAACAGCAATTACTTTTCCTGCCACCTCATCAACATCAGGATCAGGCACATTGTTCCAATAATCTCTCATTTTAGTTAATCCTTTCTTTTAATAAAATATTAAAATTGTATTCATCTGCAAAACATTATTGTGTTGCAGAATCTTCGTTTGGGTATAGATTATCATAACAATTATATATTGTCAATAAAAACACAGTCTATTACCCCGGTAAACCGAAATGAGTTTTCAATATTTGCTGTTTTTATAAACAGTTTCACTTGACTTGAAAATTCAGCGCAAATCGAAAGTTGATTTACTATGTATGAGGGTGCAAAGCGTGCCGCATATGCACGGAACCATCAGTGCGTATTATACGTTGATTTCTATTTATTTCTATTTATAGGAACAGCTTTTATATTGCTCCCGACTGTTTCGGGATCGAAATTTACTATGCTTACAAATTTATCAACATCGAGAGCCGCTCCGCCCACCAGTGCTCCGTCAATATCGCTCATTGACATGAGCTCCTTAATATTTTCCGGAGTAACACTGCCGCCGTACTGTATAATAGTCAGATCCGCAATATCCTGTCCGTATTTTTCTGCAATCACCTTGCGAATATGAGCAGCCATTTCATTCGCCTGCTCACTGCTTGCAGTTTTACCCGTGCCTATTGCCCAGACAGGCTCATATGCTATAACCGTTCTCAACATTTCAGCTCCCGTCACATTTTCCAAAGAAGCTGTCAGCATATTTGCAACAATCTCTTTATGCTTGCCCGACTCACGCTCCTGCAAGCTTTCACCCACACACAGTATGGGACGAATATCATAAGCTATGGCGGCTTTTACTTTTTTTGAACAGGCTTCATTCATCTCATTAAAATACTGTCTTCGCTCTGAATGACCTATTATACAACATTCTATTCCCATATCTTTAAGCATTGCAGGTGAAATTTCTCCTGTAAATGCTCCGTTCGTTTCAAAATGCATATTCTGTGCTCCCACTTTTATATTTCGGAGCATGAATATAACCTTGAGTGCCGCCATATGTATATACGGCGTACATACTGCCACATCTACCTTATTTAAATCCACCTTTGCTTTCTTTATTTTTTCCACGAGAGCTTCTCCATATATGGAAGCCTCCTCCACAAGCTTGTTCATCTTCCAGTTCGCTGCAATAAACGGTTTTCTCATAACTGCTGTTCTTCCTCCTGTATACTATTTTACTTGTCCTGAAGGCAGTCGACACCCGGAAGTAGCTTTCCCTCTAAAAATTCCAATGATGCTCCGCCTCCTGTTGAAATATGTGAAATCCCTGCTTCCAAACCGAATTTCCTGACCGCTGCGGCGCTGTCTCCGCCTCCTACAACAGTGACTCCCGCGCATGTATTCATAGCCTCCGCCACAGCCCTTGTTCCTGCTGAAAAGTTATCCATTTCAAATACACCCATAGGTCCGTTCCAAACAACCGTAGCCGAGTTTTTTATCGCTTCGGCATATACTTTTCGGGTTTTCTCTCCTATATCCAAGCCCATCATATCTTCAGGAATAGCATCAACATTACATGTCTTTGTTTCTGAATCATTTTTAAATTCATATGCACAGACCTCATCTATAGGAAGCATAAATTCAACACCCTTTTCAGCTGCTTTTTTCATAAGCTCCAGTGTGACTGGGATGCAGTCTTCTTCAAGGAGTGATGTGCCGATTTCATAACCCTGAGCCTTTATAAAAGTAAATGCCATCCCTCCGCCTATTATTATTCTGTCAACCTTATCCAACAGATTTTCTATCAACGGAATCTTGTCCTTAACCTTTGCCCCTCCGAGCACTGCCGTAAAAGGATGCTCCGGGGCTTCCAACAGTTCTCCGAAGAAATGAAGCTCTTTTTCCATAAGAAACCCGCTGACCGCAGGCAGATATTTCGCTATTCCCGCCGTTGAACTGTGTGCTCTGTGTGCAGTACCGAAAGCATCATTTACATATATGTCCGCCAGAGATGCAAGCTTCTTGGAAAATTCATCATCATTCTTTGTTTCTTCTTCACGAAAGCGTAAATTTTCCATCAGCATGATTTCTCCTTGCTTAAGCTTTTCCGCCCGAGCCTTTGTTTTTTCACCTGTAACCTCAGGCTCGCTTACAAAGGTTACAGGCTTTTTCAATATTTCGGAAAGGCGCTTCGCCACAATTTGAAGAGAGTATTTCATATCGGCTTTTCCTTTAGGCCGTCCCATATGAGATGCAAGTATAATCTTTGCTCCATTATCAATTAAATACTCTATAGTAGGAACCGCTCCCAATATTCTCCTGTCGTCGGTTATATTTCCCGATTCATCCACAGGTACATTGAAATCACATCTTACAAAAACCCTTTTGCCGTTAACCTCTATATCTCTGACAGTTTTTTTCATTTAATAACCTCTCTTGCATAAACAAAAACAAATTTAAAAGCTTTTCTTTTCTATCAACATATCTATCAAATCGCATACCCTGCGGGCATAACCCCATTCATTATCATACCATGCCACCACTCGCAGCATTCTGCCGTCCACAACTATAGTGGACAGAGCATCTATCACACAGGTATTTTCTTCTCCTCTGAAATCGGTGGAAACCAAAGGTTCATCGGTATATCCCATGATGCCTTTTAATGCTCCCTCACTTTTTTCCTTCAACATGGCATTGATTTCCTCTGCCGTTACATCTTTTTCAAGGTCAAATACCACATCCGCCAAAGAAACCGCATCTACTGGAACTCGAATTGCCGCACCTTCAAGCCTGCCCTTTAAATGAGGAAGCACTATGCCTATAGCTCTCGCCGCACCTGTACTTGTAGGAATCATAGATACAGCCGCCGCTCTCGCACGTCTCAAGTCCTTGTGAGGTTTATCCAACAGAAGCTGATTATTTGTATATGCATGTACGGTTGTAACGATACCGTGAGATATTCCATATTCATCATCTATAACCTTTGCAAATAAAGAAGTACAGTTTGTCGTACATGATGCCATAGAAAGAATAAAATGCTTATCCTTATCATATATTTCGTCATTTGCACCTATGACTATCATAGCATCTGCGTCAGATACGGGAGCACCTATTATTACACGTTTGGCTCCCGCATTAATATGCATTTGACCGCCTTCACGACTTGCAAATTTACCGGTGGATTCAATTACTGCATCTATATTCAAAGCTTCCCACGGAAGCTTTTCGGGATTCGGTTCTGAAAAAACTTCTATACGGCATCCGTCTACAATAATCGCATGCTCCTCCTCTTTTACATCTGCATCAAATCTTCCATAGCAGCTGTCATATTTGAGAAGATGTGCCATCGTATGAACTTCCGTCAAATCATTTATTGCTACAATCTGAAACGGAACATTTCTTCTGTGCGCAATCTTTAAAAAATTTCTTCCTATTCTTCCAAAGCCGTTTATTGCAACTCTTACCATATAGCCTATACCTCTTTTCTCTATCTGCAATATTTGTTGATTTATTTTACTCTACGACGTAATGATGATGAAGGAATACCCATCTCTTCACGATATTTTGTTACGGTTCTACGTGAAATTTCAACACCTGTGAGCGTTATAGCCTCGGCTATGGAACGATCGCTCAGCGGAGTGCTCCTATCCTCTTTATCTACAATATTTTTTATCAGGTTTTTCAAAGCCTCCGATGATGCTGTCGCACCGTTTACCCCTGAGAATCTACCCGTTCCGGAGAAAAAATATTTCAGTTCGAAAACTCCCTGTATACATTGCAAATATTTTCCGTTAACAGCTCTGCTCACTGTGGATTCATGGACCCCCACAGCTTCTGCAATATCCTTCATATTTAAAGGCTTCAGTGCAGATTTCCCGTGAATAAAAAATTCCTTCTGCTCATCCGCTATAGCCTTCGATACTTTCAAAATCGTATTATTTCTCTGCTCTATACTTCGAATAAGCCATTTTGCGGAATTAAAACGAGCAGATAAAAAATCCGCCACAGTGGAATTCTTATCCTGTCCCTTCAATATATCACTATATTCCTGACGAATGGAGATTTTCGGCAACGCCCTCTTATTCATGGAGACTATAAGATTTCCATCTCTATTCTCCACTTCTACATCAGGAATTATAAATCGAGTTTTCTCATATGAATTAAACATCCTGCCGGGTTTAGGTTCAAGCGACCTGAGCAAATTTAAGCGCTCATCCGCCTCATCAATTCCTATACCTATATCCGATGCTATGCGAGAAATATTGTTTGTTGCAATATTTTCAAGATGTTCACCAATTATTTTCTGCATTACTGCATCATATCTGTCTATCCGTTCAAGCTGCAGCTTAAGACATTCCTTAATATCAGCCGCCCCTATACCCGGAGGGTCGAAAGTATGTATCAAATTTAAAGCGGTTTTAATCTCATCTGTTGAAACATTCAGTTCTCTCGCTATCTCATTCTCACTCTGAGTCAGGTAACCTCTTTCATCCAAGGTTTGCAGAATATATGACGCTATTGCCTTTGTAATATATTTTGCATCGCAAAGATCTATCTGCTCCATGATGCTTTCTTCAAGAGAGACATTGCCGTACATGCTGTACTCGTAACGATCGGTATAATTATCCTGCAGGTCTATGGTATATGAACCGTATGATTCGAATGTATGGCTGTTCATACTTTCGGAAAAATCATACCAATCTGCAGCATCCCAATCGTCAGGATTTACACTGTCGAAGCAATGATCCCTGTCCGCAGCAATGCTGTAATCTTCTTCATCTGAAATTTCCTGTAAATATATATCTCTGCTTTCCAGATCTATTACAGGATTTTCTTCAGCTGTTTCAGATATAAAATCAAGGAGATCATTGGTGCTGAATTGAAGAATATTCAACGACTGAATCATCTCAGGTGTAAGCGTAAGCTTCTGCGACTGTTCTATATTTATATGCTGTCCGAAAAAAATATTCATAAGCCTTTCCTCATGATTATAAACGGGCTTGTGATAGCTTATATTTTTAATATTTGATAGCTCGACTACAGCAACCCGGGGAAATTATGCTGACGTAAAGCTTCGTAAAGAACAACAGCTACAGAATTTGAAAGGTTTAAGGATCTCAAATCGGGATTATCGCCCATCGGAACACGTATCGCAGTATCAGGATGCTCCGATATAAACCGTTTGGGCAATCCTGCAGTCTCTCTGCCGAAAATTATAAATGAGTTCGGTTCATATTCAACATCGCTGTAACATATATTTCCATGAGTGGTCGCCAAATAGAGCTTTTGTTCTCCGTATTTTTCTAAGAATTTATTTAGATTTTCATGAATTTCCAAATTGAGATATTTCCAGTAATCAAGTCCTGCACGTTTGAGCTGCCTGTCGTCTATGGAAAATCCCAAAGGCTTTACTAAATGCAATTTCATACCGGTTATCGCACAGGTGCGGGCAATATTTCCGGTATTAGGCGGAATTTCAGGTTCAACAAGAACTATATTAAATAAAAAATCTTCTTCCATATTACTTTCCATAAATAATTCACATCTACGTTAATTAATAAACAAAGCGATGACAAGTATTGTTTTATTATATTATAAATCATTTAAACGAATTTTAAGCATTTTTTATGCCAAAATATTTTTTATTTAAAAATTATTTGATTTTTAAGAAATAAATATTGAAATCAAGGGAAAATAAGTGCTTATCAATAGGCTGACATTATGAACGGCACATGTTATAATAGTGCTCGTCAAAAATATTATATAAGATTCGATGATTATCGGCATCTTATATGACAAGATTACAAGGAGAAGAAAAATGTCGCTATTTCAAGAATGGGTTGACCTGTACGAAGGACAGAATGATAACACCTTTCGCAAGTTCTGGGAGGATTATTCCGAAGCGGAAAAAACAATATACACACATATACTCAAAGATCATAAAACTGCCATGAGCGGCACGGTAGATGAGCTTTCAGAAAAGCTGAATGTAGATAAAGTTCTTTTTGCAGGATTTTTAGACGGTATCAACAGCAGTCTAAATCAGAAGCTTGATTTGGAAAATCTGTCCGGAGATACAAAATTCACACTGGATATAGATTTTGAAAAATTATATTTCAATATGCTCGATGCTAATGCTGAGCACCTTTATACAATATCGGAATGGGATAATGTGCTCAGTGAAGAAAAACGAGCCGCTATTACAAAGGAATATAAACGTTCAAAGACTGTTGTAAAGGGCGAAAAAACAGGCCGCAACGATCCGTGTCCCTGCGGCAGCGGCAAAAAATATAAAAAATGCTGCGGAAAAGCGGTATAATCTTTTTGTCGTGGGATTCCCCGTCATTACCGCATACACTTATTTTATTGCGTATAAATGCAGGCATTGCAGCTGCAATGCCTGCATTTCTTATTTCTTTATCACCTCCGCACCCTCGTGCAGACCTTCCGTATCAACTTTATTTATAACCTCAGTACCTTCCTTCAATCCCGATTTTATAACAGTATCGGAGGATGACTGATAGTCCACCTCTATCTTTTGTTTAAAAGCTTTACCGTCTTTTATCAAATAAACGAAGTATTCGCCCTCATCTTTAAATACTGCACTTGAAGGAACCACCGTACTTTTATCGGAGTGAAAAACATTAAATTTCATATTTACACCGTATCCGTCCTTGCCGGACAGATTTTGTCCGGCATCCATTGCAACCTTGACATGAACTCTGTATTCATTCAATCCCAGTGCAGATGTCCCTTGGGTGGCATAATCATAAATTTCGGAAATTTTTCCTGTATATTTTTCATCCGAGCCTCTCAGCGTCAGGGTTACTTCTACGGCATCACCGACCTTGAGATAAGGAGCTGCCGTAGTTAAAACGTCAGCCTCCGCTTCAACAACTTCTCCCATTCCTGCAGCCGATGTTATAGTTGCAGCCGCCTGACCCGCCTGTATACTTGTCATCTCCTTTACCGGCAAGGCGGTTATTATTCCTGACTGCTGTGCTCTAACCACACATTTGCCGATCTGAGTATTTATATGTGAAATCGTGGAACGCCCGGCATCTATCTGAGCCTGAAGCTGATCCTCTTCACCTCTAAAAAATTCCTTATCTATATTGTTTCCGCTCATACCCGAGTTTTTGAATCTGTTTAAAGCCGATTCATAGCTTATCTTTATCCTTTCATACGAAGCACTTGCAGCATCGAATGCAGCCTTTTTCGATTCCAGCTCCAATTCAGGCATAGTTCCTGCCGCATATAATTTCTGTGCCGCATCATAGTTTATCTTTGCGGAGCTCATTGCACTTTCCGCTGCATCGAGCTGTTCTTTTAAATCATCTATATATCCGCTCGGTGCGGTGGCAAGCACCTGCCCTGCACGGCTCTTGGAAATCTGAGCTTCATATCCTGCCAGTTCACTTTCCGTCATGCTCTTCTGATAATCAAAATCGCTGCTGTCTATTCGAAACAGGACATCGCCTGCATTGACCTTCTGATTCATTTCTACATCAACGGACAAAATTTTTCCCGAAACCTCCGACATAATAAGCGTGTTGTCTCCGGAGCCTAAGGTTCCGTTTTCTATATAGGTGTCCGTAACCGCCTTTATTTCCGCTTTCGTAACTTCTACAGGCAGACTTTCTCCGTTCTTTTTATTGATAAATGCAAATACAGCTGTCACCGCCAATACTGCTGAAATTATAATTATCAGGAGCTTTTTTTTACTTTTCATATCAATTTCTCTCCTTTAATATATCTGTAAGTGCAATTTTCTTTATAAGTTTCATTTCTCTCTGCCAAGCTATCAACACCATAGCTGCACATATAACGAAAGTCAAAAGATAAGACCCCGGAGTTGTTGTCATTTTCATATTATAGCTGTCGGAAATCACCAGATATTCTATAAGTCGTTTAATTCCGAAACTCCCGGGAATCCCGAGTAATATTCCTAAAATAAAATATATAATATGCTCAAACATTATCATCTTGCCGATTTCGCTTGTACCGGCACCGAGCACCATCAGTGTACCTATTTCCGTAAAACGCTCTTTTATATTTATCATGGAAATATTATAAATCAGCACTATTCCCGCAACAATCGAAAGCACTGCAAACAGGTTTATCATATAAATCATACTGTTCATCATATCTTTATAGCTTTTAACAATCTTTGATGTATCTACTATGGCAGTCACCCGACTGGTATCATTTATCTGATTTTTAACGGTTTCGTAAGAACCGTCTTCTATGCCGAGCATCACTTTATTTGCCGAAGGATGAGAATTGAAAGCTCTTGCAAAGCCGTCCATGGAAATATAGCAGCCTCCTCCGAAAATTTCTGAAACGGTATCAACTACAGGCAATTCAACCTTTTCTACAGTCAGCCCGGTACCTGAAATTTTAATCGTATCACCTTTGCTTACATTGAGCTTGTCCGCTATACGTTGATTGAGAATTATTCCGTTATCGGGCGGCTTATAAAATTTCCCCTGATTATCCATGATATTCCATAGAGATATATCTCCCGGCATAGCAAAAAGCATACCGAAATCTTTAAGATTTTCATTTGTAATCTCTACAGGTATTTCACATATCGCCTCGGATTTTTCCACTTTATTCAACTGTATCCCTGCGGCAACGGCACTTTCCGGAGAAACAAATCTATCAAGGCTTAACATAAGATCAAAGCTCTGTATCTTATTAAATTGATTGTCCACCATAGTATTTACCGAGGGAACAAAATTAAAAAGAGTTGCAGAAAGAGAAAACGGAAAAGCAACTGCCAAAACTATCAGAAATCCTCTGAACGGATTTCTGACTACGGCTCTGAGTCCCAATTTCATCATTGTATTCAGTCGCTCGGAAATTCGGGTCAACGGTATGCCTCTGACAGTCTTGGGGGATTTTGATTTCATAGCCATGGCAGGCGTAATATTCAAAATGGAACGAACCCCGAGAAAGACTGCTGATATACTCGTAAAAAGAGACAGTACAAGTGAGAAAATTCTCGTATTCCAGTACATATGATAAGAAGTTTCGGATAAATTGAAATAATCCGTGTACATATCGAACATATATTTCCCGAAAGGGTGCGCCAGCACGGAGCCGATTGCCGCACCTACAATTCCGATAAGTGCACCTTCTATCAGATAAGCTCCTATCAATTCCCGATTTGTAAAACCGAAAGCCTTCATACTGCCGATGAGAGTCTGATCCCTGTCTATCATTTTTTTCAAAACCACATACAGCATAAATATTGAAATCAGCATAAACAATACGGGAAGTACGGTACCCGTACCTATAAGCTCCCCCATCTCACCTTTTACCATATCGTAGCTCACCTGATCTTCAACTGACTGCATGGATTTTAAACCGTATTTTTCCAAGCTGCTCGCAAGTCTGTATCTGACATCATCATAGCTGTATCCTGATTCCAATGTGAATCCAAGCTCATTGAAGCTGTCGCTCCTGCCCAGCAATTCTTCCATTCTGTTCAAAGGAATGCAAGCTATATCATAGGTTTCACCGTCAGGTACCATAGCTCCGTTACCGGAGATTGAATATATATAATCCGGAGCATTCATAGTTCCTCTGTATTCAAAATCTACAGAATCTCCTTTGCTTATTAATTTAACAGTTTCATCTTTATGAAAATTATAAAAACTGCTCATTCGCATACCTATAAATATATCATTTTCATTTACGGTATTTCCTGTAAGCGTCACGGCATTTACACGGGCATCCTTTTTATATGAAATCAAATGAACGGTGCTCAGCTCTTCCTGCCCGTCACATATAAGTCGTATATTTTCCGCCATACGTCCGTCCGCTTCAGCTATGCCCTCTATGTCGCTCATTCGCTGCAGCTCGGCTTCCGATATTCCGCCGACCTCAACAAATATATCCGCCATATCGGCTTCTTCATAATACTCTGAAATCTGTCCGTCCAAATTCTGCAGGGTGTCCATCATGGACACCATTACAAATACGCCTATGGCTATTATCAAAACAGCTCCCATGACAGACAGCTTATTTTGGAGTGCAAGCCTGAGTACATTTTTACTGTAATTGCCCATTACCAATCCACCTCCTCCGGAGTTAGCGGATTGGAATTTTTTTCGATTTTATCTATACGACCATCCTTAAAATAGAAAACTCTGTCTGCAATCTTAGCAATATTTTGATTATGAGTAATCAAAATGACGGTTTTACGATACGTCCTGCAAAATTGAGCCAAAAGCTTCAAAACCTGTATTCCCGTGGAACTGTCCAAAGCTCCGGTCGGTTCATCACACAGCAGAATCTCCGGATTTTTACATAAAGCTCTCGCAATCGCAATACGTTGTTGTTCACCGCCTGAAAGTCTGTTCGGAAAATGATTTTCTCTGTCGGCGAGTCCTACTTCTCCCAGAAGCTCCTTCGCATCCAGAGGCGCTTCACTGAGCTCTGCGGATAATTCTATATTTTCCAAAGCAGTCAAGCCCGGCAGGAGATTATAAAATTGGAATACGAAGCCTATATTTTTGCGGCGATAACGTGTAAGTGCTTTTTGGTTCTTCCAATCCAAAGACTCTCCTTTAAAAAATATATCGCCTGAGCTTGCAGTTTCTATGCCTCCGAGAATATTCAGCATTGTACTTTTTCCCGAACCGCTCGGACCCAGTATGACTATAAGCTCGGCTTCATTTATTTCAAACGATACACCCTTTAAAGCATTTACTGTAACCTCTCCAAGTCGGTATTCTTTTTTTATATCAACTGCCTGTAAAAATTTAGTCATATCAGAGCTCCTTGCGCTTGGTTAGACACAGCTTACCCGAGGACATAGTTAGCTTGCTTTAATTTTATACCTTTGAACTTATAATTCAACTATTTTTTAATAATTTACGATTTGTCAATTTCATATGAAAGTTCATATTCATCACGTTTACCGTATCTTTTTCAATATGTATACGGCTGCAATTCCTATAAGAACTCCTGTTATAGTTCCTGAAATCATGAGAATCGGCATATATAAAAAAATCTTTCCCGTTTCGGTTATAAGCGCTGCCAGAGTGAGCTGTCCGATATTATGAAATACTCCTCCCGCCATACTCACACCGATAGGACTGAACATCTTCGTTTTTTTTAAAATAAACATTACCGCAAAACTGAGCATGCCTCCCGCCAAGCTGTACAGCATAGCCGACACTCCTCCGAAGAGCAATCCCGATAATAATATTCTTGCCGTATTAACAAGAAAAGCATATCCTGTTCCGAGGCGATACAGCGCAATAATCACTATCAAATTTGAAAGTCCCAGCTTTATACCGGGGAATCCGAAATTGAAAGGAATTAAAACTTCGATATATGAAAATATAAGAGCAATAGCCGTCATCATCGCTCCCAAAGCAGTTTTGTATGCTTTACCTTCTTTTATATGAGAATTTATATTTTTTTCCATAAATTTCGGTTGTCCTTTTGCTGATTATAGAAATCCGATTCATGACTGAAATACCTATAACGAGGTATAAATCAATTTTTCAAATTATAAAATTTAAACCTCAATCGCCTGATTTTATCCGACCGCTAATTGCATCGGTCTCATCGCTTGTATGTGCTTCTTGCCGTATCGATACCGCAAGCTTATGCGGAAGGCATACAATAGTTTGATTTGATGCATGTATACCTCCGACACTTTCAAACTGATGCACACAATATCTGTCGGGACAATCCGCATCGCTCATACGGATTTTTCCGTCCTTTACCGTAAGCTCATTATGACCCCATTCAGTATCTATTTCTATAACTCGGTCTCTGCCGAGATCATATTCTCCATAAATTTTTCCGTCTATTTTTACTATGGCAGATGTGCCTGAGCTGCCTGAACCGTATACAACTATACTCGTCGCAACACATATTATAACGAGTATCACGGCAAGTGCTATATCAGCCTTGCGTATTACCCCTTTCACACAAACCTCCGTTCTACTCTTTCAGCGCTATATTGCATATGCTCCTTCCGGAACAATATTTGCAGGCATCGGAAGATTTTCCCTTTAAAGGCCTGATATCTATAAAGCCTTCCATTATACCTGATGCCGCTTTATGGAGATTTACATCTGTAATTTCTATCAATTTGCTGAAATCTTCATAATTCAACATTCCTGAAGATTTAAGAGAACCGTCTTTATTTCTTTTCAGTTTCACAATGTAGGATTTATTTTCAAAATTTCCGTCCAGTCCCGAAATAACGGTGGAATTTTCAAGAAAAATTCCATCCATCCTTCCCGAAGCTTTGACATTTTCGCTGACACTGCTCTCTATACTCTCTGAAACGATATTGCTGACATCTGTATCTTTTTCCTTTATATGAAAATAGAACACTCCGGCAGGTTCGGAGTCGGCTATTCCGCCCATAGCCCCTTTAAGATAAATCATAAGCTGCAGCCGCCAGCCGGATTTTACTTCATCAAGATTAAATTTTTCATATCCTGATTTATAGTCTATGATTTTAACAAAGCTTCTTTCATCATCTGAAATAATGTCAACCCTGTCTATTTTCCCTTCAATTACCACACTGCTGCCATCGTTCAGTTCTATACGCACTCCGGGAAACATAGATACTTCACTGTTTGAAAAAACTTGTTCAAAATATATGGCATTGATATTGCCCTCTCTAACCTGAGAAATCATCAGCATTGCAGTTTCCGTACATATTTCCGATACACGCTTCCTTACATATTTTTCTCGATTTGAAATGTCAAATATTTTTTCCCTGTAAATTTCAGTAAAGCTTTCTATGCTTTTTTCCACAAGTTCAACGCATTCTTCCCGTGTTACCGTCATCCACGGAGAGTTTTCGGATGTTATCGGAATACCTTTCTTTGTGAGCGCCGATGCCACGCTCCGCAGACACTCATGATATATATCTCCTAAAGAGCGCATATCGATTTCAAATTTTCGACGTTCCGCCGGTCTGAGCCCTCTTGACAGAAAAAAAGAAAACGGACAACGTGAATACTGCTCTATTGCCGAAGTACTGAGCCTTAGCGTTCGTTCCTCACCCGGAGCGGACATAAGCTTTCCGTAAAGAGGCAACACCTTATCCTTTTCCAAATTCTCGGAAAAAATGTCGACACTTATATTCTTTAATAAGCTTTCCATTGAATCGCTGCCGTACAAAGCCAGCATCACGGCATACCAATCTTCTTCTATTTCATAACCTTCAATATACTTTCTTATCTCCGACGTCAGATGCGGCAAAATGCTTATATTGTTCTGTGCCAGTCTGTACGGAGCTCTGTCATGAAGAGCATCCTTTTCTACATACAGATCCGTATGCTTCCTCAGAATGTCGCTCACCAATTCCGACGGTCTTACAGGATTTCCGTCGGAATCCGTCTGAGAATATGAAACATATATCAATTTCTCAGCCCTCGACAAATTCAATCTTAATGCCATGTTATGTTCATGCGAATAAAAATCGCTCCGTCTTCCGAATGTAATTCCCTGTGATTTTTCTATCAAGCTTTTTTCATCATCGGAAAGCAGTCCTGTCTGTTCGATCCTCGCAGGCAAAATACCGTCATTAGCCCCTAAAATGAACATAGCTTTTACCCTGCCCGTCAGCGATCTCGGCAATGCTCCGCAAATTACCTGATCGTTATTCGTAGGAAGTATTCCTATATATACCTTTTCAAAACCCTGCCTAAGTATTTCGGTATAATCGCTGTCAGAAAGTATTTCATCACCCAGAACCTCAACTATCTGGTCAAATATGCCTATTATACTTTTCCATACCTGAGCTGTACGCTCCGCATATTCTATATTACCGCTTTTTTCTAATTCCGCCGTAGCTGTTTCAAGCTTTTCAGGCATATTTGCGACCTCAGTTATAAATCGCCATATCGCCTCGGTCTTGCACCTTACCGTATTAAGCCCTTTTAAGATGCCGTCAGCTTTGTTGAGAAAATCGTCGGTTCGACTGCGAAGCTCGTTTATATGGCTCAGAACATCATTTCCTTCATCAGAAACCCCATATTTAAAATCATTTTTCCAATATGCATTTCTTATATTATATTTTATACAATAGTTTTCAAGTTCTTCTGTTTCTTCATCTTCCAGAGGCCCGTAACCTGTCTTTAGCATAGAAAACACATCACTTATCCTGCGTCTGTGACTTATTATATCGAGCATGCTCAAAAGAAAGTGAATTGCAGGATCCTGATATATTCTCTTTGTTGTGTCCATAAATAAAGGTATATTGTAAAGATCGAATATGCGTCTTATTGCAGAGCCTCTCATTTCCGTGTCATTGCACAGCATATATATATCTTTATACCGATATCCCTTATCTCTTACCAGCTCGGATATCAATACGGCTGCGGTTTCAGCTTCCGAATATATATCATCCGCCGCTATCAATTTCAGTTCAGGTTTCAGATCGAGGGTATATTCATCGGGAATAAGAATTTCACTTAAAGCTGTTCCCGATATCTGCGCCATTTCACGTATTCTTCTCCGAGTATCCGCTGATAGATGAAAGGCTTCACTTCCTGAACCGTCATCCGATAAAATTATATTAAGCTCAGGTGCTGTCCGAGCTATAGCTTCAAGGAGCATAATGGTTTTAGGCGTCAGAGTTTCCAATCCGTCTACCCAAAATATGCTCCCCGCTACTTTTTCGGATTCAGGGATTTTATCCGCCACGGCAATCAGCAAATCTTCCCGATCACTGAATTTACCAATCATTAAATTTTCGTACTTTTCATATATATTGCTGATTTCCTTAAGCTTGGCTTTTAAAAGTTCTCCTTCGCTTTCATCCAAGCTGTCGGCTGCCGACATGAAATCTCCGGCTTTTATGCCGAACTGCTTCATTTCAGTAATAAAGTCATTCACCATATTGATGAATGACCTGTCTTTTCGTGCAGAGTCAAAAATTCCGCCGCTTCCCGAACCGACAAACGCAGAATCCTTTTCCCTTGATATCCTTATTTCGTCTTCAATCTCATCAGCTGCAAGCTTTGCAAGCAGCATAAATCTGCCGTAATCATCTACAGCTGTAGCTTCCAAGCCTCCGTGAGATTCCACTATATGATGAATAAAACCGGTGCGGCTCATTACGGAAAGTTCAAAAAGAGTGCTCGTATTCAAATACTCCAAGGCGTTCCTCTCAGCTTGCAGGGTATACTGATCGGGAACCAGCAATATCGTATCTGTCGGCATTACAGATGCTATACTGTCGAACATAAACCTGTCTTTATCTCTGTTTGCCGCTCCATAATATATATTTATCTTACCCATCGCTTAATCCTTTGCAGAGATGTTCCGCATACAATTATGAAAATTATTTATAGCCTTCATTTATGAGAGCTTGAGCAAGCTGATCCGTACAGGAAGAAGATTTCGTCCCGCAAGTATTGCCTGAAAGCAGCTTGATATATTGAGATGCCGGCATCCCTTCAATGAGCTTACCTATGGCTTTCAAATTTCCATGGCATCCGCCGGTATACATAACATCATGAAGACATTCATTTTCATCTACACTGAAATTTATTTTTACAGGACAGACACCCGAAGGTGTAAATTCATATTTTTTCATTTTAGTCTCCTATTCCGTCGTCTTTTTACGACTGCACAAACAGTAATAAAAATCCTTTTTCACACCGACTTCTCCCTAATTAAAGCTCCACCCTGCCCTCTATGGCTTTTGAAAGGGTGACTTCATCCGTATATTCAAGATCTCCACCTACGGGAATACCGTGAGCTATCCTCGTCACTTTTATTCCTGCCGGTTTTATAAGTCTGGCTATGTACATAGCGGTAGCTTCTCCTTCGATTGTAGGATTTGTAGCGAGAATAACCTCCTCCACATCTTCCTTTTGAAGTCGAAGAATCAATTCCTTCAAATTTATATCCTCGGGACCTATTCCTTCTATCGGTGAAATAGCTCCCTGCAAGACATGATACAGACCTTTGTATTCCTTCATACGTTCCATGGCAATCACATCTCTGGGCTGTTCAACCACACATATTATCTTTCTCTCCCTTGATTTATCCGTACATATTACACAAGGATCCGTATCCGTAAGATTTCCGCATACGGAACAGAATTTCATGAATTTCTTTGCATTAACTATAGAGTCCGACAAGGAAGCCGCATCTTTTTCAGTCATAGAAAGTATATGAAACGCTAACCGTTGTGCGGTCTTGCCTCCTATGCCCGGAAGCTTGGAAAGTTCCCTTATAAGATTTGCCAAAGGCTTAGCATATTGACTCATATCCGTACCTTTATTTAGAATATGCCGGGGATATTGATGCCCCCTGTAACTTTTCCCATTTCCTGTTCGCTGAGCTCATCAACCTGACGCATGGCTTCATTTACAGCTGCCAAAATTAAATCCTGCAGCATTTCTATATCATCGGGGTCAACGACCTCGGGCTTTAAATTTATCGACAAAAGTTCTTTTTTACCGTTTACCTTTACAGTAACCGCTCCTCCGCCTGCGGAAGTTTCAAATTCTTTTGATTCTATTTCTTCCTGAGTCTTTTCCATCATTGCCTGCATAGCCTGCACCTGTGCAAGCTGCTTTTGCATATTGCCCTTTCCGCCTCCCATGCTCGGCTTCTTGCCGGCTTTCATTCCTTTACCCATAACATAAATTCCTTTCTTTTATTAATATATAATATATTCCAATTATTTTATTTTTACATCAAAGTCTAAAATTCTGCTGAGCTGCTCACTTGCCCTCACAGCTTCCGCATTTTTTCTTTTATTTGCATCTGCGTCATCTCTCCGCATTACCATTTTTACAGCTTTGCCCGTACTTTCACTCATAAATTCTTCTATGAGTTCCTTTCCGCCATATCTCAGCATCATTGTTTCCGTATTTTCATCTGCAAAGCTTACAAAAAATTGATTATCCTCAACAGCATCCAATCGGGTTCTGGTTTCAAGTCTCATCAGATTCGGCTTCTTTGTCAAAAGCCTTTGAATCACCCCTCGCCACAAAACCGACAGATCCTCAGGCTCCTGATTTGTCTTTTCGTCAAACTGAGATTCAGCAGACTTCCGTGCAAACTCGTCAATCGCAGCTTCAGGATTCGAAGTAATCTGTGATATATCACCGGTTTGTGATTTCTGAAAACTTTGTATCGGTTCTGTTCCCGACATCTTTTGCAAAGATTGTGCAGATTCCGAATTTTCAAATTTTGAATCAGGCTGTACGAATTTTTCAGCTTGTATGCTTCCCAGTTTAACAACACACATTTCAAGCAACGCCCTCGGTTGGGAAGACCATCTCGCATCCGCTATGGTTTTGGTCAGCTCTGTTATCCCTGCATTGAGAAGCTCCCTTGAAATGATTTTGCTTTGATTTCCTATGCGCCTCACATTTTCCTCGGACATGCTAAGCATGTCATTCGGTGATTTTACAAATTTCGCAATGAGCAGATTTCTGAAATGTGAGAGCCAATCCCGCATAATCTGCTTAACATCACGCCCTGCCGATATGGAATCATTCAATAAAAGCAATGCTGATGAAATGTCCGAATTCATTATCATTTCCGTAAGACGTGTAAGCTTTTCTTCCCCTACAGCTCCCAATATTTCAGCCGTATCATCAAAGCTCAGAAAATTGGAGCCTGAAATGCATTGCTCCAATATACTCAAGCTGTCTCTGACCGAGCCGTCCGCATTTGCAGCTATCAGGGACAGTGCAGCTTCTTCGCAGTCCACACCTCGTGCTTTACAAATCATACGCATATTTTCAATAATTTTCTGTTCGGACACTCTGCGAAAATCCAATCTCATACAGCGTGACAATATGGTAGCAGGAAGTTTATGCACCTCTGTGGTAGCCAAGATAAAAACAACGTGATCGGGCGGTTCCTCAAGAGTTTTCAACAATGCATTGAAAGCGCTGCCTGACAACATATGGACCTCATCTATTATATAAATTTTACACCTGCCCATTATAGGCGGATAATTTACGCTTTCACAGAGATTTCGTATATCATCGACACTGTTGTTCGATGCAGCATCTATCTCCACGACATCTATAAAGCTTCCTTCCTTTATAGACGTGCAATTTTCACATTCACAGCAGGGAGGCTCGGCTTCACTCGTACAATTTAAAGCTTTTGCCAATATTCTTGCAGCAGTGGTCTTCCCCGTACCTCTTGTTCCGCAAAACAGATACGCATGTCCGATTTGATTTTTTGCAATCTGATTTTTCAATATTCTCACTATGTGATCCTGACCTATCATTTCCTCAAAGCGATTCGGTCTGAAATCACGGTATATTGCTGTATACATGGCTTTCCTCTGAAATTACTGTAATAAAAAGATGTCCTCTGACGGCCTCACAGAAACGAAAAAAGGCTAATCTGCGGCACATAAGATGTCCCGCTTATCGCTGCTTCCTTCCGGACCTGACGAGGTTCACAGGTTCTTATTGCGCAGGACCCTTGGACATTCCAATGAAGCCGTCAGAGGACAACTGCATTTTTTATTATATTATATTTTATTCATATGCGTCAAGTCCTTATGTTTTCTTAATCTTAAATCCGCTCTTAACGGCTTTTAAGGATAAATCCACTCTTTATTTTATTCATAATAAATTAGAAAAATAAATTCCTGCAATGTCTCAGATTGCTGTGAAAGCCCCAAGCATCATACACTTCTCAATTTTTTAATTTCTTTTTCTTCATACAGTTTTAATCGGAAATATCTATGTCCGGCGAAATATAAACTGAATAATCCGGATATAAAGGCTCTATATCCGATTTGAGAATATTTATTCCTTCATCATAATCAATATCAAAGCTCATAACAACGTCAAAGCGTATTTCCTTCGCTTCAATATCTGCATAAAATCCATGCAGCTGCAGCGCCCATTCATGAGACATAACCAAATCCATAATATGATTCCGAATTTTCGACTCTTCTCCGTTTTTAGTATTGAACGAATAAACTCCTACTCCGACAAGTATAGTCCCTGTCTGCTTTAAAACTTTGGACTGAAGCCTTCGTGTAAGTATGTCGACATCTTCAACCGTCATAATATCAGGCAATTCAAGATGTACGGACGCATAATTTTTTCCCGTTCCGTAATTATTTAAAACGAGGTCATATGCACCTCTAACCTCAGGCTCAGCTTCCAATATCTCTTTTATTTTTTTCGTTATTTCAGCATCGGCCCGCTTGCCCAAAATATCGTCAAGCGTTTCCAGCATCATCTCTATACCCGCTTTAATTATAAATGCGGATATCAAAGCGCCCACATATGCTTCCAATGAAATTTGAGTAAATATAAAAATTATAGCCGAAATAAGCACGGAAAGCGATAATACTGCATCAAACATGGCGTCCGCTCCCGATGCAATCAATGCTCCTGAATTAACCTTCTTACCCTTATTTTTTACATATTTTCCCAGAACGATTTTCACCAATACGGCTGCTGCAAGTATCGTCAACGAAATTATAGAATAATCGGGCTTTAGCGGATTAATTATCTTTTTTATAGATTCCACCATGGATGTTATACCTGCATATAATATTATTGCGGACACCAGCATGGCACTGATATATTCGGCTCTTCCATGTCCTAAAGGATGCTTCCTGTCAGGTCTTTTATTGGCAAATTTCATTCCTATTATGGTAATAATTGAAGAAAGAGCATCTGAAAAATTGTTTACCGCATCCAATATTATAGCAATCGAATTTGATAATAAACCTATAACCGCTTTAAATGCTGCAAGAAAAATATTTGCGACTACCCCTATAAATCCGGTTTTTATTATAATGCGATCTCTATTTTCGATTTCCGCATAAACCTTATCTATATTTTCCGATTTAAGTTCATTAGCCTTCATAGCTTCAACCTCATTACCCCTGTTCAAAGCATCTTGTACAGTTCCTCAGTTATCTTTTTTCCTATAAAATTATATCCTTCGACAGTAGGGTGTATTCCATCATGAAACCGGGAAAATTCCTTGTACATAGATTGTAAATCTATACAGCTTGCAGAAGCTTCACTGCAATATTCAAGCATAAGCTCATGCAGCTCCGTCAAAATATTGTTTGCAGATATATATTGCTGTTCTATGGGATTTATCCCGTAATGCATTCCTGAATCGATTTCAGGCTCACGCAGAGCACCCCAATCTTTAACGGCCTGATGCGGATAGCATAGTGCAGGTATTACCAAGACAGCTTTTACACCGTCAGCTTCCGCTGTCCGCTGCATTTCTACAATATTAGCCAATATAATTCGTGCTCCCGACATCATATAAAGTGCATCATTTGTACCGCACAATATCAAAACCGCATCAGGGCTGCAATCCTTTAAAATTTTTTCAAATTTCACTCCTATTTCTCCGGATGTCGCTCCCGGCATCCCCCTATTGATTACTTCCCAACCTGTAAACATTTCCACAATCGCCGGAAAGCTTTTTGATTTTTCAAACGGATATCCTGCAACTATGCTGTCACCTATACATAATAATTTCATCTTTCAATCACCGTCTCCGTTCCAACCTCGGATACTACAACAGACAGAAAAATCAAACCGAAGCCTACAATAAGCCTTGGTGTAAGCCCTTCTCCGAGAAAAATCACTCCCATCACCGCACCCGATATGGATTCAAAGGCAAGCAATAATGCACTTTCCGCCGAATCCACATACTTCTGAGCCCAATTTTGAAGAGAAAGTCCCACAAAGGTTCCAAGTACAGCTATATATGCAATGGCTGCAAGCTCCGGCAAAGTTATAACCGCAGGTAAAGTTTCTGTAAATGCAACATAAATCCAAGCAAGAACGGAAGATACTATCATTTCCACAAGAGTAACCATCATCATATCGTCTCTTCGACATAAGGTGCTCAGTAGTGCTATTTCCACCGCATAAAAAACTCCGCTGAGCAAGGTTATGCTGTCTCCGAAAGAGATTGTAAAAGAACTTTTCAGTGAAACAAAGCCTATGCCTGTCAGGCATACCGCTCCTGCTATAAAATGATTCGGTTCAGGCTTGTTTTTTGTTATTATCCAATAAACAAACGGAGTCAATATGCAATATGTTGTCGACAAAAATGAACTTTTGCTCGCCTCTGTGAATAACAATCCGGTAGTCTGACACAAAAATCCCGAAAATATTGCTACCCCCACCATGACTCCATGCGTTGCACATTGCTTATCAAGATTTTTAAGACGCTTCCTGAATGTAAACGCTATCAACACCGATGCGACAGTGAACCTGACAGCTAAGATAAATCCCGGACCGTGAACTCCGGCTACGGTTTTTACCAAAACAAAGGATCCGCCCCAAATAACCGCACAAAAAATTATAGCCGACTTTGCCGCCAGCTTTATTCGTTTTTCCATTTGCTGTAAATCTCCATAAGCTCATTTTCCGACATTATTTTTATGCCGAGCTGCTCAGCCTTTGTAAGCTTACTTCCTGCATTTTCGCCGGCAAGAAGAATATCTGTTTTCTTAGAAACGCTGCCGCTCACTTTAGCGCCCATGCTCTCTATCAGCTCCGTAGCCGCTTTTCTGTCCATAGTGGGAAGTGTGCCTGTTATGACAAAGGTTTTTCCCGAAAAAACACCCTCTTCTGAATTATCATCCTTTTCCGTTTCACTTCCTAAATTTACACCCCGTTTGCGCAGCTTTTCAATAAGCTCTATATTTTGTGAATTCGAAAAAAATGCCGCTACGGCATTTGCCGTTACTGCCCCAACATCCCGTATTTCCGTCAATTGCGATTCGGTTGCAGATGCCAGCGCATCTATACTGCCGAACTTTTTCATTATTGAACGGGCTGCCGCTCTGCCGACATTCGGAATTCCGAAGCCTGTAAGCAGTTTAGCCGCATCGTTCGACTTGGATTTCTCAATTGCATTCAACAGCTTATCGGTATTTTTTTCCTTACCGATCGTTCCAATCTCTATCAACTTGTCTCTTCTGTCTGAAAGAGCGTATATATCCGATATATCCTTCAAAAATCCCTGCTTTATCAACTCTGCAACATATACTTCCCCAAAGCCCTTTATATCCATAGCCGATTTTCCGACAAAATTTATCAGTTTACCTTCCAATTGAGCCGGACATGAACTGCCCGTACATCTCATATCAGCGGTATCTTCCTCTCGTATTACGGGAGAGCCGCACACAGGGCATATATCGGGTATAATAAAGCGATGTGTATTTGCAGGACGTTTTTCTTTTACAACAGACTTAATCTTAGGAATTATTTCTCCTGATTTATATACAATAACAGTATCACCTATACCTGCGTCCAATTCATCTATATAATCCTGATTATGCAGAGTAGCTCTGGAAACTGCAGTCCCGCAAAGTCTCACAGTATCAAATATCGCAGTCGGAGTTACTCTGCCTGTTCTTCCGACTGAAAGCTCAATGCTGCGCAATACAGTTTCTTTTTCCTCAGGAGGATATTTATATGCTATCATGTAACCGCTGTTTTTTGACGTATCCGGGCACTTCTTCCTATCTTCCAGATTATTTATTTTTATGACTGCACCGTCTATATCATATTTTAATTCTCCACGCATATCGGCTATCTTATCTATAGCAGCTAACACCTGCTCCGCATCGCTACAGAGATAATATTTTTCAATGATATTAACACCACGACTTTTCAGATAATCATATACCTCGATGTGAGTATCAAAGCTGACACCTCTCACATCCTGTAAATTAAATACAAACATTGAAAGATTTCTTTCCTTTGTAATTGCAGTATCCAATTGTCTGAGTGTGCCGGCGGCACAGTTGCGGGGATTTGCGAACTTCTTTTTTCTCAATAGCTCCTGTTTCTCATTTACGGCGTCAAACGCCGCATTTTCCATGTAGACCTCCCCCCTGAGTTCCAGATATTCGGGAGCATTAGGAATTTTATCAAGCACATCCGATATTACAAGGGCATTTGCAGTCACATCTTCTCCGAATTCACGCCCGTCACCTCTTGTAACCGCAGTAGTAAGTCTGCCTTCTTCATAGCGCAGTGAAAGCGACAGTCCGTCTATCTTTGTTTCTACCACAAACTCCGTATTTTCACCGAGCTTCCGTTTCATTTCATTTACAAAGTTTACTACATCCGCTTTTTCAAATACATCCTGTATGGAAAGCATCGGAACCCTGTGACGGACGATAACGCCTGACGCACGCTTAACCGAGCCTCCTACTTTTGCAGTAGGTGAATCTTCACTTGCAAGCTCCGCATGCTCCGCCTCAAGCCCTCTCAATTCTAAAGAGAGTTCATCATATTCCCTGTCCGTAATCTCCGGAGCATCCTTATCAAAATATAATTCATTGTGGTGGCGCAGCAGATTTTCCAGTTCCCTCATACGCTGCTCCGTTTCATAAATAGTCATATCATTCCACCTTTATTAAAGGAGCTACGCCCAGTGCCAGTTTCTTCTGACCCGCCGAATCAAATATTATAGTAGCGACACCTTTGCTCGTGGAAATAACCAATCCCTCTCCGAATTTGCCGTGACTCACCCTGTCGCCCACAGCTATATTTGAAACTGACATTCCTGCAGCTGTTGCCGCCTTTGTCTTTTGTGTTCGTTCTTTTATGGTTCTGAACTGATTGAACGGCGTGTTTGAGGAGCTGTATCGAGCTTCCGTGCTTCGCATTGCAAAGCTTGAACCTTCCGAACCTTCATATTCCTGATAACTCTTATTGCCGAGCTTATCCGAATTTTCATCGAATAAAGCTTCATTTATTTCCTTCAAAAATTGAGACTCTCTTGTATATTCGGTCTTTCCGTACAGCATGCGGGTCTGAGCGCTCGTCATAAACAGCTTTTCTTTGGCTCTTGTGATTCCCACATAGCACAGCCTGCGCTCCTCCTCAAGTCCCTCGGAGGACTCCATAGAACGCCATCCGGGAAACAATCCGTCCTCAAGACCCGGCATAAAGACTACGGGAAACTCCAAACCCTTAGCACTGTGAAGGGTCATAAGGACAACCGAATCATCATCGGGATCATGAGAATCCACATCCGTCACCAGTGCAATCTGCTCCAAAAATTCCGCCAGACTCAATTCTTCATTAAGCTTTTCCGCATCAATTATAGCAGATTTAAATTCAAGAAGATTTTCAAGCCTTCCTTCAGCCTCAACAGTACCGGCAGCCTCAAGCGCATCTGCATATCCGCTGTCAGATAAAATCCTGTCATATATATCACTGACCTTCATATCATACATATGAACATGACATTCTATCAGAAGCCTTATCAATACGGCAATTCCCCTTGACGCCTTTGCCCCTAAGCCCGCTGCTATTTCATCATCGGCAAGCACCTCATATAAGCTTGTATTTCTCTGAACCGCCAGCATCGTCAGCTTATCAAGAGTCTTTTGACCTATACCCCGCTTAGGCTCATTGATAATTCGTGTCAGAGCAAGATCATCCATAGGATTCAGCACAAGGCGCATATAGGAAATCATATCCTTGACTTCCTTACGATCGTAAAACTTCATCCCGCCCAACACCCGATAAGGTATTCCCTCATATCTGAATGCATCCTCAAAGCTTCTGGACTGGGCATTGGTTCTGTAAAGCACCGCAAAATGCTTATAATTTTTACCGTTCTTTAAATATCTTATTTTATCTGCAATAAATCTCGCCTCATCACGCTCATTTTCCAATCTCCTGTAAGTAAGCAACGCTCCATCGCCGCTCTGCGTAAACAGCTTTTTTTCTTTGCGCTCCGAATTATTGCTGATGACAGAATACGCCGCTTTGAGAATATTTCCCGTGGAACGATAATTCTGTTCCAGCTTGATTACTTCGGTATTGGAAAAATCATTTTCAAAGTTCAGAATATTTGATATATCGGCTCCTCGCCATTGATATATGCACTGGTCGTCATCTCCGACCACACAAATATTTTTGTATTTGCCGGCAAGCAGCTTTATAAGCTTATACTGCAAATAATTGGTATCCTGATATTCATCCACCATGATATATTTAAAACGATCCTGATATTGTTCGAGAATTTCCTTGTTTTCTTCAAACAACTGAACTGTTTTCCATATCAAGTCGTCAAAATCCATAGCATTGTTCTTCCTGAGAGCGGCTTCATATTCTCTGTACAGTTTGGCATAAATCTGTTTCCTGTAGCCTTCGGCTTCTCTCGCAAAACGAGAACTGTCCATAGCCTTTTCCTTTGCGGAGCTTATCACGGAAAGCACTGCATTGGGTTTGAAATCTTTATCGTTTATATCTAAAGCATTCAGGCATTTTTTTATAACTGCCTTTTGATCCGATGTGTCGCATATAGTAAAATCCTTAGTATATCCGATAAATTCGGCATACCTTCTCAATATGCGCAAACAAGCTGAATGAAAGGTCAATATCCACATGTTCAGCCCTGAACCGATTAAAGCTTCAACCCTTTCTCTCATTTCCCGAGCGGCTTTATTTGTAAATGTAACGGCAAGAATTTCATAAGGACTGATGCCCTCTCCTTCAATCATATAAGCTATCCGTGTTGTCATAGTAGCAGTCTTGCCGCTTCCCGCTCCTGCAAGTATAAGCAGCGAACCCTCTACATGAATCGCTGCTTTTCTCTGAACTTCATTTAATTTTTCTAAATAATTCATCATTATAATGTCCTGATAATCATATTTTATTTAACCCAAATTCCTCCACCCAAAAATTCACGGATAATTGAGTTATTGCTTATAGAATCGGTGTCCGTGATCGGTCTTACGCAACGCAGTATCCTCAACAGGCGTTCAGCTTCTATATACTCTGCTTCATTACGCTTGATTTCATGCAGCCCGTGCTCCACTAAAGGCTTAATTACCGACAGCTCATATATGAATGCAGAATTGAACAGAGCATCCGCCCTATCTATATAAGGAAATATATTCTTTATTTCCCCGTCTCTTACACTCAGCCATTCGTCCAAAGTCTGCCTTGCCGTCTTACCTCTTGAGCGAATATCTCTGGCAATGCGTCTCAGCAGTCTGATATCCGTCACGGGAATCCTATTGTACTTATCAATATTCAAGGCTGTCAACGGACTTATGTATATCCTGAACTTATAATGTTCATCTATGCCCTTTGTAAGCTCATCATTAAGAGCATGTATGCCCTCTATGACAATCGGTTGATTCTCCTCGGCACGAGTTATACGCATACCGTATCTTTTACTTCCGGTAATAAAATCAAATACCGGCATATCTACAACTTTCCCTCCAAGCAAATCATTCATATGATGATTGAAAAGGTCTACATCGACAGCGGACAGGGATTCAAAATCGAATTTGCCGTTTTCATCCTTGGGAACCTGATTTCTTTCGAGAAAATAATCGTCGGTTCCCATATAAAGAGGTTTTTTACCGTTGGCTCTCAGCTGTATGCAAAGCCTCTGTGCAAAGGTCGTTTTACCTGATGAAGACGGTCCTGCAATAAGTATTATACGCCTGTCCTTTTTTATTATCTCTTCCGCCAAATCTGCAATCTTCTTCTCCTGAAAGGCTTCCGTCACCAACATTATATCGTGATAAGCACCTTCTATTATTTTATTGTTCAAATCGCTTATATATTTTACACCTATATGCTTTCTCCATTTAGAAATTTCTCTGAAAGCTTCAAACAATTTGACATCATCCCTGTACTCCGGAAGTCCTGCAGGTTTTTCAAATTGAGGAACACGAAGTATAATGCCCTCCTCATAAGGAACTATTTCAAAAAAACTTATCAATCCGGTGCATGGAAGCAGCGGATCGTAAAAAAGTGCGGAAAAACCTTCGCAGCTATAATAAAATATTTCCTGTACCTCGCATTTTTTTACAAAATCTATCAACTCCGAATTTATGCATGAAGGAGGATCGTCGGAAAGTATTTCATCCCTGCGAATTATTCTCCGATTAAGCATATAATTTGAATTGATTATATTTCTCATCTCTTTTTCTATCATATATACGACATATTTGGAGCTGTTTGAAACATCTTTAAGCTGAGTATATATTCCACCGTTAAGAGGATATCGCAGCACGGATGAAGCTGTAGGTAAAATACGATTTACTGCCATAAGATATATAAAAAACACGGTACGCTGATATGAAAGTCTGGCAAGCCTTTCTCTGAGAGTCATAAACTTTACCGTACACGGCTTGCCTATACGATATAGCAAATCTCTGCCTTCATCATTTACCAATGCAAAAATCGCTTCTAAACCATCATTGCTTTTATAATATTTTTTTGCAAGCTCATACAGTGAAATTCCGTTATGCTCCTGAACTCTGATCACTCCGTCTTCATTTTCTATATCTATCATAACCATGGAGTCCACATCTCTGACATTCATAAATCTACCTCTTTCATTAAGAACTTACAATATTGTAAAAACCGGCAAACAGCCGTTGTAATCTTTATGGTTCAACTGAAATTCATATCGTTCATTAAATTGATATATCTCATCCGATATTCGATTTAAAAACTGAAGCTAAGTTCTAAATATTATAACATAATATAGAAACTCACTGTATAAAAATGAAGTTTCCTTTATTATTGTTTTATGCAACAAAACCGACCCTTAAGAAACTTCCGGGTCGGCTTCTACTGACTGATAAAAATTTCAGGACTCATGATCCTTACTTATTGATATGAACCTTCTATGCTGAAAGCTCCGCTACATTTTCCTGAAAATCATATAAATTACTTCCGGACGTTTCCGATTCCGCTGATGATAAAATCTCTGACAGCTTTATAAATTCCGCATCCGTCATAGTTATACCCTTACCCATTTTTAAATGGTCGGGGCTCCACTCTCTTATATCGTATTTGGCATCCCTGCCGTTCCAGCTGACAAGGTTTAACTCCTTACTCCAGCCCTTTGCATTAGTTGAGAGAACTCCAATACTTTTTATAATTTCAAATCTGAAATCATCATCTTTTTTGCCGTTATTGTCCGCCATATATACTTCCTTTCCATATAATATTAAAGTAAAAATTATACAGTAAATATTTACCTGCTTTTATTATAGGTATTTTTACATATTTTGTCAAATATTTTCTAAAATTTTGCATTTACATTTTAAATAGATCAAAACCGATATATTAATATTCAGGCTTAATATATTAATCTGCTGTAGATACAGATTGTCGTAATTCACTTTAAAATATATAATATATACGACTTTTAAAAATAAAGCTTCATATTTGAATAAAACAATTTATTCTGAATGCTTTTAAAGAAAGTTTAAACAACAAGAGCGGCAGTTCCCGAACAGCTGTCGGATTACTGCCCGTTACTCTTTATATATCAGGAGGAGAGAATATATGTATAAAGTCGGAATCATCACATCCAGCGATAAAGGCTACGCGGGTCTGCGCAAGGATGAGGGCGGTCCTAAAATAGGACAAATTTTAAATAAATTTTCTGATAAATTTGAAGTTGCTGAATATATAATACTTCCTGACGATAAAGATTTACTTGCTTCAGCAATGACAGAAATGTCTGACATTGACCATATCGATTTGATTATTACCACCGGCGGTACAGGCTTTTCAAAGAGAGATGTCACTCCTGAAGCCACGCTTTCAGTTATCGAAAGACGCACTCCCGGAATTCCCGAAGCCATGCGCTCCATAAGCCTTGAAATCACAATGCGTGCCATGCTCTCAAGAGCAGAAGCCGGGATTAGAGGTGACAGCATTATAATCAATCTTCCCGGAAGTCCTAAAGCAATAGAAGAAATATTGGAACCCATACTTCCTACTATATTCCACGGTCTTGATATCTTACAGGCAAATGATGCTGAATGTGCAAGACAGTGATTAAAAAATCAGTATTGAAAAAAGAGACGGTGTGTCTGAAATTTTTTCATCCCGACACACCGCCTTTTTTATATTTCAATTTTAAATATTAAATCTGGATACCTGCTGCTGGAGATCCTCAGCTATATCCGACAGATTTTCACTTGCCTTGGAGATATCCTGCATAGCCTGATTCTGGGAATCTACAGATGCCGAAGCTTCCTCGGTAGTAGCTGCATTTTCCTCTGCTATTGCTGAAAGGTTCTGAATTACGCCTACGACATTATCATTATTATTCTCAATTTCTGCTGAATTCTGATTAATATCGCCGATTATCTTTTCTCCGGTTGATAAAGCATCTGATATCTGAATGAATTTATCCTTTACCATGAGTATATAATTGCCTTGCTCTTCAACAAGTTTACTTGCCACACGAGTTGTGTCCACCGTATTGCCCGCTTTTTCTTTAAGCTCATCTATTACCGTTCTTATCTCATCTGTAAAGCCTGACGACTCTTCTGCGAGCTTTCTTATTTCATTGGCAACAACTGCAAAGCCTTTGCCCGCTTCTCCTGCTCTTGCAGCCTCTATAGCTGCATTCAGAGCCAATAGATTTGTCTGATCTGAAATGGACTGTATCATTTCACTTGCTTTTGATATCTTTGCCGCACTCAGATTTGTCTGTTCTACAGTATCATTTATTTCCACAAAAGCTTGGCTGGTTTTTCTTCCTGATTCTTCCAGTTTTTCAAGCACCTCCGTACCTTCATTTTTCTTGATAACCATGGTACTTGAAGCCTCAATTAAAGATTCCAACAGAGATCTTGAATTTGTAAGAAGATTCTGCGTATGAGTTATACTCTCGGCAGCGCTCTGAGTATCCTGAGCCTGCGATGTGGCGCCGTTTGCAATATTGCTGACAGCCATTGTAACCTCTCTTGAAGAATTGGCGGTATTTTGAGATGTTTCTGTAAGATCATGTGCAGTAGCTGCCGTATTTTGAGAATGATTATTTATGGATTTAACTATATTTGTCAAATTTGTACGCAGCGTCTCGATAGAACGGTATATGTCGCCTATCTCATCTCTTCTTCCGGAATAGTCGGCTTTCGGAGTATATGCCAAATCATAATTTGCAAGGTTGCCTATATCGCTCTGCAAGCTTTTAATAGATGCCGCCAATCTTCTTGCAAAGACAAAATACAGTAATAGTATGCACAATATCAATATTGTTACCGACATTGCAAGTAAAATTTTTGAAAGCTCTGTTATCGGAGCATATACGACATCTTTATCGACACTCATCAAAATTGTAAGATTCACGCTATCAATATTATAAAAACCTGCAAGCTTATCCGCTCCGTCAAAGAAATATTCACCTACACCTTTTTGTTTCTTTTGAATTTCATCAGTAAAAAAGTTTGCCACTGTTTTATATACAGGATCTTCCTTTGCTTTTTGCAGAATGTTTAAATTCATATCAACTATTTTCTGCTTAGTGTGAGCAACTATAGTTGTATTTGAATCATATATGGAAAGTATACTCGTATCCTTCCACTTAAACTCTCTGCATAAATCGCTGAGAAAACCGATTCGCTTTATACCTCCGAATATACCGACAATCTTCCCGTCCTGATAATACGGAGCTGTAAAAATTATAATCTTTTCTCCCGTGAGCTTATCTTCGATAACATTGCTTATATAAGATTCTCCTTTTATAGAGGCCTTAAAATTTTCCGACTTTGAATTATCGACATGATTTCCTTCCGCAGTCAGATTTGTTCCCATACCGTTAATATCAGTATAGAAAAAAAGCTTGAAATCAAGTTCCTTGGCTCTGGATTCGTAATAATTTACACGCTCATCAACGGTAACAGCGGGATTTGTTAACATAGGGCTGCTCGCCAACTCCGCAACAAGGGTTTCCATGGATTTAAGCTGATTATTTATAAGTGCACCTGTTTGCTCCGTCAGCTCCAGCATATCCTCTTGAATCATATTTGAAAAATATTTTTCAAGGAACATATTATTTACATATAACATTCCGACATTTGATATTATCATCACAGCTGCAAAAACTATTGCAATCGTATTTTTTATACTGCCTTTTCTTCCGGCTTTCTTTTTCATACTTCTCCTCCTACATAATAACAAACTTGACAAACAGGTCGGTAATACACCTAAAAGCCCTTATTCTCTTCCGATTTTATCAAGTACACGAGCCACATATACTCCGCTTGCGGATGCCTGCGACAGCGAGTGCGTCATTCCCGAACCGTCACCTATGGCATATAATCCCGGAATCATGGTCTCCATATTTTTATCGACCTCTACTCTTGAATTATAAAATTTTATTTCAACACCATAAAGCAGTGTATCTTCGTTTGCGGTTCCCGGAGCAATTTTATCCAATTGATAAATCATTTCTATTATGTCATCAAGTTGTCTCTTTGGAATTACCAGACTCAGATCACCCGGTGTAGCTTTCAGCGTAGGTCTTGTAAAACATTTTTCCATTCGCCTTTCCGAGCTTCTGCGTCCTTTTATAAGATCTCCGAAGCGCTGCATCAACACGCCTCCGCCAAGGAGATTGCTTAAACGGGCAATAGATTCCCCATATTCATTGCTGCTGTTAAACGGATATGTAAGCTGATTTGTTACAAGCAAAGCAAAATTTGTATTTTCGGTATGAAGCTCAGGATCGGCATAGCTGTGACCGTTTACCGTAACTATACCGTTTGTATTTTCCGTAACAACCTCACCATACGGGTTCATACAGAAGGTCCTGATCATATCGTTATACTTGTCGGATTTATATACAAGCTTGCTTTCATAAACCTCATCGGTAATATGTTTGAAGATTTCTGCGGGGAGTTCAACCCTCACACCTATATCCACACGATTCTTCAACATATTTATATTAAACTCCGAACAGATTTCACTCATCCATTGAGAACCTGATCTCCCTGAAGCAAGTACGACATATTTACATTCAAATTTTCTTCCCGTATCGGTGTTTACTTCAAATCCGTTCTCTGTTTTTAAAACCTTTACAGCCTCAGTATTGAAGATAAATTCCACCGAACCGCTTTCCAATGTATATGCATACATTTTTTCAAGAATCTTGCGATTTCTGTCGGTTCCAAGATGTCTCACCTTGGCTTCCAGCAGATTCATATTATTTTTAAGAGCAACAGTTTTTAAATCACTGTTCGCTGTAGAATATAGCTTTGCATCGGAACCTCCGAATCCGCACAGCACCGAATCTACATATTCCATGAGCTCCATTGCACACGATTCCCCTACAATTTTGTGAAGATCTCCGCCGAACCTTGTGGTTATGTTATATTTTCCGTCTGAAAGTGTTCCTGCTCCTCCGTATCCGCTCATAATTCGACAGGGATTACATTTCACACAACTTTCAACCTTTCCCTCCAGAATCGGACAGCTGCGCTTTTCCAAAGTCTCTCCCTTTTCAATAACGAGAATTTTAAGCTTAGATTTCAGTCTGACGAACTCGTATGCCGCAAAGGCTCCTCCTGCTCCGCCTCCAACTATAACAACATCATATTTATCCATAATTCGCTCCTCTTAAGCCGCACAAAATAATTTACATATTAATAATATTATAAATATTGCTATAATAAGTATACTATCTTCATGAAAAAAGACGATTTTAAAAAAATCGTCTTCTGCTCAAAGTTCATTTCGAATTGAATTTTTAAACAAATGCAGAAATATAGTCGAAAAACGTTTCTCCGACTTAAAGCCCCATATCTTTAACCGCTTTTAATATTCTATCCGGTTTAAAAGGCTTTACAATGAAGTCCTTTGCTCCGCTTTTTACTGCATCTATAACCATAGCTTCCTGTCCCATAGCCGAACACATTATAATCTTTGCGTCCGGATGCGCAGCCTTTATGGTTTTAAGTGCTTCCAGACCGTCCATATTCGGCATGGTAATATCCATGAATACCAAGTCCGGCTTAATTTCATTAAACTGATCTACCGCCTGAAGACCGTCTGCAGCTTCATAGACTTCCGTGTAACCGGCTTTTACAAGAGCATTTTTTATAGTCATTCGCATAAAGGCAGCATCATCTGCAAGTAATATTTTAGCCATTTGAAATCCTTTTCCTGTTTGATAAAATTAAAATAACGTCAGCTTTGATAAATATGCGTATGACATCAAAAAGCCATACGCAATATAAACATCAATATTCTATATCATATATTTCGACTTTAAAAATAAAATGATAATGAAGTATTAAAAATATAATATTATATTTTTAATAAAATGTCGAGTGCCGCATAAGATACACTTTCATAAGTCAATTGGAAATTTGACTTTTTGAGAGCGCTTCAATATGACATAACACCCGACATTTAATATTTTTTACATTATTTGAATCAGATAATTGAATCTACCTCATTGAGAGATACAGTTATCAACAATTATTTGTCAATTACAGGAACTTCGTCATCCGTTTCTTCTTCTATATTATTTATAAATCGCTTTCCTTCAGCAACTATGACACTGCTCAAAGCTATCATTCCTATAACATTAGGTATTACCATAAGACCGTTCAATATATCCGCTATTGCCCAAACCAAATCGAGAGCGACTACGGAGCCTACAAACGCCAATATTACAAAGCAAAGCTTATAATAAATCATTACCTTTGGACCGATTAAATATTCCGCAGCCTTTTCTCCATAATACGACCATCCGAGTATGGTTGAAAATGCAAACAATGCAAGTGCTACAGTTATCAAAGGTCTTCCTATTACAGGAATCTGTGCAAATACATCAAATGTGAGTACGCTGCTTGTTTCTCCGTTCGTCATAAGCTCAGGGTATTTAAGAACCGAGGATACCAGAGTTAAACCTGACAATAAGCATATGACAACAGTATCCCAGAAAGTTCCCGTCATAGATACAAGAGACTGTCTTACCGGATTTTTTGTCTTTGCCGCAGCAGCTACCAACGGAGCCGAACCCATGCCCGACTCATTTGAGAACAATCCTCTTGCACAACCGAACTGCACAGCCTTCGCAACGGCAAAACCGAATAATCCGCCTGCTCCCGCCTGTGCCGAAAATGCCGATTTAAATATCAGAGCTATTGCAGGAATTATAAATCTGTAGTTCGTTACCAATATAATTATGCAGCACACCACATAGAATATAGCCATGAACGGAACCAGCTTCTCACAAACTCTGGTTATAGATTTTACTCCGCCTATTATAACTATAGCTACACTGACTGCTATGAATAAACCTGTCATCCAACCGGGTAAACCGTAATTTTGTTGAAATGCCGCAGATATTGAATTCGATTGTACCAAACAACCTATTCCGAATGCTGCAATAGATGCAAAAACTGCAAACAATACTGCAAGCCATTTTTTGCCTAAGCCCCTCTCCAATGCATACATGGCGCCGCCCAACATTCGACCTTCCTTGGTTTGAACTCGATATTTAACGGATATGAGAGTTTCCGAATACTTTGACGCCATTCCGAATACACCTATAATCCACATCCATAAAACGGCTCCCGGTCCTCCGGATATTACCGCCGTTGCAACACCTACAATATTTCCCGTACCTATGGTTGCAGCCAGAGCTGTCGTAAGTGCTCCGAATTGAGAAATTTCTCCGTCACCGTCATGATCCTTGGTAACGGACAGTTTTATGCCTTTAATTAAATACTTCTGAATAAATCCGGTTCTTATAGTCATATATATATGTGTACCCAACAATATTACAATCATCGGGATACCCCATATAAGACCGTCGATATAGGTTATAATCTTTCCAAATGTTTCCATATCTCCCTCCTCGGTAAACTCTTTCACAACAAATAGAAATAGGTGAAGTAAATTCACTCCACTATGAATAAAAAACTGAATTTATAAATTGCTTTTCAGTTTATGATTTTGCATAAAAGCAGCATATAAATTGCTTTTTATTACTATAAAATATATTATCTAACAATAAATATACGAGGTCAATAATTATTTTTGTAAAGAGAAATTTTAACAGAAAAATATTTTGATATTTTACAATTTTACAGCATTATATATATGAATTTCATAAAGAATAACTTTAAAATTATTGTAAATCTCATGAAATTTAGTATCTATTGCGTTAAAGCAAAGAAGTATTTTAAATTAAGAAATTTATTCCATGTGAGCAACTTCTCCAAACTGCCTTACGAATTTTTCGTAAGGTGGCGGTATGAGGCAAATGCTGTTATTATAAATCCTTTTAAGAGACTCAATCGCTTCTTATGCACCTTAATTTTCAGCTGTTATAAAGTTATCAACTGTAAATTTTATACAAGTTTTTCCCTTTATATTTAAAATTATATTTGCAAATAAAAAACGATAGGATTATAATGTCTAAGTCGATACACAAAATTGTATATCGAGGTGTGGCTCAGCTTGGTAGAGCGTTGCGTTCGGGACGCAAAGGTCGCAGGTTCAAATCCTGTCACCTCGACCAGTGTAAATAACCTTGTAATAGCTTGATTTTCAAGCCTGCAAGGTTTTTTATTTTTTTGGATTTATCCCTCACTTGATAAAAATCACTTCTTAAAACTTAGTTTTTTTCTCTTTCTTACGGGTTACTACATAGGTAGATAATTTCCAGAAATTTTTTCACTTAATTCAACTTCTTCTCTTTTTCAGAAGCAAGTTCACCTCTTTTAAGCTCGTCATACTCCTTTGAAAGCTTTATTATCACACCTGAAGATGCTATGAGGCCTATGAGATTCGGAAGAACCATAAGACCGTTGAACATATCCGATGCATCCCACACCATCTGCACCTTGAGAGCCGACCCTAAAATTACAAAGCCTACAACTATTGCCGCATATATCTTTACGGCACTGTCGCCGAACAGACGGCGAACATTGATTTCACCGAAAAAATACCAGCCTATAATAGTAGTAAATGCAAAGAAGAACATGCATATCGCTATAAATATCATGCCGTAATGACCGAAATGCAAGTCAAATGCAAACTGTGTCAACACCGATCCTGTCTTCCCTGTAGAATATGCTCCTGTAGCAACAATTACAAGTGCCGTCATAGTCAAAATTATGAACGTATCTATAAATACACCCATCATAGCTATAACACCCTGATCCGCCGGATGCTTTACTTTTGCAACAGCGTGCGCATGAGGAGTTGAACCCATTCCTGCTTCGTTTGAAAACAGTCCTCTTGCAACACCGTAGCGTATAGCCTGTTGAACCGTAACGCCCAATGCTCCGCCCGCTACAGATTCAGGTGAAAATGCAGATATAAATATTACTCTGAATGCTTCAACTACCGCTGTTCCTCCGCACATAATCAATATTGCAATGCAGCCCAATATGTATAACAATGCCATAATAGGAACAAGCTTTTCCGTTACACTTGCTATTCTCTGTATTCCCCCTATAAATATGAATCCTGCTATAAAAGCACAGGCTATGCCTACAATAAGCGGATTTATTCCGAAAGCACTGTGAAATGCATCCCCTATGGAATTGGACTGCACCATATTTCCCATGAATCCGAGCGCCAGTATAATGGAAACTGAGAAAAAGCCTGCCAAAAACTTTCCGAATTTACCTTTTATCGAGTCCATAATGTAGTAAGCCGGACCGCCCACAACCTTTCCTCCTGCAGTTTTCTTTGTTGCCTGAGCGATGATTGCTTCTGCATAAATTGTGGACATTCCGAAAAATGCGGATACCCACATCCAGAATATAGCTCCAGGACCTCCCGACGCTATCGCAGTAGCCGCCCCTGCAATATTTCCGGTACCTACCTGTGCGGCAATAGCTGTAGCAAGAGCTTGAAATGAGGTCAATCCGTCCTCCTGTCTGCCGCCGTGCAGGGAAAAATTTCCGAATAATTTTTTCAACCCCGTTTTAAATCGTCTTATCTGCACAAATTTCAAACGAAAGGTGTAGTAAACGCCTGTACCTACCAAAACAAAAAGTAACAAATAATTCCACAATACCGTGTTTACAGCTTTAATAATTTCATTAAAAAAATCCATAAAAAAATAACTCCTTCGGTATAATATACCGCCTTAATAATAATAACGGACAACTACATGAAGGAAAATATAATTCAGGACATAAAAAAGGATGAAAGATTAAAATCTTTCATCCATTTCAAATAAATTACAATACAAAACATCCGCACTATAAGTCGGATAATTGTAAATTCTGTCCTTTTGCCTGAGAGCTTCACGCTGAAAAGCGCTTACACCTTCGGCACTCAAATGAATGAGATTCTCCAGAGTGTCATCCGGCTACAGTCCTTTCTCCTCATCTGAGAAACCTGAGATCGTAAACCCTTCGGTAAGCTTTAGCTGTTTTCCTATAGCCTTCATATGACATGTCGACGACCGACCTCCGCCTGTCGTCAAGCTGTTCAGTTGTTTAATGTATACATTATAACATACATTTTAAAACCGTCAATAACGCTAAAATTAAAAGTCAATTTTATGCTTTCAGCTTTATTACGACTCAGCTGCTTTACCTCATACCCACACTTCACAGCATTCCATTTTACCTAAATATTTTCGGATGCGAGCACATAAATTCAGTGATTATAAGTTCTGCTGTTTTGTACCAACTCCGATATAAATTTTTTTATTTTCACCTTTCCGTGACCTGCTACCTTGCCTTGTATAAAATCCATTTCATACCTGACCTGTTCAAAGGTATAAAACTTACCTGCAAAATCAACGAAATCGGGATGTGCGTAATCCGTCAGACCCAGATGAGCGAGATTCGTCATACCTGCAGTGGCCGCACGTCTTATACGCTGTTCCATCGACTTGGGAGTATCCGAAAAATGTGCACAGATTTCCTTTATCGTCATATTTCCCGGAACACTCTCATTATCTATAAAATATTCACAGATAAGAATTATATCCTCGGTGCCGTTTTCTCCCAATATTCCCATACGGGACAGAATATTTCTCAGCTGTTTTTTTTCCTTATCATGCCTTCCGTCATCCGAGTTCTCATCCTCAAAGCCTTTCGCCGTCGATACGGAAAGCAGCTGAGTCATCTTGTCCACAGTTTTTTTCATTTTAAGACTTTGCTCTACATTTTCTATAACCTTAATCACCTCTATGCTGTTGATAGGCTTTTGTATAAAAAAAATTACACCGGCTTCATAAGCGGATGAAATCATTTCCTTGCTTGAAACCTGTGAAAGCATTATAAATGCCGCCTCAGGCAATATAGCTTTCGCTCTTTTTACAAATGCTGTTCCGTCTATATCCGGCATAAGTAAATCCACTATCAGTATATCCGGCTGCAAAAACCTTATCTCCTCCAAGGCTTCTGTCGATGAATGTTCAATACCGCATACACGTCCCAATTTTTTCTGTTCTATTATCATCTTCAATATATCCGTCACTGCGGAATCATCATCCAGCAGAAATATTTTTATCATTGTTGCATGACCTCCAATTTATCCGACGGGATTTTGAGTTTAAATAAGGTTCCGTTTTCATCGCTGTCTACGGAGATATTCCCTCCCAATATATTTTCCGCTATATCCATAACTATAGGCAATCCGAGACCTCTGGATACAGAACCTGTCTCATAATTAATCTTGGTGGAAAAGCCCGAATCAAAAATTTTATCCATATATTCATCAGGTATTCCTCTTCCGTCATCCTTTACTTCAAAAATATAAAATTTTTCATCGCTATATTCCTCTATGACGACCCGGACTTCGCCGTCCTTCGATGCTTCTGCCGCATTTGTCAGCAAATTGTGAAATAATGACAGTAAAGGATAAGGGTCCGAAACCGATAGCCTGTCCGAGCATTTTATACTCAACTTCAGTTTCAGATTTTCACGTGCATATTCTTCCTCAACGGATTTGCCCAATATTGTCAGCAGCTCCGTTATACTCATTCCGCCCTGAGTTTTTTCGTGTGCCATAGCTTCTGATAAGCCTCGCATTATGAGCTTATATTCTTTTTTTACTTCATGAATATCCTTTGCAACTGTCAATGCCTGAGCCGCAGCAGCATCACATTGCGAATCCTGAAGCGTATGATAAAGCTTATATGAGCGATTCATAGTTTCTTCTATAAGTATCGTACTCTTTTCCATCCACAGCATTTCACTATGTAAATGCGATATAAGCAGAAGCAGTCTCTGATATCTGTCTGCGGTGGAGCGTTTCATAAGGACAAGTCGGTATCTGCCTAAAAAGGAAATTATCAATCCTACAATTAAAACTCTGACCGTTGCTACAAATATAAGACTGAACTGTATGTCGAGTTGAAATTCTTTCGTTCCCATTCTTATATAAAGCTCTATCAGATTTGAAGCATAATCAAAAAATGCTATATAAGCCATATACATGAACATATTATAAGGTTGCTCGTAAAGATATCTGAAAAATGCCAATCCCAAGCCATAGATGAGATAAAATACCGCCTCAGGATATGCCGTATTTACCACATCCGAAATACTGCCGCCCAATATTAAATCCCGTATAACTCGGGTCAAAAATATGCCTGCCGCAACGATAAACGCTAAACGCTTTACAGGAAGCATATCACTGAGCCAAATGAACAATGCCAATACTATCGCTGCTATCGATATTCTAAAATCACTGCTTATAGGACTCAAATTCATCTGTGCGGACAGAACTATAACCAATGCGGAAAGGAGTGTCCACTTCCATATTTTTTTCTTATTCACAAAACCTACCTCATAAATTATCTGTCTAAATTGCACAGTTTAGATAATTTCGAAAAGCTGATTTCTGCTTCAAATAATCATAATATCAGCTTTAAAGTATTTATAAGTCAGCTTCTTTAAGTATTATATCATGTATATAATATTTATGGATTTCGAAACGGAATATGATACGGTAAATACTTATAAACATGATGAAATGCCTGCAGGCAGCCTCTCTTAAGTATATAACTCAATTATTTTCAAACTAAAAAGGACTGAGCTCCGGTTCGGGAAGTTCAGTCCTCACAGGCGTATATTCTGAATAACGCAGATTTAAATAAAGAAATTCTCACTTGAATTTCCTCCTAAATCGCTTATTTTGCAGCCTTATTTTACTATTTCGAATTAATTAAATTTATCAAAGCTTTGAAAAATTTTCACGATACTTCACTTTTAAATTTTCAACTTATATATCCGAATTTCCGTTTTCAATTCTCGCAATCGTTGCAATCATTTTTACTGCATTTGCTTCGGACAAACCTCTTATAGATTTTCTATGTTTGTAATCCTGATATGCTACAGCTGCAAAGAGTGCCAATCCTGCATATCCGCTTGCCGGATATATGATATTTATGAGAGTTCTGAAGTTTGTCATCCCCAGTACTAATCCGAGAGCCGTAAGCACCAAAGCCGCAACAAAGAATTTCTTTGTGCCGTCCTCGGCAAAATGTCTTACACATCCCCACAGCATAGGAACCGTAGTCGTATATATTCCAAAGCATATGATAACTGCAAAGAGTGTCGCCAAAACGGGACTGATAGAACTTACAAGTTCAAGAGTAGGAACCTGCTTCGCGTAGATTTCTTTTATATGAGCAATTATCCCAAGATTCATTACAAGTATGGAAGCTCCGAATAAAATGCCTCCGAGCAATCCGCCGTACATAGCTTCTTTACCGCTTTTTGCATTTCTTCCTAGACTGCATGATAAAATGATAACTACTATGGCATTGTATGCCGGATAAAGAATAGCTGAGCCGAGCCACCCGCCGGGAGCTTTTGTTATTTCCAAGGTCGGTATTATATCGGAAGCCGCCGCTATGCCGTCAAAATTCGACATAAAGCTCCATACCCCTACAGCAAGAGTAAACAGTATAATAACAGTTCCGATACCGCCTAATATTTCTCCCAATCTTGTCAGTCCCAAAATTACGGTAAAGAATGCAAACAACGCCATTCCCACTCTGCCTATCATAGGATTGATTCCGAAATATTCGGACAGAGTTGCTCCCGCTCCTGCAATCATTATCACATATACACCGTAAAGAAAAATCTGAAATACGGTTTCAATATATTTCCCTGTCTTTATACCGAAATAAAATTCCAATATTTTTACAGGCGATTCGAGACGATGCTCAAATCCGTGTTTCATAAACATTGCCCCGCACCATGCAAACAGCACTGTAGTAACAAGTGTTCCCACTATACTCATTATTCCCTGACCGGCGAAAAATTGCAGTATTTCCTGTCCTGTAGCAAATCCCGAGCCTATTGCACATGCGACAAATGCACCTGACAGTTTGATGACATTGCGAATGTTCACTGTTTCATTCATAGCTTTCCTCCTTGAAATTTCTTTAATAATATATCCAAAGTTCTTTATAGAAACTTTTTATTCAAAATTCAGATATATTCCTGCATTGAGCTTTAAATGGATTATAATATGGAGGTTTCAGAATACTACGTCAGGTTTCAAACAGTTTATTTGCCGAAATTAAAAGCATTCGTTGTTTTATGGATTTTTTATTTTAAATATTATTTTTTCAAAATATATTAAGGCATAAATTTATATATCCCCTAATTTATAATTGAAGCATGTCAATAAAAAGATGATTATTATAGTGAATTATTTTGTTCTATACACTGAAAAAGCCTTAATATTTGAAGCTTTGCAACAAATATTAAGGCTTTTAAAACATTCTCCCGAAATTTTTTATAGATATATAATTAAAGCATATTCAATTATAATATTTATTTATCAAAATGCTTCATTATATCTATCAAATCCTGAATATCAATAATATTATCATGATTTACATCGCAGCCTGAGGCTTTCTGCCATTCCGGATCTGTAGATTTAATATGGTAATTAAACTGAGCAATTGTTATATCCAGCAAATTGACCTTACCGTTGCGATCCAAATCGTATATGCTGTAAGCCGCTTCAGGATCGTAAGCAGCATGTGCATCTTCAACACCGTTTACTTTTCCGAACAAAACCTTATTCTGGCTGTCGCTGCCGGAAATTTTCATCTTTGTAACTTTAAATTTAGGAATTTCTCCATTAATCAGAATCTTCGCAACAGGCTTGGACAATTCATCCGTATAAAGCTTATCAGTTCCGTTAGGTGAAGATGTATATGTCAAAATAAACATTCCACGGGTAACTCCTTCGGAATCTGTTTCCACATCGTGAAGACCGAGTGATTCAAATCCGTTTAAAGCTTCTATCTTAAGTTTTTCAGAATTGGCTTCAAAATGAACTTCAACACTTGCAACTTTTGCCGCATCTTTAAGTTTGAGATTGAAGATTGCCTCACCGTCTGAATTCTTCATTCTTTCTACATCAACCTCAACCGTAGCCTTAATTTCTTCAGATATATCATCATCGGAAAGTTCTCCTCCGAAGTTGGCAGCCAACTTCTTGAGCACAACCGACTTTTTGCCGACTACCCAAGTGTCAAATCCGTATCCTTCCGGAAGCTTTACCTGACCGTGAGCATAAGCGGAAAGTCCCTCTTCATACTTGCTCTTAAGCTCTCCGTCATTAATATTTTTATTCAAAAGCTGTGCAAATTCCGCAGTTTTAAGCTGAGCAGCCGTTTTGCCTTCGATATTTTCAACTATTCCGGAACCCATTGAGGTTACATTGTATCCTACACCTTCAGGCTTATCAATAATCTTATTTCCGGATTTCTGCTCCGCTTCATTGTTGAAATAATTATTGTATGCTTTTGCGATTCCCGTATTTCTGCCTATTACACCGCCCAAATCTCCGGTTGAGCGTTTTGAAGCAATCTTCATATCTGCATAGTTATTAACTGAAACGCCTGCATTCATACCGGAGATTCCTCCTATTGAGCAGGATTCTACAGCTGTATCTGCATATATGGAGCCCATTGCGAAATTATTTATCAGAGCATTCCATGCATTTATTCCGGCTATTCCGCCTATGCACACCGAACCCGACTGAGAGCTTCCTGAAAGCTCGACATCCGTACCGCAATTCATTATATAGCTTGTGTCGATAAATCCGGCTATTCCTCCGAGCTGGCAATAGGTCCCGGCTGTTCTGCCGCTTATCGAACCTGTTACGGAGCAATTATCAACAATGCTTATTCTGATACTTTTATCCGGTAATCTTGCCTCAATTATCTGTCCCGCTAAGCCGCCGATATGCATACGTTCTTCGTCACTGCGATAGCTGTGCAGTTCTACATCTTTAAGGTTCAGATTTTTCACCGTCGCACCCTCAAGAGTTGCAAAGAAACCTACAACTCTCAAAGCTTCAGGTGCAGACTTGCTTCCCATAGTTATGTTGCTGACTGTATGACCTTTGCCGTCAAAATTTCCGCAGAAGGAATAATATCCGGTTCCGCCTATAGGAATCCATCTCAGACCCTTCATGTCAATATTGTGTGTAAGAACTACATACTCGCCCTCATAGTTGTCCGCAGCTGTTACAGATGCTGCAAATTTCTGAAGCTGCTCTGCGTTGGAAATCTTATAAGGATCTTCCGCACTTCCGCTTCCGCCTGCAAAGATCTTGCTCTTATCAACCTTATCATAAGTAGAGTGATCTGCTATTCTCACCTTTTTTATTAATGAAATTATAGCCTTCTTTAAAGCCTTAACTTCATCACTGTCGCTCTTTTCCACAGCTATTGAGCCTTGTTCCGCTTTTGCCTGTTCAAGCAGGGCTTTGGCTCTATTCTCAAAGCCTTCGCTTTCTTCATGAGAAACAATGCTTATGTCCGTAATATGTCCTTCCGCTACTACACCTTTCAGTATAATAAAGCCTTTAGTCCCTTCAGCTCTTCCGTAATAATCCCCGTTTTCAAAGATTTCTTCTTCAGGAACATATTTGATTTCTTCATATGTAAGCTCTGCAGCCTGATCGCTCAGCGTTGCCACACCTTCGTCCAACTTCCATTTTTTCAAAGCTGTACCCTGAGGAAGTTCCGAATTGATGTCTATAGGGAAATGAGCAAAGTTTGAATTCAGCTTATTGACTATCATTTCAGATTTCATTTCAGCTGCGGTATAACCTTCATTTTCCTTAACTATTGCACCCCTGAACTTAACACCGTCTTCATTGATTCCGCCGGGAACGATTATACCGAAAGCTTCTACAGGATTTTGAACGGTAGCGGCATTCCTTACTCTTGCTTCCTTATTGAAATAATTATATGCACTGGTGCTGATTCCCGTAGTATCTCCTGCCAATGCTCCTACTATCTTTGTCCATGTATCGGATTCAACATTTCCTGTAGCATAGCAATTTGCCATCTGCCCTGCCTGAAGACCTGCTATACCGCCGAGCCAGCTGACACCTTCTTCACCGTTTTCTCTGTCGGTCCATCCCGATACGTTTCCTGTCGCATAGCAATTTGCTATTATTCCCATGGATAAAGCTGATATACCGCCTGCTTCGGCATTTCCCGCCGTGCATTCCGCTCTGACATCAACATTTGTCCAACTGTTTATTATTCCGCCGCCCGTACTATAAGGAACTATACCTGCTGTGAAGCAGTTTCTTTTTGACTCAACTCTGCCTCTGATATACCCTGTAACATAGCAGGAATCGATGAGCGCACCGCTGTTCTGAGCGGCAATACCGCCTGCCATTACCTGAGTTTTGCTTTCAACATTTATGCAAATGTCGGTCAATCCGAGATTTTTAACTACGGCATTTTTATTTAAATGTACGAAAAGTCCTACGAATATCGGATCGTTATTCTTTACAGCTGATTCCCTTGTACCTTGAGTAAAAGCTTTTATCTGATGATTGTTTCCGTTAAAGGTTCCGTTAAAAGTTCCGGCTTTTTCAACTCCCATGCCAAGCGGTCTTATATCATCTACAGAAGAAAGATCAAGATCAGCCATAAGCTTTATATACTTTCCGGTATAATCATTTCCCTTTGCAATATCTTCACCGAATGCTTTCAGCTGAGCTACGGTTTCTATCAGGAAAGGTTCTTCCTGCGTACCTTTTCCGCCTGCAAATATAGCATTCGGAGTTTCCGGTTCGGACGGATCAGGTATATCGCTTCCGTCATTCACTTCACCTATAGGCAAAAGTTTTGAATTTTCATCCTGCGCCCAGTTATAGAAAGCCGGCACAAGAGATATTTTTTCATTGAAATTGTACTTCGCTCTGGAATCCTTCAGCTTATCAAAATATGCAGCTGCAGTTTCCTTTGCCTTACTGCCGAGTCCCTTTTTCATTTTCAATGCAAGATTGTCATCAGGATCTACAGCCTTAAGATCGGTAAAGCGTTCCTCAACATTGCTTACGCCTATGGCATAGGTTTCAGCCAAATCTTTTCCGTTTTCGGTAAACTTTGAATTTTTGCTGTAATAGCAATCCTTAGCTGCTGCATTTACATATGCCGAGCCGAATATTCCGCCTATTCCGGGTTCTTCCGCTTCAATCGCATTGATTAAAACCAGATTTCCTCCGAAATAGCAGTTATATACCATACCCCCGCCTGCAGCCATTATTCCGCCTACGCTGCAGCTAACCTTGGAGCTCATATTCGCACCCCTGACTTCGACGTTTCCGTAAGCGGCGCAATTCATGGTAAGAGCTTCCCAGCTTCCCATAGCGCAAATTCCTCCGGCACAAGCCGACATGGAATCAGATTTTGAGCTTATATTTATATTCGTACTGCTGTTTGCCAAAGTTCCGCCTGCATCCCATTTTCCTACAAGGCCTCCTACATATGACCAATTATTGTTTACATGCAGACTGAAGTTTCCTGATACTACATTTACTCTGTCAACAACTATATTGTTGCTTCTGCCTCGTGTTTCACCTGCTAAAACACCTGCATATATTCGCTTGGCTCCGTTAAGATTTGCATCTATATTTACATTTTCAAAAGTCAGCTGTTCAACGGATGCATCTTCTGCAAGAACCGCAAAAAATCCTATTCTTTCAAGTTCATTGCCATCGGTTCCTATAGCGATATTCATATTTGATATCTTGAAGCCCTGACCGTTAAAATGTCCGCTGAACGGCAAGCTTGAGGATCCGGCAGGAGTCCACGCCTCGCTCAGAGATATATCACTTGTAAGCTTTATATACTTATCCTTAAAGGATTCCCCTTTATTTATTGAATCCGCAAAATATCTGAGCTGCGCTTCATTGCTGATTTCAAAAGGAGATTCCTTCGTACCGTCACCGGCTGCAAATTTGTTTTCAGAAGGATCAGGTTCATTGATGATTTTGTCCTTCAAAGCATCCTTGACAGCATTGATTATACCGTTGCTGCTGCCTGTAGCTCCCGATACTACATCAACTCCGTCCGTACCGTTGTTATTTTTGATAATATCAAGCAGCTTCTTCGCCTTGTTCCAAAATCTCGAACCGTATTCTTTTGTGTCCTTAATAACAGCTATATTAGATATCTTCCCGCCTTCAACAGTCACATCAAGTATAACCGTTCCGAAATTTTTTATCTTTCCGTTTTTTCCGACAATATCTGCAGGTGCACTTCCTCTGAATGTTCCGTCTTTATACTTCACATTCATAGGCGTAAGCTCGGATAATACACCCTCAAGCTCGTCACCTTCAAGTTCCATAACGACATCTTCTTCGTTTTCTTCAATAACCTCAAGATTTTCCAAATCTCCGGATTCTTCAATCACAGGTTCCTCAATTGCTGTAGAGTTCTCATCGGGAACATCCGCAGCAAACACCGGAACCGATGTCATGCTGAATACCATTGCGATGCACAAAAGCCATGTAAGAAGCTTTCTTCCATACATCATTGCGAATCTTCGATTCATCAATTAACCTCCTTTTACAAATTCCTCATCAAGCTGAGCATCCGATAATTTATATATGTAAACCGCTTTGTATATTAAAAATATTTATTTTTAATAATAAAGTTTCTTAATTAGTCATTTCTAACTTATAAAGATTTTATTTTGTAACTTTAAAGCAATCTATTATTGTATAAATATCAAAATTTCAGCATCATGGTTAGTTACATCTAACCTATCGGTAAAAAATATAGGCTCGATAAAGCCGCTCATACCAATGGTTCCAAGCTCCCATCGCTTTTGATTGTATTATATTTATTAACCTTGGTCAATAGTATTTCACAATATACATTAATTCAAAAAATATTTTAAATCCGCTTCATAAAAATGTAACTTATCATATTAAAAAGTATCCTCGGAGAAAATTTTTAATCCGCATATGTCAATAATATATTTTGATAAAACGACGATACGGCTTTACTCCGAGGATGCTGAGCATATTCAGTTTATGCCTTCAGGAAACATATTTTCAATAAATTCACGTTCGGCTCCGATAATTTCTTTATTATGGATTTCATTTATGAATATTTTTACAATATCAGGATCGAATTGAGTACCGGAGCAACGCAACAGCTCGTCTACAGCTTCTTCTTCACTCCTCGCACTCCTATATACGGTGCCGTTAGTTATAAGTTCATACGCCGACACCAACGATACTATTCGTGATTGTATCGGGATATCCTCTCCTGAGAGTCCATACGGATATCCGCTGCCGTCCCAATTTTCCCTCTGCGCCAACAGATAAGACGAAATTTTATTTAAAGCCTTGTTTGAATTTAAAATATAAAATCCCTTCAGCGGTATCATTCTAACATCTTCCCGCTCTTTATCCGTGAGAGCGTCTTTTTTGCATAAAATGCTGTCCGATAATGTAAGTTTTCCTATTTCATAAAGCGCAGCCAACAGCTCTATCTCAGAAATATTTTCATCGTAAAGATTCATTTTTTCCGCCACCATTACAGCATTTTTACATATGCGTTTGCGGCGTTCAATCGAGCTTATTCCCAACACATCCACATGCTCATTGAGTTCCTTTACTATAAATGAATGAGAACTGTACGGATTAAGCATCTTTTTACAACGCATAGCATTTCTCGCTGCTCCCAACACGTCGGCAAGCATCACTGAATCATTGTTTTTTTCCGCAACACCGTATTCTACACTCAGGAAAATAGGAAAATCAACCTGATAGCTTATTATCTCTTTTACAAAGCTCATCCTTCCCATTGCTTGAGCCTCTGTAAAACCGGGCATTATTATGACAGTTTCGCAGTTGCTTACAGCGGTAAAATCCTCTATCCTGAGCTGTGTCTTTAAAACCTCATTGCAAAATTTCAACATACGGTCGCCTTCGGAAACACCCATCATGTCATTCACAATGCTTAGACCGTTTATATCCATTACGGCTATACATACCGGCATATATTCAGGACTGTCAAATTCCCTGAGCTTTACCTCCAAAACCTCTTCATCGTACATTCCTGTAATAGGATCACATATCATCTCCTCTTCTATATCACTGTACATATTTTGCAAGCTTGTAATGTCATGAAGAACATAAATACTGCCTATTTTATGTCCCTTATCATCTGTCAGCCTGTGAAAATCGAAGTTATAGCAGCGCTGTTCATTTTCCACCATCAGCATCAATTCTACAGTGGTGCCGTCTATTAAATAATCCGCATCCATACCGAGCCTGCCGTCTACAAACATATTCTCATCCAGAACTCCTATATAGTCTTTATTAAAATTGAGAATTTCACCTGCTTTTGAACTGAAATCAAAAAGGAATCCGTCAGCATCAAACATTACCACCATGGCTCCCAGCCTGTCCAACATATCATTGCGAGAGAACATTCGTAAAATATACATCCCTGTATTTCCATGAATAAGATATAGAATTATAGCGCATCCGCAATATATTATAGATGAAATATCAGGACCTACATAGCTGAACAAAAGATACATCAACGCATTTATCGCAATTATAGTGTAAATATAAAAAACAGCATCATATTTTTTAGCGTTTGCAACAGAATCCTTTTTCTTTCTTTCTGCCGTCGAATAGATTGCAAATGCATTAATAAAAAATAATATAATATAGTGAATTGCAATAGGAACATGCTTTATCATTGTAAAAAACAGTTTCCCCTCCATACTCACGGTTCTGAATTCGAACATCCATTGATTCATAGGATTCAGAACGAGCAGCACGGCATCGCCGATTACGAGCACAAGCATTACAATCAGTGCAATTTTTTCTCCGGAGCTTTCATATTTCAGATTTATATTTAAACTCATATCATAAAGAATGACAAACAGCCACGCCCCTATACTCATCTGTATACTTTGAATTATAGAAGTCGGTAATTCTGTAGAAATTATGAGAGCTATAACATAAATTGCACAATCTATTGCTGCCAAAGCAAGCATAACGGAAATTCTTTTGCCTATACGAGTATCATTTTCAAATGATTTGCAAAGGAAAAACAATGTCGTCAAAACACAGGCAACATATATTATAATAAAACCTATAGTATTCATATTTCGGCATTTCTCCTTTCTGCCGAGCTTCATTGTCTAAATGCTTAAAACATCTGCCGTATCTATAAGGAATAGAGCTGTTTCTTTCACATTTTCTCCCGTAGAACTTTCTACTACATTGCGATACATACCGAGCTGTCTGCCGTACCGCTCCTTCATGCGCCTGAATTCTCTGTCCTTGTAATCAGTATTTATATGGTCCGTCTTATAATCAATTATAACTATTCCGTCATCATCATAAAAGCAACAATCTATCACACCCTGTATCATTACTTCTGTCGGAAGTAATTTTTCCACTTCCGCTCTAAGTTCGGAGTTCTCTGCCATTGCAGCAATTTCTTCACCTGATTTCCTTAAAGTAAACGGCCATTCTCTTCTCAAACGCTTCGTTTTACAGGCTCGTTTTCCCATATCACATTTAAAAAATGCCGCTATCTTATCCGACGGAACGGCAGCAGATTCCTTTTCCGTTAAAATATGAGCTTTCACTAAATCATTGACAAAATTTGATACAAACTCTGCATCATTATCCTCGGAAAACGGAATTAACTGCATAACTTTGTGTACCGCAGTTCCTCGAGCTACAGCTGAAATACGTTCATCGTTTCTCAAAAATTCGGGGAGCTGATCCGATATCGTGTCTTTAAAATCCGATTTCTCAACATTCCCCGTAAGAAGTTTATTCAGCTCGGATACTGTAAATTTAGACTTTGTGCCGATATCCGATGCATAAGGATATTTGAAAGAAAAACGTGACATAACCTCAGCTAAAAAGTTTTTTTCATCTTTATATTCGGGAAATCCACGTTTCATATCCGAAAAAAGCTTTTCTCTCCTGTCGCTCTCAATACGCTTCTCGGTAATCATATCATCACGAGTACAAATATTTAAGTCTATTCCCGCTTCACGACAATGCGGCGCTGTCCAATCAAGGAAAGACTTTGCTTCATCATAATCGGATATAAGTCCCGATTCTGCATCATCCATATATTGCCGGGCATTTTTTAAGCTTGCTACAAGTATGAGTTCATCCATTGCACGGGTAAGTGCAACATAATAAACTCTCATTTCCTCCGCAAGAGCGTCTTTTTCATTTTGCATTTTAATAAGACTCTGCAAAGCCGTTTGCGCATATATATGAAGATTTTTATCTATATACGGCAAACCCAGTCCGAGATGCCTGTTCATGACGGCGGGTGACGAGCCTCTATTGCTGTTGAAACGATCGTTTAAACCTGCAACTATAACTATAGGAAATTCTAAGCCTTTACTTTTATGTATGGTCATAATGCGAACCGTATTTTCCGGATCATCTGCAACCACTGCCTGCGGAATCTTCGCCCGACTGCGTCCCAATGCTTCTATATATGATAAAAATTCATAAAGTCCTCCATTTTGAGAAGCTGAAAATGATACGGCTTTATCTATCAAAAGTCTGAGATTTGCACCTCTTGCATCACCCCCGGGAAGTGCAAGTATATAATTCATATATCCTGTTTCTGAAATAATCCTATGCAAAAAATCCTCTAAATTCATAAATCTTGCATCGAATTTCCATTTTGCAAGTCGTTCTCTTACATCGGCACATTTTCTAACAAGCTGCGAATCCACATTATCATTATCCATTGTCGATTTTGAGGCTTTTGAAAATTTATCTGCATACAATCTGAATGCTTCATTATATTCAACATCTTTATTCAACAGCCTTATTTTGACAAGCTCATCTATAGAAAAATTGAAAACCGGCGATCTCAAAACACTTATCAGCGGTATATCATTTTTTTGATTATCAATTATCGATAGAAGATTTATAAAAACTTCGATTTCATTCGTTTCAAAATAACTGTCACCTGCATCTATGAGAGCGCTTATTCCCATGTCAGACAACGCACGGGCAAAAATATCCGCACGATTTTTTGCACTTCTCAAAAGTATTACTATATCTCCCGGTTTCACCGTTCTTACCGAATCGGACTTTGAATCATAAATTTTTTCACCGATTTTATTTTTAATCAACTCTGCCGTATATATCGCTTCCAGCTCCGTACCTTTAAGGGACAGTAATTCATCCGATTCATTCAAATCATCAATCAATTCATCCGATACTGCCTTATCTATAAGGTGCAGAGAGGGTTTTCTGTCAAATTCACCCTCATATGAAACTCCCTTTTTTAAAGCTGCCGCATCATCATAATCTATACCGCATGATTCACGATTCATTACATGCAAAAAAATCGCATTTATAGAATCAATTATATATTTTTTGCTCCTGAAATTACGATTCAAATCTATCCTGCAACCGCCGTTCTCATTGCAAAATTGATTATATTTATCGATAAAAATTTCAGGCTCCGCCTGACGAAACTTGTAAATGCTCTGTTTTACATCGCCTACCATAAAGACGTTGTTTCCCCGGCTCACACGGTTAATAAGAGTTTCCTGTATAACACTTGAGTCCTGATACTCATCCACAAATATTACATCAAAGCGCTTATGATATTCCGCTGCGATATCATCATCTTCGAGTATTTTAAGCGCAATATGCTCTAAATCATTGAAATCCAGCAAATTTCGTTCAAGCTTAGCCGCTCTGAATTTCTCATGAAATTCCTGAATCAAAGCTGTCAAATACTCGGCTGATTTATATGTCGAAGCTATGCGATATGCTGCTTCCTCAGGAGGAATAACAGCTATCTTCAACTTTGCCTTATTCAATATCGCCTTCATTAAATCACGCTTTGCTTTTATACTGCGCTTTATATATTCGTAATCAGCTTTTTCATCCTTAGTCGGAGTAAAGCTTGCAAATTTCAATTTTTCGAATGCTTCTGAAAGTACTGAAAATTTCTTCGAATTATAAATTCCTCTTATCTGTTCCAAATCGGACTCGGCTTTTTTATATAAGCTCTCGAAACCGCTGCACTCATCCGCTACATTTTCCGCTATCGATAAGGCTTTGAATATATCCGATTTTACATTGAACTCCAAAGCTTTATATATGGAGGATTTTTCAAATTCGTCAACATTGATTTTAAGCTCGGATACCGCATCATCCAACCACTTAAAAGGATCAGGCAAACTCATTATGAAGCTGTACACATCTAAAATCAGGCTGCGTACTCCGATATCGTTTCTTACAGATGAATAATTTTTCATAAACTCTGAAAATTTTTCAGTATCTTTTTCAAATCTTTCTTCTATAAGACTATCAAGCACATCAGCTATAATTATCACTCGCCTTGCCTCATCGCAAACGGAAAATCCCGGCTCAATCTCAGCCTTATAAAAATATTTTCGTATAACACCCATAGCAAAACGATGAAAGGTACTTATATCCGCAGTATGAGCTGAGGATATCTGACGACGCAGAAAAGCCGCTTTTTCCATAGGAATTTTAGAGTCTTCATCCGTATAAGCGGCTTTTGTAAGCGCTTTTATGATTTTCTCCTTCATCTCCGATGCCGCCGCATTACTGAAGGTTACTATCAGCATATTTTCAATCGATACGAAATCCTCCATTATAAGCTTTCGTATTCGCTCGGTGAGCACAGCCGTTTTTCCTGAGCCTGCCGCTGCCGATACCAGTACGTCGGTATCTCTAATATCAATTGCCTGCCGCTGTTCGATTGTCCAGTTCATATATATCTCCGATGAAAATGTATTTTCAATGACTTATTCGCCTTAAAGATAATTTGCCTGTTATATTTCCAAAATAAAAATTTACAGATTCTGTTGCAGTTATTTTTTCTTCGCAAAACTGTGTTCAGGGCATTATATCATTATATCGTTAATATTTCCACGGCATACAGCATTAAAATTCCTCCGGACAGTGCAGCTTTACAATAGTGGTAAGACCTCAGTAATATAAAAAACTGTTGAATACGTTAGAATACGAGAGTTGGAAGTTTGACAGTTAAATCGAATCGGAAAAGCTGTAAATAATGAAGACTCTAAGTTTTTGTCAAAATTAACGTTATTTGACAAAAAAGAAAGTCTTTACAATACTTGTAGCGACTTTACTCCCTGTTAACTGTCAAACTCACAATTAAAGCTTCAATATCAATTGTTCATCTCCATACTGATATATGAATATTTATGATATAATTTACGCAAACGCAAAATCTCACTGTATATCATGAATTATTGAGTATTTACAGCAATGCCGAATACTGAAAATCTGCTGCTTTAACAATTTGATTTTAAGTTATGGCTGCATGACCGCATGCTTTAAATATTTAAATATTATAATTATGGAGACTTTCATATGAAAAAAACTGCTATGCTTATTATCATGGACGGATTCGGCTGCGACTCGTCCGTTGAAATCGAAGGGGCTGCGCTCGGATGCTTCAGCTCTCAAAAAATGCGGGACGAACTTGCAGAGGCTCGCATAAATGCGATAGCCGCAGCCCCTACCCCGAATCTCGACAGACTGTTCCGAAATTACCCTCATACTTTTCTCGGAGCCAGCGGCCCAAGTGTAGGACTTCCTGACGGACAGATGGGCAATTCCGAAGTCGGACATATGAATATAGGTGCAGGCAGAATCATATATCAGGATTTGACCCGTATAACAAGATCTGTTGAAGATGAAAGCTTTTTCGAGAATCCCGCACTTAAATCAGCCATGACGGGCTGTGCCGCAAATAATTCAGCTTTACATATTATGGGACTTCTGTCGGACGGCGGAGTTCACAGCCACATCAATCATCTGCTTGCGATCTTGGATATGGCAAAACGTGAGCAATTGGAAAATGTTTTTATACATTGTTTCCTCGACGGCAGAGATGTTCCTCCCCGCTGTGCTCAAAATTATATAAATATATTGGAAAATCATCTCAGCAGCTTAGGAATCGGTAAAATTGCCGGCATTGCCGGTCGCTATTATGCCATGGATAGAGACAAGCGTTGGGATCGAATCCAAAAGGCATATGATGCTCTCACTTCCGGTGAAGGGTTTCAAGCCGTATCGGCATCGGAAGCGCTCAAAAATGCATATGAGCGCAATGAAAATGATGAATTTGTACAGCCTACAGTAATAATCGATTCTTCAAAACAAGCCGCAGGCACTGTAAAAGACGGCGATGCGGTGATAATGTTCAATTTTCGTCCCGATCGTGCCAGAGAAATAACACGCTGCCTGTGTGATAAAAACTTTAAATACTTTAATCGTAAAGTATTTCCGAAACTGTCATCCTATATTTGCATGACGGAATATGATGCTTCTATGCCATTTGCAAAATCGGCATTTCCACCTGAGTCATATAAAAACACATTGGGAGAGTACCTTTCTTCACTCGGTAAAAAGCAGCTGAGACTTGCTGAAACGGAAAAATATGCTCATGTCACATTTTTCTTTAACGGCGGAAAAGAAAAACCTTGTCCCGGTGAGGACAGAATCCTCGTACCTTCTCCAAATGTAGCTACTTATGATTTGCAACCGGAAATGAGTGCAGAGGAGGTATGCGAAAATGCTGTTTCGGCATTGGAGTCCGGAAAATATGATCTGATAGTCATGAATTTTGCAAATCCCGATATGGTAGGACATACGGGAATATTTGAAGCGGCTGTTGCAGCTGTTGCCAAGATAGACGAGTGTATAGGAAAGATATCGGCAGCTGCTGAAAAATCAGACTGCACCGTGTTTATAACTTCGGATCACGGCAATGCGGATACAATGAAAAGCTCGGACGGCAAAGTTGTAACCGCTCATTCCGTAAATCCTGTTCCGGCACTGCTGCTTACCTCCGACAAAACGCTCAGCCTCAGGTCGGGCGGAAAATTGGCAGATATAGCTCCGACTCTGCTTTCCATCATGAATCTACCTAAGCCTAAGGAGATGACAGGTATAAGTCTGATAGAGAAAAAATGATTTATGCCGTTTTAAATACAATATAAATAATTCGCTGCATTTTTCTGCTAAATCGTAATTACAGCAATTACAAACAAATGCATATTTGAGAAATTTATTTGATTCTTCTTTGCTGCAGCTCATCGAAGCCTAAATTGAATTATTACCTACAGAAAAAGCGTTCCCGAATAGAGAACGCTTTTTCCGAAGTGTCATTATTGTTTATAAAAAGGAGAATTAAGGAGAATCTGATGATTTTCAAAATTCATATGTAAGTATGAAGCCTTTTTATATATTCGCTTCATTTATCTTACACTGACATTATGCCTATATAATATGAAGATTGTATGATGAATTTATAAAGACCATGTATTTTTTAACGTGCGGCTTAACCGCCGGTTCTTTGATTCTTCTTCTCTTTTGTTTATCGAAGCCTCTACTTAAGTTTCAACAATATAAAAACTCGGAATACTTTAAACAAGAATTCCGAGTTTATTCTGGTATCCCGTGGGGGAATCGAACCCCCGTTGCTACCGTGAGAGGGTAGAGTCTTAACCGCTTGACCAACGGGACATATGAGCGTTGCTTTTAACACGCTCAATTATTATAACCTGCATTTTATTATATTGCAAGCATTTTAATCTCTAATGTATCGCTTATAAATTGCAAGTTTAATTATATTGTACAAAATCTTTTGAAAATTTTGTATAACAGCTTCCGATTTCATAATCCTCATTTATCAATAATCTCGGATTTTTGCAAATCGTCAAATCATCCTCTTATATACCTTGAAAGGAATTCCTTTGTCCTCGGATTGGAAGGATTGTTAAAAATGATCTCAGGCTGATCATCCTCAGCTATAATGCCCTGATCCATGAATACAATTCGTGAAGAAACCTCACGGGCAAAGTCCATTTCATGCGTTACTATTATCATGGTCAGACCCTCAGATGCAAGCTTGCTGATTACCTCAAGCACCTCACCTACCATTTCAGGGTCGAGCGCCGATGTAGGTTCATCAAATAACAAAACCTCAGGCTCCATGGCAAGAGCTCTGGCTATGGCGACTCTCTGCTGTTGTCCTCCTGAAAGCTGCGCAGGCTTTGCATTTACATAAGGCAGCATACCCACCTTATCCAAATATTTTTCAGCTACCTCGGTCGCATATGAAGCCGGCTTTTTCAAAACCTTCCTCACCCCTACCGTACAGTTATCAATTACTGACATATTGTTGAACAGATTGAAATGCTGAAAAACCATTCCTACCTTCGCTCTGTATTTTGCAACATTATTTGACGAATTAAGTATGTCATTTCCATGGAAATATATATGACCTGCCGTCGGTGTTTCCAATACATTTATACACCTCAGCAGAGTGGATTTTCCCGAGCCGGAGCTGCCTATTACACTGGTTACATCACCTCTGTATACCTCGAAGTTTATATCTTTCAAAACCTCATGCGTGCCGAAATTTTTAACCAAATTACACACACTTATAACAGAGGCTGCTTTATTCTCATCTGCATTATAATCTGCTCCGGAAGCGGATTTAATCGCTTTGATATCAGCTTCAGCCATTATCTGTCACCTCTCTTATTATTTTTGTCGGGAAAATTTGTCATCCCGCTGGTATATGCGAGAGTATCCTGAGTTGCCAAATCATAGCTGTCCGAGCCTGCCATACGTTTTTCCATTATTCTGAGCAATCTCGCACAGGTTACTGTCATAATAAGATATATAACACTTACTATTGTGAAGGTCTCAAAAGTAAAGAGATATACGCCGGCAACGCTTCTGCCCGCAAAGTACAGTTCCGTTACGGAGATTACATTCAATACGGATGTATCCTTTATATTGATAATAAGGTTGTTACCTATCTGGGGCATTATGTTTCTTAATGCCTGCGGCATAATTACATTTATCATGGTCTGAGTATGGGTCATTCCGATTGCTTTCGCACCCTCGGTCTGTCCGTCATCTATAGAAATAATACCGCCTCTCACGGTTTCTGCCATATATGCACCTGTATTTATTGAAACTATGATAATACCTGCGAGCAACCTGTTGGGATTGTATCCGAGATACATAACGGCTCCAAAATACATAAACATTGCCTGTACCATCATAGGTGTTCCTCTGAACACTTCTATATATATAAAGAGTAATTTTTTTATTATATGGACAAAAACATTAGCTATCTTATTTCTTCCGTCCGGCACAGTCATTATTACTCCTACCAAAAGTCCTATTAATACACCTGCTGCCGTTGCAATAACCGCAATCAGCAAGGTATTACCTGCACCGCTGAGAAATGAAGGCCAATAGTTCTGCAGCAGGAAGACTATTTTCTCCCAATATGTATGCGGCACTTCTTGCATAGCGTCTCCTTTCTATAATTGAGCATAATAAAGCAGGTATCCGTGAGACCCCGCCACAATTCGATATTATACATTAAAAACTTCATTTTGTCGCAGATTATACAAATATTTTAATTAAGAAGCTTAACAAAACATGCCTTTTTCATAAAATTTCCAATTGCATATTTATAAATTATTAAGCTTTAATACAGGTAATGCAGCTTATCTATACATAAATGCTGCGATAAAACAACTTTTACATTATAGCAGGGCAATTGCACTTCTTCAAATTTTTTGCCGCTCGGCTTTTACTTACGTCGAAAAATATTTTTGTGCATATAAATGAGCGGCTTTCTCAGCTGAAGCCGCTCGAATTTTAAAATAACAACTATATATATTTTACTGAAGCACAGAGAGAGGCTGAACCTTGATAGCCTCATTCATCATATTATTAAAATCATCAGCTGTCATAGTCTTTAAAATATTGTTCAGACTATCCTTGAGTTCATTATTACCTTTCTTAACGGAGATGCAGATATTGATATCGCTTTCAGATACTTCAAATCCCGTTCCTCCTTCAAAATCAATTATTTTCAGAGAAGGATTTGCGGATACGGCAGCCAATGCCGTAGGTCTGTCACAGCAAAGGAAATCTACACTTCCGGACGAGAGTGCCACTGTCATATTTGGAACCGTATCAATAGCAGGCTGTTTATTTACATCAGGAATCTGATCAAGGACAGTGTACCAAATGGTATTAAGCTGAGAGGTCGCAGATGCTCCTTTAAGATCCGAAACGCTCTTTGCATTGGCAAACTTTGAATCCTTTCTCACAAGTCCTATGACATCGGCATAGTAATAAGGTTCTGTAAAATCTACAGATTGCAGTCTTTCAGGCGTAACTGACTGCCCTGCTATAGCACAGTCTATGGAGCCTGTCTGGACAGCCAGAGGCAATGAGCCGAAATCCATCTTATGTATTTCAAGCTTCCATCCTAATTCATCCGCCAGCTTCTTTGCCATCATTATATCATATCCGTATGCATATTCACCGGAATCGGCTATAGGCACCGCACCGTTGGAATCATCAGCCTGAGTCCAGTTATACGGTGCGTATGCGCACTCCATACCGACTCTCAAAACTCCGGTGTTGTTAACAGAGTTTTTATCTGTACCCGAGTCGGCACTTCCTGAATTTTTATCTCCGTTGCCGCAAGCTGAAAATGCAAATACCATAACAACGGCAAGCATCACCGACAATATTTTTTTCTTCATTTTCGTTCTCCTTCTTTACTTTAACGCTTTACATTAATAACCAAATTATACGACTTTTAAAGCGTAAACACAATACCTATAAATCAAGCTTATTGTATTATTCTCCATCTGTCGAAAAAGCCTGTCCGTTTTCATTTTGAGTAGCGGATGCCACACGTCTGATTTTCTTTGTACTGGTTTTTTCAAATTCTTCTTTTCTTATAACAAATTTTTTAACACGTTTATATGAAGGCATCATATCATTAGTATCACGTATGATTTTCTTGAAAATTTTCTGAAGCTCCTCATCGCTTATATTTCCGAATTTTTCTTCTATCTCTTCTCTGTCCGGAACTATATGAGCAACGACCACCAAATCGCCTTCATCCGGTTCTTCTCCGGTGACTATAACCTCCGCTATATAAGGACTTTTCATCAGATAGTATTCAACTTCTTCAGGAAATATATTCTTACCGTTCTTGGTTACTATTACATTCTTTTTCCTGCCCGTAAGATAAAGAAATCCCTCATCATCCATATAACCGTAGTCTCCGGTATACAGCCATCCGTCTTTAAGTACGCTCTCGGTAGCAGCTTCATCTTCATAATATCCGAGCATTACTGACGGACTCTTTGTGACAACCTCGCCTATTCCGTTTTCGTCCGGATCGGAAATAAAAATCTCGGTATTTGGCAAAGCCACACCTACGGATGCAGCCTTATGATAGCGATCTCTCGGAACGGCAATTATAGGTGAACATTCCGTCATGCCATAGCCTTGCAGCATGTTTATGCCCATATAATTAAAGTCGTCTATTATCTCAGGATCTATTGCTGCAGCCCCGGATATAAAGAAGCTTGCCTTTCCCCCAAATGCATTATGTACATCTTTAAACAGCTTTCTCATTGCCTTTATGTTGAATCTGTCCAAATGCTTTGAAAGAGCTATACCTTTTCTTAATTTTTCCGTTTTGCCGGTTTTTTCAGCCTGCTTCCATATCCTCTTGTACATCATTTCAAATACCAGCGGAACTCCCAAAAGCAGAGATGTTTCAGATTCCTTCATATCCTGTACAATATGCTTCAAGCCTTCACAGATTGCAACCGTTCTGCCTTGATACAGGACAGTCTGATGATTTACCGTAAACTCATAGGTATGATGAATAGGAAGAATCGAAAGTGATACCGAACCTTTTTCAAGCTTCACATACTCCGACATATTCATAACATTGGAAACAATATTGTGATGTGAAAGCATAACGCCCTTTGCCAGTCCGGTAGTTCCTGATGTAAAAAGCAATATCGCCATTGCATCAGGGTCTATATGAGCATCTATGAAAGAACGCTCACCTTTGGCAATAAGTTTTCTGCCCGTACCGAGCAGCTCCTTGAGCGACAGCCTGTAGTCGTCACTCTTTTCCGCATCCATACTTATGATAAATTCTATTCCTTCTTCATCTTTAATAGCCTCAAGAACATGATTCTCCACTTTTCCCGAATATACTATTGTAGAAAGATGTGCTCTGTGAATAAGATTTTTGAGCTCATCTATAGGCAAATCCTTATCAAGAGGAGCTACTGTTCCCGTGCCGAAGGATGTTGCAAAATGGCTTATAATCCATTCATATCTCGTTTCACCTATTACACCTACGTGCTTATCTTTCAGACCTAAATTTATAAAAGCGGTTCCCAATGCGTTTATGTCATCTTTCAACTGATTATATGTTATAGGCTGAAATTTACCTCCGGGCGTGCGCTTTACCAAATATGCGGTATCTTCACCGTACAGACGTGCAGATGACATTATCAAATCTCTCATATCTGTTACCTGACGCACGGGGTAATTTGCATTTTTAAATTTTTTATTGCTCGCCATGCAAGATCCTCCGAATAAAATTCTGTCAACTCGCTTTATTACTGATTAAAATAATAAATACTTATTTTCATAGCTTACCGCTATACCCGAATTAATTATTTAACTCGCGGACATATACAGAAATCATGACAAATATACAGAAATCACGACAATCGATATGCTGCAATTTTCTGTTCACATGACATATAAAGATAGTTTTTCTGCTAAATGAGCTAAGATTCATTTTATCATTTCGATTATATTCCTGCAATGATTTTGTAGATAAAACTTCATTTGTGTTTCATTTGTAAAGCTTAACTATTCATGCATTTGAAAGTTCACAAAGCAGCTTTCGGTTTCATTGTTCAGCATAAATTCAATCTGATAATTTACATGACAGATTTTATTTAAAAAATGCTCCTATACAAAAATATTGTCATATTGTAAATGAAAAACTCCGATTCCGTAAAAAAATCTTGTCTATAACTGAGAAAAATTTATCAAATTGCAAAAGAAAAATAGTATGCATACGCTTTTTACCTCATAGGACAGAATCGAAATACAATAAATGCAAAGTGTTGATTTAAAGCATTATTACATAAATTTTAACTTTTTTTCTCAGCTTTTAGAAATAATTGATTTGACAATAAAATAACAATTCATGTATCCCGTTTATTTATTGATTTCAACTATGTAGTATTGTATACTTTATGCGACAATAAACGTTCCAAAGCTTTCTGATCTGTGCAAATATATAAACAAACACTCGATGCACAGCATCTTTTTGTGTACAAAGGGTGGAATTAGGCATCTCTAAATTCATCTCGTTGGAATTAATACTGATGTCATAATATTTTCAGGGCGTTTATTGCAGACACTATAAAACTCGATTGAATATTTATTCAATCGGAAATCAGGTCTTATTATTTTTATTAAGAAAGGGAGATGAAGGCAAATATGGGTTTATTCTCAAATCACATGAACAGCATTCATGTAAGTCATCACAAGGATACCGCCACATCTGAATCGGTGGTAATGCCTGTTCCCGAAAAGGTCTATATTTCGATGTCACAGCACATAGGAAGACCATGTTCTCCTCTTGTTAAGAAAGGGGATCACGTCACTGTCGGCCAGCTCATAGGGGATGTGGACGCGATGATCAGCGCTCCGATACATTCAAGTGTGTCAGGCGATGTTGTTGCGATTGAAGAAGCCAGATCCGCTCTGGGCAGCACTGACACTTATATCGTTATTCAGACTGACGGGAAGCAGGAACCATGTCCGGAACTTAAAATTCCGGAATGCAGCAGCAAGGACGACTTTATCAAAGCTGTAAGAAACAGCGGCTTGGTAGGGCTCGGCGGCGCATCCTTTCCTACGCATGTAAAGTTCAATCCGGAAAATCTCGATGAGGTTGATACACTCATAATAAACGGTGCCGAGTGCGAACCCTATATCACATCCGATCACAGAAATATGTTGGAATGTACCGACGATATTGTTTCCGGCATACGTCTCATCATGCAGTACCTTGATCTTAAAAAATGCTATATAGGCATAGAAAACAACAAACCGGATGCTATAGCAAAGCTCAAGAATGCCGTGCGTGAGATGGACGGAGCTTCCGTAGTTGAGCTGAGAAGTACATATCCTCAGGGCGCAGAGCGTGTACTTATACACGAAACCGTAGGAAAAACTCTCAATGCGGGAGAGCTTCCGGCTTCTGTAGGATGCATACTTACCAATGTGACATCTGCTATGGTTGTAGGTGAATATTTCCGTACAGGGATGCCTATAGTAAGCAGAAAACTTACAGTGGCGGGAGATGCAATCACAAATCCTTGCAATGTAATTGTTCCGATAGGTACGAAATATTATGATCTTGCCGACTTCTGCGGAGGTTATAAAAAGACTCCGAGGGTAATTATCGCAGGCGGACCTATGATGGGCAAAGCACAGAGCGACGACGGCAGCGTAGTTGTAAAAAACACAGGCGCCGTACTTTTCTTCAGCAATGAAAAAGCTTCCGACTATAATGAGACACCTTGCATTAATTGCGGCAGATGCCACAGAGCCTGTCCTATAAATCTCATGCCTAAAGAATATGCTCACGCATATAAATTCAACGATCTCCAACGCCTTAAAGATTTGAAGGTTATGGAGTGCATGACTTGCGGAAGCTGTGCTTATGTCTGTCCTGCAAAAAAGCCTCTGTGCTTAATAAACACACTTTCAAAGAATGCGATTAAGGAGGCCGGATTATAATGAAATCATTTAAAAACGGGAATCTGCTGGTAGCATCAAATCCTCATATGACGGATTCGATGAATACTACAAAGATTATGCTTCTTGTAATAATAGCATTGCTTCCGTCGCTTGTCGCTTCAACAGTGATATTCGGATTGCGTGCTCTCATACTCGCCATAGTATGTGTTGCAGCATGTGTAGTGTTTGAATGGGCATTTGAAGCTGTATTTAAAAAAGATGTTACGGTTTATGATCTTTCCGCAGCTGTTACAGGTCTTATTCTCGCTATGAATCTTCCTGTAACCATGCCTTACTGGATGGCAATTATAGGCTGCTTTGTTGCAATAGTAGTAGTAAAACAATTCTTCGGCGGATTGGGTCAAAATTTTGCAAACCCTGCAATAACTGCACGTATCGTACTGTTCGTATCATTCGCATCGAATATGTCTACATGGGCGGATCCGACTCAATCTCGTGTTACAAGCGCATCGGACGCCGTTACATCGGCAACTCCGCTCGGCGTATTTAACGAGCAGATTCAGGCTAAGGCCGGTCTTGCTCAAGCTGTCCATGCTGCTGAAGGACAATTCTCATTGAAAGAAATGTTCCTCGGTATCACAGGCGGTTCCATGGGTGAAGTATGTGCATTGGCTCTATTGATAGGAGGTATTTTCCTTATATTAATGAGAGTAATTTCCGCTGCAACTCCGCTGGCTTTCCTCGGAACTATTGCAGTGATATCTCTCCTGGGCGGTGCAAATCCTCTATGGCAGATTTGCGCAGGCGGTGCTATGATAGGTGCATTCTTTATGGCAACCGACTATGCTTCCACTCCTACGACTGTTCTCGGAAAGGTTATATTCGGTGTATGTTGCGGTTTGATAACAATGATTATCAGATTCTACGGTTCATATCCTGAAGGCGTATCATTCGCCATACTGTTAATGAACATCGTATCACCTCATATCGATCGCTTCTGTGAGCACAGACTCTACGGAAATCCTGAAAAGGAAGCTAAAAAGGCTGCTAAACTTGCCGCTAAGGCTGAAAAGTCAGGAGGTGCGGAATAATGTCGGAAGAAACAAAGAAAGTTCCATTTAAAGATACAATGGCAGGTCCTACAGTAGTGCTTCTGCTCATATGCCTTGTAGTTTCAGGCGCTCTCGCACTTGTTTACCAGGTAACGGCTCCTGCCATAGCAAAGATAAACGCTCAAAAAGCTGCTGAAGCCAGACAGCTCGTTCTTCCGGAAGCGGACGGCTTCAAGCCGTTTGAAGGAAAGCTTCCTGAAGGCGTTATAGAGTATTATTTGGCGGATAACGGTTCGGGCGTTGTTGTTACAGCTCAGAACAAGAGCTTCGGCGGTACTCTCACTCTCATGGTAGGATTCAATAACGAAGGCTCCATTACAGGAGTATCCGTCACGAAGCACGTCGATACACCGGGAGTCGGTACAAAGGCTATGACCCCGGATTACCTTGAACAATACAAAGGTATAACAAAGCTTGATGATGTGGGAGGAATAAAGCTCGACTCTCAGGTTGACGAAGTTACAGGCTCAACAGTCTCCTCCAACGGTGTATACGGAGCCGTAAAAAATGCAATCGCCGCATATTCTGAAATCGGTATGGGAGGTGGCAACTAATGGATAAGAAACAATCAAAGCTTTCAATCCTTACCAAAGGTATCATAAAAGAGAATCCTACTCTGGTTCTCCTCATAGGATGCTGTCCTTTCCTGGCTACATCCACAAGCGCAATCAACGGTGCAGGCATGGGGCTTTCAACCACAGCCGTACTCGTATGTTCAAATATAGTTATATCATTGCTGAAAAATGTAATTCCCGACAGAGTTCGTATACCGTGCTACATCACGGTAATAGCAGGCTTTGTAACGGTTGTACAGTTTCTGCTTCAGGCATATCAGCCTGAGCTCAACGACGCTTTGGGGCTTTACATTCCGCTAATCGTTGTAAACTGCATCATCCTCGGAAGAGCTGAGATGTTCGCAAACAAAAATTCTGTAATAGATTCAACCTTGGACGGAATCGGAATGGGTCTCGGCTTTACACTCGCCCTCGTATTCATGGGTATAATCCGTGAATTTTTCGGTTCGGGAACCGTACTGGGACACGAAGTTACAGCTCAGTTCGTAACTCCTATGCTGATATTCGTACTCCCTGCAGGCGGCTTCTTCGTATTCGGCATACTCACAGCTATAGTAAACAAGCTGACAAACGGAAGCTTAAATAAAGAATGGAGCTGTGCCGGATGTCCGGGAGATTCCGCTCTTGCAGATAATGCGGATAAAATTATTGAAAAAATTAAAGCAGAACAGGCAACCGCCGCTTCTGAAAGCAGCGGTGCTGCCGAAGGAGCCGCAAACGAAAAGCTTGCTGACATTGAGGGAGGTGACAAATAATGGCATTACTTTCCATTATGTTCACGGTTATGATCATCAACAACTACGTTCTTGCGCAGTTCCTTGGTATCTGTCCGTTTTTAGGAGTTTCAAAAAAACTTGACTCCGCTGTCGGTATGAGTATGGCTGTAATCTTTGTAATGGTCTTGGCGACTATAGTTACATGGCCTATACAGGAGCTTCTGCTCAACCGATTCGGAATAGGCTATTTGCAGACTATCGTATTTATACTCGTTATCGCCGCTCTCGTACAACTTGTAGAGCTTATCACAAAAAAATATATGGTAAGCCTTTATCAGTCGCTCGGTATCTATCTGCCTCTGATTACAACAAATTGTGCCGTACTGGGTGTAACGGTAAGCAATATTGACAGCAATTTCAATTATATTGAATCAATAGTCAATTCATTGGGTGCAGGAATCGGATTCCTCATCGCAATGGTGCTCTTTTCAGGAGTTCGTATGAAGATGGAAAATAACGATGTTCCCGAAGTTCTCAAAGGTGTACCTGTCACACTTATAGCAGCAGCTATACTGTCCGTTTCCTTCACGGGATTCAGCGGCGTAGTTGACGGAATATTCGGTTAAGGGAGGGATGCAATAATGACTGCTTATCTTATTCCAATCCTTTTAGTATCGGTTACAGGTACTTTAGCAGGTATAATGCTTACCGTAGCAGCCAAGATTATGTACGTGCCGGTCGATGAACGTGTAGAAGCATGCTGTGAAGCACTTCCCGGTGCAAACTGCGGCGGATGCGGTTTTGCAGGCTGTTCGGACTATGCTTCCGCTATGGTAAACGACGATGCGAGCCTGACACTCTGCCCTGTAGGAGGTCCTGATGTAGCTGTTCTGCTCGGCTCCATACTCGGCAAGGAAGCTTCTGCCGGAGACGGAAGCTATGCAATAGTAAAATGTGCAGGCTTTAACGATAAGACTGAAAAAATTCTGGAGTACAGAGGTGTAAACAGCTGTGTAGGTGTAAAATCAATGTACAACGGAGACGGGGCATGTCAGTACGGATGCCTCGGTATGGGTGACTGCGTAGCCGCCTGCAAATTCAATGCACTCGGTATCGTAAACGGTGTTGCATGGGTGGATCGTGAAAATTGTGTCGGATGCGGGGCATGTGCAAATGTATGTCCTAATCATCTGATAGATATGGTTCCTAAGAAAAATCTCACCTATGTAACCTGCAGTTCCTGTGATAAAGGTGCTGTCACCAGAAAGGCATGTCAGGCAGGCTGCATAGGCTGTAAAAAATGTGAAAAGGCGTGCAAATTCGATGCTATACATGTGGAAAACAATCTTGCGGTTATAGATGCGGAAAAATGCAAAAATTGCGGTCTCTGCGTAAAAGAGTGTCCTACTTCCGCTATACTCAAGCTGCCTCGTCCTAAAAAGGCTGCCGCTGCGTCATAGTGAAAGATTTCCAATCTATAGGAATCGCGCTAACATCCTTTTTGTCATTTAACTCTATGACATGGAAAAACGGTATTGATGAAGAATCACTTTCATCGATACCGTTTTTATTTATTAATTCAATCTTTCCATACAAAATTTATAAAGCTTAGCTCTTATAATTTCACCCTCTTCGCTAAGCGGAAACTCAAGGCTGTCATATACCGAATCAAAATATGATATAAGCTCTGCCGGCAGCATCTTATTATCCGATAAGCGATACTCCTCCAGCTCTGCAATACATCTGTCCGCAATTTCATAAGGTATAAAATTATGCAGCTTATCATATCTCAGACAGCATAGTATATCAGCTGCAGATAACTTCATCCTTTCAGCTACCGACATGTCGCTGTCGGAATAATATTGTGTAGTAAATACCGTCTCCCTGTACTTTGAAAAATCCTTATTCCCTTTCGAGTCAATATCGGAAATATATGAAAAAGCATCTGTTCCTACTCTGAAATCGCCTTCGGGAAGCTCAAGAGAAAGAGAGATACAGCCTTTAAACGCCCACTCCCCTATATCCTTGAGCTTGGACGAAACGGATACGGTTTTCAAAGCCGTACAGCCTAAAAAAGCTCTCGCCTCTATGCGCTCCATATTTTCAATGCCGCTCACCTTTACGAGAGAAGTGCATCCGCTGAAAAGCGCTTCCGGAACAATATTCTCGTCATAGCTGCTGAATTCCGCTTCCGTCAGTGAGCTGCAGTCTGAAAATGCAGCCTTGCCTATTTTTCGTAATTTATCGTTAAATTTTATAAAATTCTTTAATGAAGAACATCCTCTGAATGCGGCATCGCCTATAAACCCGAGAGATTCGGGAAGTTCAAAAACCTCAAGATTTTTACAGTCGTCAAAGGCATGTCCTCCTATGGTTGCCAATTTGCTGAAAACTCCGCCTTCAATATTCAATTTTCCACATTTTTCAAAGGCGTTCGGTCCTATTTCCTTCAAGCTTGAGCCCCCGTCAAAGCTTAATCTGCTCAGCTCGCTGCATCCTTGAAATGCCATTGCATCTATGATTTCGACTCCGGCAGGAATCCTTATTTCCTTCAAATTTCGGCAATTTGTAAAAGCATTGGCACTTACAGTCTTCACCGATTCCGGAATTGCAATTTCTTCCAGTCCTATACAATCCTTAAACGCCTCGTCATCTATAAGCGATATGCTGTCGGGAAGCTTCACCACTTTCAAGCTGCTGCAATTTACAAATGCCTGTATAGCTATCCTGTCAATTCCTTCGGGCAGCCGTACATCATGGAGCTTTTCACACCATGAAAAAGCGAATTCCATAACACCTTCAACCGAATCCGGCAGATATACCCTTTCCAAATTTCTGCAGGCTTTGAAAGCATACACTCCGACAGTTTTCACCTCTTCTCCTGCAATAACTTCCTTCAAATCATCCTTTTGCCTGTTATACAGAGATGTAAATCCTTCATATATGGATTTCAGCGAAGTTTCGGTTTCGCTTCCGTCCGTCCATTTTATTATCGTTGTGTGTGACATTACAATCCCTCCGTCAAATCTGATCAAAAAAGCTCTTTTCTATAACCCTTGAAAGCTCTCGGGAAAGATGTCCCAGATCCGTGGCAAATGCCTGAGGATATAGATTTTTTATGTCATTGTAAAGCCTTTTTGCTTCCGGCATAGTCTGTGCCAAGGCTATGCCTACAGGTTCAATCCCTGAATTTTTCAAAATATTTCGTATATCATATTTAGCAAAATTTCCATACTCATCAAAGAAATTTTCAGAAACCGCTTCATTTATACCGAGCTTCGTACACAAACCGTGAAGTTCATCATCATCTTCAATATGAAATTCATGCCAAGGCTTTCCGTCGGAAATAGAAATCAGAAGCTGCTGTGTTTCATTTCTTTTTTTTAGATAATCGACGGCTGCCATAAGAGCAACTCCCTCTCTTGTGCTCCCGCTCGCTTTATATGATTCTATGCCGTCAAAGCTGTTTCTTCTCATATTTGCATCTGTAAGCATCTGAATTTTAACCGTATCATTGTCCGCCCGATGTGATGCTATTGTCACCGGAATGTTCATTTCTCTGCAAACCTCTGTAAGCACAGTTATAGCATTTTTTACATTTTCTATATCAAAATTCATCGAGCCTGAGGCATCCACCGTCACATATACGAATAAATCCGCCTCTTCCGACAAAGGGCTCCTGTGCCCGCAGACTTTTTTGTCCGCACGAAAAGGTTCGAGATATCGGTTTCCGGCAAAAAGCCTGCGCTCCGTATCATCATGCATTTTCTGTACGGACTCCATAAATTGCTTTAAAAGAATTCTTATGCGAGATCTCAGACTTATAACTCTGCGTCTGTGGATTTCATGATAATTCATAAATTCTTCGGACATTACCGGCAAAAAATCAATCTTTATATTTTTATGAAAAGCCCCAAGCCCCGTGTTTTGCAAATGCATGATATCCTGTAAAAGCTTATCCGAATATGCATTGTCCACTCTGTTGTCATAAATCTCTCTGACCGCAGCCGACAGCACCTCCTTAAATTCATCTTCAAAATCTAAATCCCGTTTTCTCTGCCTATTATCTATGATTTCATTTCGCTTTTGACGCTCGGATTTCATATCATTGTGACCTGACGGCAATATAGGTCTGTGAGCGGGATAATATTCCTCAAGTCCCAAATATTTATCTATATAAGGAAGCAATACGGTATAAATCTGTTCACATATAAGACATCTGTCAGACATGCGCTTCGTATTTATAATCTCATCCATCATAGGTCTGAGCTTATAATAAATTTTTTCCAGCTCTGACAGCTTGTCCGGAAATACAGGGTCGATACGCATAATCATGTAAGTCTGCATAGCTTCCGTAAAAATATCAAGCTCTTTTACATTTCCCTCGGCATACTCTTTCAGGCTCGGACGCTTGGAAAAAAACACTCTGTCGGCAAATTCGGCACATTCGGACAAAATCCCCCGATACTCTCTTTTTCCGAGATTTTCTATCGCTCCGTCCTCAAGGAATCCTATTACATGCTTTCTGTATATCTTGTAAACCAAATTTTTCCCGGGCAGCCTCACACCCTCGATATATCCGTTTATATACTGTTCCGCCACCGCCATATCCGTCTTTGATATATGCAGCGCTTCATGAAACATGGCTGCCGTCATCAGGCGAAATGCGGCTTTCAAATCATCGACATATTCAGCTATAAGCTCAGGGTTAATCTTTATAGATTCGCCGTCTGTATAGGAATACTTAAAAAGCTTCTCATATGTTACATTTACATCGGAATTTCCGGTGATAATTTTTGCACGACGCTCAAGCCATTTTTGTACAGCATTTGTGGAAATAAACTCCAAAGGCGTCATTTCCGCTTCTATCGCAGTCAGCACAGCAGGTACATAGTTCAATCTTTTTTCTATATCCGCCATAGCAAACCTCCTGCTACCAATACTTTCTCAAAATTGTCTCCCTGATTTCATCCTGTATATCAAGATTCTTGGATGCGGCAGGCAACACCGTTGCATCCGCAGCATTGAAGATGTCCTTGTATTTCCTGTGCTGCGCCCAGCGTATAACGGATGACGGATATACGGTTTGCCAGTCTCCCGTCTCGGAGGCTTTTTTATTAATATCATTCATAGCTCTGATCATAAGCATTATTTCACCGTCATCATCGTATCCCGACTGCTTCTTTATCAGACCTGCAAATATCTGTCTGTCGAAAGGCTCAAGATATTCCTTAAATCCCTCAAAACGACGATCAAAAGATGCATCCTGTTCTCTTACAGCTCTGTAATCCTGCTCATTTTCACCCGCATTTATAGTAGCAACTATAAAGCAATGCGGATGTCTGTGAACTATTCTGCCGTCGGGCAGTGTTATCTGCGCCGTTTCATCAAGGGCGGTATTCAAATCTCCGCATGCTCCCGGTTTAACATAATAACACTCTACAAATTCAACCACTGAAGGAGATTCATACGCTCGCACAAACAGACTTTCCCTAAATCGAATTTTGCCGTCCTCGGTGGGTTGCCATGAGCCGAGCAGATCATCCATGGTAATGTTGCTGTTAAAGGTTACAGGTATGTACGGCAGCCTCAACAGATTTGCCATAAGCTTTACAGCTGTTGATTTGCCTGAAGCCGGCGGTCCGTAGAACATACCGGTTGTAATAGGAATCTTTGAATCCTTTTCCAAAATAATCATATCTATTACGGATTTTACCTTCGGATCAAGGTAATAATCGCCCATATCCATATCCGGAATAAGTTCCTCCAAGCTCGGATCGACAGAATCTCCCGAAAAGGCTCCCGCCATATCGTCATTGCCTATACTTCCCGGCACAAGCCCGCTCTCGGAATTATAAAAGCTGTATAGTTCCCAATCTCTCAACAGCTTGAGCTTCTCGTCAATAAAAAGCTCAAGATACGAGCTGTCAAGAGCTTCAATATCCTGCATGGTCGTATAATGCTCCGATCTCCTTGTAAAAAAGTAATCGGACAGCCAATAAAGATCCGGATTCTCGTCATATTGCTCCTCGGGCATATGGCGAAGGTTGTCTATGCGGTCTGCAACATTGGAATTAACCGAATATTCATAAATTATCCGAGGCAATATCGTCAGATAAGGTGCATAAGGCATTTTTTCAACTTCAGTCTCGTCAAATGCAGGAACATATATTTCCCGCTCACGATCCAAACGTGATATGTATACCTTTTTAACACTGTTATATCTGAATCTTATTCCCGAAGCATCAATGCTCTCTATATTAATGAGATAAATATCCGACTGAGCGTCCATATCAGGTTTCGTAACAAATTCCGCCCATGTTGAGTTTTTTCCTTTTACAGAATTCCTGTCGGAAAAAAAGTGAAAGTTTCCTCGGGCAAGTGCCAAAGCACCGGCTACGACCAGCCCGTTCATGGAGACACTTCCGTTTTCCTTTCCCTCTATTCCGTAAGGAAGTCTTGCCACTTCCTTAACTGTATCCTTTATATCAAAAATGGCTGTGTCATTTTCTGAAAAATAGCCGTGCGTGGCTTTCACCCAAATATTTTCGTTAATTTTCATAATATCCCTCACTATCGCACATATGAGATTTTTATTATGCAAGATGAACTTGCAGCATCTACTCCTTGCTGTTATGAATTTCTTAAAATATCCTTAATTAAAAGTTTATCACTATCATATATCAGCGTCAATAATATATGTTAACATATATTATATAAATGCAATAAAAATCCCCCTCACTTCCTTGTGAATGAGAACATACCGAGCTGTTAACTTCATGCCTGCATCATTCCATCGGAAATAAAGAGGATTCTTTTGTAAACATATTGATATTTTATTGCTCCACAGGGAAGCTGTTTATCTGCCGAGTCGTATATTTCAGAACAAGTCTCGCATCATCGTATGAAAGCTCATTGCCTTTACTCACTGTCGCTGCGGCATATGAGTTTCCCGTAAGCAAAATACGCTTTTCCAAATGCTGCAATATCATGGATGCATCCTTTGCAGTAACCGCATTATCCGAATCAACATCCCCCGGCATATATGACGTATAGTATTTGAAAGCTGCTACCATACGGCACGGAAAGTCCGCTCCCGCCATATAAATCCGGTAGTTTCCCTTTTTTAATTTCTTCGGAAAAAATACAAACTCGGAGCCCTTCGCCTGATTCATATAAACTATATCTTTTTCCGTCGGAACAGCTTTTTCACCGGCTGCGCCTATGATTACATAAGAGCCGTCCTTTACCGCAGCCTTGTAATTCACCAGTATTTTTTCGGCACCTTCATAAATTTCCGTCATTTGTCCGTCTATTGTTATATTCTTAGCGGTGCCTACGGGAGTCAGTTCTATCACCTCTGAATATTCCGGTGCGGGCTTAGCATCGTATATGCCGGAAACCTGTTCCGCCGCTGCGGCATTTATGCACAATAATACTGCTGACACAGTGACCGACAGGATGACGGCAAATATTCTTTTCATCTTATCAAGCATCTCCTTCCTTTCATCCCATATCGACATAGCGCATGAATATAACCGCCATCTGCGCACGGGACGCATTTTCCGCAGGCGTAAGATGGGCATTGCCGTTGCCTACTATCAAGCCCTTATATATCGCCCAATATAATCCGGACTTCGCCCATTCGGCAATTTTTTCGGCATCCGCAAAGCTGTTCTCATATAACTTGGAAACAGCCCCGTTTACGGCAGCAGCTCCGCTGTGACGGAATAAAACCGTCATCGCTTCCTGCCTGGTCACCGCTCCGTCAGGGTCAAAGCGGTTTAGAGTCTTACCTTTGACATATCCCTTTTCCGCCGCCCAATTCAGAGCGGAAGCATACCAAGCTCTATCACCTACATCGCTGAAGTCGATTTTTCGTTCCGCCGTCGGCGTACCGCTCAATCTCCACAGCATGGTTACGAACTCGGCACGGGTTACATTGTTGTCGGGGCGGAAGCTTCCGTCCTCGTAACCTTTTATAATGCCTGATTTTGCAGCTCTCGCTATGCTATCCGCACCCCAAAAGGAATCAGAAACATCTGTAAATCCTATCGGATCGGATTCCTTATTTCCCTCGGCAGGTTTTGGCGAATCGGGCGTCTGTACTGCCGGAATTTCTATGATTTTACCTGTATTTTTTCCTACAGCGGCGGTGCCGTCTCCACCACCGCCTGAGCCGCCACCGCCGGAACCTCCTCCGCCTCCTGAACTGCCGGAGCCTCCTGAGCTGCCGCCGTTTCCGCTTTTAATTATCTTTTCGACGATATTTAATTTAACATTCTCCCCGTTTTTATCCGCAAACAGCTCATCTGTCAATTTAAGATGCAGCTTGCCCGGAGATTTTACTTTAAATGTAAAATCTCCAAGCAATCCGGAAATTTCGTTTCCATGCCCCGAAGCCGCAGCCAGCACTGCTCCTGTACCATTTTGCACGGCGTGTGTATTTACCTCACACAACATTTCTTTCACCGATGCTCCGGACTTTATATCCGTACAAATCACCCTTTCATCATCGTATATCAATTTAAACTGAAAAGCCTCCAGCTCCTCACTGTTTTTCAACGAGACCTTGACATGAAAAACCTTGTTCACCTCGGGCAAGGCTTCCGGCTCCTCGATTATTAAAGAATTAACCTCGGCGGCAAAACCTGTGCCGCAAGGATTCAATGCGATAACTGCAAAAATAACGGCAAATATCGCAGATAGCAATTTTTTTCGTTCCATGCTCAAAGCTCCCGTCCTTTTTAACATCGAAATCATAGTCGGAGAAATTAAAACTTTCACACCTGACATCATATTTAATATGAATATTTTAAATTAACGTACAAAGAAAGGCATATTCAAGCTTCTTTATCTTATGCCTGCTCCGCAAATCGCATAAGTATTGTTGCCACCTCTGCACGGGTAGCCGAGGCTTTAGGATTTATTGAACCGTTTGAACCTTTGATTATTCCCTTGTCTACAGCCCATTTCATCGAAGCGACGGCATATCCGCTTACAGCGGAAGCATCCTTGAATGTATCTATTTCGCCTTTTGCTTCAGGAGAACCTGAATACCTGAACAACATAGTCACAAGCTGTTCTCTTGTAATCGCAGCAGCAGGGTTTGTACCGTCGGATATGCCCTTGTTCTTTGACCAGATCATACCCTTTTCATACCAGCTGCTTCCTCCGTCTGTAGTTTCTCCGGCATAGCGTGCCAGCACCGTCATGATCATTCCTCTCGTGGTAGTCTCACCCGGAGCAAACTGCTTTTCTCCGGTACCGTTCATCAGACCTTTCTCAGTGACAAATTTAACAGCATCGGCATACCAGACACCTGTCGCCACATCCGAATACTCGGATTTTGTCGATATATTATTCGCAGTTGCAGGATTTGAAGTCTGATTTTCCTTAGGTGTTGCGTCCTTAGGAACAGAACCGTCGTTTATGGACGAACTGCTTCCCGAGCCGCCCGAACCGCTTCCGGAACCGCCGCCCGAGCCTCCGCCGGAGCCGTTGTTAGGCTGAGTTTCCTTGATTTCAAGCTTCAACAACTTACCAGCATAATCGGTCTTATAGCTGCCGTTATATTCTTCATTGAAAATATACAGACTGTCATTATTGGCTATATTCAATCCTGCCGTCCTTACAGAAAATTCACCTGCTTCATTTCCTGCTTCCAGTTTCTTTAATCTTCCATAATACTTAATCTTACCTGTATTATCTTTGACAACAGCTGAAATATATTTATTTTCACCCGTTACCGCTCCTTCATATGATACCGTGAGAGCCCCGTCGTTTTTAATACTGTCTCCGATTTTAAAGCCGTCATAGGCTGCATCTTTCAGAGTCAGCTTCCAGTTGTCGGTAGCCTTGCCCGCAACAGGGCTGAGGGCATTTTCGCCTACTTCCTTGCTGTATTTGCCTATGCGTGAATCGGCTACGAATAAAATCCTGTCATTAATAACGGAAAGAGCCGGACGCACACCATATTCCTTAAAACCGAAAGCTCCTCCAAGTAAAACCGTTCCGCCTTCATCCACATAAGCTACGGAGCTTTTACCTGTGCTTGTGGACGGTGAACGCAGCCACCATCTCGAGCCTGTTTTTCGCAAATCCTTATTTATAAACTGAGCCTCATATGAGGAAAAAGGCCACAGCAGCGCATCATTCACCTGTTCTCCCGCAACGAAATCCGTATAATCGACTGAAGTGATTTCGCCGGTTTTTAAAGTCTTTTTCTGAATTGCCGCCTTTTCATTCTCACTTATGCTCCCTGCAAATTCATCTATGACTGTTCTCAGCACACTGGTGGAATAATGATTATTGTAATTTTCACTGTCCGGATCCGCAAATTTTGAAGTTTTAATGTAGTCCGATGCCATAAGAGTTGTAGTTCCCTCACTGCTCAAGGCATCTTTGCCCTTGCTGCCTACTACTGTCCATTCTCTGCCTCCGTACCAGACCGTAGCAGCTTCTTTTGTATTTGCCTTATCCGCTAATTTTTCTCCGCCTTCATAAAGCTGAGGATAATCGCCTGTTCCCGCAGCATTCTTGTCCTCAAATACCGCCACCAAATTTCTTGACGCCTCGGCGTTAAACTTGTATTCAGCATCTACGCTGACCACCTTGCCTGCTTCCGTCCAATTTACAAAGCTGTATCCCTCATTTGCAGCGGCAACAACAGTTACCTGAGTATTTTCATCATAATCTCCGCCGCCTGAAACCTTTCCCCAAGCCTTCATATTGGGCTCTACTGATATTTTATATTTTTCCAACGGACGAGGGCTGACCGTAAGCTTTACCGTCTCGCTGACAACACTTCCCTTACTGTTGGATGCTACACAACGATACAGATCACCGTTCTGCGAAAGCTCCGCACGGCTTATGATCCATTCGTAGGAATGACCGTCATCAAGTTCTTCCCATTCGCCGTCGGCATGCTTTACCTGCCACTGCAATTCCGGATTCGGAGCTCCGGAAACCATGACAGAGAAAGTTCCCAGTTCCCCCTCATGGATACTGATATTCTCAGGCTGCTGTGTAAATACAGGTCTTCCGTCAGACTCCACAGCCACCTCATACAACGCACTGCTGTAATCGCTCATATCCGAGCAGTTGCAATGCTCATTAAATACATAAAGCTTGCCGCCGTCCTTCAAAATCTCCTTTATTTGATCGATTTTTACGGTTCCGGCTTCATTTTCCGAATCTGTCAGAGCTTTAAGCTTGCCGTAACGGATGATCTTCCCGTCCTTTTCTATTACCGCCGAAAGATATTCGTTTTCGCCGGTTTTGGCACCCTCATATGACAATGTCACGCCGTCATCTTCCACAAGCAAATCTCCCAATTTGAAGCTGCCGTATGCGGCATCTCTCATTGTCAGCTTCCATGCTCCCGAAGTGTTTTCAGTTACTTCATTCAGATGTGAACCTACATCGGCAGTCTTTGCTCCGTCCTTTGCGGTGACCATAGTGACGGCGGATGTATTCAGATTAAAGGCAGGTCTGACCGCCTGAGAATTAGCGAGAGGCTTACCCTCAATCAAAACCTTGCCGTCGGAACCGACTGTTGCTGCATAATAATCGCTTTTCCCGGGTGAACGCAGCCACCATCTTGTGGTTACACTATCAGTTGTATTATCCTTGTTTAATATTCTTAAAACCTCGTTAAGCTCACCGGCTTCCTTAGTGGACAACAGCCACAGAACCTGATTTTCTACTGCATTGCCTCCGACTCCGTCACAGCTTCCGTCCGCATTATATGCTCCTGAATTCAGATTTCTCTTTATGATCCCTTCTTTTTCAATATCTGTTAATACCACATTTTTCATAATCCCATAAGGCTCAGGATTTAAAAGCGCATTAAGAGCATCCTTAACCGAGCTTGATCCGTATTCGTTGCAATCATACTCAGGGTGAAAGCGCAGAAGCCCCAGACTTCCTTTTAACAGCAATGTCATATTTCCGGAAGAGGATGCCACTCCTTCACCGTTATATCCGATTACATTCCATTCATGATTACCGTATACCACCGTCGCCGCATCACCGGTATTCACATTGTCCTTAAGCACCTCTGTCAATGCTCCTGCTGTAGCGGAAATACTTCCTCCCGCATTTTTTAAAGCATTATCTACAGCATTCTTAACACCGTTGCAGCTGAAGGTTGCTCCCGATATGGCATCTACATTTTTCGTACCGTTCTTTTTTATGATGCTGTCATATATTTTTTCTACATTTTTTCTCTGCCAGAAGCTCTCCTTCTGATAAACGGTTTCTATCTTTGATATTTTGCCTGAAGCTACGGTGACATTCAACACAATGTCTCCACACATGCCTACTCCGGTACCTCTATAAGTCCCGTCCGTATAGCTTGCTTCCGTGTTTCCGTTTCCTACGGCACCCGATTCCTCGGCAGATGCTGCTACAGGAATTATGCTTCCGCATATAATAAGCGCCGTTGATAGAATCATCGATAATATTTTTTTACTTAATATACTCAATTTAAATTCCCTCTCTTTCAAAATTTATATAAACGGAGCACACCCCTGTTTTCACCCCCTTCTTATCCTACAAGTCTGATTTGCAGCGTGTCCCGTTTTTCAACATTTTACGACTGCTATGCTGCCTTCTTGAGCTTTTTAAGGACGACTCAGAGTCACAGCCTCACACAGCGGTTTAAAATTATCATGCTCCAAGATCAAAAATCCGGCAGTCTCCGCATTTTTATCAAAGAATATATTATCCAACTCCGTTTTTCTGCTTTGCCCCGGCTGAAGCTTCACATTCTTTCGCTCAGACAGTGATATCATCCTGCCGCTGTCATCGTATTCAGCCATATATATTGAAATATTTTTATTCACAGTCTCTGAATTTATAAAAGTCAGCGTCAAATGAAGCTCCTTACCGTCAATAATATAATTTCCTTCAGAGCCGTCACTATAGGTGAGCTTTCTGTTTATCTGCATCTTTTTTTGCGGTATCAGGCTCCCCGTATACCATATATAAGCCTTGTCGGATTTATACAATACAGGACTTCTTCCATTGTCCTTTTCGGTGCAGCAGAGGTGCGCATCAGCACCCTCTCCGCAAAATTTCAATTTCTTTTCCGGGAACTTTACGTTCTTTAAAGTAAAGTTTCCATTTTCAAAAGAAATATTCCAACGTGCCGCTTTATCGCTGAAGCTTGACACAGCCGTCACCGCTTCGGTATCGGAAGCACACGCCATATACATAGGACGTGAGGCACCGTCGAACCTGATTACATAGCTGTCAGTATTGGTAACACGGCTCATTCTAAGGGTATATTTCCGAGACAGCCTGCTTATAACTTTTTCACTGCACAAGGCTCCCGTTTCCGCAGCGCTGACAATTCTGAATGCAACCTCTCCGCCGGAGCCCTCGCCGTTCCACATCAGCAGCTGCCCGTCAGAAAACATCACATAACTGCCGTTCCTGTCAGTTTCGTCTTTCTCTACCCTTTTGAATCTGCAAGGTGCGGCAGTATCATCCCCTTGATAGCTGTACACCGCATATAGATTGTTTTCTTTTTCTTCTATTTTATAAGACTCTCCGGGCTTGCATATTTCAGCATCACGAACGGGAGATTCCACAGCATTCCTGCTCCAACCCGAAAAATTGTACTCCGCATCCGACGACCGCAAAATTTCCGTAGCCGAAGGCAATAAAATTTCATCTCCCATGTAGCCTTTTACAGCTTCTACATGCACCCCGTCAGGTGTTATGAAATTTACATTACACTGCTCACGCCTTTCAAAGCTCACAGTTACCACACACTCCTCAATAAGATTTGACAGCCTGAAATTGTTGCCCTCTCTCGTGACTTCCGCAGCTCCTTCAGGCATCACCGTGCAATTACCAGCCGCATAGCCCTCCTGGGGTATGGTGATAATTCTAAAGCCCTCAACCGACACCTTGCCCCGAGTTTCATCGGCGCTTACCGCACTTATACTGAAATTATCTTTCAACGCCCAAGTTGAATTTACAGCTTGGGTATCATCCACATTGCCATGCCCCGGGTAAATGTCTTCGGCTGAAACAACTACGGGAAATGCGGATTTGGACTTCTGCGCAGCCTCCTTTGTGCTCGCCATATAGAAAGACGGCAGCCCCGCCTTGGCACACAGCTTAGGAGAATAATCCCATTCACCGCATTCCTCCTTCATTGCTGAAATAGAGTCTCCCACATTTCGTCCTTGAACCAAATTAGCGAAAAACACATCGGAAAAACAGCAATCTCCTTTGAAGGTTACACGCTGAGAATATCCATAAACAGCTCCTTCTCCCTTAGCCAACAGAGGCTTTGCCAAACCGTCAGTTGCCATGCCCAGACAAATCGCCATCCAGATAAACCCGTTGCTTCCATTCCTATCCATATGATTTGCCAGAACAGTGCCGTCCACCTGATAGTATTTCAGACCGTCGCTTATACCTGAATAGGTGGCATGTCCGTCCCTGTAATCGTCTGCCGTAAGCCCTTCTCCCGTTTGCAGACAGAGATATGAGGTGGTCGCCCCGGAGGTATAGTCGTTAGACTCGGAATAATCCGTAGTTCCGTGGCTGTTAAAAATTATAATTCCGCCTTTTTCCAGAGCATCTGCAATATTGTCAACCGTTGCGTCGTCACCTTTATAATAGTGATATGCACCTCCGCTTCGCTCCGCAATCTTCTTTGCCACCTTCTGATAATGGTCCGTAAAGTCGCTGCTCAAGCCGTAATACGGTTCAAAAAGATATATGTCGGAGCCGTGCCTCTGCCCCTGATTTTCTGCTAAAGCAGCCTGCAAGCTTGCTTCATTACGAATGTAGTCCGTACTTTCATAGGGACTTGAGTCATCAGCATATTTTTTTACTCGGGGTGAATAGGAACAGGAAATTCCGCTTTCCATACTCCATGAGATATGATCGTTTCCATTTATCCGGATAGTTGCCTTATCAACATCATTGCAATTTTCAAGGTATTCAAAAATGTATGCTTCCCTGCTTCCCGCCTCGTACTGCCGTCCCTCTGCGTCTTCAAAGGTATCGGCTATAGCTCCTACCTGCTTCAACACGCTGTCAGCCGCTTCATAATCATTATCGTTAAAGCCTTTATCCTCGGCTGCTCCATATGCTGTAATGCTAAAAACATTAAACGGAATCAACATAAAGCACGCCATAAAAACCGCAACTATTTTTCCTGCACCGGAATTCACCGTAAAAACCACCTTTCAAATATTCGTAATTAAAAAATGAAATATTAAAATTAGAAATAACTAACTATCCCTCAAAAAAAATACTTTTTTGTATAATTTCCATAAGAATGCACTTTGCGAGAAAAGCATATTAGTTTAAACTAACCAACGAAACTATATTATCAGCTTTTTGTAATTTATTCAAGGAAAAAAATGTCTTTAATTTTCAGTTATATACTTCCCTCTATCGAGCAGATCACGGCTAATATTTTCCAATTCACCCGAATAAGATTTAATATTTCATACTGTCGAGCCTATAAGCCGCGGATTAGGGACTTTAACCCTTTATAAACGTGCGATGTCGGGCACACGAAAACACCGCCTTCAATGAAAGCGGTGTTTTAAAATCATAAGATGTGAAGCATATTATTCAGTTATCTTGCTGAAACCTACCTTTGTAAATTCAGCCATAGCATCTTCACCCTGAAGATATTCTAAAAATGCTTTAGCTGCATCTGCATTCTTGGAATTGCTCATTACTGCTGCAGGATAAATGCAAGGACCGTCAGTCAATTTTGTATCGGCAGTAGCAACAGGTTTCATGTTTGCAGAATAAGCATCCGTAGCATATATTATGCCGCAAGTTGCAGATCCCTGCTGAACCTGAGTCGTTACTTCCTTTACATTTGAGCCGTATGTAATTATACCCTTGGAAACCATATCCGCTTCAACAAGTCCCAAATTTTTCAGAATCTTTGATGTATACTGTCCTACAGGTACATCGGAATTACCCATGCAGAATATCATATCCGCACTGCTCTTTGCTTCTTTTATAGCTTTTTCAAAAGAAGCCCAATCTTTGATACCCTTATCGTCCTTATCATTTACAACGAGTACACACTTATTCTCCAGAAGATTTACACGAGTTCCCGCCAAAACAAAATTTTCACCTTCGCAATCTGAACTTTCACCGTCAATCGCATTCATCTGCTTCTGAGCCGCCGAAATAAACAAATCACAGTCCGAGCCGCTCTGAATCTGAGTCTTCAAAGTTCCTGAAGAATCATAGGTCGGAACAATCGTGATATTGCTGTGCTCTTTTGTATAATTTTTTATAACCTCATCCAAAGATTCGGTCATGGAAGCTGCAGCAGAAACGTACAGTGTTACCGGTTCTTTTGAATCATTATTATCTGCCGATGATGAGTTTGCAGAAACCGGATCCTTCGAGGAATTACAAGCAGTCATAGCAAGTGCCATAATAACTGTAAGTCCGAGAGCAATAATTTTTTTCTTCATTTTAGATTTCTCCTTATCATTAATATTATAAAAAATATATGAACGCAGTTATTTATTAACTGTCGGTTCAAACGGTTTAAAAAGACCTTCAGTCCGTCAACAACAATAAATTATCTTCTATTAAATCCAAATAAATATATTCAAGATTTTTAAACGGACGCCATTCATTTTTCTCAACTCTGATATTCAAAACTTTATAGATGTTTTGTTCAGCTGTATCTACAGCATTTGCGGCTTCAAGAATAAGTATCTGCTCGTTAAAATTATCTATTGATTTTATAACTTTGAAACGTGCCGTATTTTCCGCCTCTCTGTCAAGTATCCTCATAAAACCGGGCTTTAAAGCAATATACCTTATACCGGCATGTACATTTTTTACTCTGATTTTTGTATCCCAATCATAGGAATAAAGGTGGCTGTCATCTATATATTCAACTCGTGAAAAATTCCTGCAGCCTGTCAGCAAAGCGCTTTGATATGTATCAGGCTTCGTGAAAATTTGCTTTTTATCTCCGAAGCTGTCCACTCTGCCGTTTGAAACAACCGCTATATTATCACTGATTCTGTAAACCTCATCTCTGTTATGTGAAACTATTAAAGTAGTTCCTTCAAAATCTTCAAGAACTCTCATAAGCTCCTGCTCAAGCTCCCAACGGAGAAAACTGTCTAATGCTGAGAAAGGCTCGTCCAACATCAATATTTCCGGCTTTGAAACCATAATCCTTGCGAGTGCCACTCTCTGCTGCTGCCCTCCGGATAATTGAGACGGCTTATGCTTTTGCAGACCTTCCAAATAAAATCGGCTCAGCATCTGTCCGCAAAGCTCTTTTTTTTCCGATTTTGTAAGCTTAAAGCCGTTCATTCCCATTATTATATTTTGTTCTACACTCATATTCGGGAAAAGTGCATAATTTTGAAACAGCAGCCCCACATGTCGTTGTTGCGGACTTAAATTAATTTTCTGATCACTGCTGAACAAAGTCCTTCCGTTAACTCGAATATAACCATCATCAGGAGTCTCTATCCCCGCTATGCAGCGTAAGGTCATGCTTTTACCGCATCCGGACGCCCCTAATAAAGCAAGGACATCATTTTCCGCACTAAGCTCCATATCTAAGGTGAAATTTCCCAAATGCTTTTTTATCTTCATATCAAGAGACATAAACTACCCCCTTGCTCCCAAGGAGAATATTTTACCTCCTGACGAACGTTCTTTTTTTTCTATGAAATTTACAGTAAGAAGAACTACCGCCGATATGATAAGATTTATCATAACCCATTTAAAAGCTGTCGCTTCGTCATTTGTTCTCCAAAGCTGATAAACCGTAGTAGAAATGGTAGCCGTATGCCCCGGTGTATAGCCTGCGACCATGCTCGTCGCCCCATATTCACCCAAGGCACGGGCAAACGTAAGAACCGTTCCCGCTATTATACCCTGTTTGCAATAAGGTATCATGATATTCCAAAAAATATAAGTATTTGAAAGTCCGAGCGTTTGAGCCGAATATTTTAATGTCATATCAAAGCTTTCAAATGCACCTCGCACAGTCCTGTACATAAGAGGGAACGCTACAACAGATGATGAGATGATAGCTGAATACCATGTCATCACTATTTTCACTCCCCATGAATTCTGAAGCCATTCGCCGAAAGCTGCATTCGGAGCCAACAGAACTAAAATAAAATAACCTACCACAGTCGGCGGAAGCACCATCGGCAGGGTTAAAATCACATCAAGTATACCTTTTATAAGCCGAGGCAATTTTGCTACATAATATGCACAAAAAATACCCGTAAAAAATACTATTCCAACGGAAATCAGAGCAATCCGTATAGAATTCCATAAAGGGAATAAATCCATAAACCCCTCTTTCATTTAACATTTAACTAATACCGGTAAATATGCCGTCAAGATATAATTTTTCATAATTATAATTATTTTCTTAAAAAATCATTTCTTTCCGAACTTTAAGAATAAGCAGCCCATTAGCCATTAGCCATTAGCCATTAGCCATTAGCCATTAGCCATTAGCCATTAGCCATTAGCCATT
>JBQNCA010000008.1:0-73477 GCA_052169645.1 Anaerovoracaceae bacterium
CCCCGCTGCTTACAGCATAATACTCCCTTGTGACAAAACAGAAGCAAAGCCGCAACGATCTTCCGTAAAAAAAGCAAACGCTCATACCCCTTGTTATAAGGGATATGAGCGTTTAACATCTTAATTTGTTGCAAAAGTCATGGTAATCAATTTACCATGGAATATCTTCCGCTAAAAAGAATTTCTTTTGAGTTATTGTCGTAAATTGCAAATTGGAAAGGCTTGTCCGCTTTAAATACAACAGGTTCTTTAGTATCTCCCAAAGCGCTTGTAAGCCTCATAGCCACAACAGTAGCAGCGGCAGCTTCCGTTCCTTCCTCATCAAGCTTTATATATGTGTTCTGTATAACATCTCCTATTGCCTGAGGCAGCTCCAGCATATCGGAGAAATCGGCATTATCGGAGAAGGCTTCCGTCATTCCCATATCTTTCAATATCTTACTGATATTCTTTCCGTATTTGATTTCAAATTTAGGCATAATCACATTTACCGGAACGGATGTGAGCTTTGCCGATTTGATAAGGGCATCCATGTCTACAGATTTATTTCCGTCCGCCAACACTACATACATGCTCAGCTTCACTTTTGAAAAAGTCTTGTCAATCTTATCACCCTTCTTATAGCTGTTGTTATCATAAGGCAGAGATATCATTCTTACTCCGTCTCCCGAATAGTATTCTATATCTTCATTCAAATGCATGAAATCCGTCTTTACGGCTTTGCCGTCAGCCTGCATAAATTCATCCTTACTTGTATAGTCTTTATTAAAAACATTTTTCCATGCGGACTTGAAATATATAGTGTTTACGAGTGCTGATGAAAAATTCGGAGAATCCAGGCAATCTGTAATCTTACCTCTGGTCTTTTCACTTATCCAACCGTTTATCACTTTTAATGCGTCACTTTCAGTTACGACTCCGACCTTCGCTCCGTAAAAATTATCGGCAAGCTTGCTGAATTCACTCTTAAATTTAGAATCCCCTACCTTGGATTTATTCAGCCATAAAGAATTATTCACATCCAAAGTTAATGCTTCGGCAGCTTCGGCATAAACAGCTTTCTGTAGCTTCGCGTCTTCATTGAATTTGTTGATATCCGATATGCCGAGCACTGACAGCATTTCTTTTTTCGTACTGCCCGCAGCCCCGTTTGCAGTCATGGCAAGAGCAAGCTTTGCACTGTAAGGTGAAATAAGATAATTCTCTGTTTCCGTCTTGCCTGCAGCTGCTGCAAACTTATCCGCAAAACTTTTATCGCCGGAAACCTGTGCCGAATTACCTTCATAAATAACAGAAATCATAGCTGCCGCCTCCGCTCTGCTCACTTTACCGCTCGGACGGAAAGTATTATCGGGATATCCCTTAATTATGCCCGTTTCGACACAATTTTTCACGGATTCATTTGCCCATTCGGGTATGCTCGCCGCATCGGCAAAGTTTTTTACTCCGATTGTATTCATAGACTTCTTAGTAGCATCCATAAATCTTTTTATAAAAACGGCAGCCTCTGCTCTGGTAACTTCACCATTCGGTTTAAATTTTCCGTTTTCATATCCGTATGCTATTCCCAGTGATACTGCCCATTCTATATTCTTGCTGAACCAATCGGATCCGGCCACATCCGAAAACTTGGTATCGGAATTTGTTCCTACCGGCGTAATATTATCAATACCGTAAAGAAAAGTCAGAAATTCCGCTCTGCTTACGTTATCATCCGGTGCAAATTTCCCGTCCTTTCCTTTTACTACTCCTGCATCACTGAGCTTCTGTACGGGTGATGCATACCATTCATTATCCTTTACATCGCTGTATTTTGCAGTCGCATTCGCAGCAACGCCGGGTTGAGCCGCTGCAACGCAGGCTACAACTGCAAATGCCGTCAGCTTTTTCATCAGCCCTTTCATTTTTTTATTCATAAAATTCCTCCTTTAATCGACATTATCTAAAAAATATTTATCTACAACAGCTTGCTGGAATTTTTCCAAATTCCCTGTCTTTCGGCGGATACCACCAACTCATCTCGAAAATCGGGATGTGCCAGTTCTATTATTTTTTCGGCACGTTCCCATGTCGAGAGCCCTCGAAGTTGTGCAATCCCATATTCCGTAACAATATAATCTATGGATGCACGTGGGCAGGTTACTATGCTTCCCGGAGGCATAAAAGGAACTACGAGAGATTCAACCGTTCCGTCTTTAAGTGTCTTTGTTGACGGTGTGCAAATAAAGCTTTTTCCGCCCTTTGACAGATATGAACCGAGTATAAAATCAAGCAATCCTCCTGTTCCGCTTATATGAAGATGCCCTATGGATTCGGAATTAACCTGACCGTAAAGATCAATCTGTAGGCAGCTGTTTATTGAAATCATTTTATCTATGGAGCCTATAACGTCCATATTGTTTACATATCCTACAGGAGCACTCATGCAAACAGGATTTTCATCAAGAAAATCATACAGTTTTTTGGTTCCCTGAGCAAAAGTATATACCATTTTACCGTGGTCACGTTCCTTATTTCCGGTAATCTTGCCTGCTTCATACAAGTCTACAAAACTGTCAACAAACATTTCGGTATGTACACTGAATCCTTTTAAATCCGACTTTGCAATCAGTTCCCCCAAATGATTGGGCATGGCTCCGATTCCAAGCTGAAGACAGCTTCCACTTTCTATAAGCGGCAATATATATTCCGCAATGGCAGAATCCGCTTCGCCGGCAGCTCTTATAGGCAGCTCGGGGAGAGGGTAATCGGCTTCAATAACAAAATCCGCTTCCGATATATTAACATAATTATCATGTCCGTGGCATGAAGGCATGTCTTTAACCTGTTCAAATATGACAATGTCTGCATTCTCCATTATCCCGTGCTGCTCCGCAACGGTGATTCCGAGATTGAAATTTCCATGCTTATCCATAGGACCTGTCATTATAAACGCTACATTCAGATGACCATGTTCAGCCCACCTTTTATCTCCCTGATGAAATAAGATCGGCATAAACCATTCTCTGCCCATTTTATTGACAACCCTGTCTTTCTTGCTCATATGAGTAGATATTATTTTGAAATGTGTGCCGTCCGGATCCGCTTCTATGGTTTTATAGCTTTCAGGCAAGCTGTAATTTGTGCTGCACAGGGTTACATCCGTAAGCTCGTCCACTCGTCCTGCCAGGGCTGCTTCCAAATCTCTGCATACTCCTCCGAAACCTCCTACATGTACTCTGTCTCCGGATTTTACCACCTTGACGGCTTCATCCGCCGTGCGCAGCTTATTTTTATATTCCTTTTGCAAATCATCGGCAGCAGTAACGATATTGGCAAGATTTTTCATTATATAAGCCCTCCTATCAGCTTATTTCATATTATTTAAATAAATATTTGTCATACTGTTGATTTTAACATTATTAAGACTATACGGCAATGTCCATAAACAATCCGTTTGTCTGCAGTAAACTGTAAAACCTATGTTCTCAGTCGATATGCTTTCCACTTCTGTCGTGACAGATTAAGCAATTCATCAATACCCGTTGAGAACAAATCCGCTTTTCTGCGTTGCCACCGCCAAGCTGGTTCGTGATCTGAACCCTGTCTTTGACAACATCCCTTTTACATACTCGTGCGCCGTATTTGTTGATATTCCGATCTTTGAAGCGATTTCTTTATCCGTATATCCGTCCAACAGAAATCTGAGCACCTGAAGCTCTCTCGGCGTAAAATCCGTAGAACTTGCGTCTCCTATACGCAGTTCAGGAGTATGATCGGGGTATACGGATTCCCCTGCCATAGTTCTATCCATAAGTTCCTTTATCGAGTCCTGACTGAACTCTTTATACCAGAAGCTGTCAACTCCCGCATCCCTCGCTTTTTTTAGAAATGAATGCTCCGGCATGGAAGTTACAATTATAATTTTAATTTCCGGATACTTCATTTTTATTCGTGCCGCAGCTTCAAGCCCGCTGGCACCCATATCCGTGCAGACATCCATTATGATCAAATCCACCTCTGACTGACTGCAAAAAAAATCCGCCATATCCGCATTAGTTATTGAATGGACCATACTGTAGCCTTCGCTTCCTTCAACTATCATTTCAAACAGCTGTTTAGGCATAGACTGGTCTTCTACTATCATAACCTTCGTCATAATATAAGCCTCCCCTCCTTAGGTATCCAAAGCATCAATTTAAACATAGGATAAGATTCGAGCTTCATTTTGCCTCCCTCGGCTTCAACCCTTCTTCTGAGACCTGAAAGTCCACCGCCTTCCGTTACAGGTGCTTCGGGCTGTTTGCCGTTATTAAAAAATTCAAAATACCATTGTTCGGAAAGCTCACTTGCATTTATAAAAAGTTCATTCCCGTTTGCATGGCGAACAGTATTTGTAAGAGATTCTTTTCCCGCATGTATTAATATCTTAACAGCATTCCTGTCACTGTGAGGCATATCTCCGTACCAATTTATCTTGACTCCTATGGTCTTTGCAGCATAATTCAGTATCTTCAGATAGTCTTCACTTCTCTCGGGATCCGTTTCCAACCTCATTAAATTTACATTTCGCTTCCACATATCAAGCAGTTGCTCCGCATCCTGCTCGCTCATGCCGTTTTCTATAAAATATTTGGTTGAGAGAAGAACCTGTCCCAGTTCATCGTGAATCCTTATTTTTACTCTCAGAATTTCTTCCTCTCTGGTCATATCTTCAACCGTGTGATTGTAGTTTTGAAGCTTTACATTCATTTTCTGAAGCTTTTCCGTCTTTTCCTGAATGCGATTATAAATCTCATAAGCATCCGTCACATCTGCAGCTACTACTTGCCATGCAAAATTTTCTTCGTTTACTATCCTCTTTTTTTCAATAAACCAAACTTCCCCTGAATCCATCTTTATTATCAGATTATCAGCCGATTCGGACTCAATCTCAGCGTCTTTTATGAAGCCGCCTCTCAGATTTCCCCAAAACTCATTGCCGTTATGAATCACATTGCCTGTAAGCTCACTGTACAGCAGACTCATTCGAGTATTTATCATTATAATTCTTCCGTTATCATAAAAGATACAAATGCCCGATGGAAGCTTATCTGCGCCTTCCTTAAGTGAAAAGGACGTCACATGTATTTTTTTCCAATGATTGAGTTTTATGTTTATTATTAAACTGCCTGCGATAAAAATTATGATCAACGGTATAAGAAGCACAACGGGCATCCGAGGTAAAAACCACGGTTCTTTGAATGATACATATTTGAACATCTGCATATAGTCACTGTTGAGAAGTATTACCTGTACCGTTACCTCTGCGACCAGTAATGCCACACTCAAGGTATTATAAAAAATCGTCATCCTGTATGCTATCCCCATAGCTACGGAATATATTGCAAAATAAATCATAATCATAAGAACGATTTCTATAAAACCTCTGACGGCGATATCAAGTGAAGAGAACACAAGCATTTATGACGACCCTCCTCCTGAAAACTTCATGGAAATATAGCAGGTGTCACCTTCTTTTTCAAAAAAACAACTGCCTTTAAGATGATTTATCATAGCCAAATCCAAGTCCTCCGGATTAAGGCTGACGCCTTCAACAGCTATTCTCAGCAAAAGTCTTTCCGCATTTCCTCTCATGCTTATCATCATTATCTCCGCATCGGACATTACTGCTTCTATAACCGACTCGAACATCTCATATGCAACCACAACAGTCTCAGATAAAAATTCTCCTTCATGCTCTGAATGCAACGATGCATATATATCGCAGGTATTCAGATAATCAACAGATTCTCTTATGCTGAAATACAACTCATCTAAAGGAAGATATTTTTTATTTTCCATCAATATGGTTAAATTGCTGTGTCGCTTTATATATGCATTTAAAACACATATCTCTGCCAACTTGCTTTTTAAATCTTTATCCGAAACGGCTGTGCCGTTCAAAAGCTCTTCCATATTCTGAAGCTGCGGCTTGACCTTTTCTGCGATTGTATCATATAGATGACTTTTGACTCTGATTTTTTCTCTTTGACGCTTGATTTCATTCATTTCTTTAAGCAGTTCATTATAGCCTTCAAGCTTATGTGCCGTTTCTTCAAGCTGTTCTTTAAGTTCGTTTACAATTGCAAAATTTTCCGTCCAATATATCCTGCCCCCGCTCACTTCATTTGAACACAATTTTATATCGGGATTTATAAATATGGATTCTTTCTTTGCCATATCCAAATACTTTTTGTCTATTTCTATCGCATTCCTTGATTTATAGACTACATTTGCATCATTATCAAGTATCTGTAAGGAAATTGTGGATGCTGTAAAGCATTTTTCGTATCTCATATTCGAGGGAAACAATCCTGTGTTTATACAGTTCTCCATTATCATGATAAAAAAGAAACACAAACCCTCCGTTATCTCTACAGGTCTATGAGGAAGTATAAAGGGTCCGTTAACATACCAAACACCGTAACAAATCGCACCTGCCAACAACATCAGCGGACGCCAGACTTCCCTGCGGTTATTCTCCACACTGTTCATAAAATATAACGACATTATTGTGGCAAGTATCAAAGCAAACATCCACGATATCGCAATAACATAAATCGGACCTCGGTTGAAATGATCGCTGCTCCAAACCTCTCCCTCCGGAAAATTAAACGCAAGCTGATGATAATCATTTGAAAGCACGGCTATTATTATAATCGCTGCAAATACGAATAAAATATTCCATTTTCCGCTTATTCGTTCTCTGTCGGTCTTACCCATATGCAATGCTGCCAAAAATGCAATCAAGGGCACTATTATCTGAGGAATATAATAACAGTACCAAATATATCGACGTATATCGGGTTCTGCAAAAAATGCCCTGTATCTTGCAAATCTGAGCAAAAACCACATCAACAAAAAAAATCCCATTACTATCATAGCTCTGCGGGCATAGGTCTTTACAATTCTCCAACGAACGGAGATCATCCAAATCAAAATCAGCCCCGCACATATAATCTGCCCGAATAAAAACGGTAATGAACTTGGATTTTTAGGCCACATATCAAAAGCATGTATAAACCCGTATAAGACAAAAAAAGCGATCCCGATCTTGAAAAGATTCCTTTTATACCATTCGGAAAATCTATATTCGTTTGAAGATTTTGCCGTTGTTACATTAGACATATGCTTTTCCCCGATAGACAAAAACTGCTGCAATACCTTCGTCAGGAAATTGCAGCAGCATTTAAAACAACTTCTGTTTTTGCTATATATATGTTATTCCGCTTTATTTTCGCTTGCACGCAGCCCCTTGAAGGAGATATCTATAGCTTCGCCGTTTTTCTTGCGATGCATGAATTCTGCGGTTGCAGCAAATATAACATCTCCGGAAGAGTTTATTGCCGTTTCACAAGAATCCTGTATTACTCCTATTATAAAGCCTACACCTACTACTTGCATAGCTATTTCAGCAGGAATTCCGAATAAAGAGCATGCCATAGGTATCAGCAGCAGCGAACCTCCCGCCACACCGGAAGCTCCGCATGCAGATACTGCGGCGAGCAAGCTCAGAATAATTGCAGACGGAATGTCAACATGAATATTCATAGTTGCAGCTGTTGCAAGCGTTAATATCGTTATGGTTATGGCAGCTCCGTTCATGTTTATTGTTGCACCCAGAGGAATTGACACCGAGTACAAATCACGATCAAGTCCAAGATTCTCACACAGACGCATATTTACAGGAATATTTGCAGCGGAACTTCTTGTAAAGAAGGCTGTTATCCCGCTGTCCTTGCAGCAACGGAGAATCAGCGGATACGGATTCTTTCTCAGACAAGCGAAGACAATTATAGGAATAACTATCAGAACCATGGCAACCATACATCCTACAAGGTTTAAAAGAAGTCTTCCGTATGTATGGAATATAGCAAGTCCGTTTTCGGAAACAGCCGAAAATACCAAGCCGCAGATACCGAACGGCGCCATATTGATTACCCACCTGACACATACGGTAACACCGGATGAAAGCTCCGACAGTGCTCTCTTTGTGCTTTCCGATGCTATGAACTTCAATGCCACACCGAGCATTATCGACCAGAACAGTATCCCGAGATAATTACCTGTTGCAAGGGCATTTACCGGGTTGTCTACACAATTTTTTATAAGAGTCTGCAATACTTCGAATATTCCGCCAGGAGCGGTTTCATCAGCGGCATCCGTAAGCGTCATCTTTACAGGAAATATAAAGCTTACCGCTACTGCGAGCACAGCCGCCAGAAAAGTGTTCAGCAGATAAAGTGCAATTACATTTCTGAACTGCCTGCCTATTCCTCCGCCCGCCTGAGAAATTGACGCCAATACAAGTATGAATACCAGTACCGGGGCAATCGCTCTCAAAGCGCCTACAAAGACAGTTCCCAGCACTCCGACAGCTGTCGCCTTAGGAACGATCAGTGCAAGACCTGCGCCTATAATCATTCCTATAACTATGCGAAGTATCAGGCTGGATTCATTGTAAATTTTGATAACAGTTTTCATGATAACAATTCTCCTCACCTTTAAAAGGATAACCCTGCAAGATTATTACAGGTCATACTTTTGCTTTGTATATTATTAAATCCATATACAAAGCTGTACGTTATAACAAAAAATATTGCTTGCTTAATGTGTAAAATATATTATAAAACAACACATTATCTTAAATAGATTAACCAATATTTCCTAAAATGGCAACATATATTAATAAATATAATGAAATATTTTAAGTGACCGTTTCTTTTTTTATCTCCACTTTAATGTAATTGCTCTTTAATGCTTTTTTAAGATTATATATACAGACTGGTAAGAAAGTTTAGTGTACAATGTGTCTAAAATTAAGGAGAATACTTATGCTTTTCAGTAGTCTGACATTTCTGCTAATGTTTCTGCCTCCGGTAATGCTTCTATATCACCTGTGCAGAAGTATAAGACAAAAGAATATCGTGCTTCTATGCTCCAGCCTCTTATTCTATGCATGGGGCGAGCCTAAATATATAGTTTTAATGATATTTTCGACGGTATTTGATTACTTCAACGGTCTGGGAATAGAAAAAGCTCAATCAAAAGGAAAAAGCGGCAAAGCCTTCCTTATCTTGTCCATGGCAGGTAATCTCTCGCTTTTGGGAATTTTCAAATACACGAATTTCGTAGCGGATACATTCAATCAGATTCTTCATGAAAACATAAGCATCCCCGAAATAGCTCTTCCGATAGGAATATCGTTTTATACATTTCAAACGATGTCCTACACCATAGATGTTTACAGAAAAGACACTGAAGCACAGCATAATTTTATAGATTTTGCCGCATATGTTTCAATGTTCCCTCAACTGATTGCCGGACCTATAGTAAGATATGAAGAAGTGGCTTTCGAACTGAGAAAACGCCATATAAGCCTTGACCGCTTCGGAGCAGGTGCGCAGAGATTTATCTTGGGACTAGGGAAAAAAGTCCTCCTTGCAAACTCCGCAGGTGCTGTATGGGATGAAATTTCAGCAATGAATAATTTATCGGCAGCTACTGCAATCATAGGTGCTGTCTGCTTCACATTTCAAATATACTTCGACTTTTCCGGTTACTCCGATATGGCTATAGGACTCGGTCAAATGCTTGGCTTCACTTTTCCCGAGAATTTCGACTATCCTTACGAAAGTCGAACCGTCACGGATTTCTGGAGACGATGGCATATGACTCTGGGCAGATGGTTCAGAGAATATGTGTATATACCTCTCGGAGGAAATATGCACGGCAGCCTTAAGCAGCTAAGAAACATCTTCATAGTCTGGGCACTTACCGGACTGTGGCACGGAGCTTCATGGAACTTCGTATGCTGGGGACTGTACTACGGCTTGATACTAATGGCGGAAAAACTGTGGCTCCTTAAATTATTTGAAAAATTGCCGCAACGCCTGCGTCCGATTCAGCATTTATATGCTTTGCCGCTTATAATATTAGGCTGGATGATATTTGCAATAGATGATATGAGCAAAGTGACAAGCTATATCTGCTCGATGTTCGGAGTTCACGGTGCTGTAGATTCCTCAACAATATTCTATATAGGAAACTGTATGCCTATGCTTATCGTAATGGCGGCGGCCTGCACGTCGATTCCGACAAAAGTCACAAAAAAGCTGCTGGCGGCAATGCCGTCCAAGTTTGCCGGTTTGATATGCAATATATATTTACTCGCTGTAATATTGCTATCTCTTGCATTTCTTGTAGGAGACACCTATAATCCGTTCCTGTATTTCAGGTTCTGACAATTTCACGTTTATGTATAATTCAAAGAGTTTTCAAGCATTTAAGGAATGATGACAATATGTGGACATCTCAAAGATTAACGGGAATATTCCTATCCGTAATACTGATATCGGCAGCTGCACTCTACCCGATTATACCGGACAAGGATTTTTCAGAAAATGAAAATAGGGTGCTTGCCAAATTTCCCCATTTAAATATAGATTCCATATTCTCAGGTGAATTTACATCAGGTCTCGAGAAATATCTCACGGATAATATTGCCGGCAGAGACATATGGATGAGCATCGCATCGGATGCCGAAATTGAAATCGGCATGAAAGAAATAAACGGCGTATATCTTGCTGATGACGGGTACCTGATAGATCGTTTCACTGATTCCGATATAGATGAGAAACAATTTAAAGCGAATACAGCCGCAATTAAAAGCTTATGTGAACAGGAAGAAACAGCTGATAAAGTCACGGTTATTCCCGTACCTGATAAAGGATCCGTACTCTATAAACTGCTTCCCGAGGGAGCACCCATGTATGATTACGACAAAGCCTTCAAGCACCTTTCAGAAAGCATCGGCTCGGAAAAGGTTTTAAATCTAAAGCCTGTTTTACAGAATTCTGTCGATATGCAGACATATTTCAAAACGGATCACCACTGGACGGCATACGGCTCAGCTGTTGCCTACAGGGAATTTATACGCTCAAAGCATCCCGATAAGGATATGACTCACCTTATATCCCCTCCGCTAAAAAATCTGTCTGATAATTTCCTCGGAACTTTGTATTCCAAGGTGTTAAGTACAAATATAAAGCCTGATACTCTACAACTTCCGGACATTGCACTGCCACCGCAGCTTTCCGTAAAGCTCTCCGGTCAGCCGGCTGACAGCATCTATGATATGTCTTATTTAAACAAAAAAGACAAATATGCCGTATATCTGGGCGGCAATTATATGGAAGTAAATATTTCAACTGATGCACAGTCGGACAAGGGTCATATTCTAATCATCAAAGACTCCTTTGCCAACTCGATGATTCCGTGGATGCTTGATGACTATTCAAAGATAGATATGATAGATTTGAGGTATTTCACAGGAAGCCTGCAATCATACATAAAACGCACAGCTCCCGATGAAATACTCGTATTGTATCAGTTTACAAATATTATCAATGATGAAAACCTGCCAAAGATTGCAGTTTGACGAATCTCTTAACGGATTTCAATCATTTTAACCGCACGGTACCGATTGAAATCATTTATCTATAATTCATACTGATTTTTTAATTAAGGAAAGAGGATTTAAAATGAAGAAAATCAAATCACAAAGGCTTACACGTCTGCGGGCGGTAACGGCAATATCCGTACTTATAATATTGTCCGTATTCTGCTTTTCCGGATGTGCAAACGGATCCGATAAAGATTCAAAGCATAAAATTACGGTTCCCGCTTCAGAGGTCATAGATACCATGACTCCCAAAATTGAAAACTTTAAAGCGGAAGCCGAACTGTCATACAGCGATTCCGCATATGCCGCAAATTTCCCGACCCTTTATAAAGGTCTTGATATTTCAGATATTACGGACGGAGCCATAATCTATGATGAGACAGGCAATACCGCTGATGAAATAAGTATACTTGTCGCTCCTGACAAGGAACACACCGAAGCTGTTGAAGCCGCTCTCAAACAGCGAGCTTCAAAGAGGGCTTCCGATTTCGGAGGGTACAAACCTGAAGAATCCGATAAGGCTCAAATGGCTAAAATCATAACCTGTGACAGGTATGTAATGCTCGCTGTGGGCAGCGATTCAAGTGCTATGCAAAAACAATTCCAGATAGCTATGCAAGCCTATGCTCAAAACGAGTCCGATTCGGATAAATAAAATTAGGTAAAAAATTAAGGTAAATACTATCGAACCTTTTAATACAAATTGTTGCCGTAATGAGTTTTTCAGCTCGCGAAGCTGACGGCAAGAGTGATTTTCGCCGCAATGCATTGATGCAGCTTTTCAGCTTGGCGATCTGAATACAAAGCTGTTTTTAAATTTTAACAATATCTCTATAAAGCAATTTATGAAAGGAAATAAAAAATGGAAGACAAGCAAAAAGACATTGCTCCTGATGAAAAAATTGATGCAGCAGCAAGCGAAGTTATATTTGAAAAAATCGATGCCGCCGAAGCTGTCGATTCAACCTTTTCGGCAAACACGGAAATTTCCGCTGTAAGCTCTGCAAACGGCTTCAGTAAGAAAGCTTTTATTGTCATTATCATATTGCTCACAGCAATCACTATCGGAACAGCTTTTTCCATATATATGTCTGTAAAGAACAGTTCCAAAACTAATAGTATCATAGAATTTATAAGTGTTGAATCCGGTAAAGATCTGAACGCTCTTATAGAAAGCGGACAGACCTTGGGTGACGGGCATCCGGAATATGATGACAAAGCGGTGGTCGAAGCCTATAAGACTGGCGATGCTTCAAAGTTGAGCGAAAAAGATAAATATGTATACGAAACGGCTAAAGCTGCCATCGATGAGGTTATTACCGAAGATATGAGCGACTATGAAAAAGAACTTGCCATATATAACTGGATCTTCCACCATACACATTATAATAATGAAGCATTTGTTGATGTGACACGTTCAGCAGATATTACACTTGAACAGACATCCGAATCGGAGTCTCTTGAAGAACCAACTGTTGACCGTAACAAAAATACAAATGAAGAGAATGGTGAACCTTTACCGTATGATGACAAAATCGCTTCTTCCGATCCTTATGGAGAAAATTACGACTACGAGCCTTACGGTGTTTTAAAATTCAAAACTGCTATATGTGTAGGGAATGCTACAACCTTCAAGCTGTTTATGGATATGTTGGATATTCCTTGCAAGATTATTCACTCTACCGAGGAAGGCGAGCATGCGTGGAATCTTGTGAAAATCGGAGGAGATTGGTATCATGTTGATATAACGTTTGATGACGGATTTAAAACTCCTTCATATGCCAACTTTAATGTTACAGATAATGTAAAGTTGGGAACATACCCTTGGGACACTACGGATTTCCCTGCGGCAAATGCAACAAAATACAGTTATATTGCACAGAATGCCATAGAGGTCGACAACATCTATGAAGTGCCTGCACTTGCACGTAAGGCTTTGGATAATAATCAGACATATCTGTATTTAAAAGGAAAGAATCCGGGAACTCTCTCAATATCAGGGATAGATGAAATAACATCATATCTCCAAAACTACTATAAAAGAGGAAGCTTCTATTCAACTCAGATATATCTTACTGAAGACACCGATTATTATCAGCTGCAACTCATCCCTTACAGCGAAGACACTGCGGATATGCCGTCCGAATCGGGAACTGAAGTCGAAATAGATTACGATAAACTCTCCAATGCTATGACTGATGCTTTCAAAGATCTTGCAGTAGGTTGATTTCATACGATTTCCTATCAAACGATTTCCTATCAAATCTCCAAATTAAAAAGGTATGTTAAGTTATTAAAGCTTGACATACCTTTTCGACAATTGGAACCCTACCTCAACAGGGGACAATTTCACATTGACAATATAATTTCGGTTTGATAAGATTAACCTGATATAACCGCCATATAATATAATTATTATGAGGGAACTTTAATCGAAAATTCTTGATATAATTTTTCCTTTCAATGTTATTGATATAATGGCATTTTTTATTATAAATACGTTAGTCAATACTAACCTTATTAAAAATTCTCTGCTTTTTGATTATATGGAGGAAATATGAAAAAAATAATAAGAAGCATATTTGCCTGCGCCGTAGCAGCCTGCATGGTTACAAGCTCAGCTTTCGCCGCTGTAACCATTACTCCTTCCGTGAATTCCATTACTCTGTCGGCAGGTCAAAATCAATATTCCTTTGACATCAGACTTCATGTTGACAGAGCTTTTGCGGGAGCTGAATTCGGCATCAAAGTCTCGGACGGCAGCGTTGTAGATACGATTACTCTCGACAAAGAAATCCGCTCCGTAAGCAACGGTTTAATTACCGCTCAAACAGTAAGAAACAATGTGCGTTATTTCGGCTTTGCAGAAAAGGAAAATATCTTTAAAGCAGGAAATTATAAAATTGCTTCTATAAACGGCACTTATTCGGGGAATTCAAATGCAAGCATATCAATGGAATCTTCAAAGATTGTATATGTTGACGGAGAGACAAGTACGGGTGATACCTCTGCGATTCCTTTCAAAATTGAACTTATAAGAAGCTCCGGTTCAGGCGGTTCCGGTGGCAACTCGGGCGGCTCTTCAGAAACTCCGAACGGTGGAGCTTCGGGGAATTCTTCCGGTGATAACGGTTCCCCTACAACCATTCTTCCTGATAATACAGTTCCTCTGTCCGGCGCCTTACCTTTTAAAGATGTCCGGCAGACTGATTGGTTCTACAACTATGTAAAAGCTGTTTTTGATTCAGGTCTTATGAACGGTGTATCCTCCGATAAATTTTCTCCCGAAATGTCCACACAGCGTGCCATGATAGTAACTATATTATACAGAATGGAAAAAGAACCTTCTGTATCAGGGGACTCAGGCTTTTCCGATGTAATAGACGGTGCATATTATGATAAAGCTGTCAGATGGGCTGTCGAAAAAGGTATAGCCAAGGGTTATGAGGATGGACGTTTCAAGCCGTCTCAACCTGTAAGCAGGCAGGAATTGGCTGCTTTCCTTTACAGATATGCATCCTTTAAAGGCTTCAATGTATCAGAAACGGCATCTCTTTCACAATTTTCGGACAATGCAAGGCTTGGCGACTGGGCAAAGCGTGCCGTGGAATGGAGCGTCGGCACAGGCATAATTACAGGAATGAATGCCTCGACCCTGAATCCTTCCGGTACGGCTACCCGAGCACAGTTGGCAGCCATGCTTACACGATTCGTCACAAAATATAAAATTTAATTTTGACATATGATATGAAAACACAGCTCCGCACTTTGAGTTAAAATTCTGAAAGTTGGACCCTCGGTCCAACTTTCGGGGCATCTCACTTTATGAAGAGCTGTGTTTTTTATAAAGAAGCCCCGCATCCGTAGAGTTATTCTACCGCCCCCAAAAAGTTAGACTTTTTGAGGGCATCTCAGATGCGGGGATCCGTATGAACTGTGCGATTGATCTGAAAGCCTCGGTCAATCAGGTTATAAATTCAGTCTGTCACTTTCAAATATTATCTTTTGCTGCTGCATTTAACCGAAAAATGCCTTGATGTCATCCTCTACGGTTCCGATACCTGCTATTCCGAAGTTTTCAATAAGCACGTTCGCTACATTCTGTGAAAGGAAAGCAGGGAGAGTAGGTCCGAGATGTATATTCTTTACTCCGAGATAAAGCAGAGCCAACAGCACTATTACAGCTTTTTGTTCATACCATGCAATATTGTAGATAATAGGGAGCTCGTTGACATCGTCGAGTCCGAATACTTCCTTCAATTTAAGAGCAATAAGCGCCAACGAATATGAATCATTACACTGCCCTGCATCGAGAACTCTCGGTATTCCGCAAATATCGCCTAAAGGCAATTTATTATACTTATACTTTGCGCAGCCGGCTGTCAATATTACCGCATCCTTAGGAAGCGCCTCTGCAAACTCGGTATAGTAGTTTCTTGATTTCTGTCTGCCGTCGCAGCCCGCCATTACTACAAACTTTTTAATATCTCCGCTCTTTACCGCATCGACAACCTTGTCTGCAAGTGCGAATACCTGTTCATGCGCAAATCCGCCTACAATACTCCCTGTTTCGATTTCCTGCGGCGGAGCGCAGGTCTTTGCCAACTCTATGATTTCAGAGAAATCCTTTTTCCCGTCCTCCAGAGCTATATGCACGCAGCCCGGATATCCTGCCGCACCTGTAGTGAATAAGCGACTTTTGTAGCTTTCCTTTGGCGGCACGATACAATTTGTGGTCATGAGTACCGGTCCGTTGAAGCTTTCAAATTCTTCCTTCTGCTTCCACCATGCATTTCCGTAGTTTCCTGCAAAATTATCGTACTTTTTAAAGAACGGATAGTAATGACCTGCAAGCATTTCTGAATGTGTATAAACATCAACACCTGTACCCTTTGTCTGCTCAAGCAGCATTTCCAAATCTCTGAGATCATGCCCTGAAATCAAGATGCCCGGATTGTTCCTTACCCCTATATTTACACTTGTCAGCTCAGGATGTCCGTAAGCCTCTGTATTTGCTTTGTCAAGCAGAGCCATACCCTGAACCCCGTACTTCCCCGTTTCAAGAGTGAGTGCAATAAGATCGTCTGCGGAAAGTGAATCATCAAGTGTTTTTGCCAAAGCACTCTGTATAAATGCATCAACTTCCGAATCCGACTGTTCAAGTGCGTTTGCATGCTTGTTGTATGCACAAAGACCTTTTACTCCGTAAACAATCAGTTCCCGCAGAGAACGGATATCTTCATTCTTTGTAGCTAAAACTCCTACAACAGCAGCCTTTGCCGGAAATACACTTTCATCTCCGTCCCAAAGAGCAGCTTCGGGCAAAGAACTTTTATTATGTACCTGCTCAAGATTTTCCCTTTTTCTTTCAAGCGTATCTGCAATTCTCCTTATTATGACTTCATTATCAAAATTTGCATTTGTGATGGTCGAAAAGAGATTTTCCGTAATCAATCTGTTCAGTCCTGAACAGACATTCTTGCCCTCGGCTCTGAGCTGAGTCGTAACAGCACTGAGTCCCTTTGTCACATATACCAGCAGATCCTGCATAGCCGCAACCTCAGGCTTCTTTCCGCATACTCCCGATACCGTGCATCCGCTGCAGCCTGCCGTTTCCTGACACTGATAACAAAACATTTTATTTTCCATATCCATAACCTCCAACTTCCCTTGTCTTCTACGTTCCTTGTGAACTTGGTAATATGTTATCAGATGTGTCGATCATCATTCCGTACCGAATGTTACGATTTTAAAATTATATTGATAATTATAATCGGTATTCAAAATTTCATATAATTTTTAACCGTGTACATTTTTACTCTCTACATAATCGTGCCTCCGCCGATTACGACGTCGCCGTCATATAAAACAGCTGCCTGCCCCTTTGTAACGGCACGCTGAGCCTCCTCGAATTCGATTTTTACTCGTCCTGCATCCAAGGGTATAATGCGTGCCGGATTCGCTTTCTGACCGTAACGAATTTTCACTTCCGCTCTTATATCCGATTTCGGCGTTTCACAGGCTATCCAATTAAAATTATAAACTTCCATGCTCCTGCTGAACAAATCCTCATTTTCCCCAAGTATAATTGTATTATTTTCCATATCTTTGTCGCACACATACATAGGATGAGTAAGGGACAGTCCCAAGCCTTTTCTCTGACCGATAGTATATCTGATTATTCCCCTATGTCTGCCGAGAATTGTTCCGTCCTTATACACAAAGCTGCCCTCAGGATAATCCTTCCCCGTATACCTGCTTATATATGCAGCATAATCGCCGTCGGGAATAAAGCATATATCCTGACTTTCTCTCTTATGTGCATTTTCAAAGCCCTGAAGTTCAGCAATTTCACGAGTTTCCTCTTTACTCATTTCTCCGAGAGGAAACTGTGTATGAGCAAGCTGCTTCTGGGAAAGAGAAAACAAAACATAGCTTTGATCCTTGCGCTTATCAATCGAACGCTTCAAAAGAAATCTGCCGCTGCCCGAGTCGTATTCAATCCGTGCATAATGCCCCGTTATAATAAAATCCTGCTCTTTTTCTTCTGCAAATTTCTGCATAAGATCAAATTTTATATATCTATTGCAATCAATACAAGGATTCGGTGTAATCCCGGCTTCATAGCCTTTTATAAAATTTTCTATAACCTTCGTTCTGAAATCCTCTTTGAAATCCAAGATATAGAAAGGGATGTTCAGCATATCAGCTACACGACGAGCATCCTCCACATCGTTTTGAGAACATGTGAGAAGCTCCGTACCGGCATCGGAACCGTCATAAAGCTGCATTGTTGCACCAATAACCTCATATCCGGCGTTCTTTGTCAAATATGCCGCAACACTGCTGTCAACACCTCCGCTCATAGCAATAAGCGCTCTGCTGTTCGTCATAGCTTAATAAATCCTCTCATTATAATAATTTTAATCACGTCTGCCGCTTACCAGCATTATAAAATATAAAAGCTGAGACAAAGAAACTGCAAGCGCTGCAACATAGGTCATTGCGGCAGCTGTCAACACCTTTTTAGCATCCCCAAGCTCATTTCTGTCGAGGATTCCGTACTCGTCTATGGTTACAAGCGCTCGTCGACTTGCATTTATTTCTACCGGCAAAGTTACCAGCTGAAACAAGGTGCTCAGTGCAAATAACGCCACTCCCACATAAGCAACAATTAAAAAAACATGACTTAGTGATGCCAATATAACTCCTCCAATGATCAAAGGCACCGAGATGCCGGCTCCGAAGTTCGTCAGAGGAATTATAGCCATCCTGATTTTTATCGGAGCATAGCCTACAGCATGCTGTATAGCATGCCCTACTTCATGACATGCCACTCCGACTGCTGCGGTAGATGTACTGCTGTAGGTCGAATCCGACAGATTTACCACATTGGTTCTCGGATCGAAATGGTCTGTCAACTCTCCCGATACCTTATTAACTCTCACATTCTGCAAACCGTTTGCATCCAAAACCCGTCTGGCTGCTTCAGCCCCGCTTATTCCTCTGCTGTTACGGCGCTTCGAATACTTATTAAACGTGCTTTTAACACCTGCACTTGCAATCATCGCAAGTATAATAGCGGGCAATACCAATATAATATATGTATAATCAAACATATTCATTCTCCTTTTCGTTTTTAATATATATTCCATTATAGTACAGCTTTTAAACCGACATCAAATATTTTAAATAAAGAAAAAAGACCTTCATCCCGATGCTTTCACCGAGAATTCAGCCTTCTCAATAAACTTTCTCATAACATATTGTCGGCTTCACAGCTTATACTTTATCTTATATATATAAATATTACGTGAAGCTTATATGTGGATTTTGTTTTTCCTCCTACGGCAGGGCGTTATATTTTGCTTCTTCGCAGATTACGAACCGCTCCGGTGCAATTTTGTTTTCCAATTACAGCGGAAAATCATGCTCTACATGATTAAAATTTATAAACAAGAGTCTTTCCTTCATCTGCAAGCTCCGTAGTCCCGCCGAGCTTGAAAATTTCAGCCGCAATATAGTCCGTCACCTGAGAATCGGCTTCTTCTAGGGTGAAAAAAAATCCTTTTGCACCGCACGGCGCATGCAAAGCCGCATCCACCCCGAACTTTTCCAGAGCTTCACGTCTTATTTTATCCGCATCAATTATCGTAATATTCATATCTAAACTCCTATAATGCTCCTATAGCACTTTTACTAATCTAAAAACTCCACCTTCCCGTTCTCAATATTATATATTGCCCCGATAACTTCAACATAATCAGTATTATCATCAATATCCAAAGCTTTCTTTACAGCGCTCACGGTATTTTTTACATTCAAGACGCAAACCTTGTATTCGTCGGTTTCCTCACCTGCCGCTTCTCTTATTGTCTTGGTAATATAGCCTATATATTTTTTCCCGTCAGAGTTCTTTATTGCTGCCGATACGGCGCCGCATCCCGTATGTCCCAGAACAACGGCAAGCCTTACTCCCAATACATCCGCAGCATATTCCAAGCTGCCCAGCAGATGCTCCGACACCACATTCCCCGCAGTTCTCATAACGAACAGATCTCCTATCCCTGCCGAGAAAATACTCTCCGGTATAACTCTCGAATCGGCGCAACCTAATATTGCCGCATACGGAGTTTGGCCCTCCGATGCGGTCAACTCCCGAAGCCACGGTGAAACCGCGGCTCCATTTGCATTAGCGGATAAATATCTGATATTTCCGTTTTTCAGAAGCTTCAACGCTTCCGTTGCGGATACAAATGCAGTATTATTTTCCATCTTAACCTCCCGTGTAAAACGCTGCCTTTTTTCAAATATTTATCCTTACTATACTATAAAATAAGACCGTTTTTCAAAATAAATTCCAAGCAGAGCTCTGCGGCTCCCATAGCCATAGCAAACAGTGTCATTATGATTACAAGAAATATCGCCGTTTTATCATATATAAATTTTCTTGAAAGAAAATTTGAAACGAGCAATTCTATACCCAATCCTATAAGTATGCACGGCCACAGCTTGAGTATGAATTCAAAGCTTATCGCTTTAAATGTGAAATGCAGTACAAACAATATTCCCGTTGCAACGAGGCTCAGTCCGCCGGTTACAGTTCCTACACGGTGTTCCTTTATTACTTTATTTTTCTCCATGCTCCGCCTCCTCATTATTATCTATGCACTCGTCCGCATCCTCGTCGGAAACTTCATACTTTTCAATTTCATCAAGCTCATCCGCATTTATAACAGTTCCGTCATTTTCCGTACTCTCCGATTCCGGACGAATTTCCGTCTCGGCACTGTCTGATTCTTCAGAAACCTCATATCCGCACGATTCCTCCGAAGCTTCTTTCTCAGCATCGGAAGCTTCAACAGTTTCCGCCTCAATTAAAGTATCGGAAAAGCATATTCTTTCCAAATCGTCAGCTTCAAAAATTTCCCGTTTCTTTCCCTTTATCAATTTTATTCCTATAAATATAATCAACAGAGAAAATATAATTTCAGGTATACGGCTTGTCACCCAGTAAAAATCGTTTCTGTATCCGTTCGGAATAAACAGATCTATAGACGGTATAAGCTCATGCCACAGCAGAATGATTCCTACAGCTATTAAAATTCCGGCAATACAATTTCGCTTTGTCTTTGATGCAAATTTTATTTGATGATTTTCGGAAAAATCTCTCCATATATAATCGTCTTCTATTCTTCGGAAATCCTCATCATCCGCAGCCCTGATATTGATCGCATGAAAAAATGCGTAAAACCATATCATACAGCTGATACATAACAAGCTTTCCATTCCCAACGCAAATGCAATAAACAATGTTATGATAAACATTGCCATAAGGCTAATTCCGAGCTTCATAAAGCCCATATACATTTCTGCACATCCGGGTATAAATGAAAACAGAAATGCAAATAATTTATTTTTCTTCTTAGGTTTCATTTTTCATCCTCACCTTTACTTAAAATTTATAATTTTTTCTATTCTGTTAAATATACCAAAGCTGTCATTGTTTTCAGGAATATCGAAATTTTTATTGTCTTTGATATATTTTTCATATTTTAATACAGGATCAATTCTTGCATTTATACCTGTATAATTATCCGATATGTATCCCGGCAGGACAAACATCAATGCTATAGCTGCAACCGCTGATGCAATCACCCTAAAGCAATAATTCCTGAATTCAAGAACCTTGTCTCTTTCTTTTGAAACTTTTGATTCAACCGAATTTTGTTTTTCAGAAAGCTTTAAAACAGTTTCTTCTTTTAAATAAGCAGGAGCGGATACCATTTCAGAAGCTTCTATTTCAAGAATGAGCGCATCAAGCTCCGCATCGGAAAGATAATTATTTTTATTCATCGTGGGAAATCAGCTCCTTTCTGTCATATTGTTTTCTAAGCAATTCCCGTGCTCTGTATATCCTTGTCTGCACGGTTTTAATGCTCAACTTTAAGCTGTCCGAGATTTCCTTAGCACTGCGAGCTCTTATAAAATACAGCTCGGCAACCTCTCTGTAAGTCTCCGGCAAAGCTCTGCAGCGCTTTGCCAACTCTTCCATAATTTCTTTGTTCAGCACCTTTTGCAACGGTTCCTGCTGTTCGGACACGACAATATCCTGAAATTGCTCCTCTGTCGCAATCACCGTTCTTCGTGCCGCCGCCCTTTGATAATCTATACATCTATTGCTCGCTATCCGGCACAGCCATGCCTTTTCCGATCCTCCTGCAAAGCTCGCTTCATTCTCATAAGCAGAGATAAAGGTTTCCTGCGTTATATCCTCCGCTGTGAAATAATCTCCCGTAAGCTTCAGACAAATGGAAAAAATCAGATTTTGATATTGATTGATAAGCCTTATCAAATTTTCTTTTCGATCTATTTTTTCCACCCCCTTTTAAAGCTTTCTATAATATAGAACGAAACAGTCGAGCTTAAGTCTTCAATATATTTAAAAATTTTTTCATTATATAAAATATTTTCAATATACAACGCTATTTCAATTCTCACCCTATATTTACAAATTCTTATGTACTCTCAAATACTTTTTTCGCTTTTCATCAAAAAATTATATTATTCTTTTTAAACTGAAATTTCTTCGGAAATTTATCTATTTTACTTACATATTAATGTATTTTGCTATTTTATCCCGACCTCTAATTTGATACAATCTATTTCGGGAATGATTTCTATAAAATTAAATTTATATACATTTAATTTTGAAACAAAGCTTAACATCCCTCGTATTCAATATTGATTTAAGTTTCATGATGTATATTTATTATTAATAGCATCAGATTATTATTCATACAGACAACGTACGAAACTTACAGCTAAGGAGGCCGGTTTGTGAATAAAAAAATTCGTATAGCTGCGATACTTTTACTGCTTACAGCAGCAGTGCTTGTTATCCAAGATTTTTTTAATCAAAAAATCACCTCTGTAGAGGATCTTCAAATATATATAAAAGGCTTCGGCATAGCAGCTCCTCTTATCCTTATTGCATTTCAGGCATTTCAGGTAGTAATTCCCGTAGTTCCGGGATATTTGGGTTGTGCCGCCGGTGCTCTTGCACTCGGAAGTGTTACAGGATTTTGGTGTAACTATATAGGTATTACTTGCGGCTCGATTATTGCCTATTTTTTAGCGAGAAAATTCGGCATAGATATCGTGCTTACTCTTTTTTCAAAAAAACAATATGATAAATTCAGCAAACGCATAGAAAAAAGTAAATCTTACGATCGGTTTCTTTTTGTCGCAACACTGCTGCCTTTGTTTCCGGACGATTTTCTTTGCTATTTTTCCGGACTTATCGCTATGGACAAAAAGAAGTTTTTATGGATAATATTTCTGGGAAAGCCTTGGTGTATACTTGCGTACAGCCTCATATTCGGTCTGATTCAGTAAAGGAGATATAGCTTATGAGAAAAAAAATAGGGTATTACGATTATACCGTAATACTCACATATTGCGGAATGTTGTTCGCCTTTTGCGGGATATTGGCGGCAATAAATAAAAATTATCTGTCAGCCATATTCTGTCTGCTCGTTGCGGGCGTATGCGATATGTTTGACGGAACTATAGCTTCCACAAAAAAGATCCGCTCAAAAAGTGAAAAGCGATTCGGCATACAGATTGACTCATTAAGCGATCTTATAAGCTTCGGCGTATTACCCGGCATATTTGTTTACATGATTTCCGGAAAATCTTGGGTTACAGCAATCATTTCTTCATTATTTGTTTTATGTGCACTCATTCGCCTTGCTTATTTCAACGTATTGGAGGAAGAACGCCAGTCGCATACCGCAGAACATCGCAAGACCTATCTCGGAGTTCCCGTGACAACCGTCGCATTGCTCCTGCCTGTGATATACCTGATTTACAGCTTGGGATTATGCGATATTCCTATGATGTTTCCCGCACTTCTGCTTATTATGGGAACAGGCTTCCTGCTTCCTGTAGAAATAAAGAAACCGGGAAAAGCAAAAAAAGCATGTATAATAGCCTTCGGGCTGTTTGAAGCCTTTAGTCTCATAATATTTTTATAATAGGAGCACCCGCTTATGAAAGATTCGATTTCATTACGATTTTTATACAGGACTGTAATAGGCAGAGCAATTTTAAAGCTTCTCATAAATCCGGCAGTATCCAAGCCTGCCGGATTTCTTTTATCCACAAGGTTTTCCAAGCTGTTTATTCCGCATTTCATAAAGAAAAATAATATAGATTTGACAGATATTGAGATCCCCTTCGGAGGCTTCGGTTCTTTCAACGATTTCTTTACGAGAATTCGCAAATCCCCCATTCCCAAGCCCGCAGCTTCTCAGCTGATAAGCCCCTGTGAAGGCTTCCTTACTCCTTTGGAAATCAGAAATGACATCATATTGGATATCAAAAATACAAGCTATTCCCTATCGGATTTACTGAAGGATGATAAGCTCGCTGAAGCATTCGAAAACGGTACGGCTCTGATCTTTCGTTTAACACCTGCAAACTATCACCGCTACTGCTATTCTGCCGACGGGAATATACGCCGCCACGAAAAGCTTTCCGGCAAGCTTCACTGTGTACGCCCCGTTGCGCTCCGAACCCTGCCTGTATTTGTGCAGAACAGCCGTGAATATCAGCTTATAGAAAGCGATAGCTTCGGCTCAATTATCCAAATGGAGGTCGGGGCACTTATGGTCGGAAAAATTTCAAATTACATATCGGAAGCTCAAAATCAAAGAGTCCTTGCCGGAGAAGAAAAAGGTTATTTTGAATTCGGCGGTTCTACCATCATACTGCTGTTTCAACAGGGCGCTGTTTCTATAAAAAAAGATTTGTTCGATCGCAAAGATGCATTTGATGAAATCCCTGTGCAAATAGGTGAAATCTTAGCTGATGCAGGAATGTTCAGTCAAAGTATCACAGAAAACACAGTGTCTTCACCTCGTTCGCTTTGAACCGAAATTTCTCCCTTATGGCGCAGGACTATCGCCTTTGCGATTGCCAGTCCCAAACCGAAGGATTCTCCTTTTCTTGAACTGTCCGTAGTATAGAATCTGTCAAAAATATGCTCTATTTCATCCTCGGATATTCCCTCTCCGCTGTTTGACACCTTTAAAATTTTGTAATCCCCGTTCCTTTCGAGCGACAGTTCGATATTGCCGTTCTCATCGGCATTTTTTACGGCATTATCTATAAGCAATGCAATCAGCTGTTTTATCTGATCCTCACTTCCCGTCATTTGAAGTTCCGGTTTTATCCGATAGCTGAAATTTAAATTATTTTCAAATACTACACTCTCGTAGGTTAAAGCAATTTCCTCCACCGCATCTGACAGGCTGAATCTTGTCATATCGGAATCGTCTGCACTCTCTTCAATCTTCGATAGAGTCAACAGCCTTTTTATCAATCTGTCCATACGTTCAGTTTCTGAAATAATATGCTCTATATGGCGATTCTCTCCGAATTCGGCTTTCAATGCCTCAGCATTTATGCTTATCGCACTTAGCGGGGTTTTTAATTCATGACTGGCATCTGCAATAAATTGCTTTTCCCTTAAAATTTCCTTTTGTGCAGGCTCCATAACGAATCCTGAAAGATATATGCAAATAATCAATAAAAGCGCCAGTCCCGATATTATGAGCGCTACACCTGACAGTCCTTCATACAGCTGATTACCTGAGGATTCCGTATTTGCCACAAAAATTATAATATTGCCGTCGCCCATATTTCTTTTGGTAAATATATATTGACCTATACTGTATTCATCTTCATCGGCATCCACCATTTCCATAATAATATTCTTCGGCAATTTTTCAGCATTTTCTCCAAATGCACGAGATTCCTGTATATTCCGATTTTTATCGACTGTAATCTCATATATGGTGTCATTCCTTATCCCCGACTTTAAATCCGTCCCTGACTTATTGTCGGCAATCCATTCCAATAAGCTCAGAGTATCCTCTTCAAACCAATAGCTGTTATATAAATGACTTCCCGTTAGCAGCAGTCCGAATACCACTATCATTAACAACATGGTTATGCTGACAAACTTCATTCTCAGCTTTTTAAGCATTTACATTCTCCTCTATTGAATATCCTACACCTTTTGTCGTAACGATTTTTGTATTTGAATTTACAAATTTCATCTTCTTTCTCAAAAATGAAATGTATACCTCCAGGCTGTTGTAATCCGATTCTTCATCAGGTCCCCAAACCTTGGATATTAACATTTCTCTTGTAAGTATACGACCCTTGTTCAGCATCAGATACTCTATCAGCTGATATTCCTTATTGCCGAGCTTTACGGTTTTTTCTTTGCCTCCGAGCTTCATTGTGGACGCATCAACCCATATATCACCCGCAAAGATTCTGTTGTCAACCGATGTTCTGCCTGCCCTGACTCTCGCTTTTATCCTCGCAAGTAATTCTCCTGAATCGAAAGGTTTAGTCATATAATCGTCAGCTCCTATATCCAAACCCCTTATTATATCGTCTATCTGAGATTTTGCAGTCAATAGAATTATCGGTACATCCGCTCCTTCCTCTCTCGCTTTCTTCAACACGTTCAATCCGCTCATTTTCGGCAGCATGATATCCAACAGGATTAAATCATATATTCCGCTCATTATATAATCCAGTCCTGATAATCCGTCATATACCGCATCCGTCTCATAACCTTCCTTGTGCAATACAGTCTGCAATCCGTCAGCAATATTAATCTCATCTTCAACTATCAGAATTCTCAAGCTATCACATCCTTATATGTATTTTTTCAATTATAGCACTTCGACTCCGAACGCTTCCACAATAAAAATAAAAGGCTCCGTTGCAATATCCGACAAAGTTTCGCAATTAACGAAAACTTATCATAATCATGCACGGAACCTTATAAATTAAAGCTCGTCCTCACACTTATTATATTTTTTATAATTCGAGGTTTTGTCCATGTACATACGCTTATCTGCAAGATTTATCACATCTTCAGCATCGCTGTCCTTAAATTCGGATGATTTCGCAAATCCTATGCTTATATGAGGGATCAAGGATATCTCTCCGATTTCAATTTTTTTGTTTACATTTTCTCTGATGCGTTCCCTAACTCCCGTAATTATTTCCGAAGAAATATTGCCGGAAAGTATAATTACGAATTCATCTCCGCCATATCTGTACACATAATCTCCCTGACGCAGCGAACCCTTCAATCTTGCAGATACTTCCTTAAGCACGCAATCTCCTACATTATGTCCGTAAGTATCGTTTATTTCCTTAAACTTATCTATATCTATATACATGACGCCATATGAAGACTTTTCCGTATCCAAGGTTTTTATGACATCCAACAGTGCTCGCTTATTAAGAAGCTTTGTCAAAGCATCCCTCTCTAACATACGGTTTAAATACATATTATTTTCAATAGTCTTTATAAAATACAATGCAACGCCTATCAGCAAAAACATATTAAATAATGCAAATAATATATCACGGGCAAGCTTTTCGCTGCCTAACCATCCGCCCTTAGGAGCCATTTCCATGTACCACACGGTTCCGTCAATCAAATCGATTTTCTTTTGAGTGGTTTTTCTCATCTGATCATCACTTGTGGAATTAGTCCATATAATCTTCTTTTTGCCGTCTTTTTCCATCCAGAGCTTGCAATAATAGACATCTGCAGTCGACTCAAAGGATTCCAGACTCTCCATAAGCTCATCAATGCTCAATGTGGCGATAGAAAATCCCCAAAATTCTCCTGTAGCATTGTCATATATCGGAGCTCGTGTTACGATTCCAAGATCTCCTTTTTCCAATTTCATAGGTCCGGATATGAGAGTTTTTCCCAGAGTCTTTGCCTTTAAAGCATCTCCCTTTCTTCCTTCATCTTCAAACAGATTTAACTTATACTCCTTGCTGTTGATTTCAGGATAAATGTATTCCACCACTCCCTGCGGAGCAAGGCGTATACTGTCGAGTTCCATCTGATCGGTATAAAATTTATCCGCTATTCTGTAAAATTTACTCAAGGTTTCCTTTTCATTTGTATTTATAAGAACCCTGAATATTTCTACAATATATAACTCATTTCTGATTTTATTCTCGATTTGGCTGGAAATTGCGCTGTTTATAAACCCCAATCTCGTCACTCTGGTATTTATATAATCTCTCTCGTTCTTAACCCATACAGCTCCTATTAAAACAATTATACAAATTATTGAGCAGATCCTTATCGCAACTCGCCTCTTTAACAATTTCAAAATACGTCCTCCAAATTTTTTAAAACCGCCAAAAAACATCCTTTTATTAAAGAATATTTTTGATCTTTTCTCATATTCGATAATATAAATGATAGTCTGAAAAAGTTGTATCCACTCACTTTAAATATAACTTACTTAGTTATATATTTTCATCTTGACTCACGATATAATTATGTTTCTATAAGTATATCGTAACAAATGACGTTTTCTTAACTCATAAGGTGCAGTTTGACATTTGTTTTTTTGATTTCATCTGCAAGTTCATATTAAATAAATTCTATCGTAAGTTTTCAAATTATTCATAAGATACCATAAAATCCGAATTATTTCCAGCCGTATATATAAAAACAGCCTGCTCAAAGAAGATTTTAATCTACAAGCAGACCGGTTTTATTTATATCAATCAATTTTTTATTCATAAATTGATTGATTATTTCTTTACTGATATTTTTTAATCTAATAAATGAATCCTAAAGACTCATTTTGAAAATTTCAAGCACAGCTTTTTTTGTAAGCGGTATAAAACCTTGCAAAACTTCATTTTCTCCACCAACCGATTTTGCAGCCATAATATCAAAATCAGTATCGTCAATATCTATTTCAGATAAACTGCTCTTTAACCCGCAGGTACGGAAAAAGAATTTTTCCAGTTCCTCTATACCCTTAACGGCAATTTCCATATCGGAGAGATTTTTATCCCTGATTCCGAATACATTTTCCGCAAATTGAACATATTTTGAAACGGTTTCATCACTCAAACAATATCTCATCCACCTCGGAGTGAGAATTGCAAGCCCCAAGCCGTGAGTTATATCGTAAATAGCCGATATTTCATGCTCTATAGGATGACAGCTCCAATCCTGTGTTTTGCTGCCGCTTACGAACCCGTTGATTGCCCATGTGGACGCATACAGCAGTTCCGCTCTTGCTTTATAATCCTCAGGGTTTTCAAGAGCAACAGGTGTATATTTTATAACTGTACGCATCATGCCTTCCATAAAGCTGTCCAGCATATCCAAATCCTGATTCATATTGAAATAAACTTCAATTATATGAGAGAGAATATCCGCACTTCCGCAGGCTGTTTGATATGCGCTGCAGGTAAAGGTGTTTTCGGGATTCTCAAATGCAACCTTTGGAAGCAGTTTAGGATCCCCCCTCCCGATCTTGTCCATGGTATCGGGATTGCTTATAACTCCGCCCGCATCCATTTCCGAGCCGGTAGCGGCTGCTGTAGGAATCGTTATAATCGGAAGTGCCGATTCTATATGCGCCCATTTTTCGAAAAAATCCCACGGATCAAAATCCGCCTTTGCACCGGCGGCGATAAATTTTGCACAATCCATTACCGAACCCCCGCCTACCGCAAGGACAACATCTATTTCTTCCGCTTTACACAGCTCCGCACCCTTTCTAACCGATTCTATACGAGGGTTGGGCTCCACTCCGCCAAGCTCAAAGAGCGAAAGCCCTGCAGCCGATATTTCTTTTACCACTCGATCATAAAGTCCCATTTTCTTTATCGAGCCGCCACCATATACCAACAATATCTTGCTGCCGTATTTTTTCAACTCATCTCCCAGATGGTGTATCTGTTCTCTTCCGAAATATACTCTTACAGGTATATCGTATATAAAATCATTTATCATTTTAATATCCTTTCCGGCTAAAGCTCCGTCCCCTTGAGATTAAAAAAATCCTCGCATGACTCCGATCCTGAAAGTACCGTTTTAAAGAGCTTCCGCCTTTTCCCTCCTTATGCTGTAAAATCAAAATATATTATTATTTATTTTCTGAAAGCTGAGGATATGCCCTGCTGATTTTAACAGCAATCCATCCGCTCATAAGCCCGAGCAACATTCCCGCAAGTACATCGGTAGGATAATGAACATACAAATACAGTCTGGAAAAAGAGATTAGAATCGCAATGATTCCGAACGGAATCCATATACGTTCTTCTCTAAAAAACATCACAGAGACCGCCGCAAAGGCAAGCCCCGTATGTCCTGACGGAAAGGAAAAATCATGTGGTGGCGAAACCAACAGCTTTATCGCAGTATTTATTTCAAACGGACGGATTCTGGCAATCAGAGGCTTCAAAACCAAATTGCAGCAGACAATTTCTATACCGAGTGCAATCAACATACATATGCCGAGCTTTCGGGTCTTGGGGTAAATCAACAGGAGTATATTCAGAGCTATCCAAAATATTCCCGAATCTCCAAGGTAGGTAAAGATTATCATTATCCAATCCAATATCGGCGACCTGAGATTTTGTATCAGATCCAATATAAAAAATTCACTCTGCATTAACCGTATCTCCGTTCTATGCATAAATGCTCCGACGACAAGCCTTAATCAATTCGCAACTTGCAGAAGATGTACTATTTCTATAAATTGGTTAATTACACCAACGTTACAGCTTTCAACAATGTTTTTTAATGATAGGAACAAATAAATTCGACATATCGATTCCTTCCAATTTGAGCAATCGAATTTTTTTATCAATGCCTCCCGCATATCCCGTCAAACTTCCGCTTGTTCCGACCACTCTATGGCAAGGGATAATTATAGAAATCGAGTTGTGACCGACAGCAGCTCCGACTGCTTGAGCTGACATTTTGTCTATACCGTTCCGCTTCGCAATCATGTTTGCAATTTCGCCGTATGTCATCGTTTTCCCATATGGAATATTGAGCATGATTTCCCATACCGCTTTGCGAAACGGTGTTGTTGCCATAGATATCGGCGGTGTAAAATCGGGTTCTTTTCCGCTAAAATAAATATCCAACCAGTCAGCGGTTTTATCAAATATAGGAAGCGACTTTGTTGTATGCTCCTCGGGTACGGTATCCGCAAAATATTTCTGTCCGTCAAACCACAAGCCGGTAAGCGTTACACCGTCGCTTGCCATTGTCATTTCCCCGAGCGGCGAGTTATAGCTGTGTATATAGATCATAACAAAACCTCAAAATATTTATGAGCATCTGTTCCTCATGAACAGCATAAATATAAATTATATATCTATATCTGTCAATAAGTGCTCGTTTCGGGACTAAAAAGCACCATGCAAAATTTTTGCACGGTGCTCTTGTTTTTTAATATATGCTTTTAGAAAGGGCTTCTTTCCTGATAGTGAGTATGCAGGTAAAGATGTGCCTTTTCACTGCCCGGTTCACCGAAGAACTCCTTATAAAGAACATCCATGACTGGATTCTTATGAGACTTTCTGATAGGCAGTCTCTCATCTTCCTTATAGAGTGCCTTTGCACGTTCCGCTCTTACATCGATTACATTTCGTACTCTTGCAGGCTGGATAGGCTGACCGCCTCCGTTTACGCAGCCGCCCGGACAAGCCATTATTTCGATGAATGCATAATCATCGAGTTCACCTGCTCTGAGCTTGTCGAGAAGAACTCTTGCATTCTTGAGTCCGTGAGCAACAGCTATTTTTACAGGTTTTCCGAGCCCGAGATCAAGGCTTGTTTCCTTGACGCCCTCAACGCCTCTGACCTCTTTATATTCAAAGTCTTCAAGATCCTTGCCTGAAAGTATATCCGCAACCGTTCTGAGCGCCGCTTCCATTACACCTCCGGTAACCCCGAATATAACACCCGCACCCGAAGCGTCCCCGAACGGATTTTCAAAGTCGCCGTCACTTGACATGAAATCTATGCGAGCTTCTCTTATCATAGTGGCGAGTTCACGAACAGTCAAAGAGTAGTCTACATCTCTGAGCCCGCCGACCTGCATTTCGGGGCGTGAGGTTTCATATTTCTTGGAAGTACACGGCATAACGGAAACAACTACAATTTTGCTCGGATCTATGCCTTTCTTCTGCGCATAGTACCCCTTAATCATAGCCCCGAACATTATGTGCGGAGATTTGCAGGATGAAAGATGCGGGAGAAGATCCGGATAATAATGCTCACAGAATTTTACCCAGCCCGGACTGCATGAAGTAATCATAGGAAGAACTCCGCCGTGCTGAATTCTTTCGAGAAGCTCATGTCCTTCTTCCATGATAGTGAGATCTGCGCCGGTATCCGTGTCGAATACCTTGTCAAATCCGAGTCTGAGAAGGGAACCTACCATTCTTCTTGTAGAAGGTGTTCCGATAGGTACTCCGAATTCTTCGCCTATAGTAGCTCTTACAGCAGGAGCCGTCTGCGCAATTACAATCTTTTCAGGATCGTTTATAGCCGCCCATACATCCTGTATGGCATCCTTCTCATAAAGCGCACCTACCGGACATGAAATAATGCACTGTCCGCAGAATACACATCCGACATTTGACATAGGCTGGTTAAATGCCGCACCTATATCCGTCTTAAAGCCTCTGTTAAGAGCGTCAATTACACCGATAGCCTGGTCCTTACATGCGCCTACACATCTGCGGCAAGCTATACATTTCTTAGGATCTCTTATAATAGATGTGGACGAATCATCTATAGGCGCATCGCACATTTCTCCTTCATAAGGTATATCCGATACATTAAGTTCTCTTGCCAGAGTCTGAAGTTCACAGTTTGTACTTCTGATGCAGGTAAGACAGTCCTTTTTATGATTTGAGAGCAACAGTTCCAAATCCACTCTTCTTGCTTCCTTAACCGCAGGAGATGCCGTCAGGATTTCGTTACCCTCAGCTACAGGGTATACACAGGCAGCCTGCAGCGCACGAGCACCTTTGATTTCTACAAGGCACATACGACATGCGCCGATTTCATTGATGCCTTTGAGGTAGCAGAGTGTAGGAATATTTATCCCTGCTTCTCTGGCAGCTTCAAGCACAGTAGTTCCCTGAGGAACCTGCACTGCTTTTCCATCTATTGTGATATTTACCATACTCATTATATGATATCCCTCCTATGCTTCCCTGTGAATTGCCTTGAACGGGCACTTCTCTATGCAGGCGCCGCACTTGATACAGCGAGTCTGATCGATCTCATAAGGCACCTTCTTTTCGCCCTTAATACAAGCAACAGGGCATACCTTGGCACAGATGCCGCAGCTCTTGCATCCCGCAGGGTCAATGCGTATCTGAATGAGTTTCTTGCACACACCTGCAGGACACTTCTTATCAATTACATGTGCATCGTATTCATGACGGAAGTAACGAATAGTGCTGAGAATAGGGTTCGGAGCTGTCTGTCCGAGTCCGCAGAGTGCGGAAGCCTTGATATTCTTTGCCAAAATTTCAAGCTTTTCCACATCGCCCTCTTCACCTCTTCCATCGGTAATCTTTTCGAGGATTTCATGCATGCGCTTAGTTCCTATACGACATGGAGGACACTTCCCGCAGGATTCATCTACCGTAAATTCGAGGAAGAACTTTGCGATATCCACCATACAGTCATCCTCATCCATTACTATCAACCCGCCGGAGCCCATCATGGAACCGATAGCCGTCAAATCTTCATAAGTCATAGGAGTATCTATGAGACTTGCCGGTATACATCCGCCTGAAGGTCCTCCTGTCTGAGCAGCTTTGAATTTTTTACCGCCCGGAACACCGCCGCCGATATTGTATATAACCTCTCTAAGCGGAGTTCCCATTTCAATTTCTACGAGACCTGTATTTTGAATTTTTCCGCCTACTGCGAATACCTTTGTTCCCTGAGATTTGTCCTTACCCATGCTTGAGAACCATTCAGCTCCTTTGTTGATGATAAGCGGAATATTTGCATAGGTTTCTACGTTATTGAGCATTGAAGGCTTTCCGAATATACCCTTTGCTGCGGGGAACGGCGGACGAGGACGAGGTTCGCCTCTCAGACCTTCTATTGAGTTCATAAGGGCAGTTTCTTCACCGCATACGAAAGCTCCCGCACCGAGTCTCAGCTCAATATCGAAGTCAAAACCTGTTCCGAATATATCTTTGCCGAGCAAGCCGTATTCATGAGCCTGTTCAATAGCTATGTTCAATCTCTTTACAGCAGTAGGATATTCCGCTCTTACGTATATAAATCCCTGATTGGCGCCTACTGCATAGCCTGCTATAGCCATAGCTTCAAGGATCGAATGAGGATCTCCTTCAAGTATGGATCTGTCCATGAATGCGCCCGGGTCACCTTCATCGGCATTACACGCTACATACTTTATATCCCCCTCGGAAGCTGCCGCAAAAGACCATTTCTGACCTGTAGGGAAGCCTGCACCGCCTCTGCCTCTCAGCCCTGAATCCTTGATAAGCTGAATAACAGCCTCAGGAGTCATCTCGGTCAAAACCTTTCCCAACGCCTGATATCCGTCATAAGCTATATATTCATCAATATCTTCAGGGTTGATCCTTCCGCAGTTTCTGAGTGCAACTCTTGTCTGTCTGGAGAAAAATTCCGTATCCTCCAACTGATTTCCGTCTTCGTCAATACCGCCATCCATATCATTTCCGATGAGAAGTCTTTCTATGATTCTTCCCTTATACAGATGTTCCTCTGCAATTTCTTCAATATCCTTAGGAGTAACCTTGGCGTACATTGACCCCTCAGGATAAACTACTACAATCGGGCCCTCGGCACAAAGACCGAAACAACCTGTCATAATAATCTTTATTTCCTCCGATATATCGAGTTCCTTCAGCTTTGCCTCAAGTCTTTCTTTAAGCAGCTGCGAGTTTGAAGACAAGCATCCCGTACCCCCGCATATCAGTACATGTGATCTTGCAATCTGCATGTGTATCCCTCCTTTTCCTATAGATTCTCATTTGCTATTGTAAGCTCAGCTACAGGCTTTCCGTTTACCAAATGCTCCGCTACCACTCTTACAGCCTTTTCCGGTGACATATGAACATAAGTAGTCTTATTGCCCTCAGCATCATAAATTTCTACCATAGGTTCAAGCGCGCACATGCCCATACAGCCGGTCATTCCGACCTGAACATCATTGATATTTCTCTTTTTCAGTTCTTCTATAAAAGCGTTCATAACAGGTCTTGCTCCTGCAGCTATACCGCAGGTAGCCATCCCGACTACGACTCTTTTCTTAGCTTCACCGTCTCTCATGTTTATTTTATCGAAGCTTTTCTGCCTCAATTCTGCTAATTCAGCCAGTGATTTCATGTAAGATACCTCCAAATATGATTTTGATTTGCTCCGCAAGCATATCTCCGATATAGCCTGTCACTTCTATATCGTTTATAGGAAGCTCTCCTATCTGCTCACGAATCTCCTCCGTTTTGAAAATATATTCCGATTTCCCATTTTTCAGGATAAGATGAAATTCCATGTCGGGATAAGACATGATTGACATGGTTAAAGTCTCCGGAACATTTCCCAGAGGCTTCCTGTCTATATTATTTATTTCAAAGGTAGCTGTAATTCGAGTACCCTGCCCTTCCTTAGAACAAATATCCAAAGTCCCCCCTGCGAGCTCCGCCGCAGCTTTGAACAGCGGTATACCCAGTCCGGCTTTGCGTGTAGTCCGTGTAGTGTAAAACGGATCCGATACTCTTTTGACAGTTTCCTCCGACATGCCTCGTCCGTCATCCTCAACATATAATGTCAGCAGGTTTATATCAATATCCGTTGATATACCCACTTCTACGTATGTCGCATCCGCCGCAACGGAATTTTGCATGATATCCATCAAATGCAATGATAAATCTTTCATAACACAGGAAGCGCTTTATGCGTTCTTATACTTTTCTACGATATTTTTTACATCGTCCTGAATCAGACGACCGTACACTTCACCGTTTACCATTACTACAGGTGCAAGACCGCAAGCCCCTACACATCGACATGCTTCTATGCCGAATTCGCCGTCTTCTGTAGTTGTTCCGGCTTTAATTCCAAGTAAATCCTCAAATTTCTCCAAAATCTTGCCTGCACCCTTTACATAGCAGGCAGTGCCCATACATACATTTACATTGTATTTGCCCTTAGGCTGAATGGAGAACTGAGCATAGAACGATACTACTCCATATACTTCCGCCAGAGGAATACGGAGTCCTGCAGCAATAAGCTCCTGCACCTCTATAGGCAGATAGCCGTAATACTCCTGAACCTCATGCAGGGTCGGGATGAGTGCTCCCTGTGTATCCTTGTACTTATCAATAATCCCGTTGATCGCTGTCAACTGCTGATCAGTGATTTTTGCCTTTCGCTCTGTACTCATCAGATAAAACCTCCTTAAGTTCCAATTTCTTTATACTTATATGCATTAACTTATTAATATCAAAACAGGTCACCCATCCGTTTCAGGTACAACTTCATTCCTGAAGCTTGTGAAAACGTGCATTTCTGCCGTGTTCTCACTGTCACCGGTGAGCCTCATTCCTGAAGCTTGTGAAACTTGACTTGCAAGTGCCGTTAAATTAAATCAAACTTTGCCCTGCAATTCCGGAAGCTTCTTCAAAAGCTCTATTACCCCTTTTGCATCTGAAATTTCCTGTTCTGTATCTATGTAATTATTTCTCTCAGAGATATCCCACAGATAATGAGCATCTGAATTTTGTAATATACCAAAATTCCTAAGCTCCGGATATTCCGACAGAAATGATTCCATGTCGCATGTTCCCGACAACTCTATATTTATAACCGGCAAATTCTCAGGCACAGCTCCCAGATTCGAGAGGATGCTGTAGGAATCTCTATCGACATGTGCGGGAATCGCTATACCTCCCGCTCCGTCAACAATCCCGAAAATTTCCTCTATCGACAACCCTGTAGCTGTAATGAGCAAGCTGTCTATTTTACCTGTAATTTCATCGGCGGAATTCATAAGAAGCTGTCTGCCGAATATATGCTCTTTATTTTCTATAAATGGAAGCTTTTCTTTTATTTCAGCCTCCACAGCCATGCAGCTGTCAATATCCGGAAACAGCGACAGAATATGCACATCTTCTACCGATTCTATTTCCATACCCGGAACTACTATCAACTGCTTTCGCCGACCTCTCTCCATAACGGCAGGCACATTCCCCGCAGCATTGTGATCTGTAACTGCAATTATATCCAAACCCTTTATCAATGCCATATTCACTATATTGTTCGGTGTCATATCCTCATCGCCGCATGGCGATAAGGCGCTGTGAATATGTAAATCGTAATAATATTTCATATCCCTGCAAGCTGATGCACTCTCCACGAGATCTCATATCCCGTCATAGGTGACGAAAATATTGTTATGCCTTCTTCGTTCGCTTTCGCAATCGTTTCGGGAGGTATGTCAATACTCTCCGGAATGACGATACAGGCAAGCTCAACCAGCTGTGCGACCGCAACTATATTCAAGTGGGCGAGCACGGTAATCCACATACCGTTTTTTTTACCCTTTGACATTACCCTGCTCAGCAAATCACAGCTGTATACGGAGCTAAGCTCCATATCCCCTGCCGTCCTCTCTGTAACAATATCTAAATTTAATTCTTCTGCAAGCTCTCTGAGTTTCATTCCTTGCTCCTTCAGCACGCACTTTCTATAATAGAATATCTGCGAATCTTTTTCTATGTTGAACTTCATATTTTATAGATTATTTTTTAACCCTATATTTATATAGTTCTTTTATATCCACACATGTTATTTATTTTTTATTTTCGGATTTCTCGTTTCCGTGCTCAAGTGTAGGCGGATGCATATTTTCCAACTCATACATCTCTACCGCGAGATCCCTTACCCTCTCTCTGAGCTTAAAAATACAATCCGTAAGCATTGCTTCTCCACGGACAACATCCTCTGCAAAGGCTCTGCAGTTAGGCGCTCCGCAAGCTCCGCAATCCAATCCCGGAAGTTCATCCGTAATCTGTTCCATATTTTCCAGCTTTTCCATAGCCCTCATAATATCAGAATCCAACTGATGTATAGGAACATGCTCAAGCTGCTTATCCCAAAGGATATCCTTGTAATCTATTTCCTGTAGCGGCAAATCCGCCACTTGAAATTTTCCTTTTGCCTCGCTTCGCATAGACTTCATAATAATCTGCGCAAAAAAAGGATTCTTTACCGTCAACGCTCCTCCCAAACAGCCTCCTGTACAAGCCAGCGCTTCCAGAAAGTCGACATCTTCAAATTTATCGCTGTTCTCAACGGTTTCAAGAATTTTCACCACTTCATTTATGCCGTCTACCGCTAAAAATTTGTTGATATTTAAAGCCAAACTCTCTCCTCCGGGATTGGCCCATCTTACTCCGAATACCGTAGCTTCAGCATATTCTTCCTCAGCTTCTTCGGGCAATGACTTTATGCTCTCTCTCAGCTTCATGTAAATATCCTGAAATGATATTATGGCATCTATATTGGAAACGCTGCCTCGTGAAGGCCAATATTTTGAATGCATTTTTGCCGCACATGGCGATATAAAAAATATTCCTATAGCCTCCGAACGCAGCTTCGTATTTTTCAATGCCCGATTGCGAGCCATTTCCGCAGCCACTTCTACAGGCGCAGCTAGGGGCAGCATGTGATCTATCAAATTAGGAAATCTGACCTGTATCAAACGCACTACAGCCGGACAGGCAGTTGAAATAACCGGTCCGGGAATATCCGTTTCTCTGAGAAATTGCCGGGTTGCATTGCTCACGACTTCCGCTCCGAGCGCCACCTCAAAAACATCGTCAAAGCCCAATTTTTTCAATGCCGTCAATATGTGATTCCTCGACCGTGCGGATCTGTACTGACTGTAAAGCGCCGGTGCCGGAATCGCCACGCAATATTTAAATTTTTTCAACATATCCATACTGTCAGTTACGGCATGCTTTGCTCCGTGAGGACAAGCTCTTATACATTCCCCGCAATCTATGCATCGTTCATTTATAATAGTCGCCTTACCCTTGTGAACCCTGATTGCTTCGGTAGGACATCTCTTTATGCAATTTGTACAACCTTTGCACTTGTCTTCCTGAAGCATAACGGAGTGGGTAAAACCCTCAATTCTGTCTGACATCCCATATTCCCTCCACATATGCTGCAGGCAACGCCTGTCAGGCACACAACTCACCTACACCTTAGGAATAAAAAAAGTCATTTTTACCTTTGTTCCCTGACCTGTAGCCGTTTCTATATCCAGGGCATCCACATTACGCTTAATATTGGGCAGTCCCATACCTGCCCCGAAGCCGAGCATACGAACCTCTTCCGATGCAGTTGAATATCCTTCCTGCATCGCCAAGTCCAAATCGGCAATACCCTTACCGTGATCCTCAATGTTGATTTTAATTTCTTCCGTTGAAATATCTATACTTGCCTTTCCACCTCCACCGTGAATAAAAGCATTTATTTCAGCTTCATACATGGCAATGGCTACCTTTTTGATCACTGCAGGAGCTATACCCAGCATAGTAAGCATTTTCTTTACCTTACTCGAAGCCTCTCCCGCCGCAGCAAAATCATTATTGTCAATGACATACTCCATATGCATTCCGTTATGCTCTGACACTGCAATACCTCCGAGTATGGATGATTCTGATAGAAACGATTCACTTTAAAAAACTTTATATCTAATACTTTTTTCAGCCTGTCAATCTGTTTTAGCTTTGACAAGCTTCAACTCTAATGTCCTGATTTTAAGCCGCTTTCATAAAGCCTTCCACAGACTTCAAACATTGATAACGGCGTTTTAAGAACGGCTATGCCTCGATCTTGAGCTAAATCTATCATCTCCGAGCGAAGCTCTTTTCCTCTGACGAATATTATCGCAAAAATATCCATCATTTCAGCGGTACGTATAACCTGCGTATTTATAAGTCCTGTAATCATAATACTGCAATCTTTCGTTTCCAGCATTATTTCACTCATTAAATCCGCTGCCACCACATAAAAGAAATCAAAATCGTCGAAGTTCTCCGGCTTAAATATTATAGCCGATGAGGTTATTTCTGCTATCTTGCCTACTTTCATTACGACCCCCTCAAAAATACGGTTCTTACAAACCGGATATATCCGACTGCTCCGACTCAATATTAAAGTCTATTTTTCAAGCTTAATTTTATCAAATTTACGTTGAATTTTCAAGGCTTGCAGGGTTAGAGGGCTCTATCCGATTGTTATTTTTTGCAACATTTTATTTAAATTTCACTGATTTAATTAAAATTCAAACTAATTATATATTATAATATGTATTTTATACAAATAAAAACTACTTCATTTTTCAATATATATGCAAGCCAAGTTTTTTTACGCTGCTAAAAATTTAACTTGCATACAATTTGCGATATTACAGGTATTTCTAAATTTTTTACGGCGTTTTTTAATATTTGCTTTAATGATTTTTTAAAATTGTATTATATTAGAAATTATTATCGTTTTTTAAGAATTATAATTTGTCATGATATGAAATATTTGTTCAAACATCTAAACACGGGCAAATTTATTGAGATAATCAAACGTTTTTGTCGACATATAATTTAAAAAGTTCAATTGTAACCGCCGACATTATGACTCCGCGGTTCTTTGATGTTTATTCGTTCCTGATCATCAAATCCTCAAGAAAAGTATTCAAAAAAAGTAATAAAGCCTGTATTGCGACCACAGACTTTATTACAAGGATTCCTTAAGAACTCACTCATTTATCTACATACTATCATATTTAAAAGGATATCGCAAGATATCTCTTAAAAATTACTTAAAACTCAGATTTCCATTTTTTATTTTGCCCCGAATCGCAAATTTCAAGCGCATTTTCTGTTTCAGCGCACAGGTACAACGCCCGGACACACTTTATAACTTTTAAAAATCATACGCCATCAGGTCCGACTTTTCCTTTTTCTTTTTCAGCCTTTTGTTCTGAAAATCGTCTGCGAATCTCCGCTAAACGTTCTTCCGGTGTAAGCTCTGTCTGTTTGACTTCAAAATCGGAGCTTTCTCCCTCTGTCGAGCTTTCAGTTTTTTCTTCGGCTGCTTCTTTTTCTGCTGCAATTTTTTCGGCATATTCTATCTGCTGTCTGCGGGCAGCAGTGCCTTTGCGTGTGCTGTCGTCAAAGACAGTAAAGGATTCATCTATCATCCCTTCCGGAATGGTATTTAAGGATGAAATCACATCAGAGTTGTCGGGGCTATTACTATCGGTCGAATCTATATGCAGGTTCTCAAAATAAAGTTCTCGTTCTCTTCTCAATCTTATACGCTCGGCCTTATCTTTCCTATCTCGACGACGGATATAAGCTACCGTTCCCAAATATGCAAAAGCAAAAATCACTAAAAAGCCTGCCCCGACTGACAGAAGCCTCTTTGTTCCTCCTCCTACATCTATAATGGAATAAAATTTCGATAAATTCGCATCTTCCATTGTAAATAAATCATAATACGCAACTTCTTTTTCATTATGTAAAAGAATCAATTTTCCGCATTTGGTTCCTGATTTTTGAGGAGCTTGAACGCTGTTGGTTGTAACCTTATATGAGTAGGAACTGTATTCCTCGACAGGTCCGTCCGGTCCCATCGCTATGGAAGCGGTTACATCGTCTTTTACCGTAATCTTTACAGAGCTGCTGCTTCCCCTGCGTACCTTTACTTTACCTGCCACATCCCCCGCTTTCAATATTGTCACGGTTCGATAGCTGCTTTTTCCGAAATCCAACAAAGAAATCATATCGGGATAAAGCGTTTCAACTGTGGAATGCATTACCACTGCGATAAGATAAGTGTTATCATTTTTTACAGCCGCCACCAGACACCCCTGTGCGGCATTTGTAAAACCTGTCTTTACCCCTATGGCATCCGGATAATATACAGGTCTTATTTTTCCGTTAACATTAATTTCACTTGTATCAAAAAGAAGTCTGTTTGTATTATGAAAAGTCCTTGCCTGTGATTTGTTCGTTGCAGGCATAGTGTAATCGACAGAGGCTACAATTTTTCTGAAAGTTTCATTTCTCATAGCCTCTCTGGTATATAAAGCTAAATCATAGGCACTGGTAACATGCGCATCATTTGGCAAGCCGTTAGGTGTTAAAAAATATGTGGACAAGCCACCGAGATCTCCCGCCTTTTTATTCATCATCCATGCAAAGCCGTCCAGATCACCGGCTGTAGCCTCTGCCAATGCAACTGCCGCATCATTTGCCGAATTGAGCAGCATCGCATATAGCAACTGTTCTATTGTCAGCGTTTCTCCGGCAAGCAGATTTGCCGTTGCCCCGCCGGCTCTTGCGGCATTTTCACTGATTGTAACTTCCTGATCCAGTTGCATTCTGTCCAAAACTACTAATGCCGTCATAATCTTTGTCGTACTTGCAGGAAATTCTTCTTTTAATCTATTCTTATCATATAATATTTCGCCGCTGTTTCCGTTTATTAAAATCGCTGCATCCGCATTCAACACGGGCGCCGTATACACATCATCCGCAGGTACCGATACGGTAAACACGGTGCTTAACAATATTGCACACAGAACAGTCGTTAAAATCCGTTTCATTCATACACCCTCTTTATCATTGTATTTTGAACGTTTTTATCTATCAAAATCCTTTACTATTTTACCATAGAGCAGTATAATTGTATACATGTTTATACACTTTGGCTTTTATTTCACAAACTGATTATTAAGGAGGGAATTTATATATGGAAAGAGTTTTTAATTTTTCAGCGGGACCTTCAGTTCTTCCTTTGGAAGTTCTGGAAACTGCCGCCGCCGATATGTTGAATCACCATGGAAGCGGCATGTCCGTAATGGAAATGAGCCATCGCTCCAAGCCTTTTCAGGATATTATAGACGAAGCGGAATCCGACTTGAGAAAGCTTATGAACATCCCCGACAATTACAGAGTACTCTTTCTTCAAGGAGGCGGAACGCTCCAATTTTCAATGGTTCCGATCAATCTTTTAAGAAACAGCCGCAAAGCTGACTATATTCTCACGGGTCACTGGGCAAAAAAAGCTTATCAGGAAGCTTGCAAGTTTGGAGATATAAGGATTGCAGCTTCTTCAGAAGACAGCAGTTTTTCATTTATACCTAAACCCTCTTTTACAGATTTCAGAGCCGATGCGGATTATGTCTACATCACTTCAAACAACACCATATTCGGATCGAGATATACCCGAATTCCCGATGTGGGAAATTTGACTTTGGTTGCGGATCAGTCTTCAGGATTTCTTTCCGAAGTATGCAATGTATCGGACTACGGCCTTATATGGGCAGGTGCTCAAAAGAATGTAGGTCCTGCAGGAGTAACCATAGCTGTTATTAGGGAAGATTTACTCGGTTTTGCCCCGGAAGACACCCCTATATATCTTGATTACAAAACTCATGCCGATAAAGGCTCCATGTACAACACTCCGCCTTGCTATTCCATATATGTAGCGGGACTGACCTTTAAATGGATTTTGAAAAACGGCGGTGTTCCCGGGATACAGAAGCACAACGAAGAGCAGGCTGCAAGGCTTTATGACACTATTGACAACAGCAGTCTTTTCAAAGGCACTGTGAACCCCGAAGACAGATCTCTGATGAATGTAACTTTCGTTACGGGCGATGCCGACCTCGATAAAAAATTTATTTCCGAAGCAAAGGAGCACTCTCTCGTGAATCTTTCCGGTCACCGTGTAGTAGGCGGAATGCGAGCCAGTATCTATAACGCCATGCCTGACGAAGGAGTTGACGCTCTCATTTCATTTATGAAAAAATTTGAGTTGGAAAACAAATAATTTTATCAACGATATCATTTCATTTGAAATAAGCAAACTTTAATTATTATATAGCTGTATATATAAGTTTATTCAATAAAGCATATACAACACGAAAATTATTGATATATTCGGATATTACTCAAAATATTTTTTGATTGGAACAATTATTATGTATAAAATAGCAACTTTAAATAAAATTTCTCCGCAAGGATTAAAGCTTTTAACAGATGATTATAAATTAACGGATGATATTTCAAGTGCATGCGGCATAGTTGTAAGGAGTCAGGATATGCACTCCATGCGGTTCTCTGACAAGCTACTCGGTATCGCACGTGCCGGTGTCGGAGTAAACAACATTCCCATAGATGCCTGCTCCGAAAAAGGCATAATCGTCTTTAATACGCCCGGTGCAAATGCAAATGCGGTAAAAGAAATGGTTATAGCGGGGATGCTTCTCGCTTCAAGAAATATCATAGCCGGCTCATACTGGGCAAATTCGCTTGAAGGTGATATCACTCAGCAAGTGGAAAAGGGTAAGAGTCGCTTCAAAGGACAGGAAATCAAGGGTAAGACCATAGGTGTCATAGGGCTCGGAGGAATCGGCGTTCCGGTAGTAAACGCATGCGTACAGCTCGGAATGAACGTCATCGGATACGATGCTTATCTGTCTGTAAAAAACGCACTGCATCTTTCCAAGCATGCGAAGGTGGTCGACAAACTCGAAGATATGCTCCCTTTATGCGATTATCTCACAGTTCATGTGCATGCGAACGAAGAAACAAAAGGTATGATAAATGAAGACATCCTCAATCGTATGAAAGACGGCTCCGTACTTCTCAACTACGCACGAGATTCCATTGTGGACGTGCAAGCAGTAGATGCCGCCTTGAAGAGCGGCAAGCTGTACAGATATGTGACGGATTTTCCGACAGAAGCCGCTTCAAAGCTTCCGAATATCATAATGACTCCTCATCTCGGTGCTTCTACCGATGATGCGGAAGACAATTGTGCGGAAATGGCTATAGAAGAGCTTATGGATTATATAGAAAACGGTAATATACGGCGTTCCGTCAACTTTCCCGATGTGGACATGGGCAAGTGCCGTGTATCAAGCCGACTCGCACTTATTCATCGAAACATGCCGAGCATGATAAGCAAAATATCACAGACACTCACTGCAAATATAAGCGATATGACAAACAGAAGCCGGGGTAATTTCGCATACACTCTGCTGGATCTTGATGAAAGAGTTCCCGCTTCCGATATAAATGCGCTAAGTTCTATAGACGGAATGATTCGTGTAAGATTAATAAAAAACAGTTAATATTATCTGAAATTATCAGAGAATACCATTTACTTTAAAGTTTTTTGATTATGAGCAGCAGAAATTACACTGCTGCTCTGTTTAATATGTATGTTTATTTCAAATGTATCCCCAATACAGGTATTGTTTTATATGATTGCGGTATGATAAAATCATTTATATAACCACCTTAGTGACTATGCAGTAATATAATTTTTTATATCAGTATAATTTATATCTGTAGAATTATATTAATTGCTTAATAATTCCGGTTTTTAAGGGTTCAGATATGAAAAAATCACTTGTTACAATAGAAATAATTTGTATCGTATTTATGATTGTCAATATTTTCCTGATAATCATAAATCCTATGCATAAGGTATATGAACCGACGATTTCCCATGAAGAGCTTAATGATTTTTCCGACGGTTGGACATATGCTGACGGCTCAAAAGCGGATTTGGAAAAGCTTTCATCCGACGAAACCGATCCCGATGACGGAAGCATATGTACCTATCATCATCTCAATGCAGACTATTATGACAGGACACTTATGTTCCGAAGTAAAGGAATTAATTTTTCGGTATATCTCGGAAACACACTGATATATTATTATTCGCCCCCATATATTATGTCATCCGGAAAATCTTACGGCAGCAGCTTTCATTTTATAAAACTCCCTCACAGTAATTTTGAAAAAATGCTGGAAATTAAAATATATCCTATACATGATGATTTGAGCGGTTTAATCGATTATACAGGTATCGGAGACACAGGGCACTATATCTATACCTTTATAAAGATGAAGCTGTTTCCTTTTTCCATGTCCATGCTGATCTTCATGCTCGGCTTGATTATCACTATAATTTCTTTCCTTATTAAACTTCAGGAAAAAACACGCAACGGGATGAGAAACTTCGGGCTGTTGGGAGTTATGGTAGGTGTATTTTCAGCCTTTTCAACGCTGATTCCGCAGATACTTTTCGGACATTCTACCATGTTTCATGCTATAGAATATATTCTTTTGATATTTTTGCCTTATCCTATAATTTGCTATGTCTGCACCATTTTGAATTTAAAAAAATTCTATTCAAATCTGATATGTGCAATAGTGCTTATCGACTATACAATTTTAAGCACATTAAATTATCTGGGGATTTCGGATTTTCATGAAAATCACATGATGTTCCACTCTGTAATACTTATAACTATTCTGCTGATTTTCGCTTTGATTATCTATAACAGGAAATCCATTGACTTTAAAAAGGGTGTATTCACAAGCTACATTGTATGGATAGGGTTTATAATAACATTGATTACATCGCTCATAGATCTTACAAGATATCTTATGCGCAGCACGCTTTACGACTATACAACCTTCCTCAGAATAGGCTTCCTTATCTTTATAACAATGGTGCTTATAAAGTATATCGCCGTAATTCAGCAGGAAACAAAGCTTGTGTCCACCACTCAGTTATACCGCAAGCTGGCATTTACGGATATACTCACCGGATTGGGAAACAGAGCCGCTTTCTCAAAAAAAGAGAGTAAACTCGGCAATAAGCTCGCAGAAGGAGAAATTACAGAAATTCTATGTTGCCAATTGGATCTCAACGACCTTAAGCTTGTAAACGACGGTTACGGCCATGCTACCGGCGATAAACTGATAAAATCCGCCGCTTCAATAATAAAACAAGCGTTTAAAGACGAAGGTGTTTTTTACCGTGTGGGCGGTGACGAATTTACAATATTTATATCGGGAGATAATTCGGAAGAACGCTACAATGCATGCTTGAAAACCATGTTTGAGCTTGAAAAAGAATCGGAATCTGAAGCAGAGCTCCCTATTCCGATTTCATTTGCATATGGAATGGCTATGTATAAAAGAAATGAATCCTCAAAACCACCTAAAGACGGAATTCAGATTTTAGAAAAGATAGAAAAAGAGGCCGATCTCGCAATGTACAGGCAAAAGAAGATTATGAAGAAAAATGCTCACAAAGAACAGCTTACGAATTTATAAATTCGGCAATTCTTTCAAAGCCTTCCATAAGAGTTTTCATATCCGAGGCATAGGATATGCGTATATATCCTTCCTTGCCGAATTCGGAGCCGGGAACTACCGCTACCTGTTTTTCATTGAGCAAAGCCATGGAAAATGCATGTGAATAAGATGCATTTCCCTCAAACCGTTCTTTTACCGCAGATATGTCAATAAAAATATAGAATGCCCCTTTAGGCTTTATAAAATCAAGCTGCGGTAAGTTTTTGCGCAAAAATGCAGTTACAGTTTCCATTCTTGCACGATATTTTTCTACCATGAACCGTGTATATTCTTTTCCTCGGTGCAGAGCTTCAACTCCCGCCCACTGGGAAACGGTGGACGGATGCGATGTTATATGTCCTTGAAATGCAGTCACCGCTTTATTAAAATCCGCATCTGCGCAAGCCGTATAACCTATTCTCCACCCCGTCATCGGTATAGATTTTGACAATCCGTTTACTATTACAGTAATCTCACGAGCTTTTTCCGATACCTGTGCCATGCTGACAAATTCATCTTCAAAGCATATGCGCTCGTAAACCTCGTCCGAAATTATAGAAATTCCTTTCTCATAGCAAATCTCCGCAACAGCTTCCAGCTCGCTCCCTTTATGTACGGTGCCCAAAGGATTGGAAGGATTGCAAATTATAAGCAGTTTAGTACGCTCTGTAGCCGCTCTATTTATATCCTCCGCAGTTATCTTGAAATCATTTTTTCTTGATGTCTCAACATATATCGGTACCCCGCCTGCAAGCTTTGCTATTTCGGGATAGCTCACCCAATAGGGAGAGGGAATAAGAACCTCATCGCCCTCATCCAACAAAGCGAAGCAACTGTTGGTCAATGCTCCCTTTGCGCCGTTTGCCACTATAATTTCTTCCGGACTATACTCGAGTCCGTTTTCTTCTTTCAACTTTCGACTGATCTCACGGCGCAGTTCGATAAGACCCGCCACCTTATCGTAGCGGGTCTTGTTGTCTTCTATTGCACGAATCGCACTGTTTTTTGCATGCTCCGGTGTATTGAAATCGGGCTCGCCCACACTTAAATTTATAACTTCCAAACCCTTCTGTTTCATTTCGAAAACACGAGCATTTATAGCCATGGTTCCGGACGGAACTATATTTCTTACAGTCTTAGATAATTTCATTTATATTCTCCGACTCTGCTTGAAGCATAACATCTTTTATCTTGTGTTGGATGCTCCCAATACATTTCTGATCTTGTGCCGAACCATGCTCTTTATCGCATCACGGGCAGGTCCCAGATACTTTCGAGGATCAAATTCCTCCGGATGTTCCGTCAAATATCTGCGAACCTCCGCCGTCATGGCAAGACGCAAATCCGTATCTATATTCACTTTGCACACACCGTATTTTGCGGCGGTGTGAATCATATCCTCAGGAACTCCCTGTGCTCCCGGAATTTTCCCTCCGAAGCTGTTGCAGCGCTCAACAAATTCAGGAAGAACGGTAGACGCTCCGTGCAAAACCAGCGGTGTTTCGGGTATGAGGCTGTGAATAGCCTGTAAGCGCTCAAAATCCAAATACGGAGTTCCTTTAAATTTATATGCTCCATGGCTTGTTCCTATAGCTACGGCAAGTGAATCCACTCCCGTTTCAGCCACAAACTCTGCCGCCTCCTCAGGATCGGTAAAGGTAGCGGACCTTGCATCAACCTTGATGTTATCCTCAATTCCTGCAAGCTTTCCAAGCTCGGCTTCAACCACAACTCCGTGTGCATGCGCATACTCCACGACCTGCTTGGTCAAAGCGATATTTTCTTTAAACGGATGCTTGGATGCATCTATCATGACGGAGGTAAAGCCGTCATCTACACATTTTCTGCATATGTCAAAATCCTCTCCATGATCCAGATGCAGGCAGATATCAAGTCCCGTATCCTCCATAGCAGCTTCCACCAGCTTCATCAGATATGCCGGCTTGGCATATTTGCGTGCTCCTGCAGAAACCTGTAAAATAAGCGGAGCATTTTCTTCCACCGCAGCATCCACTATGCCCTGAATTATTTCCATATTGTTAACATTAAATGCTCCCACTGCATAATCCGCATTTAACGCTTTTGCAAACATTTCCTTTGTTGTAATAAGAGCCATTTTTTATCCTCCATATTTACTTTAATATAATCAACCTCTAAAAATCTTTTTGCTTCAGTCAGCAGATTTACAGAAGCCTGCGACCTGTCCATATATGACTTTACCGCACTTGAAAATAAGGCTTTTGCTATATTTCATCTTTCAAATATTTTACTACAATCGTATTTTGATGTAAATGTATCAATTCTCAGCATTGCATAAGCATGATATAATCTATTGGAAATAAGTAAGCCTTCGTCTCACATATTAAAATTATCAGCCTTCAACGACATTATCCTTATTAAAAATATTACAACGGGAGTTCTTATTATGGAAATTTCAAATATAAAAATCGTTGCCGCTACGGGCAATAAACATAAAATAAAAGAAATTGAAGCAGTCACTTCAAGCTTCGGAATGAAAATCATAACAAAAAATGAAGCCGGTGCGGGTAAGCTTGAGGTCGAAGAAACGGGTCTCAGCTTTGAAGAAAATTCAAGAATCAAGGCGGAAGCAATCTCATCAGTTACAGGATTGGCTGCAATTGCCGACGATTCCGGTCTTGAGGTGGATTTCCTTGACGGCGCTCCGGGAATATACTCCGCACGCTTCAGCGGAGAAAATGCAACGGATGATGAAAATAACCGCAAATTGCTTCATTTACTTGTAGATGTTCCTGACAACAAGCGTACGGCACGTTTCGTATCCGTCATCACACTCATTTTTACGGACGGTCGCAGCATCACGGTAAGAGGTGAATGTTCAGGGCAGATACTTCGTGAGCCGAGGGGTAAAAACGGTTTCGGCTATGACCCTCTGTTTATGCCGGACGGATTTGACAAAAGCTTTGCCGAACTCGATCCGGAAGAAAAAAATGCTGTAAGTCACAGGGCTGCAGCATTAAAAAAGCTTGAACATGAACTGAAAGCTCTTTAAAATAATTATGTAAAATAGAGGTACTATATGACCAAGACAAATATAACAAGAGTTCTCATGCGTGCGATAAGAAAAATGCAGGAGCCTTATTATCAAGGCTCCGCAGCTGAAATAGGATTTTTCTTTATTCTGTCGGTAATACCCATGCTTACTATAATGCTGCAGCTTCTGAGTTATTTTGATATAACCACACAGATTATGGACAAGGTAACGGAAAGATTTTCCGACAACTCCGCAGCCGTATCCGTAATATCTGCGGTTCGTTCCGCTCTCAGCAGTCATTTCAGCTTTCTGTTCGCCATGCTTGCACTTTGGTCCGCATCAAAAATAGAGTTTTCTCTTATACGCATATCTAATTATACATACGGAATTTCCGACACCAATCACATACTCGGATATTTCAAAGACAGACTGCGTGCCATTATCACAATCGCCGCACTTATCCTGCTTATAGGCGGAAGTCTGCTTATACTTGTATATGGGCAGACTCTGTTTTTAACGATAAATATAATGCTTGAGAAATATATAGACCTTAATATACAGGCGGACTGGCTCTTCAATATACTGCGCTGGCCTGTTACTCTGCTGATTTACATACTCTTTTTACTTGCCAACTATCGGATGCTTCCTCACAGGGAATGTAAACTGCGTGAACTTCTTCCCGGCAGTTTGTTTGCCTCCGCAGGTATACTCGTGGCAACTATCCTATATTTTATATACTTCCGCTACTACTCTCATATCAATCTCGTATACGGAAGTCTGACCGCTATCATAGTCCTGCTTCTCTGGTTCTTTTGGATAGGCTATATTCTTGTATTGGGAAGCATTCTGAATGCTTCATGGTATGAGGAACGCTATGACATGGAATTTTAAAAACTTCATAAATAACAGCGTATATGCCGTTAATCTATTTTTTCTTTAATCCGTTATTATATACGCTCTACCGATATTCAATAAAAGCTTATTTAAAGGTTATCTTTTCAATCAAAGGAGTTGCCTGCTCCAGAGTGCAGAACATACCGCTTATCTTTGCATAATATGAACCGTCAGCGGAATCAATGAACATATAAAATTGAGAATCCGAGGTTATACCTGTTAAATGCAAATTCCCTATATCCTTTGTTTCAACAGGATACTCATTTTGGAAGTTTTTAGCTGTGGACTCTGCATTTTCCGCTGCTGTTCCGAAAATTGACGAATCATATATATCTATGCTTACAGTTGCAGATTCTATAGTCTGTGAAGCAAATTCGGCGGATCTGTCATCCGATTCACGAACCGACCAGTCATCAGGAACTTCTACTTTAAATGTATCCGTTTCTACATTTCCGCCTCCTGCAGCAGGTTCACGATCGACAACTTCGTTTTTCAGACTTTCAAACTCTTTAGGGAAATCGACTCTCAAGCTGTCTACTACCTTAGGTACTACTTCCGAATCCTGATAAGGTCCGAGCAGCTCTACTTCTACTTTAACCGCTTTCTGTTCATCATTCTTTCCGCTGACATATAAATACTTTGTCCTCACATCAGTATCACTGTATGCATATTCAGCCTTTGCAAAGGTAAGTCCCGCTATATCGACACGCTCTATATCACTCTTCATTTCGGTACTGTTCGGAATATCTAATTTGAGCCAATCCTCAAGCGTACCGTCCGAAGAACCCGATACGTATTGATTACTATAATCAACGACTATTCTTACAGTATCTTCATCATAAACATCTTCCGACATAATATCAATTACTGCTGTTTCATCAGTTGAACTTACATCGCTCTCTACCCAACCGGAAGGCATCCCTATCTTAATAGGACCCGCTTCCTTCCATTCACCTTCAAATTCAAGCTTATCGCTCAGCTTTCCGTTATCGGCGGAGCCTTTATCTCCACCGCTCTTGCAGGCTGTAAAAGCAAAGACCATAACCATTGCCAATCCTATAGCCAATAATCTTTTGTACTTCATTTTTATTCTCCTTTTCTTTAAAATCCAAGACAAATTTATGAAATCACAAGAGCTTTTGTCTGATATAAGCATATCAACAAAAAAATATAAAAGCGCCCTACATATGTAGGGTGCTTTTATATTTTTAATCAATAATATTCTAAGACATCCACGGATTGAAGAAAATCAGCATATCTATAATAAATGTAGGAATAAGTATGGCACATGACCACGCCATGTAACCGAAAAAGCTCGGCATCTTTATCTTATTTTCTTCCGCTATGGATTTAACCATAAAGTTCGGAGCATTACCGATATAGGTATTTGCCCCCATGAATACCGCACCTGCGGAAATTGCAAGCAGCATATGAGGAAGCACATTACCCACCGTAGTTACAACTATATCTGCACCGGTTTCACCCAAGGCTCCCGCCGTCTGGAGAAATACCAGATATGTAGGCGTGTTGTCGAGGAAGGATGACAGCATACCCGTAGCCCAGAACATCTGCCAAGGCTGATCTATTCCGAGTTCACCGCCATGGACACGCAGGAGCGCAAGTGCGGGAACCATTGTTATAAATATTCCTATAAAGAGCTTTGCAACCTCTTCGATAGGTGCAAATGTAAATTCATTGAGTTCTCTTGTAGACTTCTTTGTAGTCACCATTGAAAGCACAGTTGCAAGCAAAATTATGCAGCACTGGACGAGTGAAGAATACGGGAATACATAATCGTCAAACAGATGTATTCCCGCACCGTTCGCAAATGCATCAACAGTCTTAGGGAGTACACCGCTTAGAACTACTCCGAATATTATCATTGCAATAAATATCACATTGTGAGCACCCTCAATGCGAATAGGCTCTTTTTCACCCTTCGCCATGTCGAGAGGTGAGCGACCTGCCGCTATTTCCTTCTTTACAAAATGACGATCCATGAGTGCAAATACCGTTAAAAGAATTATTGCATTGACTGCCAAAAGCGGCAGCATGTGTAAGGTCCATGTAAACGGTACACCTCTCTGGAAACCCATGAAGAGAGGCGGATCTCCCAGAGGAGTCAGCGAACCGCCTATATTTGCAATGAGGAAAATAAAGAATACTATTATGTGAACCTTCTTTTCTCTCCATGCATTCGCTCTGATTACGGGACGAATAAGCAGCATGGCTGAACCTGTAGTCCCGATGAAGCTGGACAAAATCGTACCGATGAGAAGCAGAATTATGTTTCCCTTTGTAGTCCCTGCAATAGAGCCTTTTACGGCAATGCCGCCGGCTACTACAAACAATCCGAGCAGCAGTATGATAAACGGTATGAAGTCACCCGCAACGGATTCAAGAAGTCTGAACACCGCTTCTCCGCCGCCGTAAGCGATTGCAAACGGAATGATAAATACGGCGGACCAACCGAGAGCTACCCAGAGCTGATTTTTTTCCCACCACTCCGCCTTTACAAGCGGGAAAATTGCAATAGAGAGCAACATTCCCACAAACGGAATAATGCTCCATAGAGGCAGACTTTCATCCACGGTCTCATGCACCGCTTCATTTGCAAATACAGACTGCGCACTTAAAAGCATAAACATCACAGCTGCCGCAAATGTAGAAAACACTTTTTTCATGATTTACGTCTCCTTTTTATATAACGTTTTAAAAATAATTACCGTGATTATTGTATTCATATAGTTTATAAAGTCAACAATTTTCAAGAATTATTTTTAATAATACAAAATTAAAAATAATTCTTATCAGTCTATAACTGTAACTTTGGAAATTATCGGTTTATCCGCATCCGCAACCGTCCCGTTATTATCCTGAACCGGAACCGTATTGCAAAGCTGTTCTATGAGCTGCAATCCTTCCGTTACATGTCCGAATGCGGCATATTGTCCGTCATAATAAGAACAGTCGGCAGCGCATATAAAAAATTGAGATCCTGCAGAATCGAAATCCATGCTGCGTGCCATGGAAATAGCACCTGCCGTATGCGACAGATTATTATCAACTTCGTTATCTTTAAATTCGCCTTTAATATTGTAACCCGGACCGCCCGTGCCTGTACCGTCCGGATCTCCTCCCTGAATCAAAGTTCCCGGCAATACACGATGAAAAGTCAATCCGTCATAAAAACCCGACTTTGCAAGCTCACAAAAGTTGGTTACAGTTATAGGTGCTTCATCCGCATCCAATTCGAGAACTACGGTTCCTAAATCCTTCAGTTCCATGGAAACATGGTGCTTACCGGACAACATTTTATCTGCGTCGAATTGCTTCAAGCCCGCATCCCGATTTTCATTTTCAGATGAAGCTGAGGAGCTTTCATCATATGGAACAGTTTTATCCTTATCATCGCAGCCTACAAATACAAATAATGCGAGAATTACGGAAAGTACCGTGCATAAAAATTTAAATCTCTTATTTTTCATAATTATACCCCCTACATTTTAATTAAAATTTATCTCATGGAAGCGACTTCTTCAAACTGCCTTACCATTTTTTCGGAAGGCGGCGGTGTGAGAAGGCTTACAACTACAACCATAACAGTGGCAACTATAAACGCAGGCAACAATTCATATATATCCCAAGCTCCGCCTACAGGTCTTACAAGGAATTTCCAGATAAATACCATAGCTCCGCCTGAAATAACTCCCGCCAAAGCTCCGTAAATATTGGTTCTCTTCCAGAAAAGTGCAAACAGCACAAGCGGTCCGAATGAAGCTCCGAATCCCGCCCATGCGAAAGATACTATGCGGAATACCGAACTGTCGGGATCTCTTGCAAGAAATATTCCGACTATAGCTATTCCTACGAGAGTCAATCTGGCAATTATCATCTCAGTTCTTGCAGAAACGTTAACCTTAAATACGCCTTTTATAAGATTCTGTGAAATACTTGATGATGCGGCTAAAAGCTGTGAATCCGCCGTTGACATTGTAGACGCCAAAATCCCTGAAATTATCAGACCTGCAATCAATGCCGCCGGAGCACCGTAACTCGCCAAGAGATTTGAGAGCTGCACTATTATCGTTTCGGATGCCGAGCCCTCAAGAGGCTTGATTGCTCCTGCCACGGCAGCTCCGTATCCCACTATACCTATCGCCATCGCCGTAAACATGGCGATAAATACCCAAACTGTAGCTATACGTCTGGAAAGAGTCAGCTTTTTGTGATCCTCTATAGCCATAAAGCGTAAAAGTATATGCGGCATGCCGAAATATCCCAAACCCCATGCAAGCGTTGATACAATAGTAATAAAATTAAAGCTTCGTGATGCTCCCGTAATCGGGTCATGTACCTTTGTCAGATCGAAATATCCTGCCAAAGCTCTGCCGTTTTCTATAACCTGCTCCACACCTCCTGCAATATTTATGCCGAAAATCAGAATCACTATTATAGCAAAGCTCATAATTATGCTCTGTAAAAAATCTGTCGTACTCGCTGCAAGGAACCCTCCAAGCGCTGTATATAAAATGATTACAACTGCACTGGCTATCATTGCGAGAAGATAATCTATCCCGAACAGTGAATGAAAAAGCTTGCCGCACGCCGCAAATCCCGATGCCGTATATGGAACAAAAAATATAATGATAATAACAGCTGATATGGCTAAAAGAATATTTTTCTTATCTTCAAACCTGTTCGAAAAAAAATCCGGCAGTGTAATAGCATTCCCCGCTTTTTCCGAATAATATCGTATGCGTCCGGCAACTATAAGCCAGTTCAGATACGTACCTGCTCCCAGTCCCAAAACAGTCCAGAAAACCTCGGAGCAGCCTGAAAGATATGCCAAACCGGGTATTCCCATAAGAAGCCAGCTCGACATATCCGAAGCCTCTGCACTCATTGCCGTTACAAAAGGTCCCAGCTTTCTGCCTCCCAAATAAAAATCCCCGGTATCGTTATTTTGCTTCGACAACACCCAGCCGATAACAACCATAACCGCAAGATATAAAACAATGGATATTGTCATATAGATTTGTGATGTGGTCATGTGATTCACTCCTTCATATAAAAATCACTTTATACCTTTTTTATGTCAGCACTCAGCCTTAATTTCGGCAGACTGTCGTTCAATTATATCACAGATATATAACAACGGCACATACTTTTATACCTGTTTCCAAATCCCTCGTTTTTAACTGTCGGGAGAAATTTCTCGCTTCTTAAGTTCTCATAATTCATCATTACAAATAAAAAACCGGACGTTTTTGCTTATATTTTTAGATATCATACTATCAGGATTGCAAAAACATCCGGCATATGCCTTCGGCTTTTTATCGTTTATTCACTTTGTACAATTTTTTAATAGATCGGATTTCAATAATTAACTTACGATTTTAACAATTTATCTTCTCATATAACTTTTATTCTTTTCCGATTCACCCGTGAATCGGGTTACATGTTTGTAATCTATTTAAAATCACAGCGCAGAGCTATTCTATATTTCCCGCCGAAAGTACAGGTGAACAGGGTCAAATCCCATTCTCCTTCTTCCATACGCTGAACCTCATGCATTTCCATAGTCTCTATGTTCTTTACAACATAACTGAAGGTATGTCCGTCAACATCGGTAAATTTCACCTCGGCACCCTCTCCAAGAAGCTTTATCCCTCTGAAATGGGTCTTATAGTTGTGTCCCGCTATTATAAGATTACCGTCATATACCGAGCCTTTGTATCTGCACGGAGAAATTTTGGAAAGCTCATCACTCCACTCCGACTGTACCGGCAGCTTAAGGTCAAGCGACGGTATTTCCACCGTCCCGATATAATTTAAGCCGTCTATTGTCACATAAGGCATTTCCCCTGTTCCCAGATATTTAGGATCTATCTGCGACATAGGATCTTCATTCTCAGGTATTTTTTCCTGAATTTTAGTATATGTCACGGCTGCATCCCGTCCTGCTCTCATATCCTGCATATAATTAAATATAAAAAGTCCTGCGGCTGATACAAAAGCAAGCATTCCCACAGCTATAAGAATTAATCCTATTTTACTGCTCCTGCCGTGCTTTACGGGCACTTCAGCAGCCGTTGATACAGCGGGAATTTTCTGATTTTCTATTTCTGCACCGTTTACAATTTCCTTTTCTTTTTCATCCATATCTTTTTCCTCTCCTAAGTATATTTTTAATGATACATCATTTTTTAATTAAATTGCACTCGTCATTTATTATATCGTCATTTTTATAAAATTTCTTCAAAATGTTTTACAACTTTTTAAAATTGCTTTTATTTTTTTCATATATCGACAATTCGCCTCTTTATTTTCAGATTTATTTTACAGTTCTATTTTCGACAATTACCTCTTTATTTTCTATTGCTTTACTTATTTCACAGGCTTATAATTTGATGTAATATATATGAGGTTTGTAAACTACGGAGGGAATGTTTATGAAATATATTTTCGCACAGGGAAACAACAGGGAAATCACGGGTAAAGATAAAATCTTCGGTATCAGTCGACTCGCAAAAGCTGCCATCGCCCGTGACGGCAAGGAAAATGTTATAAATGCCACCATAGGTGCGCTTCTGGATGATAACGGCGATCTAATAGTTCTTTCCTCCGTGGTAGATATCCTTCACAACATGTCTCCTGCAGATTTCGCCGAATATGCACCTATTGCCGGAACTTCTGAATTCCTCGACGTAATCGGGCAGGCGGCTTTCGGCAATCATATGCCTGACGGATATATGGAAGCCTGCGCCACTCCCGGAGGTACCGGCACTATCAGAAATACCATAGCTAATTATTCACGACCGGGAGATAAGGTTCTGACCTCCGACTGGCATTGGAGTCCTTATCAGGTTATCGCCTCCGAAATAGGGCGTTCCGTAACAACATATAAGATGTTTGAGGAAGATGATAATTTCAATTTCAGAGGATTCGAGGAAAAAATTTCCGAGCTTCTGAAGGAGCAGGATCAGCTGGTTATCCTTTTCAATGCACCTGCTCACAATCCTACAGGCTTTTCCCCTTCAGACAGCGATTGGGACAGAATAATTGAAATTTTAAAGCGCTGTGCTGCCGACGGCAAGCGTATAACTTTCTTCCTCGATATCGCATATATAGATTTTGCGGGAGATTCGGACAAGGCTCGTGAGTTTCTTCCGAAATTCGGGAGGCTTCCCGAAAACATTCTCACGATATGCGGATTCAGCGCTTCCAAAGGTTTTACTCTATACGGCATGAGAACCGGAGCTATGCTTTGCATCACTCCTAACAAGGAAATTGCCGAGGAGTTCAAAAGAGTTACAGCCTTCTCAAGCAGAGGCTCCTGGTCAAACTGTTCAAGAGCCGGACAGACTACGATAGCAAGAATTTTCAATGACGAAATCCTGCTTAAAAAAGTATTTGATGAGCGTAAGCAATATGAAATTCTTTTAAAAGACAGATGCGACGCTTTCCGTAAAGCTGCCGCGGAAGCGAATCTTAAAACCTGTCCTTTCAACGGAGGCTTTTTCGTAACGGTACCTTGTGACAATGACGATGATGTAAATGCCCTTCTCTGCGACCAAAACATATTCGGCATAGCAATAGGCGGCGGCATTCGCATAGCTGTAGCCGCAATCAGCGAGGATGCCTGCAGACGCATTCCCTCAAACATCGCAGCCGCCATCAAAAAAATTAACGGTTAAAATTGTCAAATATATTGTAAAATACGTATCGACATCTATGTACGAATATTCTTCAATAACCGTTAAAATTGCGAGTATATTATAAAAACTTTAAAAGCTCAGGAACGCTGCGATAAAGTTCGCATCCGCCCTGAGCTTTTTATAAGCTGAATTTTATTGAAATTAAATATTTTCGCCTTCGTTATTCATCCATAAGTTTGCAAAAGCGCATCAATATCGTTGCAATCTGAGCCCTGCTTGCATTTCCTTGAGGCTCAAGTCTGTTTCCGTCAACACCGTTAATAATATTATTTGCACTCATCCAGCACATAGCTTCATAAGCATAAGCCGATACCTTTGCCGAATCCGCATAATTAAGCTGAGATGCTTTTTTATCACCGGATACCTTACCTTTATAATTCGCATACCTATAAAGAACAACTGCAAGCTGCTCTCTGCTCAATTCGGCATTAGGCGAGAAAACATCCTTTGTCGTACCTGTAACGATGCCGTTAGCTGCCGCCCAATTAACCGGTTCACTATACCAGCTTCCGGCAGGTATATCGGAGAATTTGTTATTCAAGCTGTTCGGACTTCCGTCGAGCCTGTGCAGCATAGTCACTATCATAGCACGAGTAGTCGGTGCGGAAGGTGCAAATTCTCCATTTCCGACGCCCTTCATCAAGCCTTTATTTATCGTATAAGAAACGCCTTCTGCATACCATGCTCCCGGTCTAACATCATTGAAGCTCGTGGTAGTTGAATTATTATTTTCGTTTTTTGTATCAGGCTTGTCGGAATTAATTACTTCCTTATCGGGGAGCTTTCTCTGATTGCTTTGATTACTTGAAGAAGATGAGCCTGTTGAACGAGGTTCCGATTCTGATGAGTTGTTTTTCAATTCACCGGAAATCAAAGCATATGTTCCATTGGCATCAGCCTGTACAAAGATTCTTTTGCCCAATCTCGTAAATGTCAATTCTTTTGCATCGCCGTCTGCAATCTGCACAAAGTGCAAATTGTTTAAAGCCGCCTGCTCTGCGGATATCCCGACAGAAAGGGTGATTTTTCCGCTTCCGTTATATGCATTACCGTTTCTGCTCATATTAAGTCCGACCGAATATACGTTTTTAATATCTTTATATTTATTCTCTATACTCGACTTAATGTCCGCAGCTCCCGAACGGTCTTCAATCACAGCCTTTATAGACGAAGTATCATCACCCTTTCGGGTCAGATTTTGAACATCCTCTACAATGATATCTATATTCTCCGCCTTTTCCGTATTGAACTGTATAAAACGCAAGCTGTTGGCGTCAGCATAATCCTTTACTGCTCCGTTCGCCGCATCACTGAAAATGATGACATCCGCATTGTTATTTTCTACAATTTTATTTCCGATTGATTGTATGCTTGAAGGAATGAACAATCCTCCGAGCACATATTTTTCAGGATACCACTTACTGCCTATAAGCGCTTTGTCACCTAATTTCTCAATAGCTTCCGGCAAGGTGACATATGTTATATTTTTCCACAAAGCACAAGCTTCATTTCCTATTTCGGTAATTCCGGAAGGAAAATACACATGCTCCATTTCAGCTACATTAATAGCGGAACGCTCAATTTTTTTAACCGTGTCCGGTAAAACAATGCCGTTCATATTCGTTCCGTAGAAAGTAAATTCCAATATTTCGGTAATTCCGTTCGGAACCGTTATAATTTCATTTCGATTTTCAGGGAATGCATCTCCGCCGCTCTCCGCAAAAGCATGACTGCCGATATAAGTTACCGTAGACGGGATTTTAGGAAGCCATTTTTCCATATGCCAGAATGCCCCCTGCTCTATTCTCTCCAATCCCTCAGGCAATACCATTTCAGTTATTTCTTCATCATAATGAAACGCATTCGACTTGACTGTCTTTAAAGTAGACGGAAGCTTGACTTTTTCCAATTTGAAGCACATAAAGAATGCGTAATCATCAATAGTCGTAACACCTTCCTGTACCTCAGCTTCCCTCAGTGCACGAGGGCAGAAATGAAATATGCTTCCATCCTTTGAATACAATAATCCGTTCACACTCTTATAAACTTCATTATCGGCATCTACATCTATTCGCACCATTTTATCGGCGCCGGTGTCGTTCTGTCCCTCCTGGAACATATCCTGAACATAGTTTTTCCCGAGCTTTCTAACGCTGGCGGGAATTTTCATATCCGACAGTTCTCTGCAATTATGGAAAGCGAACTTGTCCACTGTCAAAGTGCCTTCCGGAAGAGTAACCGTTGTCAACGGAGTTGATGCAAAAGCACCTTCCTTTATTTTCTGAAGATTTACAGGCAAGGTCACATCGGTCAGCCCTGCATTGGAAAAAGCTTCCTTTCCTACGGCAGTCACTTTATCGTTAAATTCAAAATTCGCAAGAGTTGTGCAGCTTGCAAATGCCTTCTCGGGAACTTCCGCAACATCAGCATTCCATACAACATTGCTCAGCTCCTTGCATCCGTAAAAAACGGATGAACCCACTGCCGTCACACTTGCAGGGATATTGACACTTTTTAATGCACTGCATTTGTAAAAAGCTTTATTCCCTATATTTTCAATGCCCTCGGAGAGAGTGATTTGTGTCAGGTGTTCGCAATCTTCAAAAGCGCTGTTCCCTATATTCTTTATATGTCCCGGAATAACCGCCGATTCAAAATTCACACCTTTGAATGCTTCTTCCGCTATTCCGGTTACCGTCGAACCGTTTACCGTTTCAGGAACGGTAATATTAGTATCTTCTCCGATATATCCCGTAATGAGTCCTTCACTGTTTATTTTAAAATCGCTCAAAGACGGATCTTTCGTGACATGCACGGTACATATAGCCTTTATTCCGTCTGCCGTACGTGCGACTATATTCACTTCTCCCTGTCTGACAGCTGTCACAAGTCCCGTGTTGCTGACCGTGGCTATATTTGTATTATCCGAGTACCAAGTCACTGCAGCGAAAGTTGTATCGGAAGGACTTACCGTTGCCGACAGCTGCTTTGTCGCTTCAATATACAGATTGCAGTCAGTTTCGTTTAAGGATATATTATCTCCCTTTTTATATCCGGTATCATCCAACCATGTGAGCTTGTTGCCGCTTTTAACAGCCATTTTGTCAAAGTATTCCTTTGCGGTTGACGGCTCCTTTCCGCTGACAACAGAAGCTATACCGTACTCCAAAATATCATCAGGAATAACGGTGCTGTCACTTTCAAATCTTACGCCCTGAAACTTTGAATCTCTGTCATAAAAAACTTTAGACCCGATCGAAATTACGCTTTCAGGAATTACCGCTCCGGTCAAAGAATAGCAGGTTTCAAAAGCTCTGTTTCCTACAACTTCAACCCCGTTTCCTAAAACGAGAGACTGAAGCTTGGAATTGTAAAAAGCCTTTGTTCCTATTGTCTTTACGCTGCCCGGTACAGTAATACTTATCAGGCAGGAATTTTCAAAAGCACTGTCCGCTATACTTGTCACAGTATCGGGAATATTTACATAATCGGGACCGATTCTGTTCGAACCGTTGTTAAATGCATTTTGACCTATAACTTCCGTTCCCGGTTTAATATTTACAGCACCGGTTCTGCCCGGAGGGCAAAAGTATACCGACTTTTCAGCCTTTTTATAAACCGTTCCGTCATAGGATTCATAGATTTCATTGTCTGAAGCTGCATCTATTGCGGCTAAAGAATTGGAACCGCTAAAAACATCTCTGCCCGTAGTTCCGAGCTCCGTGACTCCCGCAGGGATCTTAAAGCTTGTGAATTTATAGCCCATGGATGCGAACGCTCCGACACCTATTTTTTTTACACTGTCCGGAAGATCTATCTCTTTTAATGAGGTACAGCTTTTAAATGCATTTTTCTCGATATTTTCAAGTGTACTTCCTGATCCGAAAACAACTTCTTTCAATCCTGAACAGCCTGAAAATGCATCCTGTCCTATATTCTTCACCGTTTTAGGTATCGTAACCTTTACAATTTTTGTCTTATTTTTAAAGCCCGATACTATATCGGTTACAGTCTCCGGAATTACAATTTCTTCTGCATTTCCGGTGTATTCCAAAAGCATACCTCCCGATATAAGAAATCCGTTTTCATCGGGCATTATTCCACCACCCGCAAATGCCGTCATCGGAAATAATCCGACTACCATAATCAGGCTCAATAACAGAGCGAACCCTTTTCTTTTTTTCATATTTATCCCCCTCTTTACTTTCAAACGGCTTTGTGATTCTCAGCCTTTAACCCGAGCATTTATTCGCTTTATAAGCTTTCTCGAATTGAAATTCGCTTTAAATACGATATATACCTTATAGTTAAAAGCAACTAACTATATCTTAACTAACAGCTGCATTAATGTCAACAGTTGAGGGTCTTGTCTTTTTCCTATTTTTCACTTTTTTCAAAACCCGATATTTGAGAGGTATGCTGTTAATATATTTTATCTTTCAATAAATTAAAATGTCGCAGTGCAGAAGCTGCCGGCTTTACATCCGAATAATATTTATATTAATTATCATTATGCTGTTTCGGATATTTTACTTTTGCGTAGAATATAGGATTTCCTCGAAGCGAGAAACGCTCTTCATATTCCGTCATGAATTGTGCGGATTCCATATCCGTCATGTGCAGATCTTCACTGTAATCCAGCTGCTCAAGCCCGCATATTTTAAACTGCTCAACGGAAAATCGGAACAAATCCTCATTATCAGTCTTAAATTCCAAGTTGCTGCCGGGGCGAAGCGCCTTTCCGTAGCCTTTCAAATATCCGATATGCGTGAGTCGTCGTGCCGCATGACGTTCCTTCGGCCAAGGATCGCTGAAATTAAGATACATTCCCGAGAGCTCGTCCGGTGCAAAGCAATCTCCGACTTCTCGCATATAAAGATTTACAAATATCAAATTCGGTGCGACAAACCAAACCACATCTTCAGCAGATTCCGACTTTATCTCTCCCATATGTAAGCTTAGCGAATCTGCAGGTCTTTTTCCCGGATTTTTCAAACCTTTATCCTTCATCGCACGCTCCGCTTTTTGCAATGCCCTGAGCATTACACTGCGGTTTCCCTCTATCGCTACGAAATTCCGCTCAGGGTAAGCCTTTGAAAGCTTCAATATAAATTGAGCTTTGCCGCAGCCAAGCTCCAGATACAAGGGCTGCTGCTCGGAAAACATCGTCTGCCATTTACCCTTTATTGATTTTCTGTCTATAATTTTTCTATTTTCATATGCTACCAGCTTTTCGTCCAGTCCTTTTAGCCTTCTCTGTCGCATTTTAAATCCTCCATATCATGGGAATCGGCAGCCAGCCTCTCGACTGAATAAAGACCGCCGCCACAAATATTACAAGCACTGCATATGCTATAAAATCTTTCTTTTCATATTTCATAGGATGAAGCTTTGTCCTTCCGTCACCGCCTCTATAGCACCTTGCTTCCATTGCAATCGCCAATTCCTGGGCAATAACAAAAGCTCGTATAAAAAGCGGAACCAGCAAAGGTATCATATTCTTTGCTCGTCTCATAAGGTTTCCGCTTTCAAAATCCGCACCTCTCGCCTGCTGTGCCTTCATAATTTTATCCGTTTCCGTCATCAGAGTAGGTATAAATCTCAAAGCTATCGACATCATCATGGCAATTTCGTGAGAAGGAACTCCTAATCTGTTAAGCGGGCGCATCAACGCTTCAAAACCGTCTGTCAGAGCCAACGGCTTGGTCGTATATGTGAGCAAGGATGCTCCGAATATCAGTATTATTAAACGCACTGAAATATATGATGCCTGTTTCAAGCCTTCATAGGTAATTTTAAATATTCCGTATTTCCATAAAATCGTTCCGTCATACAAAAGCAGATTTAATATAAAAGTCAATACGAGTATCACCGCTATCGGGCGCAAACCTCTCACTATAAATCGCAGAGGCACTTCAGCCGCAGCTATAACCGCTGACAATGCTGCCGTTACAAGTCCGTATCCTATCAAATCTTTTACAAAAAAAATCACTATCATGTAGACGAAGGTCGCTACTATTTTTACTCGTGGATCAAGTCTGTGAATCGGAGATTCACATGCATAATATTGTCCGAATGTAATATTTCTTATCATAGCTTCAATATTTCCGCAATCCCGGTCGCAACAGCTTCTTCGCTCAAAATATCCGTCTCAAAATCGATACCTGCATTTTTCAAACGCCATACGAGCTCTGCCGATGCGGGAACTCCCAAACCCATGCTGTGCAAACGTTCAGTCTGCGAGAACACCTCCGCAGGTGTTCCCCATATTGCAACAGCGCCGCCTTCCATAACAAAAACCTTATCACATAAATTAGAGATGTCATCCATATCATGAGACACTACTATTACGGTACATTTCAGCTCCTGATTAATGCGTTTAAGCATATGCAGCATATCCCTGTGCGCCTGCGGATCCAATCCCGCAGCCGGCTCATCCAACACAAGGATTTCAGGTTTCATCGCCACTACACCTGCAATTGCCGCTTTGCGCTTTTGCCCTCCTGACAGGTCAAAAGGTGAGCGCTTTCCTACAATTTTAAGATCCAAACCCGCCATTTCCGCAGCAAGCTTTACTCTGTCCGAAATTTCTTTGTCTGAAAGACCTAAATTGGAAGGTCCGAAAGCAATATCCTTTTCTACAGTTTCTTCAAAAAGTTGATATTCCGGATATTGAAATACCAATCCCACCTTTCTGCGCAGCTGAAGCAGATTGCTGTGAGCAAAGATATCCTCACCGTCTATCGTGATGCTCCCCGAATCGGGTCGGAGCAAGCCGTTCAGATGCTGTATAAGCGTTGATTTTCCCGATCCGGTATGACCTATTATTCCCGTCACCGATCCTTTCTCTATTTCCAGAGAAACTTCTTTTAAAGCTATGCTTTCATCCTTCTGCCCTTTATTATATATATATGTAAGCCTGTCAATTATTATCGACATTACCGCTCCTTTGTGCCACTACCCAATCGGCAAGTCCTTCTATATCCAAGATGCTGTCGGGAACATTTATTCCTTTCTGTTTAAGAATTCTCCGCAGCCTTACCGCTGCCGGGAGTGTAAGCCCCGCCTCTTCTATCAGCTCGGGACGTGAAAAAATTTCCGCCGGCGTACCGTCGGAAATCACCTGTCCTCGCTTCATAACCATGATTCGTTCCGCTCTCACAGCCTCTTCCATAAAATGAGTTATAGCTATTACGGTAGTTCCCGCCTCATGTAATTTTTTCATTATATCCGTCACCGCTCTGCGGCCTCCCGGATCGAGCATGGATGTGGATTCATCAAATATTATACATTTCGGTTTCATCGCCAGCACTCCGGCGACTGCAACTCTCTGCTTCTGCCCTCCTGAAAGCTGAGCCGGTGATTTTTCCCGCAGTTCATATACACCTGCCGCACGCATGGCGAAATCTATACGAGTTCTTATCTCTGATGCCGGTACTCCCATATTTTCAGGTCCGAAAGCTACATCATCTTCGACTATCGCCGAGACTATCTGATTTTCCGGGTTTTGAAACACCATTCCTGCATTGCTCCGGATTTCCCACAACAAATCGTCCCTTGATGTGTCCATTGAAGCCACCGTTATTTTCCCTTCAAACGGTCTCAACAAAGCGTTTATACTCCTCGCCACCGTAGATTTTCCGGACCCGTTGTGCCCGACTATAGCCACAAACGATCCTTTTTTTATATGAAAGCTCACTCCGTTTAATGCTGTCACAGGCTCCTCCCCCTCTTCAAAGGCGGGGTATCGACAGCTGACTTCTTCAAATTTTATCATTTACTTTCTTTCTCTATAAGATTTTTCTGCATATCTCTGCTGACTTCCATAAGCTTTTCAAACAATGTCACCGCATATTCACCGTAACCTTCAGACATATCATCAGCATAATCTCTTACACGCTGCAAAATCTCGATTTCTCTGTCTTTCCTCAGAATCGGCAGCCCGTTTTTCAGTTTAAACTCGGCAACCTGTCTTACCATGTCCATGCGCTGACAAAACAGCTTCAGCAGCTGCTCATCTATATAGTCTATTTGCATCCTTATATCATTTAATTCCATTTATTTAACAACCTTCCTGCTCAAGCAGCATGTCCATAAGAATTATTGCCGTCATCGCTTCCACTACAGGAACGGCACGCACCGCTACACACGGGTCATGCCGCCCGGTGACTGAAAGGTGGACATCCTTTTTTTCTATATAGTCTATGCTTTCCTGTACCTTGGAAATTGACGGTGTGGGTTTAAATGCCAGCCTTGCCGTAACAGGCATTCCCGTAGTAATGCCTCCCAATATTCCTCCATGATTGTTTGTGCGTGTGAGAACTTTATCTCCATTCATATAAAACGCATCATTGTTTTCACTCCCACGAAGCCTTGCCGCATTGAAACCCGTACCGAATTCAACGCCTTTTACCGCAGGGATTCCGTAAAATCCGTATGAAAGTCTTCCCTCCACAGTGGAAAATATCGGAGAACCTACGCCCGCAGGCATACCTATAACCGCCACCTCTACGATACCGCCCACAGAATCACCCTCTTCACGAGCGGATTCTATGACAGCTCGCATCCTCTCCTCAATTTTATCCTCAAGCACGGGAAAGGGTCTTTGGCTTATTGAAAGAAGCTGTTCTTTTGAAATTTCAACAGCATCGAAGCTTTTATCCTCTACATCGGCAACCGCTGCAAGATGCGCTCCTATGTATATGCCCTTTTCTTCAAGATATTGCAGGCACAGTGCGCCGGCAAAGCACAGAGGCGCCGTCAGCCTTGCCGAAAAATGACCGCCGCCTCTCACATCATTAAACCCTCGGTACCTCAAATAGCCTGTATAATCGGCGTGCCCCGGACGAGCTGCTGTAGACATATTTTTATAATCCTGTGAATGTTGATTCGTATTTTCAATCAATACCGCTATAGGTGTACCGCAGGTAACTCCGTCTCTGACACCGGATATAATATTCGGGATATCCGATTCTTTTCGAGGTGTAGCGGCTTTGTCTCCGCCGGGAGCTCTGCGCTTCATAAAAGCGGCAATCCGCTCCGAATCTATCTCAAAGCCTGCGGGAAAGCCGTCCATTACACCGCCTATACCGATGCCGTGTGATTCTCCGAATATCGACAATTTCAGTTTGTTGCCTATATTAGATGACATCTATTCTTCCTCCCAGCTTCGTAAATTCTTCAAAAAAATCAGGATAACTCTTTGCAATAGCCTCAGCACCCCTTATGATTACCGGCTTCTCACAAAATAAGGCTGCAATCGCCATGGACATCACTATTCTATGATCGTTATATCCATTCACCTCACAGCCGCCGGCAAGATGTCCGCCCTGAACTGTCAATTCGTCCGCATTCTGTCTGACTCTTGCACCTATTCTGCTGAGACAATCCGCCATAGCAGCAAGTCTGTCGCTCTCTTTTAAACGAAGCCTTCCGGCATTGTAAAATCGGGTGGTACCCCCTGAAATCGCAGCTGCAACGGCAAGAACAGGTATGATGTCGGGAATATTTCCGCAGTCTATTTCCGAGCCGTGCAGTATCGAAGGCAAGGGACGATACTGAATATAACCGTTGTAATCGTGCTCATCTATGGCAGCACCGGCATTTCGCAGCAAATCCGCAATTCGCCTGTCGCCCTGCACACTTCCCGCTTTCAACCCCGAAACTATGATGCCGGTGCCTTCGACTCTCGCAAGGCTGCCCTTGGGCAGCCTGTCGCAGGCTCCTGCTACAAGCCAGAACGCTGCATTTGAATAATCGCCTTCCACTTCGGTATCACATGCTCTGTAGTTCTGACCTCCACGAATAAAGTATCCCTTATCAGTGCGTTCGACCGTGATACCGTACTCATGCAGCGTTGTCATAGTTAGATCGAGGTAGCCTGCGGATTCCAAGGGCGATGTCAGCTCTATCTGACTGTCGTCGGCGAGTAAAGGAAGGGCGAACATCAGACCGCTTATGTATTGCGAGCTGACATCGCCGGGCAGCCTGTAAACCCCGGGTTCAAGCTGCCCTTTAATTATAAACGGAAGGGCGTCTCTTCCGCCCGGGAGAAAGCGTATGCCTTTCGCCTTCATTTCATCGGCAAGAGCTGTTATAGGACGCTCCGGGAGCTTTCCTCTCCCTGTAAAAGACGCCCCTGCCCCCAAGGCGGCTGCCACCGGCAACAGAAATCTGAGCGTGGAGCCGCTCTCCCTGCAATCAAGACGAGGATTTTCCATATACGGCTTTGCCGAATCGATTGTAAATTTCCCTGCTATGCCTGCAACACGAGCTTCCGAGCCTTTAAGCTCTACATCAGCGCCCAGCTCCCGCAGACATCCTACCGTAGCATGCATATCGTCAGAATCCGAAATGCCTTTTATCTCCGAAATTCCCTCAGCGAGTGCCGCCGCTATCAGTACCCTGTGCGCCGCCGACTTCGACGGCGGTACTTTAACAATCCCGTTTAAATATCCCGGATATACCTTAACATTCATATCATTATCTCCCGAATATTTTTCTCGTCATAATATAAGTTCAGCTATATCACGACTCCGATATCTATTCAAAAAAAGCTGTAAGATCCGCAACAGGAAGTTCCTTTACCTCAGCCCTTCCCATTTCTGACAGATACACAAGCCCTATGCCGCCACCTTTCGCTTTCTTGTCTTTCTCCGCAATCCTGCAAAGCTCCTCATTGTCGGCTTCATATGAAATATCGTACCCGAACTTTGCCAACAGCCTGCTCAGCCTTTCATAAATTCCGGATTCACCGAGTCCGTGGCGCTCCGCCGCTCTGCTGATCATGCACATCCCTATGGCTACAGCTTTTCCGTGGCTGATCTTATATTCGGCATGCTTTTCTATAGCATGACCCATGGTATGACCGAAGTTCAATATCCTGCGCAAGCCCGACTCACGCTCATCGGCTTCCACGACCCGGCTCTTGATTTCAACACATTTTTCCACAAGAGATTCCGCTTCATCTCCTGAAATAAGCTTTTCGAATGCGGTTTTTCTGTCAGGCTCCGTTTCCGCAACACGCTCCAGCTCGGCATAAAAATCCGCATCACATATAGCTGCGGTCTTTATAACCTCTGCCAAACCGTCCATAATCAATCCCTCGTCAAGAGTATTGAAAACCGCAGTGTCGCACAGTACCAAAGACGGCTGCCAAAAGCTTCCTATGAGATTTTTGCCGACAACCGTGTCGACACCGGTCTTTCCTCCAACTGAAGAATCAACTGCCGCAAGCAACGATGTGGGAATTTGGATAAATTTTATACCTCTCATATATATGGATGCCGCAAATCCGCCCATATCGCCTGCAACACCTCCGCCCAGTACCGCAACGGCATCGCCTCGACCTAAGCTTCTTTCAGCCATAAAATCTATGAAGCTGCTGACTGTAGTGATATTCTTTGACAGTTCTCCGGCTTCATATGAATATACAAATACATCGAAGCCTTGCATTTCAAGGCTTTTTCTTACTCTCTCCGCATATAGCCGCTCCACGTTGCTGTCCGTAAAAAGCGCAATTTTCATATTCTTTAAAGCTTTCTTCTTTGCATCCAGAGCATCGGCACACAGTTCCCCGGCTCTGTCAAGCAGCCCGTTTCCTATAAATATATCGTAGCCGTTTCCGGCATTAACGTGAATATTCTTCATAAAGCCTCAAATCCTATACTGTCAGGAAAGCTCCGTTTCCATGAAAGCTCTTATCTTAATTATCTTTTTCATTGTATTATCAAACTGTTCAGGTGTCAATGATTGCGGTCCGTCGCACAGAGCCTTGGCAGGATCATTGTGCACCTCGATTATCAATCCGTCGCAACCCGCTGCCACGGCAGCTATCGACAAAGGTTCAACGTATGCCGCAACACCTGTGGCGTGACTCGGATCAACTATTACCGGGAGATGCGTTTTTTCCTTGAGCACGGTTATAGCCGACAGATCAAGAGTATTCCTTGTGGCGGTTTCAAAGGTTCTTATTCCCCTCTCACAGAGTATTATATTTTTGTTTCCCTCGGACATTATGTACTCTGCACTCATAAGCAATTCCTCTATGGTGTTTGCAAGCCCTCTCTTGAGTAAAACCGGCTTTTCCTGTTTCCCGAGGACCTTAAGCAATTCAAAATTCTGCATATTTCTCGCCCCGACTTGTATTAAATCCACGTGATCGAACAGGGGTAGGTGAGCAGCACTCATAATCTCCGTAACTATAGGCAATCCTGTAGCTTCCCTCGCTTCCAGCAGAAGTTCTATTCCTTCCGCTCTCAGTCCTTGGAACGCATAAGGTGATGTTCTCGGCTTGAATGCTCCGCCCCTGAGCAGACCTGCTCCCGATTCTTTTACACTTTTTGCAACCCCTATAATTTGCTCCTCTGACTCTACGGAGCACGGACCTGCTATAACCTGAAAATTTCCGTCTCCTATCTTTCTCCCTTTGACGTCGACAACCGTTTCCTGAGGATGAAATTTTCTGTTGGCAGCCTTATAAGGCTCCTGTATTCTTTTTACATTCTGTACAAAAGGCATTGCACGCAAAGCGTCCTGATCGACAGAGCTTGTATCTCCTACCAAGCCCAGTATCGTCGTATGTTGACCTTCCGTCACGGATACTTCAACATTATAGGCATCCAAATATTCACACAGCATCAAAATATCGGACTTGTCAGCCCCGTCCCTTAAAATTACAACCATATTATCCCTCCTTTTCCTTTAATGATAAAAAACGCCATTCAGTCCTCAAACCGAATGGCGTTCATATCTACAATATTTTCTGTACAGTTATTTTGCTTCTGAAAACATCAGTTTTTTTCGGTTCTTATCATATATCCATTTTTATGTATGCTAAAATAGCCTGTAAAGTTTCTAAACAGACCTCTAAAGCTTCCATAATAGCAAAATGTCATAGCCGAAAAAGTATTCATAATATTTCCTTCCTTAGCTCGTGCCCTCGCTAAAAACTGATTAGAATTAATATACTCTTGATTTTTTCAGATGTCAACGATTAATGTTGGCTGCTCGAATTCATCAGAGCATTTCCTATATGCTCCATAATATCGTTTATCGTCTGCTCGTCCGCATTTCCTATATCGACAGTCGAAGCATTTATCTTCTCAACCTTTCCTCCGTTGCTGACAGTGACTGCCGCCTTCAAGCCCTCATATTCAAACTTGAAAATGTATTTGCCCGATTCTTCCTTCAAGCTGCCGTTTAATTCGGTATAATCATTCTTAAGAGTGAAGTCTCCGGATTTTAAATCATAGGTAAGTGTAAAAAGCTTCACTTCATCGCTCAAAATTTCAAAAGTTTCTTTTGTACCGTCATTCTTTACATTCAAAGAAACGGTAGAATTTCCGTCACCTGTTAATCTTGTGTGATGCCAAGGTATTTCACTTCCGACAAACTCTATGGAGAAAGTCTCCCCCGCCTTGCTTTCAAATTCAACTGCTGCAAGATTCTTTTTATTGAGATAGAATCTCATATTTAACGTTTCCATATTGTCTATAGCACTCTGAATTTCATCTTCCGTAGATACGGATGCTGTACCGCCTGCCAAAGCGTTCATCGAACTTACGGTTTTAAGATAGGCGTCAAAATTTTCTTCACCGTAAACAGCTTTAATATCTTTGAAAAGCTTGTCGGCAAATGTGGAATCTATAACTACGCTGTATCCTTTGCACTTAACATTTCCGTTGTCAAATTTTATATCTTTTTCCGGAGTCTTTTCGAATTTAAGAGTGCCTATATCTTTTCTGAATACATCAATCATATCTTTTTGGATCTTTGATTTATCCATTCCTATCACACTGTGCATATACTGAAGATAGGAATCTACTACATCGAGATCCTTCTTGCCCACCGCGGACACGATATATCCGCTCTTTTTATCTATATAATTATAGGTAAGAGCTTTTTCACCGACAAGCTCAGGAATCGAAAGCGTTATATTTTTATCATCCATATATTCATGAAGATTAAATTTCGTTCCCATAAAGCTGAGGCTTCCTTTGGCTGACTGAAGTGCCGTGGAACTGTCCTGAACATAGCTGAGATTGACGTCAATATTTCCGAGCATCCCTCCGGATAAGGATGCATCCACATCCATAGTATATTTGCCGCCGGAAGAAATTTCATTTATAGCGCTCAGCTTCTCCGTTACCTGATCGGGCTTGAAGGTGTTGTCAATTGCCATCAGAACTTTATCTGAGGGTTTTGCCAAAACACCGGTGGCAACAACTGAAATTGCTGCAATCAGCAACAATAAAACGACTCCTGCTATTATAGGCAGCATTTTCTTTGACTTCGGCTTTTCTTCAATCACTGCTGCCGCCATAACCGAAACGCCCGCTTCATCCGCATAAGGTGCTGCATTTAAAGTACCCTCCACTGCGCTTTCAATCGTCGATTCAATTGACTCAACAATGTCTTCCGCTTTTTCATCAGCAGCTTCGAATTCCGATGCTGCAGCTTTCGATGACTCATCGGACGGTAACTCCCCCATATTCTCCGCTGCGGGAGTATCTTCTACAACGGTATTTTCAAGGTTTTCCGACTCATTAGTTAAATTAGGATTATTATTTTCTTTATCCATATTACTCGATCTCCTTTATCAGAATGAAATAATTTACAATATTATTTCCAGAGTGTGGTTTTAAATTTATTTTATCATACGGCAATGCTTTTTTGAACCTGTATCATATTTCACACATATTCAATGTTACGAATTCTTAAACATTT
>JBQNCA010000009.1:0-58997 GCA_052169645.1 Anaerovoracaceae bacterium
ATCTGTTCTCTTGCAAATATCCTTGTATTTCAAGGGGTTTGAGGGTTAATTATTGAAGTTTCAAATACATTATTACATATTAGCATATACATTGAATTTCGTAAATAATCCAAGTGCCGCACCCATTATGAATAAATTCATCGCTAAACTCCATACCTCTCGTGTAAATACACATAATTCAGTCCGATTAGCATGAGCACGAGCCGATATAATTCAAGTTTTATACTAACAACAGTAAAACATTACATTCATAAACAGAGCAAAGCATTGATTTTCATGATTTTGTATAATTTAAAGTCTTCTATGAGTGACACATATGAAACGGTATTGATTGTCACATTTATTATTCAGATTTTGTGGAATTTAAAATCCTTGGAATCCTTAAATTTTCATCGGGCCGTACTCAAAACCAAAACCTATTTTGAGTATCCGAATACTCTGCGTTTGCGTATCATAAAGAATGTCGCTATAGTCAATGCCGCAGATTCCGCCGCTATAATAGCGCTCCAAATTCCGTCCAATCCGAAAATCATAGGCAGAATTATTACCGCCGCCGATTCAAATATCAATGCTCTCATAAATGAAATTATCGCTGAGGTTACACCGTCGCTGAGCGCCGTAAAAAATCCGGATGCGAATATATTGAATCCCATGAGTATGTATGACAGAGAATATATCATCAGCCCGTGCAGAGTCATTGCTCTCAGGTCTTCGTCATAGCCTACAAATATGCTTGTTATATTTCCGGCAAAGACTTCCGACAATATAACAATTATCGCACCCGCCGTTCCGGTAAGAATCATGCTTCGTCTGAACAGATTGCGCAGCTCAGCCTTGTTGCCGGCTCCGAAATGATAGCCCACCACAGGTGCTATTCCTATGGAATAACCCAAAAATACGGCTGCGGATATAAAGCATATATACATTATTGCTCCGTATGCAGCCACTCCGTTTTCGCCTGCAAACTTTAAAAGCTGCCAATTATAAAGAATATTTACAAGAGAATCGGCAACATTGCTCATCAACTCCGATGAGCCGTTTATAACGGACTTCAATAAAACCTTTCCGTAAAAACGAGTTTTCGTCAATCCGAGCAGACTGTCATTAGGCAGAAAAAAATAAATCACCGGTCCGAAGCCTGCAAAAACCTGTCCTATGCAGGTTGCAGCTGCCGCACCTGCAAGGCCCCATTGAAATCCTGCAACAAACAACGCATCCAATGCTATATTCAAACAACCTGCTCCTATTATGAAAGCAAGTCCCAATCTCGGCTTTTCCGCCGCAACGAAAAACGTCTGAAATACATATTGAAGCATAAATGCGGGAAATGTCAACATGACTATACGACCGTACAATATACATTCACTCAGCATACGCCCTTCCGCACCCAGCAGCCTCGCCACGGAAGGTAAAAAAATGAATCCGAGTAAGGCGACGATTACGCCTACAAAAAAAGTAAAATAAACCACAAGTGAAAAGTATCTGCTTGCATCCTTTTTACGATTTTCGCCCAAGGTACGAGATACAACTGCAGTACCGCCGGATCCCATCATAAATCCCAATGCACCGATTAGCATAAAAAACGGGAAAATTAGATTCAGTGCCGCAAACGGAGTTTTACCCGCAAAATTTGAAACGAAAAATCCATCCACTATGCTATAAATCGAAGTAAAAAACATCATTATTATAGACGGCAGTACAAATCGTATTATTCTTTTGTTGTCGAAATGATCTGAAAGTTGTATTCTGCTATTCATAAAAGGCATTATATCATATAATAAAGAAGGTGCACTGCATCTACCTCACGGGTAAAACAGCTCGCACCCTCATATTTACAAAGACTTTTCCTAAATTTGCAGTAACGGAGCTACAGCTCGTTTCCTGTAATCAGCTTATATGCTTCTTTATACTTATCTATTGTCTTATCTATAACATCCTGAGGCAGCTCGTAATCGCTGTCCGGATTTTCTTTGAGCCAATCACGAACAAACTGCTTGTCAAAGCTCGGCTGACTCTTACCGGGCTCATAGCCTTTAAGCGGCCAAAATCTGCTGCTGTCCGGTGTAAGCATCTCGTCACCGATAACAATTTCACCTTTTTCGTTAAGCCCGAATTCAAATTTTGTATCTGCGATTATTATACCTCTGCTGAGTGCATATTCCGCACATTTTTTATACAGGGCTATAGTATAATCTCTAAGTTTCTCCGCATATTCCCGTCCATGTCCCGGAAAGGCTTTTTCCAGAACAGATATGCTCTCTTCAAAGCTGATGTTTTCATCATGATCACCTATCTCTGCTTTTGTGCTCGGCGTATATATAGGCTCCGGCAGTTTGTCACATTCCTTCAGTCCGTCAGGAAGCTTTATGCCGCATACGGTTCCGTTATTCATATAGCTCGTCCAACCGCTTCCCGTAATATATCCTCTTACTATACATTCTACAGGGAGCATTTCAAGCTTTTTGCACAACATACTGTTTCCGCGGTACTTTTCCTGCGAAAAAAAATCGGGCATATCGGAAGCATCTACGCTTATCATATGGTTGGAAACTATGTCATTTGTCAAATCAAACCAGAATTTCGACATCTGAGTGAGCACCCTTCCCTTATCGGTAACCTTATTCTTCAAAATAACGTCAAATGCCGATATTCTATCGGTTGCAACCATTATAAGGCTGTCTCCGTTATCATAAATTTCTCTTACCTTACCTTCTTTGATAGGTTTAAATTCTGTCATTTTTATCCCCCGTACAGCATAGTATCAGATTTATAAATATTGTATATTATATCATTTTAATTATATTTCAGATATATCGAATATAAATTTTATAAAATAAAATAGGAAGTCGAATATCAATATAATCATTATATAAATTAATTTGTAAGTAATCACTTTGCCAATCAGTTATATAATTCAATCGGGTTCTAAGCCGAAATTAAATTTCCGGAAGACGGAGTTTAGTACTGTTTAGCGGACAGTTTAAATCTTTCACAGCAGAACGAGACATTTTTTCATTGCGAGAGACTGTGTATCACGAAATAACTATCACAAAAAGCGGAGTATTCCTCCTACACAATTAAATTATTTTTTGGAAATTATTTAATTGTAACAAATGTTACATAAATATCAGCTATAATATTATATACTTTGCTTGCAAGGTAATGAAGCTGTCTCAAAGGTCTGCACAAGAATAAATCTTAAAAGCTTGCACCGAGCATGACTTACAATATATCACGAGATTGCAGGTGACGAGCGGCACTGACAGCAGATCTGACATAAAATAACAATATTCACAATAATAAAAATTATATATCGGAGGAAATTATGATACGCAAGATAGTAGAGATAAATGAAGAACGTTGCAACGGTTGCGGTGCGTGCGCAAATGCCTGTCATGAAGGTGCAATCGCCATGATAAACGGCAAGGCTCGACTCATAAGAGATGATTACTGCGACGGTCTCGGAGATTGTTTGCCTGAGTGCCCGGTGGACGCCATTTCCATAATCGAACGTGAGGCGGCGGCTTTCGACAAGGCTGCCGTAGAAGCAAATATGCTGAAGGCTGCGGCTGAAAAAAATGCTGCATCAAACTGCACACATGATATGCCGTCAGGATGTCCCGGCAGTATGTCACGCAGCTTTGACAGAAAAGAGGCTCCTACAGCAAGCATACCTTTTGAACAAGGATTTGTGCCTAAGCCTCATAGTCAGCTCCGCCAATGGCCCGTACAGATACAGCTTGTTCCCGTAAAAGCTCCTTTCTATGAAAATGCAAATCTGCTCGTTGCCGCAGATTGTACCGCATTTGCCTATGCCGATTTCCATGAGGACTTTATAAAAAATCATATAACTCTCGTAGGCTGCCCAAAGCTCGACCCCGTGGACTATAAGGAAAAGCTGCAGGCTGTCATAGAAAGCAACAATATTAAAAGTCTAACCATAGTACGCATGGAAGTACCTTGCTGCGGAGGCTTGGAATTTGCGGCTGCCAACGCTCTCAAAGACAGCGGTAAATTCATTCCTTGGAAAGTCGTAACTGTCTCTACGGACGGAAAGCTTATTGACAATTAAAAGCAACTCGATAAGCTTTCAGCTGTATGGTCATGAACGTTCACAAGAATAGAAAGCTTATTGATCGATGAATTTTCTCATATATCTTAATAATATGGGAGAAAGGAATAAATCCGGTCTCATGGAAGGCTCGGATTATAAGTGAAATATGAAAACCGATATATTATCCATACTTGCAAACAGCCGATTGTGCTCCGGGATTTCCGATGACGAAATCAACAAATTTCTGTCGGGAGACTTCGTAAAACTTGTAAAATATTCAAAAAATGAAAGGATTTTCAGTGAAAGCGATATACCTCAATATTTTTACATATTGATCTACGGAAGCATAGCTGTTGCTCATGACACTGTAAGCGGAAACAGACTAATGTTGGCAACGGTTGACGAACCGGGAGATATGTTCGGTGAGATTTACACCTTTATACAAATCCCTACATATGATATGTACACCGAAGCCTTAGAGGACACTTTGATTCTTCGAATAGACTGCCGACTTTTTCAACCTGAAAATCACACTGACCGACAGCATATACCTGAGCGCATGCGTATGAACATGTTATCCGTATTTGCAGGGAAGGCTTACATGATGAACAGGCGGTTGCGCATCTTGGGCTGCGGCAGTATAAGAGAAAAAATCGTACGATTTATAATTCAAAATCAAAACGGCAAAGATAGAATTCCTCTGATGCCGAGGGAAGCAATGGCGGATTATATTGCAACAACCAGACCTTCTCTTTCAAGAGAACTCGGTGCCATGTCTAAAGAAGGAATAATCGCCGTAAAAAAGAGAGAACTTGTCATATTGGATCAGGAGGCTTTGGAAAATTACCTTTAAATATGATTTCACAACCATGCCGATTTTTATCTCAATTTAACTTTATTATTTACTTAGTCCGGTGTATAATTGGTTATATATGGAAAGTCATTTCTATTTCAATTCAACTTTATTATTTACAGCAGGAGAAAAATTATGGATATGAATATAGTCTGCCTCGACATGGAAGGTGTGCTCGTTCCCGAGATTTGGATAGAATTTGCCGAGGTTACAGGAATCCCCGAACTTAAAAAGACCACTCGTGATGAACCCGATTACGACAAGCTTATGAAATATCGGCTTGACATACTCAAAAATCACGGCCTCGGATTAAGGGAAATACAGGATACTATAGCCTCCATAGAACCGATGACCGGTGCAAAGGCATTTTTGGATGAATTACGCTCCATAACTCAGGTCATAATTCTCAGCGATACATTTACTCAATTTGCCGCACCTCTCATGGCAAAGCTCGGTATGCCTACAATATTCTGCAATACTCTCGAAGTTGCCGATGACGGAAGCATCACAGGCTACCGCATGAGGGTGGAACAATCAAAGCTCAGCACCGTAAAGGCTTTGCAGTCCATAGGCTTTGAAACCATAGCTTGCGGCGACAGCTACAACGACCTCGGAATGATAAAGGCAAGCAAGGCGGGTTTCCTCTTTAAGAGTACGGAACAGATAAAAAACGACAATCCCGAGCTTGAGGCCTTTGAAGAATATGACGAGCTTTCAGTTGCAATAAAGAACGCTCTTTAAATCATTTATTAAATCGGATTCCAATTTAATCCGCTTAGTTTTCCTGTTGCATTTACGGTGATGCAATTTCAGAACCGTAACTATCGTAACATGAAGTTATTATTGTGTTTTGGGACTAAAGCCTATCCTATTAAATTATGGAATCGCCTAAATATGGAGTTATTATTGTGCTTTGAAACATATTAATTTTTTTAAAGTTACTGAGAACGGAGCCTTTCAACATCTGCTGAAAGGCTCCTATTTAAGTACATCTTTATTATCATTTACAGCAATGAAGCTCTGAGTTCCTCGTCTGTTTTTGTGCTGAGATATGACGGTGCTATATCCAAAACCGTTTTGCAGCCTTTCTGTCCTTCATCGGCAAGGCGCTTAGCCGCTCTCGCATAAGCTGTTAAAACACTTGTTGTAAATTCAGGATTTGAGTCGAGCTTCAGACTATATTCAATTATATGCCTGTGCTCTTTATTTTCACCCGTTCTGCCGCTTCTGAATACAAAACCGCCGTGAGCCATACCCGCATGATTCATTTCAAGCTCCTCTTGGCTTATAAAATGCACCTTCGTATCATAGTCGGAGAAATAATCAGGCATCTCCTTAATCTCCCTTTCTATGCGCTCAGTATCGGCACCTTCCTCCGGAACCACAAAGCATTCTCTTATATGCTTTTCACGAGTTGAAAGCTCGGGCTGATTTCCTGAACGAACCGCTTCAAGTGCGGCTTCGATAGGTATAGTATACTGTTTTGCATTTTTCACTCCGTTTATCCGTCTTATTGCATCCGAATGTCCCTGCGAAACGCCCTTGCCCCAGAATGTATAATCCTTTCCGTCAGGCAGTATGGCATTTGCATAAACTCTGTTAATGGAAAACATTCCCGGATCCCAGCCTACAGATATAACGGCAACCTTTCCGCTCTCCGATGCAGCTGCATCTACATTTGAAAAATGCTCCGGAATTTTCGCATGTGTATCAAAACTGTCTACCACATTAAAAAGCTTGGCATATTTAGGAGTCTGTTCGGGAAGATCGGTAGCGCTTCCTCCGCACAATATCATTACATCTATTTTATCCGTCCATGTATCAGCCTCATCAGCATGCACCACCGGCACACCTTGAGTATTTATTGACAAGCTTGACGGATTTCTTCTTGTAAATACTGCCGCCAGTTCCATATCGGGAGCATATTTAACTGCGGTCTCTACACCTCTGCCAAGATTTCCGTATCCCATAATTCCTATTCTTATCATATTTGCCTTCCTTTTATACGACTTTCGAAATCTATACAGCTTTCAAAATCAACCCGATTCAGCAAGTCTCGATTCAGCAAGTAAAGAAACAAAGTCACATTAATAATTTTCTGCGTTAATCTCAAAATAAGACTGAGGATGTGCGCAGGTAGGACAGACATCCGGAGCTTCCGTTCCTACTACGAGATGACCGCAGTTGCGGCACTCCCAAATCTTGACTTCACTCTTTTTAAATACTTCCTGAGCTTCGACATTGTGAAGCAATGCACGATAACGTTCTTCATGGTGCTTTTCTATAGCTGCAACCATGCGGAATTTCTCCGCCAGCTCAGGGAAGCCTTCCTTCTCGGCTGTTTCCGCAAAGCCTGCATACATATCCGTCCACTCGTAATTTTCACCCTCAGCCGCCGCAACCAGATTTTCAGCCGTATTGCCGATTCCGTTCAATTCTTTAAACCAAAGCTTTGCATGCTCTTTCTCGTTATCGGCTGTCTTTAGGAAAAGTGCGGCAATCTGCTCAAAGCCTTCCTTCTTTGCTTTTGACGCAAAATATGTGTACTTGTTTCTTGCCTGAGATTCTCCGGCAAATGCTTCTTTGAGATTCTTTTCAGTCTGAGTTCCCGCATAAGGATTGGATTTGCTTTCCTCAACTATTTCTTCCAATTTGTCACCCTTTGCATTACATACGGGACATACAGCGTTTTCGAGACTTTCGGCCTCGAAAACTGCATTACACACTTTACATCTGAATTTTTTCATAAATATTACCTCCTTAGGAATTAATCTATAGATAGAACTTTGTAGTCCTGATCTTCAACCGCTTTAGTCAAGACCGCATCGCTTATATCCGTATCAAAACCTATTACAGCTGTGCCGTCCTTATGGCTTACCTGTGCCTCATTTACATTATCCAATGCTTCAAGAGCCTTCTTTACACGAGCTTCGCAGTGTTCGCACATCATGCCTTCAATGTTTAATGTCTTTGTCATAATAAACTCCTTTTTCTGTTCAACCATTTTATCATTATCGTCCATATTTATATCCGTGTCAACAGACTCCGAATTCATATTCAAGTTCTGCAAATTCACGGCTTTTCCATATTTTGAAGCTTTATCTTTATCGGAAGCGTAAAGCTTTACAAAATTCAATCTCAATGCATTAGTTACAACGCAAAAACTTGACAAACTCATTGCCGCCGCAGCTACCATAGGATTCATAGTCATTCCGAATATCTTTATGCCGGCAGCTAAAGGTATACATATAACATTATATATAAATGCCCACATCAGATTTTCATGGATATTTCGCAGAGCCGCACGACTCAAACGCACCGTAGCCGCAACATCTCTCACCTTGCTGTTCATAAGTACTATATCGGCTGCATCTATTGCAATATCGGTACCTGCCCCTATAGCAACACCTACCTCCGCCACAGTGAGCGCAGGCGCATCATTTATCCCGTCACCGACCATCATGGTTTTACCCTGTTTCATCAGCTTTCTGATAACATTTTCCTTGCCGTCGGGCAGCAAGCCGGCAGCTACATAGTCAACCCCCGCTTCATTGCCTACCGCATTCGCAGTACGCTCGTTATCGCCTGTAAGCATAACCACCTTTATTCCCATACCGTGAAGTTCATCGACTGCAGCCTTGCCGTCATCCCTGATTGTATCGGCAACGGCTATTATCCCCAGAATACTTCCGTCATATGCAAAATACAGAGGTGTTTTCCCTTTTTCTGCAAGCTCCTCCGCTTTTCTTTTAAGTACATCGGATATTTGAATATTCTCTTTAACAAAACGAAGATTTCCGCCAATCAGCCTTTTACCGTCAAGCACAGCTTCCAAGCCGCTTCCGGTAAGACTTGTAAAGGATTCGACCTCTCTTCGCATAACGGATTTTTCCTCCGCTTTTCGACTCACAGCCTTAGCAAGCGGATGTTCGCTCCTTAACTCAAGTGCATACGCCAATTCCAAAAGCTCCGATTCGCTGTAGCCCTCCGCAGGTATTATGTCCGTTACTGACGGATCACCGCCGGTTATCGTACCGGTTTTATCAACTGCAACTATTGCGACCTTGGCAGCCGCTTCCAACGATGCTGCGGTTTTATACAAAATTCCGTTTCTTGCTCCTACTCCGCTGCCTACCATAATTGCAACCGGAGTAGCCAAACCGAGTGCACAAGGGCAGCTGATTACCAACACCGAAATACCTCTTGCCAGTGCAAACTCTATACCCGCTCCTGCTAAGAGCCATCCGCATGTAACCAAAAGTGCTACACCTATTACGGCAGGAACAAAGAATCCTGATACCACATCCGCGACCTTGGCGATAGGAGCCTTTGAAGCTGCCGCTTCACTTACGGTTTTTATAATTTGAGCCAGAGTTGTGTCATTTCCCACTCGTGTAGCTTCACATCTGAGAAAACCTGTTTGATTAATAGTAGCTGCCGATACTGCGGAACCCGCTTCCTTATCCGCCGGAATACTTTCACCCGTAAGCGCCGCTTCATTTACAGAGCTGCTGCCTTCTATGACTATACCGTCAACAGGAACGGTCGTGCCCGGCTTTACTATAAAAATATCACCCTTCATTACCTTTTCGACAGGCAGCTCCGTCTCAATTCCGTCACGTTCAATCAATGCCGTTTTCGGTGCAAGCTTTACAAGTTCTTTTAAAGCGTCCGTAGTTCTGCCTTTGGATATAGCCTCAAGAAGCTTGCCTACAGTTATCAGCGTCAATATCATTGCCGAAGATTCAAAGTAAAGTCCGTGCATCATGAGTTCGGCTACATGCTCCGTACCGCCTTCAGTCTGAGCCGCCATTGCTCCATACATAATACAGGTGCTGTATAAAAATGAAGCCCCCGCTCCCAAAGCTACCAAGGTATCCATATTCGGAGCTCTGTGTAAAATTCCCATAAAACCGCTCACAAAGAATTTTTTATTTATTATCATTACAACTGCTGTCAATAACATCTGAGTGAAACCCGAAGTCAGCGGAGCCTGCTCAAATATTGACGGAACCGGAAACCCCGCCATCGAATGACCCATTGAAAAATACATGAGAATGAGTAAAAAAAATATTGATGCAATAAGCCTTTTCTTTATGGTAGAAATCTCACTGTCATCAAACAGGTCATCGCCTGCACCGGCGGCGCCCGCAGCCTCGGCGCCGCCTTTGGCTGCTGCGCCGTAGCCCGCATTTTCCACAGCCTTTATTATATCCTGCTGCGAAGCGCTGCCCTCTACTCCCATAGAATTGGTAAGCAGGCTTACGGCGCAGGAGGTTACACCCGGTACCTTGGAAACAGCCTTTTCCACCCTTGCACTGCAAGCTGCGCAGCTCATGCCTGTAACCGAATACTGTTCCATTTGCATCCTCCTTTATACGCCGAAATAAACGAATCCGCTCCGTAAAGCTGTGTGAGCTTTTTCAGCGGAATATATTTATATAATAGTTATAACTCGCTAACACCATTATATCACAGTCTCTTGACAAAAAGTGCCCTTATAGCATTCAAAACAGCCAAAACCATAACTCCGACATCTGCAAAAATCGCCATCCACATATTTGCCAGACCGAAAGCGCTGAGCAGCAGCACCGATATTTTTATTCCTATGGAGAAGCATATATTTTCATAAACTATTCTCATGCACTTGCGTGAAATTCTTATCGCTTTTACAATCTGTACAGGATCGTCATCCATGAGCACGACATCGGCAGCCTCTATTGCCGCATCGGAACCCATTGCCCCCATTGCAACACCTACATCGGCACGTGAAAGCACCGGAGCATCGTTTATCCCGTCTCCGACGAAGATCAGAACATCTTTCTTCTGCTTTTTATCAATAAGACTTTCCAGTTTTTCAACCTTATCTCCCGGCAACAAACCTCCATATACCTCGTCAACTCCAAGCTCGCTCGCCACCCTGTCCGCAACCTTTTGCAGGTCACCGGTCAACATGATACTGCGCTTCACCCCCGACAGACGCAAATTCTTTATAGCTTCGGCGGAACTTGACTTTACCATATCATTTATAACTATATGACCTTCATATGCTCCGTTAACGGCTATATGGACTATAGTTCCTATTTCATGACAATCTATATATTCCACACCGATGCGTTTCATAAGCTCCGAATTTCCTACCGCAACGCTCATAGCATCAATTTTTGCAAGCACTCCGCAGCCGCTTATTTCTTCGATATCTGAAACTCTGCTCCTGTCCAAGGTTTTTCCGTAAGCCTCTTTTAGACTGATACTTATCGGATGTGAAGATGAACTTTCTGCCAGAGCCGCATATTCCAAAAGCTTGGAATGTTCCATATTACTATGGTGAACGGCACTTACCTCAAAGCTCCCTTTTGTGAGAGTTCCCGTTTTATCAAATACAACTGTTCTGGTATTTGCCAAGCTTTCTAAAAAATTAGCTCCTTTCACCAGCACTCCCGCTCTGCTTGCTCCACCTATTGCGGCGAAGAAGCTCAAAGGGATGCTGACCAGAAGCGCACAAGGGCAGCTTACTACCAAAAATGTCAGCGCCCTGTACACCCAAACACCCCACAAAGGATCCTCATGCATCGCAATAATCCTGAACAACGGCGGCAGCAGTGCAAGGACGACGGCACTGTACACGACAAAAGGTGTATATACTCTGGTAAATTTGGTTATAAATTTTTCCGACTTGGCTTTCCTTGAACTTGCATTTTCCACAAGTTCCAAAATCTTTGATGCGGTTGAATCGTAAAAATCCCTTGTACTTTTGACCTTTATAACTCCTGTCATATTTATGCATCCGCTGAGCACTTCGTTTCCCTGCTCAACACTGCGAGGAAGACTCTCTCCTGTGAGTGCTACCGCATTCAAAGTGGAATTTCCCTCTACTATAACCCCGTCAAGAGGGATTCGTTCTCCAGGTTGAACTATGAATACGGTTCCGATTTCGACCTCATCGGGAGCCGTTCTCACCAATTTTCCCGCCAATTCTATATTCGCATAATCAGGGCGTATATCCATAAGCTCTCCGATATTTTTACGGCTCTTATCCATGGCATATGCCTGAAAGAACTCACCCACCTGGTAAAAAAGCATTACCGATATCGCCTCGATGTAATCACCTTTATCAAATAGTGCCAACAATATTGCACCTATCGTCGCCACCGACATCAACAGATATTCATCGAAGGGCTGCCTGTTTTTTATTCCCTTTAAAGCCTTCCAAAGCACATCATAACCCACTGTTAAATACGGTATCATATAAAGTAAAAATCTGAACATTCCGTCAACGGGCAGTATCAAAAATATCAGCATCATGCATGCCGCCGCAATTATTCTTATGATGTTTTTCTTTTGCTTTTTATTCATTGCTTCCACCTTATTCGATGCTTTACATGTGAAATTTCAGCAAAAATTGACGATATCACCGCCATACTTACAACCGGAACCTCACATAAGATACGGATTCTTTATCCAAATAAACCCTGCAACAACAATGCCGCAGGGTCATTTATCATCAGAAGAAAATCTCACAATCGCTTTCAACTTTTTTACAGCTTTCCAAGACTGCAGGCATAACATCAGCCGGAGCCTTACCCTCTTCAAATTCAACACTCATCTTTAAAGTCATGAAATTTACATTGGCATCCTTTACTCCGTCGACCTTTTGAGCTGCCAATTCCATTTTATTTGCACAATCCGCACAATCAACTTCTATTTTATAAACCTTTTTCATAATTTTATGTCTCCTTTTTAAGCACAATTAAATATATCAGCTTGAATACAGTCATACAATTAAACGATTGTTTAATTTTTTATATGATATTCCTTTAATTGATATTTGTCAATAGCTGTACTCATAAAAATCAGACCGACATCAAATCTAAGGAAGTCATTCGGGAATCATCGAGATAACGGGGTACTACACTACATAATTAAATCATTTAAAATACAATTCAAATATTTCCGCTTGACAATATCACTCTATTCTCATTAAATTATAGATATTGATACTATTTACCGAAAAGAGTGTAATCTATGGACAAAACGAACATCATATTGCCTCACACCCACGATTCAAACGAGGAGCAGGTCTTAAAAAATATGCCCGAGCTCTCTACGATACAGGCTGTTTCAAATGCTATGAAGCAGCTTGGCGATCCTACACGTCTACAGATATTTTGGCTGCTTTGTCACTGCGAAGAATGTGTTGTAAATATCGCCGCAATCGTAAAAATGACCAGCCCCGCAGTTTCCCACCATCTGAGGCTTTTAAAAGACAGCGGACTTATAAATTCCCGCCGAGACGGCAAGGAAGTGTATTACAGTGCTTCCGAGGATGCTCTGGCTCAATCTCTTCATCATACTATCGAAGAAATCGCCAGTATTACCTGCCCTATCGACTGAATAAAATACCCGAGTAAACGCAGGCTGCTTGGATAGCCCACGTTCCTCGGGTACAGACATGTCTGCGAGTTAATTATATCTAATTCACTTTTTAATGTCAATAAAACATCTATTTATCTTTTTCAAGATACCGACGAAACACAAATCTTTATTTTTTCCCGAAACCGAAAAATCCCTTTTTCTCATACGGTGAGGATTCTATTGATATGCATCTGTATCCCGTTGCGTCTATGGCATTTTTAAGTTTAGCCTCATCAATCTCATTATCTGTTATGAAGCTCGCTACTTTTTTTCCGTGAGAAGCACTTACCTTTTTCGCTTCCGGAAGCGCTTTTCTTATAGCATCGCATACATGAGCCTCACACATTCCGCAAGCCATTCCTTCTACATTAACAGTCGTCTTTAACATTTTTTTCACTCCTGTTTTCATATTTTATACCGTTTGAAATGAGTACCGCTTCATCTTCTTCACGAAGCATATTGGTCATTCCGTGCATGCCTATCGCCAAAGTCGATGCATTATGAAGCAGCGCTGTCATGGTCGGTGCAAATATTCCGAACATACCCATTAATATAAGAAATGAATTAAATCCTATTATACTTCTGTAATTTCTGTTGATTCTCAGCATCAGCGATTTGCTCAGAACTCTCAACACTACCAGGGATTCGAGATTGTCTTCCGATATGGTTATATCTGCAATTTCTCTGGCTATTGCCGCTCCGCTGTTTATAGCAATTCCCACATCGGCCTCCGAAAGTGCGGGAGAGTCGTTTATACCGTCACCTATCATTACGACCTTGCGCCCCGCTTCATGTTCGGAGCGTATGAAATTGCCCTTGTCTTCCGGCAAGACCTCGGAATAATATTCATCTATTCCTACCGCCTTGGCTACGGCTTTAGCGGTGCGCTCACTGTCGCCCGTCATCATTACGATTTTTTTGAAACCGAGCTCATGCAAATGCTTAATGGCGGATGCAGCTTCTTCTTTAAGCGGATCCTCTATCAGTATTACCGCCGCCAAAGTGCCGTCAATTGCCAGATACAAGTGGGAATATTCATCCGGCAATTCATCAAATTTTTTCCGCTCATCTTCAGGAACTCTGCATTTTTCATCCTCAAATATAAAATGGTAGCTGCCTATCAGCACACGGCTGTCCTCTACGCTGCTGGCTATACCGTGAGCAACTATATATTCCACCGTTGAATGTTTTTCTTCGTGGTCGAGCCCTCTGTCACTCGAGGCCTTTACCACGGCATTTGCTATGGAATGAGGATAATGTTCTTCAAGGCATGCAGCCAATCTCAGCATTTCTTTTTCATCCTGTCCTGAAAAAGAAATTATAGCTTTCACTTGAGGAGTTGCATTTGTAAGAGTTCCTGTTTTATCAAATACTATAGTTTCAGCTTCAGCAAAGGCTTCTATAAATTTTCCGCCCTTTACCGATATATGATGTTCTCCGGCTTCCCTCATAGCTGAGAGAATGGTAACAGGCATGGCAAGCTTCAATGCACAACAGAAATCTACATTTAATATAGATACGGCTCTTGTGACATTCCGAGTCAGAAGATAGGTCAAAAGAGTTGCTCCGAAAGTCCATGGAACGAGATTGTCAGCCAACCTTGAAGCTTTTGCCTCCGTAGTGGATTTCAGCTTTTCGGATTCCTCTATCATCTTTACAATGCGATCATAATGACCGCTTCCTAACAGTTTCTTAACCTGAACCGTCAACTCGCCCTCTTCTATTACGCTACCTGCATATATGTACGTATCAACAGATTTTTTTACAGGCAAAGGCTCTCCTGTGATAGATGCCTGATTTACCAGAGCCTCTCCTTCGTACACGATACCGTCCAACGGTATCATATTTCCCGTTCTGACAACTATAAGGTCATCCATTTCAACATGCTTGATATCTGTCAAAAGCTCCTGACCTTCACCCGTCTTAACCCACACTTTGTCCACATTAAGCGACATTGCGCTTGCTAAATCGTCAACGGATTTCTTATGAGTCCATTCTTCTATTATATCTCCCAGCTTCAGCATAAATATTATACTTGAAGCCGTATTGAAATCACGCCTAAGCATAGAGACCGTTATCGAGGTGGCATCAAGCACCGAAACTTCCAATTTACCGTTTTTCAGAGATTTTATACCCTCCAAAAGTCGAGGTAATGCATCCGCAATCGTCAGAAGCATTCGTAAAGGCATAGGTAAAAAGAGCTTTGTTAATATACGTCTTATCAGATGAAAACAGATTTTATTATGATAATAGCGTTGAAGCTCTCTGCCTGTATGATCGGGAACATTTGCCCGTGACGTTTCGTAATCAAATTCCGCAAAGCCCTTTATTATTTTTTCACGCACATCACCACGATAATTTACGGTAGCATCTGCGGTTCTCTCGCTTACCTTCACCCGGGTAACTCCCGGAATTTCCCTTAAATAATATTCAAGAAGGTCCGCCTGTACCGATGTCATATAACTCTGCTTCATATGAACACGAATGCGACCTTCTGATTCATGCATTATTTTACATTTCATATTACAGTCTTTCCTTTCTTTTCAGGGAATACTGTTTTGATTTATCAAACACTTTGCATTAGTATGCAAACTTTCAACTAAAAAAGTGCAGCAGCCCGATGTACTATGACAGCCGTCATGGTCAATACACCGCATACTGCTGCATACGGAACACATTTAAACGGCAAAATCCTACGCCTCTACCGCTTCGCCCGCATCCCTCAGGAGCTGTTTCGCATCTTCTATATTCTGCTGCTCTTCCTCTTCATACCTTTTACGGTTTATAGCCTTTGCATCTGCGTTTATATCTTCGCAGTTTTCCTTAATGTTTGTAGCACACTTCATTACATCGTCAGCTCCACGCAGAACTGCTGCCGTAATGTGAGTGTATGCCTTTTTTGCATCTTTACTGCTGAGGAGCTTTACCCCTGCCGTTCCTGCCAGAAAACCGTAAGAAACCAATCTTGCTATTCTGAAAATACCCATATAGAGTCTCCTTTCTTAATGCATATGCACCAAATATATTTATAAAATGCTTTTCCGCAGTCCATACATAGGATTACTTCCTTTGAGTCCGTTCTCTCCAAGCACAGTACAGCTCATCCAAGCATGAAAGTCAAATCTCTGCGAACCGCTATCTTTAACGGTAGGTTCCCCCTGCCATGTTTTTATCATAAAACCTGCTCTTCACGGTGTCAATAGAGTTAGAGAGTACTTTTTGTACTTTTTTTCGTACATTTAACTTTTTTGCTAATTTTTAGTATGTCCGGTCTATCTAAATTTATAAACTTTTACATTTAAATAAGTTCATCCATACTTATTTAGGATTTTTTCAAAGAGCAAATCCAAATCGCAAATATAAATCCCGATCGTTGTATAAAATATTAACCGCAAAATTATTTCTAATTCTCCGTATTCGGGAAATATAGAGGCAAAGCATTAAAAAGGTATTCATATGCAAAGTCATACCAATGTATACCGTTAAATGCAATATTAAAATAAAAATTACCCTCTCCGAATGTATCTGAAAATTTAAAAATTTCGGAATGAACTTTCATTGCCTCCGACTGAACTATCAGATGAGGATATGCGTTATCCCCCGTTCCAGTCATCATATATATGGAAAAATCCTCAGGAGCATATCCCGATTTTCTGACTGCGTTCACCAAATCCGCAGCATCCTCCTCACAATGTCTGCTGCCCGAATGCATACCGTTAAACCAACTGTCTCCGCTCTGCGGAAGAAATACGGAAAATGCATTGAGATGGCGTTGAAAAACATACCACATCACCACTCCGCCCATAGAAAATCCGCCTATGGCTCTGTGAGTCCTTGAAGCTGAAAATCCTTCCTCATCGACCGTATCCGCAAAGCTGTTGTAACGACTTTCTACAGCAGGCATCACCATTTCATAAATCTCATCCGCCAGCATATCGGCAAGCTGCCAACATACAGTCACTTCGCTGTCTATGTGATGCCCTTCTTGGTAAAACGTAGGTGCTGCAACTATCAGCGGTTTAATGTCTCCATGCTGTATCATATTATCCAAGACATTACAAAATTCAGTGTCATATATATCGTTTAAAAGATTCTCTACAGGTGAACCTGCTCCGTGGACATAATATAATATGTCGTAAGAGATGTTCTCATCATAATCATATGGTAAATATACATAAACACTTTTGACAATTTCACGACTCTCATCATCCAAAGATTCAGCTTTATATACGAGTCGTTCCACCCGTCCTTTCTTTGAAGCGGGTTCCCAATATTCATCGGGCATTCGCAAAAAACGTATTTTCTTATCCTCTGCCATATCCGTAAAATCCTTTTAAAATCATAAATATCTGCTCATTCGTATTATTATATCATTTCATCAGAATTCGTAAAATGCAGGAATAAAAAATCGGAGACGGGAGCGTGTCTGATCTCATATGCATAGGCGCTTTTTACTCATTATTGCCATTTAATACAAATATGCAGTCAGCAAGGATAATGTTAAACTGATATAAAAAATTTGTACTTATTTAATATTGACTGATAATTACGCATTTATGTAAATTTCACTCGATTAATTCCGCTTGCAGAACTATGCCGCAACAATTACTTTATCATACATATTCTTTATTATTCCCGCAACCTGCGCTCTGGTTGCAGTGCTTCCCGGAGACAATACATTATTACCGATTCCGTTTATAATTCCTTTTGATGTCGCCCATTTCATAGCATCCGCCGCATACGGTGAAACCGAAGCTCCGTCCGAAAATCCGTTAAACGCATTGTCTCCGTCCTTCAAGCTCGTATTATATGATTTATATTCAGCATATCTGTGCATTATAGCTGCTATCTGTTCACGTGTTACGGATTGATCGGGTGCAAAAATACCCTTGCCCGCACCCTTAACTATATTATTATCAGCCGCCCATGATACCGCATCGGCATACCACGTGCCGGGTGCAACATCCGTAAAAGCACTCTTTCCGGATTGAGCGCTATCTTCCGACATACGGAAAAGCACTGTTACAAACATCGCCCGTGTCATAGGCTGCGAAGGCGCAAATTCAGTATCTGAGATTCCGTTAAACAATTTCTTTTCCACCACATTCATAACACTGTCATAAAACCAGTCTCCCCGCTTCACATCGGCAAAGCTGCCGGATACGGATAAAGTCGGATTGACAATCTGTGTATTCTTCGGATTTTGCACAATCCCCTGATTTTGTTCAGGTGTACCTATGCCGGTATCAGCTTCTAAGGCAACTCCTGTTTGGCTTTCCGCCACCGCAGGATTAAGAGAAAACTGTATCACTCCGTGATCCGTATACCCGTCCTTTACCGCACGTGCAGTAATTTTTACAGTATTATTTGTAAATATGCTCTTAGGTATGATTATTTCGTTTCCATTATACGGCATAGTCGGCATATAATCGGCGGATGCAAAATTTTGATTGTAATAAATTTTTGCTCCTACCGTATCACAATTAAAGCTTACATGATAATTATCTTTATCGGAGGTGATTTTCGCTGTAGGAGCAGCCACTGTTCCGAGTGAAATGATTTCAGGATTTTTCGTCATGTCGAGCACGGTGCTCTGCACCCAGTAGCGGGTATTGCTTGCAGTAGGGGAAGCTTTCCGCAATTCATCTTCCGTCATGCCCACCATAAGACGCATTGTACGCTCATTATCAAGAAGCCCCTTGCTCTGAAAATAGTTTTCCAAATTATAATCTTTATCATTATACTTTTCGTCCATTATCATATAACGTTGAGAAAATGCACGAACCGACATCAAAAATATTTCCGGCTGTCCATTCTCAAAAATTTTCTGTACAACCTGTTCCTTGGTGAGCACTCCGTCAGGATCATAATATTCCTGTGTCAGATAATTCCAGTATTTATACAGGAGAGGAAAATTATAACGCCGGACTCCATAAAGATCATTATATGTATATGTATCAAGAGACGAATACTCCTTATCATCCATCTCCCAAAATGCAATCTTGTCCTTATCCTCAAATGTAAGCTTCACATTCCTTAATGCATCCGACTCCGACATTCTCTGCGCATATTTCACATACTCGTTAACGGTAAATCCTTGCGCTTCCTGGTGTACTGTTGTTACATATCTGTCCAGCACCGAGTAATTATGCAGTTTGGAATCCAAAATGCCCCTTGCCATATCAGTCTCCATTCTGCTCACGGGAATCTGCGAAACCAGTATGCGCTGTCCCTTGTCATTAATTACATAAAAAAATGTTGTATTTACGGTTTGCCCGTCGGGATGTGTTTTAGCCGCAGCAGGACTTCCTGTCAGAATTATAAGCATTACAGCGGCAAGAAATACAGCTGTAAGTGAAACCTTTCCTATTTTTATGGCATTTACATTCATAAATTTTCCTCCTCGCACAAGAATATCAATGTACACAGTCACTATATACGATAATCAATATCCTTCTTGTCTTCCACTTCATTCAATATTGAAAATGTGCGTCATTACGCCGTGCAATAATCAACATTCTTTTTGTCTGTCCTCAATATCTGTTTTAAGCACTTCAAGTACACACTCCATAGACATTTCAAGTGCCGACATATAATCCGAATACCACGCCTTGCGCACCGCAGATATGAAGTATGCTCCTGCGGCACTTATAAGCCCTGCCACCGTAGTGTCAAATGCTGTCAGAAGAGAGAGCGACAGAGTATATGTATCCCCCTGTCCCAGTGCAATTATACCGGGACCTAAAGGTATAAGAGTTCCCAATAAGCCGAATACGGGTGCCAGCCTTGCAACCAAATCGCTTATTCTCAGAATTCGGTCATAATGTGTCTTTTCCTCATGTATGAGCCTGACGGCAAGAGATTCTCTCATCAAAGGCGTAATGCCCTCATGTGCCGTCAACTCCCTAAGCGCCGCTTTCTGACGTCTCAGCAGACCGCTGTTTTCTATAACCTCAATGATATTTTTTTCAACCGTCATATCCGCAGCCGCTTTCCCGACATATCCATAGTCGCTTTCAATTTGCAGACAATCCCTCAATTTGTCAACCATCTCCGGCATTACGGCTTTCATAAGCCTTCGTTCCGTGAATATTTCCGCTATAAGAGAACCGAATAAGATAATAACCAGAGCTATAAGCAAAAGCAATATCATTATAACAGGTGTTTGCAAACTGTTTGCGACCGTTCGCAGCGCCGTACTGAGTGAATCAGACATGTTTATTTATTCCTTTCATTTTACCCGAATCAAATCTGAATTTCATAATTCTTATAATAATTCCGCCTGAAAACAGAATTGAAGCCGCTCCGCCCATTATCGGCAAAGCTGCACTGTTTTTTTTAATATCAGGCATCGCATAAGCGTCCTCTGACATTTGGTAAACTCTCCAGCGCTGCACCCCTCCCGCATTTATATCCGAAATACTTTTTGAAGGTATAAGGACTTCAGATTGATCTCCGTCGGAATCGAATATATCCGAAACACTTATATCCGAAGCTTCATCATATGTATTGTCGGAAATTTTTTCTTCCGATTTCGATGCTCCCGTTTCCTTTCTTTCTCCATTTACTTTAATCTGAGCTGAAGCCCCTCTATATGAAGCGGATATTGTCACAGTTCCTTCAGCTTTTATCGTAATATTACCTTCTCCGTCAACGCTTGCAATACTTTCATCGCCGCTTATCCATGTAATCTCAGCCTCATTGCTGACAGCACTGTCTGCGGCTTTCACAAAAGCGGATGCATGTAGAATGCTGCCGACCTTTCCTTTCAATTCCGTATCATTCACAACAACGACGGGAGCACCTCCGAGCACCACCACTATTTTATGAATCCATTTGGCTGAGCTTCCCGCCGTATGAGTCGATGCATCCACCTGTCCGAATATCAACCGAAATCGGGTGTTTGAATTAAGCCCGCTGTAATCGCTTCCGAATTCACCTCCGGCTATAGCTCTGTTCCAATCATCCGCAAGAGAAATTACCGTATCCACACGCTCCGCTACGGATGTTGCGGAAGCATTGCCGACTCCCGCAATAGAATCGAAATTTTCCGGCAAACTGTAATAACAATAGCGGGGAGTATTGATAAGCTCCGTCTTTGTAAGAGATGTAAAATATCCGTTCTTTTTATCATTAGTCCAAAAATTGAAGCTTTGTACGGAATTTAAATCTATCCCCGCAGCGGATATAATATCTGCAAGTCTCACCCCTTCAACATGATCTATAACTACTGACGGCATATTGTCAATAAAAGTATAATCCGCTTTTACATGTTCCATAGCTTCAATTTCCGCCAGAGAAAAGGTCTTTTTATGATAAAACGGACCTCCGAAATATCCGACTTCCATATCCAGACTGTCAGCTTTAAGACCTTCCGTTTCATCATCATCCGCAGCAATCGCCGGATATGTGAAAGCGGATATAATCGCAAAAATCGTCAATAATATTGAAATGCTCAAATATGATGTTTTTTTTAATCGTTCAAATTTTCTTTTCATTTTATTTCATCTCATTGAAACGATGTATTATCGCCGCAACCTGAGCACGCTCAGCCTTTCCGTCCGGAATCAGAGCGGAAGCTTTCATCCCCTTTATGAGTCCGTTTCCGACTGCCCATCTCATACTTTCCCGTGCATACGGAGAAATTTTACCCGCATCCGAAAATTTTTCGAGCGAGCCGGCGTCATTGTAACCGAATTTTATATATTCACCGTAGCGGTACAATATTGCTGAAAGCTGTTCTCTTGTCAATTCAACATCGGGTGCGAATTCAGACCTTGACATTCCTTTTACTATGCCGTTTTTTGCAGCCCATGCCACAGCATCCGCATAATAGGAACCCGTAGGAACATCTGAAAATCTAATCCGATTCTCCGACGAATCGTTCCGTTCCCCATTTCTTTGCCTGTCAAGCCGGTATATCACTGTCACAAACATCGCTCTTGTCATACTTTTATGAGGGCTGAAGAAGCTTTCTCCCGTACCGTTAAAGAGCTTCTTATCCGTTACATAAGCGACGGACTCCGAAAACCAATCCTCAGGTCTTACATCTGTAAAGCCTTTCACACTTGTATGAGCGGAATCCGCATCTCCCGTAAGCGTAATGTCCACAAGCTGTGAATCAGGTTGATAGCTGTTATTTGTAAGTTCAAGCTTATATTTTCCTGCTCCGTTCATCATTCCTGAATCCGAATGAAAATAATCTTCAAGTATGGTTATACGTCCTGCACTTGTACGGTCAAGCATTGTAATAGGAATCAGCGTACGATCATTTCCATTTATGACATAAATATACAATCCGTTTTGATAGCTTTTGTCGTCAAAGGTCAATGTTACAGGCTTACCTGTCGCAAAGTCGCCTCCTTTAACCTCAGGTACGGATTTTTTCATTGAGATTGAAAATTTTTTATTTGCAAAACCTTTAGCATAAACTATAAAACTGTATGAGCCCGGAGCATCAAAAATCTCCGCAGGGAATTCAATACTTTTTGTTTTGTTATTTATTGTATAACTGTTCTCAGGCAAAGTATTATAAGCTGCTCCCGATGATTTTTTCAGCGAAACAGCCATTATACCGCTGCTCCATTTTTTCCAATCGTCATCCGAAACTCCGCTTTCCGCTTTGAAAACCACATTGCTTCCCAAGGCGGCGGTATACTGTGTTTGAAATGTGACTCCGGAATAAGGATATTTCCGAGTGATAATTCCGGCATCATCCCATCCTTCTTTCACTGCACACATATAAAATGTAACCGGTGCGGATGTTAAATCTCTATCTTTAACATTATAATTAACAGGTTCTTTATATAAAATTTGAGGTGCTCCGTCAAAAGAATAATATATTTGCGCTCCTTCGGTTTTGCAACTCATAGTAATAGTCATGATATCGCCGGAAACCTTTACCTCCGCTTGCGGTGCTTCCACACTTCCTCCGCTTTTCACCGTACTCGACTTATCTGTAAGACGCATCCTGTATATCCATTTAAAATTATCATATGATGTACGATGTGCAGTCATAAGATCCGATTCAGTCATTCCTATGCATAAGCGAAGTGCCGTTTCATCTCTAAGCACGGATGCCAGCGAGCCTGCCGCCACACCTCCGTTAGCCGCAATATATGATGCAATGCCGGGTTCGGAAGAAGCGTTTAACGCCTCAGTAGTCGTACGTCCGGAATATGATTCGGTTGCAAGTATTACAGGCATTTCCACACCCTTTGCAAAAACAGCCTTTTTGTCGGCGTAATATCGGTCATTTCCCGCATATTTAGACTGATATTCTTCCAAACCGATGCCGAACTTGGCATTATCTTCTCCTGCAATTTCCCAGCCGGTATTCCAGCCTTTCTCACCGTAAATTCCTTCAAAATAATATCGTTTTACACCTTCGAGATCATTTGCCGTCCAATTTCTCGTATAATTGCCGTAGCTGTCCGTCGCCATGAATCCCATGCTGTCCGTTCCCTTATACCTGAGTCCTGATGCTCCCTCAGCCTTACTGTTCGTTTTAACATAGTCAATAAGCTCCTGAACGGTAATTCCTTTAGCCTCCAGATATTGCACGGTAGGATAGTTATCGGTTGAGGAATAGGTATAATTACTTCCTGAAGCTCCGTTGCCGTGCGCCAAGGCTTTAAGCTTATCAAGCGATATAACCTTCATAAGCACGTCTTTACCGCTCATGTCCTGCGCATAGAAAAACACATTATCCGCACGAGCCGATGAAGCTGTCTTTGCATTTGTCGGGATCGGCAACATACCGACCGTTAATACCCCCACAATTATCAGAGTTAAAATTTTTTTAAATTTTATCATCTTTGCGTATGCCTCCTGAATCATGTAAATACAGACGTAAACGTAAAGCTTGGATATAATTCAAGCAGATGTCGGAAAACTCCCGAATCATGTAAATATAGCTGTTAACCCCTATATTACAGTAAGTAAAAGCTTCAATTCACACATAAATTTGAAAGTAATTCTGAAATCTTATATGACTATTATTTTTTTAATCCGGTTTTTTTCCTTGCAGACATGCTCCAATAATCCAAAGCCTTACCGTCCGCATCAAACGATGAAACGGAAAGCGTATTTCCGTCCACACGCAGTATCTGATAATTTGACCTGTTATATATAATCTTTTCCTGCCAGCTCTCGTCCGCAGTGGAATATGCTTTTTTTCCGGCAAAGCCCATAATATATGTAACTCCGTTTACAGGATCGATATACCCCGCTTTCATAGGATATGAACGTGCATAAACATGCTGATGTCCGCATAAGACCAAATCAACTCCGCACTGCTCGAATAACGGCGCCCATTTTTCCTTTACCTTATCCGCCACATTATCCTTTACGAGTGAATATGCCGTATGATGCAACATCACTATATTGAACTTGGCATTTGATCCTGATATATCGTTTCTTATCCATTCAGCTATACGCTTGATATCCGCAGCCGTTACCTTCTGCTCTCCCGAAAATACCCAACTGTCCAGTACCGTTATATGCACCGTACTGTAATCGAATGAATAAAATTCTTCTTTAAAACCCTCCGGTCCGTTTTCCGGCAGAGTGAACATATCCATATAAAGCTCAGGCTTCCCGCTGTTTGCAAAGTTACATTCGTGATTACCGTTTGCAGGCATAAAAGGTATTTTTGAATAGACATCGCAGGCATTTTTAAGAAGCAGTTCAAATTGTATTCTGCTGATACCGCTCTCTACCAAATCTCCGCCCAACATCCCGAATTTAATACCCGGCTCTTTGGCATAAGCCTTTTTCAAAAGCTTTCCCCATTCCGCATATTCCTGTCCTGCATCGGATACGAGATTTATATCGCCCATATAAAGAAATGAAAAAGGTTCAGCATCGATTCCGACCGATTTTTCAGGTGCAGTGGTAAATTCCTTTACTCCGCTCTCAGACCTTCCCGTAAAAACTTTATAATAATAATGCGTATTCGGCTCCAACCCCGTAATCTTTCCGGAATATATATAATCCGGTAAAGGTATGCCGCTTTTAACCGCAGTTTTCGTCGCCGATATACTGCGTGCCCGAGTCATATTCCGGAATCGTGAAACCTTGATTCCGGACTCTCCCGTCACTGCACTGTGCCACGTAACCGTCATGCTCGTCTTAGGATTATCAGTCCATGAAAGCATAATATCATACGGACTTTCGTTTTCAGCCGCATTGCCGTATATCATACCCGTTCCGTATACGGAAATTAAACATATGATTATAAGCCCTATGCCTATGCCTCTTATAATATTTCCGCTCATCCCTGTACGTTTACCGATCATTTTGTTCCTCCTTAACAATCCTGTTTCCGTCCAATCTCAGAACCGTATTCCCTATAACATAGTATTTATCAGTAGTATAAACAGATACATGTCTCCCGTTTTTTTCCGATTCTCCCTGAAAATCGGGCTTGCTCGTCTGCGGCATAAGTACAAGCGTCCCCGGAGAAATTAAACGTTGTATCCCTCTTTCATCCGAAACGACAACACTTGCATCCACCTCAGCCGGATTATCCGCAACCACAACAATATCCGTAAGAGATTTTACATTAAAGCTCGGAGGACTATCTACACCCACAGCTTCCCAGCCCTCATCTCCATATGTTAAATAATTTTCTCCCAGCTCATTTATATCCATAGATGCCATCATTCCGTCCGCTCCCCGCAAATATACCGATGCTTTCTCCGTCACCGAACCTGCACGTTCAACAGCCTCGGCAAGCAAGATACCGTCATCCTCCGCTTTCAATCCGGCAACTCTTTTTACATCTCCCGTCACGCTCAAGCATGTACTCTTCGCTCCGTCTCCATGCTTGATAAAATCTGTATTCTTACATGCCGAAAACATCAAAATCACTGCCGTTGAAAGAAATATCAATAACATTATCTTACTTATATATAATATTCTCTTTTTTTCAAAATTATCATTCCTGTATTTATCGCACATGCTATTCATTCAGCCTCTATTGAGAGTAGACCCTCTATCACTTTGCCTCCTGCAGCTCCGAATACATTTCCCGCTTTGCCGTCAGGTGAAAAGACTACAATTCCTCCTTTCTTTCCTATAACCGCATCGGAAAGCTCCTCTGCTATATATTTTTTCGTATTCCCGTGCATATCCGTAAAAAGATATGTATCAGAAGCCATAGATCCTATTTTCTTTATAAGCGATGAAAACGGAATACCTTCCATATCGCCCGCCTTTGTAACGCCCATGCTTTCCAGTCCGCTTCCCACGCTGAAAAAGGCGGTATTTCCATAATTAATTGTAAGAATTTCTCTAACGGACATGCCCTCCGGTAAATCCTCTCCGGTAAATGAAGGACTGTCTTCCTCTGTAAAATCTATATAACGTCCTAAAAAATTATCTTTTGCTTCTATCTTACTGAGACCGTCCGATGCGGATATATATACATTTCTGACCGTATTGTCATTGATATTGCCGTATTTTGCTATCAACGCATCAGTGCGTATCATCTTTCCGCCGTCCTCAGAAGCTTTTTCTTCCGACGAAGTCTGCAAAATATCAAATGCAGTATCGAGGATAATCACTTTATCTGCAACCTGAGAATCATTATTTTTCTCAAATTCTATGCTCTCAAGCATCCTTACCCAATACATTGCACGCTCACCCGGCACTACCACACGCACAGGTCCGTCCTTATCGGATAGAGGATGTCCGTCATCAAGATATGCAAGAATTATCTCCTTATTTTTAAAAATATCCGAAGTGACCGCTATGGAATATCCGTCCGCCGCATTAAATCTCACCATATTATATTCGTCAAGATTCGCTCCATATTCTTTCATGAGCGTTTCCAACAAAGGTCCCGTAGCGTTCACGCTCACCCTTTCCCCGTTTGAGCGTTCAGCTTTTGCCTTTCTGCTTACACTGTCGAGTTCTCTCAGTTCGGAAAAAGTCACTTTCATATCCGACGAAGCTATACCGTTGAGAACTATACAGCTGCTGTCATATTTACTCAAATCATCGGGAATATTTCCCTTATCGGATTTTCCCTTTTCATCACAGCCCGAAAGAATTAAAAGCGCAGCTGCCAAAATAAACGCTATAAGCCTTTTCCCCGTGTCTGAAATCCTATAAGCTGTCAAACCCTTCAAATTAAATTCCCCCGTTTCGATATGCCCTCAAAAATTGCCGTTCATCTCCGTAAATTTTCCGTTTTCAAGCCTCAACACTCTGTCCGCACCCTTCATATACAGCGGATTATGCTCTGCAATCAAAAGCGTTCTTCCTTCACTCTGCAGCGCATCTATAACACTGCTTACAAGCCCCGCAGCCTTATCGTCCAATCCCGTATAAGGCTCGTCCAGTATTATCGTTTCCGATTCCATAACCAATACCCCGGCTATTGATAGAAGCTTTTTTTCTCCGCCTGAAAGCTTCATCGGATCCTTTAATGCAAATTCTTCAAATCCGTATTTTCGCATACATTCATCCACTCTTCTCCGTATCTCCGCCGGCGACACACAGAGATTTTCAAGTCCGAAGGCAATCTCATCCTCCACAGTGCGGCAAACTATCTGATCATCAGGATTTTGAAATACCGTTCCGATTTTTTGAACGATATCCGAACGGCTCATATCGGCTGTACTGCACCCGTCTATCATTATGCGCCCTTCAATGCTCCCCGGTATTTCAGAAGGAATTATTCCCGCAATAATATACAGAAATGTACTCTTACCGCAGCCGGAAAGGCCGTTTATCACAATTCTTTCACCTCGTTCCGCAGCAAAATCCGCTCCGTTCAATACCGGATACTCCGTTCCTTTATAAGTAAATGTCAGCCCGGCCGCTTCAAGATATTTCATCCCGTTATTTTCCTTTTATTTCTATGCGGCACAAATATTTTACACTCCGGTTTCCGAAGGCATCCTTCATGACAATTATACGAAAGGGTCCGCTTCCTCCGTTTTTTGCCGATTTCAAAGCTTTACCGTCCTTCTTATATACCAGAATCACATTATTTTCATCATTTAACTCATCTTTATCATAAGATGCGGTAAATCCGTCCGTCGCTTTAACCGTAACGGAATCCGCATCATCAGCTGAGGGATATGCATATAAAATTACATTTTCCAAAGGTACACCCGTGAAAACTCCCTCTTCGTCGGAGCCGCTTCCCGATCTAAGGGTCTTCTTTATTTCTACACTGTTCATTGCGCTTACATCATCATAGTCCAATTCCGCCACTTTAACTCCGTCGGCAATAATCTCTATAATGCTACCGTCTGCGCCGCTCATATCCCTACCGTTAATCAGTGCCAATATTACGGTTATCAACATGAGTGCGGCTATAACCCCCGTCAATGTGAGTCGATTTTTAAATATTTTTAAGCCTTTATCGGACTTTACATACTCATCTTCCGTTTTTCCAATACATTTCATCACAAATTCTCACCTATTCCGTATTTATCGAGAGCACGAAGCAGCTGCCATGCAAGCAGTCCTCCCACAGCCCCCGATAATGAAGCTGCACTTACACTCAGCAGCAGCGGTATAAGTGGAAGATTATAAAAAATAACATTTACGCATAAAGTTCCCGTGACATTGGCAAGCACACAGGCTGTCAATGCTGTCCCCGAACCCTCTATCCTTCTTCGCAGAAGCAGCATCCCCAAATCCATAACCAATCCCGGCATGGTATAGCTGAAAATACTCATCACTCCATGTGATCCCGGCATACCCGTGAGCATAACCGCTATGCCCTGCACCAAACCCGTAAGCGTTGCCGTCCCTCTCTTTCCGGTAAGTCCGAACGCTACTGCGAGCCACATCATATACAATCCTCCCGCCAGTGCTCCTCCGGGTATCATCAAAGGGGTACTTATTATATGCGCCAAGGGTGTAACTACAGGTTTTACGGCTAATCCCAATGCCGCCATCGCCGATATCAAAATAAGCTCCTTTACAGAGAATCGCTTCACTGCCGATCCTCCGCTCCCTCGGAAGCATCCGTAACCACATACAGTGCACCTGTTTCCTTGTCTCTGTATACGGTTCCGTAGCTTTCATAATCGCCGCTTTTTGTAATATCCTCATTTTCCTGATTCGACAGTCCCTCAAGCTCCGTAATTTCTTTGCTCGTATCCACCTTAACCTGTTGAGCTGTGGCGCCTACATCAACATTCCAATTTATTATAAGCGCCAGCATAAGTCCGCATGCAAATACCAGCATCACATCGGCAAGATTTGCAATCCCTTCCATAATATTTATTTCCTGTTTTTCAAACGGTTCACGACCGTTCAGCCTTCCGCTTCCGAATCTCCTGAGCATATCAATCCCCTTTATCAATTTCTACTGTTTGAATACAAGCCCGTTATGTCACAGCAATATCGTAATCAGTAAAAACACCGCAGCGGAAATAATCGCTGCAAAAATATCACAAATATTAAGCCTGAGCCTACGCATACAGGTACGATCAGGCATGGCACGAAACGCTCTGCTTATCATTGCCGAGTTTATGTTTTCGGTATGCTTTATCGCAGCCGATATTATCGGTATCATCACACGCAGATAGGTATCGACTCTGTCTTTTATAGGAGCATTTTTAATTCGAGTTCCTCTCATCTGCACTGCTGTAAGCACTTCACGGATTTCCTCATGCAATATAGGTAAAAAACGCAGAGTAATCATAAGCATAAATACTATTTCATAAGGAATATGCAGCTGCGTAAACGCCGGAATATAGTCTCTGCTCTCCCCGCTCATAAGTACCAACGCCGAGCATGTAAGTATGAGCAGCCTGATACATACAGCCAATGCCGTATGAACTCCGTCACTCGTAATTACGGTTAATCCGCATATTTTGACCAAGGCTTCACCGCTTCTTGTAAAAACACATTGCAGAACGAATATACATATTATAAGCCTGAACATTCCCGACGCACGTCGTACGGCTTCCCGCAGAGAAACACCGCCCGCCGCCATAATAACAAGCAATGCCGATAAATATGCACTCAAACGCAGCTCATTGCCGCTCAAAACCGCAAGCGTAGACAACAATGCCGTCGTGAAAAGCTTTACACGAGGGTCGATTCCTGCGAGTAAAAAAACTCCGTTAGATTTGCACCGTACAGGATGATTTCTGCTTTCGTCTCTGTACCGCTCCCTCATATTGAGCATATCCAATCGTATTTCCGAATCCGCGTATTTTTCTATAAAACCTCGGTCATGACTTACAACAACGATACCGCATCCTTTATTTCTTATTTCCATGAGCATTTCACCCAGTGTCTGTCGGGCATTCATATCCAATCCCGATGTCGGTTCATCCAAAATCAGATATCTCGTTCTCATTACCGTTACCACAGCCAACATAACACGCTGCTTTTCGCCCCGACTAAGCTGTCCGGGATATTTTTCAGCCAGCTTTTCCAGTCCGAATCTTTGCAGCTGCTCATCTATTCTTCTATCCGACTCCTCTTTATCAATACCTTCATTCCTGAGTGCATATCCGATTTCTTCCCGTACCGTAGCGCAAAATAATTGCCTTTCCGGCTCCTGATACACATATCCCGCAAGCCGACCGATATCAAAAATATCCATATTCGCTATAGAAATATTGTCTATATAAATCTCACCCTTTTGCGGTTTCAATACTCCTGTAATCAATCTCATCAGTGTGGTCTTCCCCGAGCCGTTGCTCCCCGTAACTGCGGTTATTCTTCCACTCTCAAATTCACAGGTAATATTTCTCAAAACCGGATTATTTTCGTCACTAATGCCTGACAAATTTCTATTTTCATATACATATGTAACATCGTTTACTTTTATCAATTCCAATACGCTCCCGCAGCTCTCTCCGTTCAATACATATGAATTTATCATCCGTCAGCTTTTTCTATTATTGAAAATCTGCCTTTTTCATAATCTATAATTCCTTCAGCTTTCATTCGCTTAAGCTCATTTGAAAGAGTCTGTCTGGTTATCCCGAGATGATTTGCCATCGCTATGCGATTATCTCTCACCGGAAACGGTGTTTCATCGCTCTTTAACCTTTCCTGCCTCAAATAAGTCATTATCCTTGTACGGACATCCCTTGCCGAAAGTATCCGCACATGATTCATTCTCCTTATGGATTCATCACAGAGAAGCTCTATCACATTTTTCAGAAATTTTAAATAAACGTCTGTATGCTCTTTGAAATAATTTAAAATATCATCTCGATTAAAGCTGATTATCGTGGAATTTCCTTCCGAAACCAACTTTGCATAATTCTTTTTCATTCTCGACATTGCCACTTCCAACCCTGCCGTCTGATTTTCTCTGTACATACGAGCCTGATGCTCCGAATCGCTATCTATGGTGAGATCCATCAAAATCGAGCCTTCCGCTATAAGCATAATCCGATCTATTATGTCACCGGCTTTCGATATTATCTCACCCTCGGAACAGCTCAGTCTTTCATATCCGACAGCCTCCGCCATATAGCAGATTTCATCCACGGATATATTTTTCATGAGAGGTGAAGCTATCAAAAACTTGAAAACATCTTCCGTCAGACCGTCAGCTTTTTTCTTATCATCATTTTCCGATAGGACAGCCTCATCCTGTTGCAATTTATAATCATACCGTTTTTTCTCATCTTGAATTTCACATTCCTTGCCGCACTGTTCATAAGTTATATCCGAGGCTTCATTCCCGTATAGTCGTATATCTTCAAGGACAGCTTCGAGATCGAACCTTAAAAATTTTTCTATTCTGTAAGCCTTGATTTTTCTCTGCTCAAGCATTTCAAATATTATTTCTCTGGGGATCTGCAATGCAGCGGCAAGCTGATCCGCCGTAAGCAGTTTTTTATCTTCATTCGGGCTGTGCATTTGCATATCCTCCTAATACCTTTGTGCAGACTCAAATCACAATCATAAAATTCAATTTATCTAAAGCATTTATAATCTGAAGCGGAGACGATCATAAGACCGTCTCTGCTTCTTGTGTTTTTTTAATTATACTGTTTAAATCAGGACACTTTGGACGCTTTATCTGCAGATGTATCTAAAGAGTCCGCCGATGCATAGCCTTTGACGTTCAATACCTCCGAAATATAATTCTTCATAATGGTAGCTACCTCGGCTCGTGTAGAATCATTCTTAGGCGACAGAGTTCCGTCGGCATTGCCTTTGATTACGCTGTTTCCCGTCGCCCACTGCATTGCGGCGACAGCCCAGTCGTCAAGTTGTGCCGAATCTCTGAATTTGTTCGGATTTTCGGATTTTTTCAGAGTTTTTCCGTATTTCTGCTCATAGCGATACATGATAGCCGCCATCTGTTCTCTTGTCACATTTCCGTCAGGATTGAACTCTCCGTTACCCGTTCCGTTGATTATACCGTTCTCCGATGCCCATGCCACAGCCGCACTGTACCATTTCCCTTCCGGTACATCCGCAAATCCGCTCTTTCCCGCAGCTGCTTTATCAGCTCCTGCCAGCCTTGAGAGCACCGTTACGAACATCGCACGTGTCATGGAAACATCAGGAGCAAATTCCGCATCGGACAAACCTTTAAACAATTCCCGTGACGTTGCAAATGAAACCGAGTCATAATACCAATTCCCCGAGCCTACATCACCAAATTTTCCGGAATTGTTCACCAAAAGCACCGAGCCGCTTCCCGGCACAAGCATCATAGCTTTACCGTCGGAATCAAGCTTGGAATACAGTATCAACGATCTGTTTCCGGCATTATCCGTATAATACGGCACGATTCCCATATTCGAACCGCCCTCGGATATAAGCTTACGATAATCGGAAAGTTTCATTTCCAGTACGAGCGGAATACTGTTTATAACGGTATCTCCGCTTTTTAATTCTACATTCATACCCTCACCGACTTCGGCAGGCTTCATGTTTACAACTATATTTCCTTTTTCGTTCTTCGTATCCGCCAATTTAAGCAAATCATCGTTGGCTATAATTATATTTCCTACATTCGTCCGTACGGACAGATCAGCTTTCGTTTCCGCAGCTATTTTATTTATCTGTAATGCAGGCATGCTCACTTCGGCTGATATAACCGCTTTGTCGCCGTCGGCTTTTACCCTTGCATCAATGCTTATAAGGGCATCGGCATCGCTTTTTAGCTTCGAAACCGCTTTTTCCAAATCGCTTACACTCACAGCAGCCGTTACGGCGCCCTTTTCGTCAGCCTTGGCAGCTGCAGCTACTTTTTCTATATGTAGAGCTGACGATTGGTTCGTATCGCTTACAGGTTTATTTTCCTGATCGGTTTTTACCGCAGTTCCGTTGTTGTTTCCCTGCTGTCCAGAGCCGCTCTGCCATGCCAATACGGGATATCCGTTGTTGATATTGTCGGTATCCGCCTTGAATCCTTCACCTAAGGTATTGACAAATTCAAGCGATTTCATCTTTTCCGCACTGAGAGCTCCCGAATTGTCGATATCATTATTGCTGTAATATCCGCCTCCCGGAGCGCTTGCTTCCAGATACCAGCAGTTGCTTACGGAGCTTGCGCCGCCGTTGTTGCTTCCTATAGCCATGGCATATCTGTCATTTCCCGCAGATATCTTTCCGATATTATAGCAATTAACTATAGGTACCTCATTGCTTCCCGAAATACCTCCTGTCGGGCAGGCATAGCTGCTGCTTACTCTGCCGGAATTATAACAATTTTTGATAATTCCGCCGTTCCAGCCCGCACCGACTATACCGCCGCAGCCCTTTGAGTCGGTATTTGATATTTGTGCAAAATTGGCACAGTTTTCTATGCTTCCGCCGCCTGCGGTCTTTCCTATCTTTCCTACTATTCCTCCGACCGAGCGGTTTGCTCTCACCGAGCCTTCCACTGCCACATTTTTCACCGCCGCACCGGAAGGTCTCAGGCTTTCGGGATCATTGTCGTGAACACCCAGACGTCCTATAAGTCCTACCGACTGACCGTCGCCGAAATTTCCCGTCGTGCACAATCTGTCGCAATTTATATTGACGGTATGCTGACCTCCGTTGAACACTCCGCAGAAGGATGAGCCTATCTTTGTCGACGAATCGTTTTTCTTCATCAGATACTGCCCGCCTATAGGCATATAGTTTCCTTCCGACATATCAAGGTCGGTAGTTACTCTCAGCTCTTTATTTCTAAAATCGGTGATACCGTAGCTGTAATTCGCCGTGCTCATGTTATTGCCGCCCGACGAGCCGGTCGCCTTCTTTATATATTCGCTTGTGTTCCATTCCTCGGCACTGTACGCCTTATTCCCCGTATATACGGTACATTCTTCATTTACAAGACCGTTCACCAGTGCCGCCGCACCTGCAAGCTTCGCTGCGGAACTTATGCTGTATGAGGAATCACTCTCATGTCCTATATACCAGCTTACATCAACAGATTTTCCGTCCCACTTCGCATCTCCCGAAACATTTATCTGTCCCGGATCCGGCTGCTCCGGCGTATCTCCCGGATTCGTTCCTTCCTTTTTTGTTCTTATCGCAAGAGATGCAGAAGCAGCCGATTCGGTATATTGACTGTTTTCCGAAGGCAGATATTTTGCTTGAATCAGATACACCGTATCCGCTTTGAGATTCTTAAACTCGCTGCTCTCCTGCCATTCGCTCCACGATTCGCCGTTACTATCCGATATCCGGTAAACCGCCTTTGCGGCGGCATCCATAGCTGACGGTGCCGCTTCCTTGAGCTTTATACCATTTTCCGTTATCACGGCGCCGTCGCTGACGAGCACCGGTGCATCGAGCTGCTCGCTTCCGGCATTTCCGTTATACGTCACGGTGAAGCTTTCGCTTTCGGCATTCCAAACGACATCTACCGTTTCTTCCCCGTTTACGGTCAATTTGTGATTTTCCGCCATCAGGTAAAAATACAGCTTCGTTTCTCCGTTTTTGTACCAGTTGGACATCGTATTCGTTATAGCAAGCTGTTCATTCTTGTCCAGTCCTTCCTGCACGAATCCGTACTCGGGCACGCCGCCCTTATAAAAATAGTCGTCATCTTCATCGAGATAAACCGTATATTCATCCGTCTTGTTCTTCAGTTTGGATGTGTCCACGGCGCAGATATATACCTCTTTGCCGTCGGAATTCAGCCTTTTCGCAGTGATAGCCGCATCGTTTACACCCTCGGTATACGGCTTGCCCATCCAGCCGCTCGTGTTGTTTGCAGCGTTCTTATCTATATAGGTTCTCAGCGAACCGCCGTCTATGTAAAGCGTTCCTCCCGAGGAATCGTTTCCCCCGTTGTATCCGCCGCCGCCTACTGCAGCTCCCGAATAATCCACGTTGATGTTTATATTTGCATCTTTTTCTACGTAAACGGAAGTTCCCGCAGAAGCTCCCTGACCTCCTGCCGAGCCGCCTATAACCGCTCCTCTGCTGTTTGAAATAAGGTTATATATACCTCTTTTGAACTTCACATAACCCGGAACCGGGGTATCCTCACCCTTAGCTTCGGCTCCCGCACCTATCAAAGCTCCCTGCTTGGAGCCTTTCATAAATGCACTTCCTCTCATATCAAAAGTTATATCGCCGTTTACCTCGCCCTTATTTCCTCCTATGCCGGAGCCGCCGCTCCACTTATATAGATATAGGGTTCCGCTGCCGCCCATCGTCAGCTCCGAGCCGTGCGGAACATGTATGAGAGCATAGGTTCCCTGACCCTCACCCTCTTTTTCCAGCAGGCATTTGCCTTCTATATTCAATTTGTTTCCTACACTCGAAAAATTGATAAGGGGCATGGAATCGCCAGCTCCGCCTCCGCTCTTACCTTTTATATTGCGAAGGTCGACATTTCTCAAAGTGAGATTTGTAGGCTGAGATGTGCAATCAATATACGTACTATAGTACTCTATTTCAGCTATCCCGCGACCTACCAATTCAACAGGCTCTTCAGTTAATATTACTATTTTGTGCCCATATGTCATCCTATATTTTCCACCGTGTCTAATCGGATATCCGCCAACCTCTGTTGAATATCCCAGTTCCTCGGCTTCCAATATAGAATTATCATCCAGCTTTACATCTATTACCTTGCCTGCAGTCGCTACAAAATCGGCTTCATATCTGATACTCTGTTCTCTATAAAATGCCAAATAATGATATATCTTTCCCGTTTCAAGCTTAAAGGTGTAGCTGCCGTCACCGCTTTCTACAGGTTCTATCGGTTTTCGATAATATGTATCGTCCTGTAATGCCAATTTAAATTCCGTATTTTTCGGTAATACGTTTATGGTCACGAAAGCTATCTGCGTTAAAGCTGCGGTTATATTTTTATCCGTCAGTGCAACTGTAAATCTTCCCGTCATATCATAATAGCCTTCCGCAGTGATTTTATAATAGTACAGACCCGGATTCAGCTTTCCGCTTGTGCCGCTGAATTCCACCTCCTGCCTCATTTCCTTATCCTTGTAAATCCGGATCAGGGCATCGGCAGGATTCAGCTCAAAGCTTACACTTCGGGCAACAATCGTATCCGTATCTTCCCATTTCAGCAGCGGAAAGCCGCCGTTCATATCGTAACCGTCCTCCTTGAAGCTGTTGCCCAATTTTGACGCACGCTCGCTCTTGTCAAATTCCTCAAGCTGTGCAGCCGTAAAGGAATTTATAACTGTTTTTTTTACATATGGCGTTATATCGTTTATATCGACACTCATCGCATCCTCATGCATGCTTACCGTACCGGACGAATAGCAATTTTTGATTTCCACACTGCCGAAATGTATAGGGTTAAATGCCCCCGGTCCTCCGAATATACCGCCGATTTCAACCATCATAGATTTCCAGTTCTTTGCAGTCTGTGCTATATTTCCGATATTATAGCAATTATTTATATAAGCTCCGGCTGATGTACTTCCGGCAATGCCTCCTCCGCCGCTCATAGTACCCGCTATATCGCCTTTATTGCAGCATTCGCTTATATATCCGTTCATGCAACCGACTATGCCTCCGCACCAGCCATGTGAATTTTGCATACCCGCACTTATGTTAACCTCTTTACATGCAATATTTCCGTAATTTACGCAGCTTAGAACTCTTCCGTCCTCCAATACGGGCTTTCCGTCAAAGGTTGCCGCTTGGATGTACAAATCAGCCGCTATTCCGCCCACCCTTTGGGGATGTGTATGTATAATTTCTATATTGCCGAAATTTTTCGAATCCTTTATCAGTATTTCCTTTGCATAAGCATGCCCTATTATGCCTCCTACATGGCTGAACCGTCCCGGGACATACATATCCATATGATTCTCGCATGAAACGATGTGCAGTATTTTGTTATCAAACGTATTTCCGGTCGTAAGATAATTGCCCGCTATGCCGCCTACATAAAAACTTCTGCTACCGCTTTGAGATTCATTATCTATATCCATTCTGATTTCTCCGGCGACCTTCAGATTTTTGATGCTTGCCCTGTCAGCCAGCCATCCGAAAAAACCGTAGCCTCTTTCTTCATCTATATGTGAGGTATCCGTTATGCTGATGCCGGAAACGGTACAGCCCTTGCCGTCGAAGCTGCCTTTAAACGGGTTATCCCTTGTCGTACCTATAGGGATCCATTCGCCGTTTAAAGTAATGTCGTTTTCAAGCTCCACATGTTTATTTTCAAAGCTGTTTCCGTTGTTTACTTCCTGTGCGAAGCTGCGAAGCCCCGCCTCATCGCTTATCTTAAGGTCCGCATCTACAGGCTTGTCGCTTACTTCAACACTGATCTCCTCATCCTTCACTTCTATATTTTCATCTTCGTTCAAATCTCCGGGCTTAATAATAAACGCCTCTTTTATTCTGAATTTTGCACTTCCTTCGAATTCCGTCTTAAAAGAAAATACGGCTATATCATAGTTCCCGTCCTCTTTAAAAGTCTGCTCGTTATTTAGGTAGCTGACTACAGCCGAGCCGTCATTATCATCGAAGGTAGCCTTTATGTTATCCGATGCCGAATTTTCATCCGCCTTTGCGGATAAAGCTCTGACTCCCGAATAATCGAATTTTATCTGAGCTGCTGCAGGTACGGCTTCTCCCGCTTTGCCGCTTATTCTCACGGTTATATCTATATTGTCTCCGGTATTCACACTGCCTGCGCCGCATACCAGCGACACCTGATAATCCTTTGTATTTTCATCCGCATTTCCGTTTTCTTCCGCCAATCCCGATTCGGGAATCATCACGATAAGCATGATAACAGAAAGAATCAGCGCAAGCCTGCGGTATAATTTTTTTCTCAACATGTGAATCTTTCTCCTCTGCATAATACTCACTTTTATCCGAAGCTGTTGTAATGGACATAATGCTGTATCGCCTGATAATCGAGGGCGTTTATCGTTCCGTCGCCGTTTACGTCGGAATTCAGCCAGTCTACGGTTTCGTTTGCACTTGTAACAGTATTTGTTATCATATACACGACAATCTGTGCATCGGCTATATTCGTAATACCGTTCATATTTATATCACCCGATGCTCTCTCAAGCTTTAGAACCTCCGTTTCAGGCTCGCTCCCGCCCTCTTTTAATCTCGTGATATTTTTTGTTTCGGGAATAAGATTTTCCGGAGTGTTTGTGCTCAGAAAGACAAATGCAAATCTGCCGTCATGCGAATATGCGGGTACATATATCATTTCCTTATCGCCGATAAAGTATGATTTCCCGCTCTCGGGCATACGCTTCGCATCATATTTAACGATTTTATAATCGCTTCCGTACTGTTCGCATACCGCCATAGGCGGATTGACACTCATAGATAAGGAGGGATACGGCGTAAGCTTCTCAAGATCCGTATCGCTTCCGGGTTCTCTGCCGGTAACATTTGTGACTGCAAAAGCGACCGGACTTTCCGTTACCTTATTTGCGGAAAATGTCAGCCTTGCAAGCTCCAGTCCCGTAGAAAGCGCCTTTACGGACGTTCCCTCCGGCGCATTGAAACGCACCGTACATCTTCCGTTTTCAGCAGTAACTGCGGCGCAGCCTTCGCCCAAGCCGCTCATAGCTTCACTGAGATTTGTGCCGATAACGGAAAAGATATCCGAATCATAGCTCAGCTCAAGCTGTCCCGATGCCAAATGCAGCACCTTGTCTGGCAAAAGACTGACGGTAATCGTAAAGGTGTCACCCTTTAAAAGGGGATCATCCGCATTACTTATGATCGATGCTCCCAATTTTCTTACTTCTATATCGGGTATATACGGATCGAACTCAATTTCCTCGGTAACCTCAACCTTCCCTCTGATCTTGGGTTTGGAATGTACATTTATTGTTCCATAGCTTTTAAGAGCTAAGTCATCTTCCGAATCCGCATTTAATATCACACCGTTTTCTATATTTAAAATCGCTTTATCTCCTTGGAATTCTTGTACAGAGAGCATCCCTACTCTATTAAATTGTTTGGAATTGCCGTTTGCTGATATTTTAATATTCTCCAAGCTTAATTCATCGTTACTCCCCGTAATAATGCATATTAAACGTTTCCCCCTTTTGTCAAAATCCTCGGCAGCTATAAATTCCGCATTGTTAGAACCTATAATCTTTACCTTACCTTTTACCGCAACTGAATTCTTAATCTGAATTTTTCCGTTTACCCTAAGTGTAATTCCGTCCGCAGCCTTGCTTCCGTCTATGTTTACCATACCCTTAGCCTTCGTCAATATATCTCCTTCATTTAAAACCGTATCTGTTTCAATTCTGCTATACTCGGCAGCATAACTGTTTAATGCAGATAATACGAATACACATATAACGACAGTCATTATTGTGCATAGATATATAACAGCTTTTTTTAAATAATACCTTGCCATCATATTATTCATCATCTCCTCATGGATAATCGGGCAGTCAAGGCTTATCTATGTAAACAATGACTGCCCATTATCAACTATAAGAATTAACTTGTATATCTAATTTCACAGATGAAGATATGTTCCATTCCAATAAATATCATACAAATCATCTACATAATGAACATAAGTAACACTATTATCCAGATCCAAATTATTATCACTTAATGCAATAGGGGTTCCTCTTGACGGAGCTTCGCACTCCACTGTAATATCCGATGATAATTGAGTATGCATCATAATTACAGATCCGTCCGCCAGATATATCTTGCCTGTTATCCGAGTTCCGCCGTAATCGTTAAAATACATCTGACTCGTAGCGGATACAAGATTCACTGCCGTAGCTGCATCAATCTGTGTTTTATTCATTTCCACCTTAGCACCGGCTCTTACCTTGACAGCTTCTGCGGCGTTCTGCAGCTTGATGTTTCCTCTGAGTCTCAAGGTCCCGCTGTTTACATCAAATATAGTATCGCTGCTGCCCGCATTTATGGTCATGCTCGTAAGAGTTACTATATTCGAACCTGCATCGACATTAAACATCGTTCCTGTAAAACCCGGTCCCGGAACTACGGTTACCGTACCGTTGATTGTAAGATTCTGATTATCCGTCGGTCCGAGAATAGTAGTTCCTAAAACCTGTATGGTGCCGCCGTTTCCGGCAGCTGTAACAGCTTCTTCAAGAGTTTGAATATTGCTGTTTCCTCCCAAGGTAACAGTATTAGCTTCCAGCACCTTAATGTTTATCTCGAAACTATATGCGACTCCGTTATAATTTCCTGAAACGGTTACATATTTATCCTGAGGTGTCAGTGCTCCCGCAGGACTTATGCTGTAGTCGGTAATAGTCTGAGTGCTGCCGGTTGCCGTATTTGTTCCCGTTATAACCATGCCGGCAGGATCGAAGCTCTCACCGTTGTTATAGGTCAGCTTTGTCGGCAGCGATGTCATAGTTACCGTATATGGAGGCGGTACGTCGGACGGTCGGGCGCTTTCAGCCGTAGCAGTTTTATTTAAAGTCGGATAGCCTTCGTTTTCCGTGCTCGACACCGAGGTGTTCCAGAATACCGGAGAAGCTGCATTCAGCAAGGCTGCGAATTCATCAGATTTCATATCCCCTTCAGGTTTACTTATTGACCCGTCAAAGTGTTGAATTCCGGTAATGCTATCGTTATAGTAGCAATTTACAACCGTGCCTTCATTTTTGCCTGCGGTCGCATCTTTATATCCATAAGCAACTATATTTGCAGTAGTATAGCAGTTCAGGCACTCCGAATTGCTGTTCTGGAAACCTGTTATGCCGCCTACCCATTTGCCGTTTGCGCAAGAAACTACCGCTCTGTTGTAGCAGTTCCATATTCTTCCTGTTTCAACCGCCGCATTGTTGTTGCCGTTGCGTCCTGCTATGCCGCCCAGTCCGCTCTTTCCGGCATAAGTGCTCGTTATAGCTGCATTGTTCGAGCAGGAGTTGATTTTTCCGGAATTTTCACCGGTTATTCCTCCCGTCTTGGAATATCCCGAAACTGCACCTGCATTTGTGCAGTTCAATATATTACCCTTAGGAGAGCTTCCGTAATACCCGTTATTGAAGCCCGCAATTCCGCCGACATTGTAACAATTCTGTGCATTTATCGCAGCATTGTTGGTTACATTGTCTATGGTGCCGCTGTTGTATCCTGCAACTCCGCCTACGGCATCCTTACTGCCCGAAACGGCAACCGTTCCGGTAAGCGTGAAATCCTTCAATATGCCGCTCGGCTTCAGATATCCGAATAAGCCGGTGCCGCTGACGGACGAGGATATAGCAACGTTAATCGTAGAGCCTTTTCCGTCAAATGTGCCTGCAAATCCGTTGCCCGATGCAACGGGGCTGTTCGTAGAGGAATTTGACGAAATCGTCGGCAACCCTATTGCTGTAAAGCTGTATTCCGACAGGTCATAGTTGCCGTTCTCCGTCAAATTTACGGTCTTTCCCGCAAAATCGTTTCCGCCGTTCACCAGTACAGCCAAGCCTGCCAGCTGATTCGCATTATCGAGCGTAAAGGTAGAGCTTCCCGCATTGTACCATGAGGTATCAGGCGTTACGGTCGTCGAATCTGCAAACGCCGTTGCAGGAACCATGGTTACTGCTATCAACAACGAAAGTATGACAGCCAATATCTTATTCTTGCGATTTTTGTGTAAATTAATAATGTTCATTCGGTCTCCTTTCTGAAGTATCACTTATAAACCTCATTTGTCATTTGTTACTACCTTAGAAATATACGGATTACTTAAACATTTAATTTATATTCGCAAGCGATTACTCTATTTGCCTGCGAGCTCTTAATTCTTCATCGGTATCACATCCTTTCAAAACCGAACTCATTTATCAAATCCGTTCGGTAAAATTCTTTATAATTTGTGCAACCTGCGCTCTCGTTGCCTTTTTTGAAGCTTCGAGCTTTTGCCCCGTTCCTTTTATAATGCCTTCGGAGCATGCCCATCGCATCGCTTCCCTTGCATAAGCGGATACTTTTGTTACGTCTTCGAATCGTTCGAAAGCTTCCGCATTTTTTACTTCCGTATTGCAACCCCTATAACCGGCATAGCGGTAAATCATGGCTGCTGTCTGCTCTCTTGTTACATCGCCGTCAGGATCGAATTTTCCGCCGCCCGCACCGGTGACTATGCCGTTTTGCGCCGCCCACTTCACATACGGAGCATGCCAGCTGCCATCGGCAACATCCGTAAAGTCGCTGCCTGAAAATTCACCTGCATTGATCCCCTCGATTCTGCCTATAACGGTCACAAACATTGCACGGGTCATATTAATATCCGCTCCGAATATATTTCCGGGCAGTCCGTTAAAATAGCCCTTGCCGCTCACATAAGTCGCAGCATCGGCGTACCAATCGCTCGAACGAACATCTGAAAATATTATTTTTTTCGGAGTATCGGTTTTTACGGGATTATTTATATTGTCGGGATTTTCGATATTCGAAATATTCTTATCGACTTCCGGTGGGGCGGTATTCTGATTTGTTGAATTACCGCCGCCTTGACCGCTTCCGTTACCGCCGCCCTGATTTCCTGAATTATTTCCGCCTTGAGATGTGCCGCCTCCGCCCGAATTGTTTGAAGTCCCGCTCTCCGGTATAACCGTGACCTGGAGATTGTTATGCTCCGATTCGAGTGCATTGCCGGCTTTATCGGACATGGCTGACGAAGTGCATATGACGGTGCTCACTCCTGCTTTTTTCGCAGTCATGTTGAGGCTTATAAGCTCCGACGGACTGTTCCAATTCATTCCTTCCACATCGGAGGATATTACGGAGATTGTGATATCTTCCCAATCTTCCCATTTGGGATCCGCTTTCCTCGTATATATGATGCCGTTATCGCCCTGATTATCAAATTCTATGTTTGACGTATCCATATCAAAATAAAGCTTGCTGTACTTGAAGGTATAAGAGGCGGCATGCATAATAAAATTTTCCCCTGTATCGCCCTTTGAAAGCTCAATTTTTACAGGAAAGCTTTCTCCGGCTTTAATTTTTATATTCCGGCTTCCGTTCGACGTTAAAGAAAAAGTGTAGCTGTCGGATGCCGCCGCCGTCGTCGGAAATGCATATATCAGTACCGTACATAACAGTATTATCCATATTTTTTTCACTTTCTTCATGTTAATCTCCTCAAATTTACATCCGGATATTTAAACTGTCGTTATATAAACTTTATAAAAATTCAAATCTGAATGTCGATGCATTGCAACTGTGAAATTTACTGTTTTCTGCATATATTAAATATAAACGCTCTAATATGATTTTATTATTACCATATTATATATATACATCAATATCATGTAATCATTATATATCATGCTAAGATAATAAACTAAAATATATATAAACCAATATATCTGAAATATATTATATAAACTTTTATTTTTTAAATCAAGAACGATAAAATTACCATTTTTATATTCAAAACCATGTAAATTATTTTACATTTTTCGATATTTATAATACTCATAAGAACTTTATTAACGCAGAAGCACTCAAAAACAGCAGTTCTCTTCATTGTAATATTTTAGTATTTTTTGTATTTACTTTACATTATTGTAAAGCTCACGTTTTATCCGGTCGAAAAATTTTTTCAAAAAAAATTATTTAACCTATATTTTTACATTAGTCTCTATATTTTCTTTTATTTATAAATTTCAGTGTAAAATTTTTTACATTATATTTTTTAATGTATACAATTAAATGCTTATGAATTATTACAAAAAAAGCAGGGCGACTGCAATGGCTGGTTGCAGTCGCCCTATATATGTCATCAGGAGGATTCTTAATGACATGTGTGGTTGCCGCAGCTGTGATTTTCGTCATGATGATCGTGATGATCACAGCTTACGTCCGCATTATATCCGAGTTCACCTTTTATAAAAGCTTTCACTGCTTCATCCGCATCGCCCTCACAGCCGCCATAGAGCTGTATGCCTGCCGAAGCCAACGCCTGTTGTGCCCCTCCGCCTATGCCGCCGCATATGAGAGCATTCGCTCCGAACGAGCCGAGCAACCCTGCAAGCGCACCGTGACCTTTATCACCTGTACTGACAATCTCTGAACTGATGATCTTTTCATCATCTATTTCATACAGTTTAAACTGCGAGGTATGTCCGAAGTGCTGATATATATTTCCGTCCTCGTATGTAACCGCTATCTTCATTATATATGCTCCTTTCAACAAAAAAATATGTGTTATTATTGACATATGTCAATAATAACACATATTTCGGATATATGTCAATAATCTTACCGACATCCAATCGTTAGATTTTTGATCCGACTTTTCGGGTCGCCACATTTAAAACCGACAAATCGTCCTTTTTATGTTGCTGATATTTGATACAGGATTAAACTTAAACTCTCTTATAACCTGTTATCATCGCTGCTGCAAAACATACAACAGCCGCCCATGCAAAAAATCTATGTGCTTTCATAATAACCTCCTCATCTGCAGTTAAGCCGTCTTATCTCAACAGCTAATTTGCTATATCCGTCGTCCTTTATAAAACTATTATAATCATCAATATACTTCGCTGCAAGTTCAAAGTCCCGACAGCTCTTATTTTATCGGGAAATTACACTACTATCGGCTCACATGATTATGACAGCAAAATTATATTTCAAGTCCACTCCGATTTAATTCAAATTTTATGCGGGACTTTCACAATATAACCGATTCCAAAATTTACATTCCACCTTACTTTATCAAAAAGCTATGGTATTTTAAAAAATTGATGCATTATGTGAATTATGTATATTTCTAAATATTGAACAATCTGCAGGTATTTTCCGCAGCATGCTTAATCAGCTCGGACTCTTCAATTTCCATATATTCGGCAAGCGTCTTCGACACATACTTTATATTCTTGGGATGATTTACACGTCCAAGACCTTTAACATTTTTAGGTACTAAATAAGGTGCATCCGTTTCAAGCAAAATTCTTTCCGGAGGAATACTTGCTACAGCATTTCTCAGTGCGTCGGCTCGCCCGTCGTCACAAATCCATCCTGTAATCCCTATATAAAATCCCATTTCCAAATAATTTTTAACAGTCTTTCTGTCTCCTGTAAAACAATGTATTACGGATTTACTGCAAAGATTTTCATGTTCCTTAAAAATTTGAATCATGTCATTTGATGCATCCCGCTCGTGAAGAAACATCGGCATTCCAAGCTTTTCCGCCAATTTTATATGAGCTTTAAGACAAGATATCTGATTATCGACAGTAGAAAACATCCTATTGTAATCGAGACCGCATTCACCCACGGCAACAATTTTTTTATTATTCCTTATTATATTCTCTATTTCAGTCATCAGGTTATCATTTGCGGCATCAGCTCCATGAGGATGTATGCCGGCTGTTCCGTAAGCATCATGAGTTTTAATAAATTCATTTACAAGGCGATCTTCTTTTATATCCGAGCCTGTAAGTATGCATAATATTCCCTCTGCAGCAGCTTCCTCCAATACGGTTTCCGGCTCATGAAACTGACTACTGAAAAGATTTACGCCTATATCGTAATATTTATTTTCGGACATTTTTATATCTCCAATATATGTTTGCTGAAATGCGTTATCTCAATGCTGCAAACAGCATGTAAACAATATATACAATAATCATCAACAGTCCTTCTCTTCTTGTCAGGTTTCCGGAACGACCGATCAGCAAACATACGAGAAGAGTTACACCGAGCAATATTATCAAATCATAAACTGAAGCCATATTAACCGCTATAGGACGTATAGCTGCCGATGCTCCCAGTATAAAAAGAATATTGAAAATATTTGAGCCTACCACATTCCCGACAGCCATGCCGTTTTCACCCTTTCTTGAAGCGACAACGGAAGTGACAAGTTCCGGCAGCGAAGTTCCGATCGCTACTATTGTCAGCCCGATAAGAGTTTCCGACATACCCGCAATTCTTGCAATTTCTTTTGCCCCGAACACTACGGCTTGTCCCCCGCCTACTATACAAGCCGACCCTATAATTATAAAAATCAGGCTTTTCCATATAGGCATCACAGGCAAAGCTTCTTCGTCCGCCGGATGCTTTTTTGCATTCCATATGAGATAGAGTATATAGCTTATAAAAATAACCAGCAACGCTATGGCGGAAAACCTGCTGACTATTCCGACATCGGCTTCCATTCCGGTATTGAGCAGCTTCCCCGATATAATAGCGCTTCCTCCGGTAAAAACTAACAACAACGCAGTTATTCCTATAGAGAAAGGATAATCTCTTTTTATAATTGTAGCATCAACCTTCATGCTTTTTATCATTGCACATATACCCAAAACCATGAGTAAATTGAAAGCATTTGACCCTACAACATTGCTTAGAGCGATTTCATTTGCTCCTTGAATCGCTGCAGACGTGCTTACTGCAAGTTCGGGAGCGCTTGTTCCCATCGCAACTATAGTCAAACCGATAATCACGCTCGGCACATTAAAGGTTCTTGCCAATCCGGAACTTCCGTCAACAAATATGTCCGCACCCTTGATCAGAGCCGTAAAGCCCAGAATCAAAATCAAAACATTTAATAAAACAACCATATTTTCTCCTTTATATAAAATACTATCACTTATATGACGTTTTTTGTAAGATACATAAAAAGACTTCTACTGCATCAAAAAGAAACAGTAAAAGTCTCGCTTCTTACAATATGCTCCGGGGAAACTGATTCCTATAAAGAACTATTAATTGCTACATAGCTTTCACTCGTGTTGAAATCGTAAATTTCCCGTATTGACGAAAACAAATTACGCAATATTTATTTGCGCAAGCTACTCCCTTAAACTTGAAGAAAGTTTATCAAATTATAATTCTGCCGTCAAGAAAATTCGCTTATTGTATTCACTATATGACTAAATTTTCAATATATGTGAATTAAAATAAATAACAATCCCCGAATTGCAGTATTTTTAATGTTCAGATATACTTTACTTTTTTGGTAAAATCACAAATGTTTTCTTGAATTTCTCCATTTTAATGTGTTACAATATTAAAAAATCAGTATACAATTCGTTATTCCATAACGGATTGTTATTCTTTTTTAATATAAATTTATGAAGGGAAATCCTATGCTATTTACCAGAGAATTCGATTATGCTCTACGTATTCTACGCAGTTTAAAGGTTGCAGAACCGACAGGTGTCAGCTCCATAGTAGGTAAAGAGCACATGACCGTTTCCATCGCCTACAAAGTGGCAAGGAAGCTTGAAAAAGGCGGTCTTATATCCAGTATAAGGGGACAAAGCGGCGGTTATATGCTCAATAAAAGTTTGTCGGAAATTACTTTCTTCGAAATATATTCCATAATTGAACCTAATGCTTTTATCACCGAGTGCTTGAAACCGAACTACACATGTCCGTTGAACAGCAGTGAAAAACCTTGCGGTATGCATAAAGAGCTTGCACGTATTCAAGGAATATTCAACAAGGAACTGCAAAAAAAGAGCTTGCAGGATATGATCATTGATGTGCAATAATATACAGCTTTACCGATACTGTTGCAAATTCCGGCGAGCGGCAATTTAACCGTTATCGAGATTGCTCACATTCACTTTTGTCCTATAACTCTATAACACGCAAAAGCAAAATTATTTATTGGTATTAACCACACACTTTTTATCACATAACTCACAAAAGCTGTCAAATTGCAAAATTTGACAGCTTTTTCATTATCCGAAAAATATTTTATTTCTATTCTCTTCCGTCCCAACAATATGTACATAGACGGTTGCACTCAAGCCCCGTTGCCTTTACCAGATCATCAAGTCTGTTGAAATTCAATGACGTAAAATGCATCATGTCCGACATTTTTGAAATCATGTTTTTATAACGCTCGGAATCGGGATCCGCATATTCCGCCAAAATCTTGCTGTCGACCTTATCTCCTTCTTCCTTGGCTATAATACGCCTTGCAATAAGCTCCAAATCCGAAGTCGCTCTTGAAAAATTCAGATACTTGCAGCCGTACATGATAGGAGGACAAGCAGGTCTTACATGGACTTCATTTGCATTGCTTTCATAAAGAAACTCTACCGTCTCTCTGAGTTGAGTTCCTCTCACTATGGAATCGTCTATGAGAAGCAGACTTTTCCCTTCTATAAGATCCCTTACAGGGATGAGCTTCATCTTTGCAATGAGATTTCTCTTTGTCTGAACGGTCGGCATAAATGATCTCGGCCAAGTCGGCGTATATTTTATAAAAGGTCGTGAATACGGCAGCCCCGACTCATTGGAATAGCCGATTGCATGAGCTATACCGCTGTCGGGTACACCTGCCACCGTATCGGCATCATCGGAGGTAACCCAATCCCTCTGAGCCATATATTTACCACAGTTGTAGCGCATACTCTCAACCGTGGTTCCCTCATAATGTGAAGGCGTATATCCGTAATAAGTCCACATAAATGTGCATATGCGCATCTCACTGCCCGGCTTAGCCAAAATTTCGCAGCCGTCGGGAGTTATAACGACTGTTTCTCCCGGTCCCAGTTCCTTAAAATCCTGATATTCCAATTTGGAATAAGCAAACGATTCAAGAGTTGCACAGTAGCCTTCCTGCTTTTGCCCTATGAGCAGCGGAGTTCTTCCGAGTCTGTCTCTGGCACAGAAAATGCCCTTGGGAGTAAGAAGCATCATGGACATTGAACCTTCTATCTGTTCCTGTGCATAACGGATACCTTCTATAAGATTATCTCTCTGATTTATAAGTGCAGCCACCAACTCCGTCTTATTGATTTCTCCTCCGCTCATCTCTAAAAAATGTGATCCGGAATCACCGAATATATTCTTGAGCAGCGCTTCTTCATTATTTATTCGTCCTACAGTAGTAATCGCATAAGTTCCATGATGTGACCTTACAATCAGCGGCTGCGGATCATAGTCGGATATGCAGCCTATACCGAGATTTCCCTTCATTGTCAACACATCATTTCCGAACTTTGTTCTGAACGGTGAATTTTCAATATTGTGTATTATTCTGTTGAATCCGTCGTCACCGTATACGGCAAGCCCTGCACGTCTGGTGCCCAAATGAGAATGGTAATCAGTTCCGTAATATAAATCAAAAATGCAATCCTCTTTCAAGGCTGCTGCAAAAAAACCGCCCATTTAATAATTTTCCTTTCCGCCTGCGAACAAAACGATATCAGCTTAATAAAGCTCCTTTTCCGTTACATGATTTGTCTTTATATTTCCAACGAGAGTCTGAAGTGCATCTATAACATGAGGTCTCATATCGCCGCCTATCAGGACATACATTATATCATCGCCCAATTCAAGAATACCTTCGTTTAGCCACACTCTGATATAAAAGATGCCGTCCATTTTTAATGTTTCAGATATAGCAGCTTCGACGCCGTCTTTATCATATGAAAATTCCATGCCGACAACAGGCTCGGTATTCGATTTTCCGTCTCTTATCTTTGCCCTTGCAGATTCCCTGACAACTCCGTTGTGAGTGAGATACATTCCCACCTCGGGAGCACAGGCATCCGCCTTTGCAGTCTTCAGCCATTCGTCCATAGACGGAGTCGCTTTTTTATTTCCTATCTTTTCTGTATCTACCAATCCCATATTTTCTCCTTGATTACATTGCACCTGATTTTAATTGCATAAATATATTCCGAACATATCAGATGCCGGAAATTATTATTCATAAATTTGCAGCTTCAAATTTCCGATGTACATAATCGTATTTACATAAATAAAAAGTCAACGCAGCCTGCGTCACCCTCTGATAATATACTATTTGATTTGAAATTTCAAATAGCTGTCGCACTGCGACAGCTATTTTATCAAAATTATTTAAATTTATAAAATTTATGACCCTTGTAAGTAAACAAATGCTTTAAGTTTTTATCGTGCCATTTACCCCCTTTTAAAGCTGCAAACGCAACAGCACCCTTTGACCATGCTACATATCTACCTTGCATCAGATATTCCAATGCAGCGTAACAGTCCTTATTGGGGTTGTATACTTTATTGGTGGTGTACTGATTCGGGGCGTATATTATACCGTGTACACTGTTCGGGAACTTATTTCCCGGATCCTGATAAAGTCTGTTCATTACTGTCTGCATTACAAGACCTATACCGTCAGCGCCCTGATTCCCTGCTTCAGCCATTCCTACCTGCAAGAGAAGTTTCTTATCATATTCGGATAAATTATAAACATATACCGGCGCAGTCTTTACCGCCGGTGCGGGAGTCGGTGCTGCAGGCACCGCTGTCAAAGGTATCGTTGTAACAACTGCTGTCTCCGTATTTGCCGAAGATACGGGATTTTCAAGCTGTACATTCATACCCGAAATAACTGTCTTATCTGTCAGGACTTTATCTGCTTCGACCGGCTGTATCATGACGGTAGAAACTTCCGCCGCACCTGTCTGCGTACCGGACTCTGCGGCTGAAGCTGATACAATGCTGCTCGAAAGCATAAGCACTGTTGCAAATAAACAGACCGCAACACGAAGTATAAAGCCTTTAACACGATTCTTTGAAATAACGGATTTTTTTTTCTTTTTCGTTTTCATGCACTCCATATTCACCTATATGCTTTGCACCGCCGATAAACTTTTTCGGCAGCGCAGCCTTTCCGTCGGATAACGCCGTACTCTCATCCGAACAGCTTTAGCGGTTTATTATTACGTACGGTAACATTTTAACATTAATTATTCAATTTTTGTATACCTTTTTAATTGATTGAAAATTATGCAGTTTTATATTGACATTATTTTAAGTGGGTATATAGAATAAATATGTAAGAAATATATAGCTCGGATTTCGTTTTGCATAAGCGTCAAGCTTCGCATTTGCAACAGATTTCCAATATATTCCTTCATGATTTTTTAGGGGAATATAACATTCTGTTTTTGAATAATTTTTATATGTAGAAAGGATAATAGAGGACAAAAAAATGTATGATATTATAATAGTCGGTGCAGGTACAGCCGGACTTTCCGCCGGTATATATGCGGTAAGAGCGGGAAAAACGGCTCTCATACTTGAAGCTTCCGCCTATGGAGGACAAATTATAAATACGCCCGATATAGAGAACTACCCCGGCATAGCTCATATTTCGGGATTTGAATTTGCAACAGGGCTTTACAATCAGGCAAAGGATTTGGGTGCTGAGGTAAAATTTGAAAATGTAATATCGGTAGAAGAAAGATCTCCTTCGAACGGCGATGATTTCAAGGGCACGGTAAAAATTGTAACTACCGGCAGCAACAACTATGAAGCCAAAGCCGTTATTCTTGCCACAGGAGCAAAGAACAGGCATCTGGGCATAGATAAAGAAGAAGAGCTTGTGGGAAAAGGCATTTCCTACTGTGCTACCTGTGACGGCATGTTTTTCAGAAATCAGGCAGTCGCCGTAAACGGCGGAGGCAATACCGCTCTCGAAGATGCTCAATTCCTTTCCAATTATTGCAGCAAGGTGTATGTCATTCACAGACGTGACGCTTTCCGTGCAGACGAAAAAGAGGTGACACGGCTTAAAGAAAAACCCAATGTGGAATTTGTACTCAACTCCACCGTTACAAAGCTCAATGCGGATGAAAACGGTCTCACATCCATAGAGATCACAGATACCTTTACAGGTTATGTTCGCACCTTGGAGGTTTCCGGACTGTTTGTCGCCATAGGACAGGCTCCCGATAATGAAGCATTTTCAAATTTGGTAAAATTGGATGAAAAGGGATATATAAAAGCCGGTGAGAGCTGTCTCACCGATACCTCAGGTATATTTACCGCCGGAGACTGCCGTACAAAAACTGTGCGACAGCTTGCAACAGCCGCCTCGGACGGTGCTATAGCAGCATTGGCGGCTGCAAGTTACATCGACTCATTTTAAAAAAGCCTCGTACCGCTACCGCAAATCAGAGCGGGAGCGTGTCCTTAGCTTATGTGCATGGGCACTTTTAATACATTATATTTCTACAAACACTATTATCAGCATTAAAATCTTTAATAATTACGCCTATGCATATGTTGCGAAAGACCTTCGATTTCCTTTCGATACTCGACTTTGATTTCTTCTGAGAATCCTCGTTATCGCTGCCGGAAATCAGAGTGAAAGCGTCTCCTCAGCTCATATGCATAGGCACTTTTAATTGCCGCTATTAATTTAAAATACTATCCACGAATATCTATAACACTGATATTCCCAACTCTTTCATAGCTTACCTTCTTACCGAGATTTTCACTTATGAAACGCAGCGGTACGAGAGTTCTGCCTTTTTCTATACGAGCAGGCGCATCCAGCTCAACGGACTTTCCGTCAACTGTTGCCTGCTTGCTGCCTATAACGAGCTTCATAGTATGCTCACCCAGCTTAGAATTTACAGCTCTTTCAGCTTCATTCCATGAAACCTCCGCACCTAACTTTTCAAAGATTGCACGAACCGGCACATAGGTTCTGCCGTTATCAATTATAGGATTGGAATCAAAGCTCATCTTCACACCGTCCATAAATACCTGTATAGGATCCGTTCCCTGAGGCTTTGATGTAGAAACATTCGTTGTCGGCTCTGCAGCCTTTTCCTTTGCTGCCGCCCAGTCAAAATGCATCAAAGCGTCCGCTTCTCCTGCACCGGGTTTTCCGCCCATTAACTTGTCCATAGCATCTACCCAAACAGCAATTTTTACATCGGCAGGCTTGTTCTGCTTAGTCTCCAAAATCGCTTTCTTAGGATAATCAACCTTTCCGCTGTCCGTGATCTGAACCTCGGTCTTTGTATCGCCGCTCAGATTAAACATATTTGTAACCTGTCCGTCCATATTCTGCATATTTATCTTACGCAGATATACGGTATAAGAGGTTTCACCGTTATCCTTTACCAAAGCTTCGGCTTCAGGTGAAATTGCACTGCTCGCTACAGAAGGCTTTGACGGATCGGACACCTTATTCATGCTTACCGGAATCGAATACACCGTATCTGCAAATGCCGTGTACGGCGTAGCCATTACAGCAAGTGCCACAGCTAACGCTGCGATTTTTTTAATGTTTCTGTTCATCAGATTTTCTCCTTATATTTTACGTCAATATACAGAGTCCCCGCCACAGGCAAGGGCTCTGTATATATTTATAATCCTATTAATTGCTTACGAGATATTTATACCGAGTATCTCTTATATCTATGCTTTCTTAAGAGCTTTTTCCGCCGCATCAAGCTTTGCAATGCTGAATACCAGTTCCTTATCCTCTGCCGGAAGCTCATTATAAGCTTTTCTGAGAGATGCCAACAATACCGCATCTTTGGAAGAAACATTCAGCTTTATCATCTCTTCAACCTGATTATAGCGACCAGTCAAGGCTTCATCTATATCTTTTTTGGCATAAAGCCCCGACATTGCCGTATCAAGTTTATTGAGAGCCGTTTTAATTTCGCTTTCATTATCCGATTTGAGCGCATTTTCGGCAGCTTCGAGAGCTGATTCGAATTTCGTCCAGCCTCGTTTGAATTTACCCTTTTCGAGAGTCTTTGCATATCCCGCTGCAACACGCAGATTTGCCTTGTCCTTACTTATCTGCAAAGAAGGATCCGGCAATTCGGGATCTGCAGATCCCGAATTAAGGATTTTCAACCCCTCTTCTATACGTTCTATAGCGGCATTCATAGATTTTTCGCTCGGGAATCCTTTTTCATAAATATCCTCGGCATCTTCCACTATATATTCAAGGTTTATCCAAACATCAGATGTCGTATCGTATTTCGACTTATCAAGATTTTTAAATTTATCTATGGCAGCCTTGAGCCTGCTTTTATCTATAAGCGGCTTCCCGTCAATACGCTTAAGTTCTCCGAGAACTCTTTCGAGCTGTTTTTGAGCTCTTTCAAGTTCATTTTTGTTCTTGCTCACGGTCACAACCAGGCTTACCTCTGTGAGAACTTTTTCAACCTTATCCCATGTGGATTTTTCATAGTCCGACTTGTTCAGGCTGTTTGCATGATCGATTACTTCCTGTAAATTTGCTCTGACGTTCTTTAAAGGATCTTCTCCCTTCTTTACAAGACGATCTATTGCGAGCTTAAGGTTCCTATATGTACCGTTTATGCTATCCTGTGAAGCCTTATCGTCATTTACGACTACATATGCACCCTCAATTATCAATTCCAAATATTTGAATGCCATCTCATCATACTCATATTCCTCATTGAGTACCGCCTTTATAGCCTCAGCCTTTTCAATAAGCTTTATGAGCTTGGATTTGTCAATAAAATTCGGATCCGCTTCATTGTTCTTTTGAATCCTTACCGAGCAGGTCTTTTTTACACCGTTCCACTCAGTATTATTCCTGACTGAATAGTAAGGACTGTCAAAGTTTATGCCGCTGATGACAGATCTGATGCCGTACAAAGTGACAGTTTTGCTGTTTTCATCCGATGCGAAATCCACCGTCTGTTCAGTCTTTAAAATGTCCACACCTGTCAGCTTCAAGGTTACAGGACCTTTATAATCTTCTCTGTGCAGCTTAAATGTAACTTCAGTTTCTTCCTTCTTTGAAATATTAATTTGAACAATATTTGTTACATGCTCTTCCAATATTTCAATTTCATCTCCGTTAGGGAATACAACTATGGAATCATCATCTATGCCGTCAACACGAATCTTGAAGTTACCGACAGGTACGAGAGCTTCATAATGCATATCATCGACCTTTGTAATCGCAAATTCTCTGCCTGTCAACTTATCTACAGCGGTAAAAGCCACAGGTGCATCAAACGGATTGCTTACAGAAAGTGTGATGGTTCTGGTTGCTAATTTTTCAAAATCGACGTTTATAACCGTTTCAGTCATATCCGGTTTAACTTCAAAATCAATACTCTTCTTTCCTACAAGCTTGTATCCCGGATCGACCCTGTCTATTACGAGCTTATAATTTCCCGGTGTCATATTGAACGGATCCTGTCTTATTCCGTCCTCATTTTCCACCAGCCAGCTGAAAGCACTGCTCGGTACAGCTTCTCCCGAAGTTCTGCCCTGAACCCTTACAGTGAGTTCATCGCCTGTGCGCTCGGCACTTGTCATAGGAAGTTCAATCTTGTTGTAAGCATAGTCACAAACTACAAGTGCGGATGTCGGCTTATCAACATTTGTCAGATCGAAATAATATTTGTCATTCCTGATTTCAGGCTTTAGCATGTCACCTGCTTCATTTTTTATATATACGGCGTTTATACCGGAACCGCCTTCTTCCTTAATGGTATCAACGACATATGTATTTTGATTTTCACCTTCAAAATAAGCCTTCATTACACGAGGGAAAGTTCTGTCCACCACGATCGGCATCTTTATTTCGTTGCCGTATTCATTGCTGTTTTCAGCCTTTGCCGCAACACTCATGTAGTAGGTGCCTTCCTGAACCTGATTTCCCTGCATATTGCTGCCGTCCCAAGCCCATGATTTCTTTGTTTGAATCATATTGGCATAAGGTACGGAATAACGACCCGGATCAAGATAGTAATTTTTCTTTCCCGAATCTCCGGGAACTTCCAATACTTTCAGCTTATTGCCCTCGGCATCCGTAACCGTCATCTTGAAAGCTTGGTAATTTCTCAAGAAATTACCGTAAAATACCGCTTTATCCGTATTTCCGTCATTGTCCGGTGAGAAAGCTATATGCTCTTTTTTGAAAATCGGGTTGTCATGAGTGGAATTCATATTTTCACCTAAAACAACCTCTTTATTATCAACTATACCTCCGAGATGTGTAAAATAAGTTCCTTTATAGGTTTTACCCATATCGTAGTAATAAGGTCTTTCGTCACCTTCAAAATCATAAATCGGCTTTTCAATTACATTGAGCTTCTGGAAATTTCCGCAAAAACCTACATAAGGAATTGAGATCTCAGGATCCGTAGCGTTATCAGGCTCTGCAAATATAAATCCTTCTACAAAGAATCCGTTTTTCATTTCCTTTTGAGGATCAAAGTCCGAAGGAACTTCCATGGTAACCGTAAAATTCACAGTCTGTCCCGCCTCTATCGTTACAGTCTGCTTTTCACTGTCAGCCAGGTGTCTCGGTTTAAGGAGAACCTTTCCGTTTTCAACCTTATCCGTATTGAGTACGCCCTTCAAGGTATAGGTTAATTTCCTATCCTTGAGATTACGAATTTTCCCCTTGACGGTAACTTTCCCGTCACTTACATTTCCGAGATTTATGCTTGCAATACCGTTGGTTCCTTCAAATACTGCAGGTGTTCTGACTGCCGCATCAAGGTTCATGACGCCTGCACCCTGCTGACGAGGAGAACAATACAATTTTGATTCCGAATCGGAGCACGGCTCTGCAGAACTCATAAGGAGATTCTTTACCAGACGATATTTTTCCTCACCTTTGATTTCATTGTTAAATTCACGCTCTACACGCTGTTTTACAACTGCTATACCTGCAGCCACATGCGGAGATGCCATGGATGTACCGCTCATGTCTCCGAATGTACCGCTGTTTAAGGTAGAGAAAATATGTCCGCCCGGAGCTGTTATATCAGGCTTGAGATTTCCTTCAGGTGTCAAGCCCCAGCTTGAAAAGTAAGACATCTTTCCTGCATTCTTATTACTTCCGAACACATATTTTTCAGAAAACTTGATTTTCTTATCAATATTTGCCTTTAAGAAAAGTCCGTCCTCATTCGATATTAATGCGCTCGGAATCTTTGCCTGAGGTGTTTCCATCTTGAAAAGAGGTACGTCCTTTTCATTATCATAGACAATAACACCGATATATCCCTTATTATCCGCATTTCTGACCTTATCTATGAAATTAAGGATTTCCTGATTGGAACGTTCTCCACGCTGCATAAGCGCATATACCTTATCCTCTTTCCTGACCTCAGGAATTTCATCCGGATGTCCGTACCCGCAGTCTTTGATATATACAAACTCTTCTGAATGTTTACCTATACCGGAATCTACAAATTTAAGCGTTTTTCCTTCTATTCCTTCAATATTTATTCCTTTTGAAGCAACGGTCTTATTTTCAATAGAAGCAACCGCCATTGAATAAGGTGAAACCGCAGGAGCCGACAATATACCGTAATCAGGATTTTCCGCACTCGGATTTTCTACGGCACCCTTTCCGGAGAAAGATTCGTTGCCCGCAGCCATAGCTATTATAATACCCATCTGCTGTGCATTTTTGAGCATCATAGTTTCCTGTACGTCAATATCTCTGACTGCACCTGCAGGTGCACCGAGGCTCATGTTTATGCTGTCACAGCCGAGTTTTACGGCATCATCAATCGCCTTATTGTATATAGCGGAAGAAGTTCCGCCTCCCCAAAGGCTGTCACCGAACACCCTCATTACCGCAACCTGTGCATTGGGCGTTACGCCTTTCAATTCCGGGCTGTTTGCAGCTACTATTCCCGCTACATGCATGCCGTGGGAGTAAGCATCGGCTTCCTTGATATGGCTGTTCTTATTAACATAGTTGAATCCGAAAGGAATTTTTTTTGAAAAATATTTTCCTTTCATAATCCCGAGATTTTTTATCCTGTCATCTATTTCATTGCTGCTTGAATATTTAAGGCTTTCACCGTCTATATTTTGAAGCGCAGGGTGATTCGGATCGCAGCCGGAATCTATTATGGCTATCAGCTGTCCCTGCCCGGAATACTGCTTATTCCACGCATTCTCAGCTTTTATCATTTCATTTGAACCTGCATCTGATAAATTCAGATTATTTACCTTCTCCAAAACCGGAGCTTTGAATGTAAGCGATACTTCAATGTCCTTTACGCAAGGCAGTTCCGCAATTCTGCGAGCATCCGCAACAGTAGTGTCGAGTGCAAGTCCCGAAAAAGCTATATCGTATGTTTGCGTTACATCGAGTTCTATATTTTCTTTCTTTGCAATCTCTTTGAAAACCTTTCGTGCAGCCGAAGAATAATCTATCTGCTGCTTCATTCGGTCATAGTCTCTGCGCTCTGTAAGAGGTACGGAGTTCAAATCTTTATTGGTTTTCATCCACTCATCATCAAGCGCAACTATAACGCTCAATTTACCGTGATTTAATCCTCCGCTTGCGAGCTGCTGTTCCAAATGCCTGCCGGCAGCGGTATCAGCCACATACATATCCGCTGCACTTGCCGATAAGGATGCAGGTGCAAGCGTAAACAGCATAGTCAACAAAAGCAGCCACGCTATTGATTTCTTTTTCATTAAATACTCCTTTGATAAGCTTCTTTATTTGTTATAGTCAATCTAAAGGATTTCCCCTCATCGGCATAGCCGATGAGGGTTTTTAACTTGCTCAATTATTTGCAGCCTTCATGATTTCAGCGT
>JBQNCA010000010.1:0-57670 GCA_052169645.1 Anaerovoracaceae bacterium
TTCTAATTCGACATCGCTTTCAGCAGTCGCAGCTTCCTGCTCCGGCTCGTTGTTCTGTGCGAGAAGCGCCGCTATCGCTTCCGGCGTCAGGTTACCGCTTGAGTCCGTCGCAAGCGGCGCTGAGGTGCTTTCGATTTCCGTTTCGGAATTTCCTGTCGGAGCTTCTAATTCGGAATCACTTTCAGCAATTGCAGTTTCCTGCTCAGGTTCAACTTCGAACGATTCCGGCTTGGCAGCTTCAAGTTGTTTGTCCGAGCTTTCAATTTCGACAGATTCCGATTCAGTTTCTATCGTTTCTTCTTGCTCGTCGGAGCTTGCTGTTTCAACTTCTAAAACTTCTGAATTTTCGAGATTTGTTAAAGCAGATTCCGATTCGGATTCTTCCATATCGACAGCTTCCGATTCTGAATCGTCCTCTATATTTTCTTCTTCAGCAGTCGCAGCTTCCTGCTCCGGCTCGCTGTTCTGTGCAAGAAGCGCCGCTATAGCTTCCGGCGTCAGATTACCGCTTGAATCTGTCGCAAGCGGCGCTGAGGTGCTTTCGATTTCCGTTTCGGAATTTTCTGTCGGAGCTTCTAATTCGACATCGCTTTCAGCAGTCGCAGCTTCCTGCTCCGGCTCGTTGTTCTGTGCGAGAAGCGCCGCTATCGCTTCCGGCGTCAGGTTGCCGCTTGAATCCGTCGCAAGCGGCGCCTCAGCAAACAAATTGCGAGTTGAATTTTCATTATTATCTGCCATTTATGATTACCCCGTAAAACAAACTCCGAAAAAACTTTCTTCTGTTAATGTATCGACATAAATAGCTGCAATTTAAGAAACTCGACCGTATTCAAATTGTCCAGCCCATAATTCAACTCCTCTCTAATGAGAGGAATGTTGAATTATATAGCCTTGAGCCATTATCCATTTTCTTTTTTATTTTTGTTTATTTCAATTTTATTTATCAAAGATTCGATGATTCGATGTCTTTCCTGAGAGCTTCTTGAGAATTATCAATTTCTCCTTCCCTATTATAAATATAATTAAATTACACTTCTCACGCCTCCTATCCTTTTATTTTTTGCATAAGAAAAGGCGATAGATTTTTGATTTCTATCGCCCTATATCTTCAGTATTTGGTTTTATTCAGCTCGGCAAACTTGGATTTAGCGTTCACTCATGTAATGTTTAATTTCATCATGCTTCAATTTCCGTACCTCTGTATGTGGATATTCTATATATTCATTTACAATGAATATAGGTGCCATCAATTTACACTTTTTATCTTTATTCTTTTTTAAGTAAAAAACTAAACCTTCCTTTCCCGTAAATATCTTGTAAGATAATCTTCCATTGTTATTTTCTATCTCATAAATACCACAAGCCTTTTTCTCTGTGTAATCTGCTGTACGTAAATATAATTTTGCAATCTCTAATGATTTGAACGGAAAGTTCCATCTTTGCAAACCTCTTTTTGAATCACGTTCAATACAAATACATCTACCACAAGTACCGCATATATATTGAGTATGATTTTCTAAACAATCCAATGGGTTTAATAAAGGAGTTATTCTATTATCCGCAGAGTAACATTCTTTACACATTTCACTATTCCTTCCACAAATCCTAATTTATTAAGCTCTATGAACCGTGCTTCCTGCTTATTATTTTCTCTCCTCTTTCGTCATACCCGTAAGTTCCGTCACCCACAAGCTTAAATTGTCGGAAAGGACGGAATCGCAAATATATTCATCTTCACCGTCGATATATTTGCAGGAAAACACAGGCTCTCTTATCGCAGCTTTATAAAAAGTCATTGCCACATCCGCCAGTTTATCCGAATAAAAAGTAAATGACAGTTCTTTTGCTATACTACTACGAAGATTGTCCCAGTCCTTATCTTCAGCATGATAGTTCTCCCGTATTTTTGATACATATCCGTTGCAATATGCTTTCAGTAAATCTTGATTTTGGTAAATCTGCTTACAGTTAAAGTCAAAAATATTTCCTGCATGAATTAAAAATATCAGAAGCTCCTCAAGGCTTTCCGCTATTCTTCCAACCTCTCCCTCACTACCTATAAAGCCTATACTGCCGTCATTCAAATATACGAACTCTCCGCCGCTGCCGTCCTGTGCAAATGCCTTGCACGGAATGGAATATATTTCACCATTTTCTTGAAATGCAACATCTTTAAAATGTTCATAAAACATAATATCGCACTCATGCATAAGTGATACATTCAGTTTTTTATTTTTCCTGATGTACCCTAATAAATCCATCCTGTTCTTCTCCTTATAAATTCAATCATTACTTAAACTTCTTAATTCATCGAAAGTTAATTCCTTATAATTTTTAGCTGAATTCAAAACAGAATCCGTTGTATCAGGCAGTCTGTCCATAACTTTTTTGATATCTACATCCTCGGGGAATGGGATAATATTCCCCCCTTCATCTTCACCGTTATGTGCTAAAAATATAAACTCACCTGTATCCCAATTTATATCAAAATGATTGCTTATACCGACTTTTGTTTCTAAATCAAGCAACTTTTCTTCATGATTTATGAAATTTTCATATATAAATTCAAATAAAGCTTCATTATTTATTTTTATGATTCTGCATATATTGTCTTGCACTTATTTCCCTCCTTGCCTGTAAGGAAAATTCTAATTCTTAATATATGAGTGAGGGTTTTGATGACCTTCACTATTCTTTTATACTTGAAGGTGATTGGCTAAACTTATTAAATTATATCTGTTTTTATCGGTTTCTCAATGACAGCGGCTTCCCGTCCAAAACAGCTTCTAAAAGCCTATCGCTTCCATTATATACAAGCTTCAAAGAAAAAAACGGCTGATGCACATCGTCTATAAGTCTAAGAAAAATTTTATCGCCTTCCCAAATTTCAAGCTTCTCAATCTCATCCTTCGGTATCCAGACCAAATCCCCTTCATCACATTCCTTCGGTTCTCCTTCAAAATCATCAGATGTAAAAAGTGACATATATTCCGTAAGCCCGTTTCCCGAAATAAAAGTCACCAAAGCTCTGAATTTCATAGATTTTAATCTAAGCCCCGTCTCTTCAAAAACCTCCCGAATCACACAATCCTCCGGACTTTCCTCAGCTTCAAAATGCCCTCCTACTCCGATCCACTTATCCTTATTGATATCATTTCCCTTTTTCGTCCTGTGCAGCATCAAATACTTTCCGTCTTTTTCAATGTAACATAGCGTGCAGAATTTCATATGTCGGCAATCTCCTATCCTCATATTTTTAGGATATTATACCACATTCATTTCCTCGCAAACCAAGGGATGCAGCGATTTACACGCCTGCAATATTCATCATATTCCTCCCCATGCAAATTACGCAGCCATATCTCCTCCGTATTTTTCATTAATATAGTTAGAAAAATCCAAAATACAAAAGGTAAAATTAACAAATACAGATTTTTTGAAATTAAAATTATTCCTGTACATAAAAATAACCCTGCTGAATATATAGGATTTCGCACAAAGGCATATACCCCATTTATTACAAGCTTATTTTCTTTAATTCCAAGGTCTATTCTCGCAAAAAACGCTCCTATATATAAAATTATTCCTATCATCACGCAGATTATCCCTGATATTAAAAACGGAATCCTCATCATGTCAGGGAATATTTTAATTATTATCCCGCAGCCGGAAAGTACAACACACAGCACCGTTATTGCTATTATGGTAATCATATAAAAAGGTCCTACTCCTAACATCGGCAAATGCTCTTTCTCATTCATTTCTAAAACTCCTTTCCATTCAACCCTTATAGCACACACATTTTATATTATTCTTGAAGTTTAAAAACCCGATATATTACGGTGAAAGTTTTCATTCAGCAATGAGCAAAAATTTCTTTAAGCATTTCCTGATAAAATCTTGAAAATAGTATCGATAAACTGTCACTGCTTTTAATTAACAGCTTATAGGCATTAATCAGGCGGCAGTCCGTTTGATTATTTCAAATCCTCATTTTTGTGAATTCGTCATTTCTAACTCATTTTATCATAATTTATTTATATTAAGAATCTTTTCCCCGAATAAAATCGGATTTCTGCTTTTAAATATACAGCAGTGAGAACAATATATGGATGAAAATGACATAGATAAAAATCTAACGAAAAGATGCAGTAATTAAACCTGCAATTCATACCTCCCCGGCTTTCTCACAAAAAAATAATTGCACACTGCCCCTCTCTGCAATATAATAATACAGTTATAAACAAGCATAATACTGTAAAAAAGCCGCTTCCCGTAAATATTCGAAAAACTGTTACAGCGGCATGGCAAATAGGGGGAATCAATTTGACAGATCCTAAACTTAGAAACGTTGCAATTATCGCACATGTAGACCACGGAAAAACAACTTTGGTAGATGAGCTGCTCAAGCAGAGCGGCGTATATCGGGACAATCAAACAGTTGTAGAGCGTGTCATGGATTCGGGCGATTTGGAAAAGGAACGCGGCATAACCATATTGGCAAAAAATACAGCAGTAACCTACGGCGATGTCAAAATAAATATCGTAGACACTCCGGGTCATGCCGACTTCGGTGGAGAAGTCGAGCGTATCTTAAAAATGGTTAACGGTGTAATACTTCTTGTCGATGCGGCGGAAGGTCCCATGCCTCAAACTCGTTTCGTACTGTCCAAGGCTCTGGATCTGGGACACCGAGTTATAATAGCTGTCAATAAGATAGATAGACCCGACAGCCGTATAGATGAAGTCATAGATGAAATTTTGGAGCTTCTTATGGATTTGAATGCCACTGAAGATCAGCTCGATTCGCCTATACTTTACTGCTCTGCAAGGAGAGGCATAGCTTCTACGGATGCAAATATCAAAGGTACAGATTTTAAACCTTTGTTTGACGCAATTCTGGAGCATATTCCCGAACCTCAGGCAGACATAGAGAAGCCTTTCCAAATGCTTGTATCTTCTATAGATTATAACGAATTCGTAGGGCGTATAGCTATCGGACGTATTGAACGGGGAACGCTCAATCAAAATCAGGAAATAGCCGTTTGCAATTTTCACAAAGACGGTAAAGCCGTTAAATCCAAGGCAACCAATATATATGCATTTTCCGGACTTGACAGAGTTGCTGTTGATTCCGCAACCGCCGGAAATATAATTGCACTTTCCGGTATAGACGATATAACTATCGGCGATACCATATGTTCAACCGATTGTGTTGAGCCTCTGCCTTTCGTTCAGATTTCAGCGCCTACGGTAGAAATGACTTTCTGTGTAAACGATTCTCCGTTCGCAGGACAAGACGGAAAATACGTCACTTCCAGAAATTTGCGTGACAGACTTATGAAAGAAACTTTAAAAGATGTTTCCCTGCGCATAACCGAAACTGATTCAACAGATGCTTTTAATGTTGCCGGAAGAGGCGAAATGCATCTTTCCATTCTTATGGAAACCATGCGCCGTGAAAATTATGAGTTTGCCGTATCTCCTCCAAGAGTTCTTACCAAGGAAATAGACGGCGTTGTATGTGAGCCACTCGAACGCCTTGTCGTCGATGTTCCTGAAAGCTCTGTCGGCTCAGTAATTGAAAAAATGGGCTCACGCAAAGGAGAAATGCTGGGAATGACTCCTGTCGGAAACCGCATGAAGATTGAATTTCTTGTTCCGTCCAGAGGTCTTTTCGGTTACAGAAATGAATTCATGACAGATACAAAGGGTGAGGGCATAATGTCGTCGGTCTTTGAAAAATATGCTCCTTATAAAGGAAATCTTGAACGCCGTACAAACGGTAGTCTCGTGGCATTTGAAACCGGCGAATGTGCGGCTTACGGATTGTTCAACGCACAGGATAGAGGCATTTTATTTGTTGAACCGGGTACGGCTGTATATGAAGGAATGATAGTGGGTGCCGCTCCGAAAGCAGGCGATATTGTCGTCAATGTATGTAAGAAAAAGAACCTGACAAATATGAGAGCCGCAGGCAGCGAGGAAGCTCTGAGATTGATTCCTCCTCGCATTATGAGCCTTGAGCAGTGTATAGAATTCCTTGCAGACGATGAACTGCTTGAAATTACACCTCATTTTCTCAGACTTCGAAAAAGTATACTCGGCAAGGAAGCTCGTGCAAAAAGCCGTGCAAAGCTTAGAAACTGATACTGATAAATATATAGCGGTTGTCGAGATGCGGCAGCCGTTTATTTGTATTCAACCACCCTGTATCAAACGCATATTTAATAAGAATACATCGCCTATAAAGTTTCTTTATATTCAATTCGTTTTTTACAACAAATGCAGGAAAAAATAATTATAATTAAGAAAGGAGGTATACTTATATTATGATAAGAATAGGAAGATATCTTATGGAACACAAGGCTGCAGTAACTGTTATTATTCTTATGCTTACAGTTCAGGCCTTTTGCGATCTTTCGCTCCCACGCTATACATCGCAAATCGTGGATATAGGAATAGCTCAAAGCGGTATAGAACATATTGCCCCTGAATTTATTTCTCAGACAAGTTATCAAAAGCTGGAAACCATGCTTAATAATAAAGACAAGGCCGTGCTCCGGAGCGCATACATAAAAGTTCCCGGTTCATCTTCCATGCTCTCGCTAAAAGATGAAGCAAGCACTGAGACCGTTGAAACTCTCAACTCTATTTTACGAAATCCTATGGCTCGTATGTTTTACGAGTCGGACAGTTCCTCAAATGAACTTTCAAACGCGGAGCTTGCAGAACTTGCAGGCAACACGACGCTCATAGAGCAAGCGGCTCTGCAATTTCTGCTTAATGAATATAAAGAGCTCGGTATCGATACTGCCGCAATACAGATGTCCTATCTGAAAAAGACCGGACTTATCATGATACTTCTATCTCTTCTGATGCTGACCGCTTCCGTAATTGCCAATCTCTTTTCCGCGCGAACGGGCGCAGCCATAGGCAGAGATTTGAGAAATAGGATATTCAGTCGTGTAGTAACCTTTTCAAATGCTGAAATCGATCATTTTTCAACCGCTTCACTTATCACACGAAGTACCAATGACATACAACAAATTCAAATGGTTTCGATCATGCTCCTGCGTATGGTATTATATGCTCCCATACTCGGAGTCGGCGGCATAGCGCTTGTACTCGGAACCCGCACCGGTATGACATGGATAATAGCCGTCGGAGTCATTGCAATCGTATCATTTATACTGATTCTCATGAAAATAGCGCTTCCTAAATTTCGCATAATGCAGGAGCTGGTTGACAGGATGAATCTTATTTCAAGAGAAATTCTTACCGGAATTCCCGTAATAAGAGCTTTTAACCGTCAGAATATCGAAGCTGAGCGCTTTGAAAAAGCGAATACCGATTTGATGCGCACTCAACTTTTTACCAATAGAGCCATGACCTTTATGATGCCCGCCATGATGATGATAATGAACTGCATCAGCGTAGGTATAGTATGGCAAGGTTCAAAGGCTATAGCTGCCGGAAATCTGCAAGTCGGTGAAATGATAGCATTTATCACCTATGCAATGATGATAGTAATGAGCTTTATGATGATTACTATGATGGCAATATTTCTTCCGCGTGCCGGCGTTGCCGCAGAAAGGATAGATGAAGTTATAGCTACGGAATCGAGCATTCCCGAGCCGACAGTACCCCGTGACTCCGAACTGTCAAAGGTCAAGGGAATCGTTCGCTTTGAAAACGTTCAATTCAGCTATCCCGGCGCAAGCCGCAAGGTTCTTGAGGATATCAGCTTTACACTCGAGCCGGGGAAAACTCTCGCCGTAATAGGCAGTACCGGCTGCGGCAAATCTACTCTGCTGCAGCTTATTCTCAGATTTTATGATGTAACGGAAGGCAGAATTACTCTCGACGATATCGATATCAGAGAAATCAGCCAGCACATGCTGCACAAAAATATAGGGTATATCCCGCAACAAGGTGTGCTTTTTTCGGGGAGCATTGAGTCAAATTTAAAATTCGGTGACGATACCATATCCGATGAAGCTATGAGAGAAGCTGCCATCACAGCTCAGGCTTCGAGCTTTATAGAAGAAAAGTCTGAAAAATATCAAAGTCCCATAGCTCAGGACGGAAGTAATGTTTCCGGCGGTCAGCGTCAAAGACTTGCGATAGCACGTGCTATCGCAAAAGACCCTAAGATCTACCTTTTTGACGACAGTTTTTCGGCATTGGACTTTAAAACAGATGCGGCACTGCGCCATGCTCTCTCAAAGAAAACTGCAAACGCTGCGGTCATAATAGTCGCACAACGTGTCAGTACGATTATGACCTGTGACTGTATCATAGTTTTGGAAAAAGGAAAAATTGCAGGCATGGGAACTCATAATGAATTGCTTATAAATTGTCCTGAATATGCGGAGATTGTGGAATCTCAATTATCAGAAGAAGCTTTGAACGGAGGTATGTTAAATGAGTAATGAAAACTCTCGCAGGAACAGTTCCGGCGGACATGCCTCATCTTTTGCAAATATGGAAAAAGCAAAGGATTTTCGAGGAACTTTCAAAAAAATGCTCCAATATGTCGGAGTCTACAAAATTGCTATTTTTACGGTAATAATATTTGCTTTACTCAGCACACTGTTTACCACAATAGGTCCTAAGGTTCTGGGAATGGCAACCACCGAACTGTTTGCCGGACTGATGGCAAAACTCTCCGGAACAGGCTCCATAAACTTTGTAAAGATAGGTTGGATACTCCTGGCATCACTTTCATTGTACCTCGTCAGCGCTTTTTTCGCTTTTGCCGAAGGCTGGATAATGACGGATATTACACAGAAAATTTGCTTCCGCATGCGCCATGATATTTCTGAAAAGATCAACCGGCTTCCAATGAAATATTTTGAATCACGAACTGTCGGTGAAGTGCTCTCCCGCATAACCAACGATGTCGACACCTTCGGTCAGGGACTTGTACAAAGCATTTCTCAAGTAATCACTTCCATAGCCACCGTCATAGGTATAATTGCCGTAATGCTTATGATAAGTCCTTTGATGACGCTTATCGCCGTAATCGTAATTCCCGTATCTGCAATTCTCATGGGCACAATAATAAAATTTTCTCAGAAGCATTTCAAAGAACAACAGAAATCTCTCGGTATTATAAACGGGCAGGTTGAGGAAATTTTCAGCGGACACAATGTTGTAAAAGCTTTCAACAGAGAAGCTGCTTCCATAGAAAATTTCAATAGGACAAACGATGTACTGTACCGTTCTGCATGGAAAGCACAATTCCTATCCGGCCTTATGATGCCCATAATGATGTTTGTGGGAAATCTCGGGTATGTGGGCGTCGCCGTAAGCGGCTCAATACTCGCCCTTCGCAACGTTATAAGCATTGGAGATATTCAAGCGTTTATACAATATGTAAAAAATCTTACTCAACCGATTTCTATGCTGGCTCAAGTTTCGGGAATGCTGCAGTCCATGGCTGCCGCGGCGGAAAGGGTATTTGAATTTCTCAATGAAAACGAGGAAATTCCTGATATAGATGCGGATGCGGATATTTCAAATGTTATCGGTGATGTGAGATTTGATCATATCAGCTTCGGATATGATGCGGATAAACCTGTAATTAAAAATTTCACCTCATATATAAAGCACGGTCAAACTGTTGCACTTGTCGGACCTACCGGTGCCGGAAAAACCACTATAGTGAAACTGCTCATGCGCTTCTATGACGTTGATAACGGAGCTATTCTCATAGATGAAATTGATATCCGACGCTTCAAACGCAGTGACCTGAGGACGCTTTTCGGCATGGTGCTTCAGGAAACATGGTTGTTTAAAGGCTCCATAATGGAAAATATCCGCTACGGCAGACCTGATGCCGACGACGACGAAGTTATAGCTGCCGCCAAAGCCGCAAATGCCGATCACTTTATTCAGACATTGCCGGGCGGCTATGACATGGAAATAAATGAGGAGGCGGGCAATATTTCTCAAGGTGAACGCCAGCTGCTCACAATAGCCCGCGCCATACTTGCAAATAACAAAGTCATGATACTTGATGAGGCCACCAGCTCTGTCGACACCCGCACCGAACACCATATACAAGAAGCAATGGATAAACTTACAAAGGGCAGAACAAGCTTTATTATCGCACATCGTCTGTCAACAATACGAAATGCCGATCTCATACTTGTAATGAAAGACGGCGATATAATTGAACAGGGCAAACATGATGAGCTGCTCGCCCAAAACGGCTTTTATGCCGAGCTTTACAACTCTCAGTTTGCCGAATGAAAATTCTGTCAGCCTACCTTATCTGACGCCGTCAATCATTCATTACACACGGGTATAGCTAAAGGCGGCGCCGTATTTATGAGAACGGAGGCTACTTTTCCATTCCGCACGGATATGACTGTTCTGCAAGAAGCTTCTCCTCCATAACCGTACTGTAAAAGCTGTAGCCGCCGGAAAAATTATAGCAGTCAAAGCCCCGCTGCGACAGAATCCTGCAGGCGATATAGCTTCTGAGACCGCTATGACAAATGATGTAGGTCGGCTTGGAAGAATCGAGTTCTACAAGCCGGCTGCGCAAATCATCTACAGGAATATTAATAAATCCGTCTATATGCCCCATTTCATATTCAAGAGGAGTTCTTACATCCAAGAAATTGACACTTCCGTTCGTAGGAAGTTTGTCAAGTTCATTCCAATGAATCTGCTTTATCTTTCCTGTAACGATATTTTCTATCATAAAGCCCGCCATATTCACAGGATCCTTTGCAGAGGAGTAAGGAGGAGCATATGACAGATCCAAATCTTTTAATTCATGTGCAGTCATCTTTGCCGATATTGCAGTTGCAAGTACATCAATACGTTTGTCCACACCTTCATACCCGACTATCTGTGCTCCTAAAATTCTTGCTGTCGTCTTTTCAAATACAACCTTAATTATCATGCTCCCGGCCCCGGGGTAATAAATTGCATGTGACATAGGTTCCAACACAACTCTGTCATACTCCAAACCTGCCTGCTCCGCAGTCTTTTCTGTAAGACCCGTAGACGCAGCGGTTATATCGAACAATTTAATTACCGAAGAAGCCATAGAGCCTTTAAAACGGCTATCATATCCGCATATGTTGTCAGCTGCTATCCGCCCCTGCTTGTTTGCAGGACCGGCAAGCGAAATCACCGCATCCTTACCGCTTACGGCATGCTTTACCTGAATGACGTCACCTACCGCATAAACATCCTTGACTGAAGTTTCCATTCTGTCATTTACGACTATTGAGCCTTTCAACCCTATTTCCAGTCCTGCTTCCTTTGCCAAATCGGACTCGGGGCTTACACCTATCGATATCAATACTATATCCGCAGTCAGCGGAGCATCTCCCTTTAAAAGAATTTTTACACTCCCGTTTGTTTCCTCAAAACCTGTTACCTCCGCTTTTAATTTGACATTTATCCCTCTCGATCGAAGCTTCATATGTACCATTGATGCCATATCATAATCCAAAATATTCATAAGCTGAGCAGGTCTTTGCAGCACGGTCACATCCACACCTATGTCTCTGAGATTTTCAGCAACCTCAAGTCCTATAAATCCTCCGCCTACTATAACGGCTTTCTTGGGTTTTGAATCCTCCACATATTCTCTAATCTTAAATGTATCCTCAACGGTACGAAGATAAAAAATCCGTTCATTGTCAATTCCCGGAACATTCGGTCTGATCGCATGTGCTCCGGGTGATAAAAGCAGCTTGTCATAACTTTCTTCAAAAATTCTGTCATTCTCCAGATCCTTTACAGTTACAAGCTTTTCAGCAATATTGATTCCAACAACCTCATGCCCGACTTTTACATCTATTCTGAATCTGTCCCAAAAGCCCTGCGGTGTCTGTAATGTCAAATCATCGGGATTCGTTATAACTCCCCCTATATAATATGGCAGTCCGCAATTTGCATATGAAACATATCCTGAACGTTCAAATATTTTAATCTCCGCATTTTCATCCAATCTTCTTATTCTCGCAGCTGCACTTGCACCCCCTGCGACCCCTCCTACTATTACAACTTTCATAAACCTAATCCTTTCTCAACGCTGACCGGTCATCATCGACTTGCTTTCTTATCGCTTCATACAGTTTTAAACGAAAAGTCTGCATATTTTCAATATTCAAATTTTATTACATGCAAATTTTATCGAAATCTCAACTGCAATTTGATATTCATTAAATCAGTTCCATATTTCTAATAAAGGAATATACTGACAAATAAAGCAGCATATAATATGCTGCTTTACCCTATAAAACTCACTCTCTGCAAAGAGATTTCTTCTTTATACTTATATTGATTTTAAGCGCTCCAACTTGTCTATTACTTCTCTTGACAGCTTTTCCATTTCTACAGTCAAACTATCTATACGATTCTGATCTCTATCTCTGAATGCAACTATTATATCCGAACAGCATTTGTGGAAACGTTCGTGAGTATTTCCGAGTTCAATATAAATCGGATGATCGCCATATTTTTTTCTACCCTGACCGTTGTACCATTTACCCATACGGCAGTTTCTATGATCACCTGCAACTTCGGCATCCAGATGCAAATTTCCCCAAATCATCTGATTAATCTTCGGAATCCACATCAAATGATCCGATTTTGCGAAATCAATAATATCTTCCGAGTTGATACGAATGCGATTCTTAAGAAATTCGTTTCTCATATCGGTAATTCTGCCCAACACACGGAAAATTTCTTTATTACAACCGTGAGTATCATCACTCGCAACATTCACATCCGACAATGCATTTTTTAAATTTGCAGTCATTTCTTCAAATGTCGCCGCCTGCTGCTGAGTAATAGGTGCAATCTGATTCATCGCATCTCCGATATTTGAAAAAACCTCCGTCATCTCATCAGTATGCTTGTATGTCTTATCTATAGTTTCAGTATTTTTTACAAACGTATCATCCAAAACGGCAAGCTTCTGGCTCAGTCCGTCAACCTCGCTCCTAATAGATGAAAGCTGTCCGTTTATTTCATCAACGGAATCCCTTGACTGCTCCGCAAGCTTCGCAACTTCTTCGGCTACAACTGCAAAGCCCTTTCCCAGCTCGCCGGCATGTGCCGCTTCAATTGATGCGTTCAATGCAAGCAGATTTGTCTGCTTTGCAATATTTACTATTTTATCCGCCAGACTGTCAATATTGGAAGTCGACTGATCAAGATGATTCATTTGCTCCGTCATAACGGCAAGACTCTCAGTGGATGAGCGGTTGCCTTCCGAAACCTGTTCCATACTGCTGCTGGTAATATTCATAGTTTCACTGCCTCGAACCGTATCGTCAGCCGTCTTTGCAACCATGCCCGCCATTTGAACAACTTCATTTGCCAAATTTTCAACCAGCGATGTCAACTGTTCTATATTTGAATTTATTTCTTTATGACGTACATCAATCTTATCGAGTACGATTGCGGCTTCCGTTTCGTCATACATTATATTGTTAATTTCACGAACAAGACCCACATATTGATTTGAATTATACTCTACATATTGTTCCAGTTTATTTATAAGAGAAGAAAATCTCGCATCTTCCACCTCGGGAGCTTTCTTCGAATAATCCTTATTCAGCACTGCATCCAAATAGTTTTCTATATTTTGAATATCATTATTACTATCTATTACCGGCAATTTCCCGGATTTAAAAAGACTCATCTCAACCTCCTTACACAACAAATATTATGTTTATCCGTACAATTTTAAATATCGGATTTTTCACATATTTTCATAAGACTGCAAAATAAATATTATTAATTGTAAGAGCCTCAACCTCCGGATGGCTCACGGAATTTATTCCATTGAGGCATTTCCTATACATGTCAAAATTTCTCTCACAGTCAATGCAAATTCCCTGACCGAAACAAGCTCTACCGACTCATTTATAGAATGAGCATTTCGTATATCGGCACCCATACTTATCATTTCCAAATCGGATGCGGACTTTGTGAATACGGCAGGCTCCAGACCTACATGTGCCGCCGTTGCTATAGCTGACTTTCCTGTAATTTTCTCATAAGCCCGACAAGCTGTTTTCAAAAGCTGCGATGAGCTGTCAAATCGCCATGCGGGAAAATCGACGGATGTGGATTCAAAGCCGCATTCTTTTGCCGCTTCATTGTTCATTCTTAATAAGATATCTCCGAATGTATCCGACAATGATCTCAGAAAGATTAGAATTTCTATTTTACTGCCTGCCGGAGCCGATGCACTGCAGAAGATTTTTCCTATATTGATAGAAGTATCTACTACCAATGCTCCATTGCGATCTTTCTCAATATCGGTATATGCATAAACCCCATCACAAAGACCGTGAACAAAGCTAACTACGGATTTTGTGCATTTTTCGGTTAAAACTCTGCGAGGCAGAGCAATCTCGTGATATACGAATCTCCCTCCCCAGTCAGATTCTCCATAATTCATGGAAAGCTCATACATCAGGAGTTGTATGCTGCGCTGGCATTTTATGAGTTCCTGCCTTCTAAAAACGACTACAGCCGATGCCGAACCGGGAATAGTGTTGTGCTGCAGTCCTCCATTGAAAGATGAAAGAACATAATTCATACCGTTTTCAGACATATCCGCCAAAAGATCCGCAATAAGCTTTATAGCATTCACACGACCTTTATCAATATCATAACCGGAATGTCCTCCCTTAAAGCCGGTAAGCGTAAATTCAAATGCGCACCACTCTTTCAGATTTTCAGGCTCAAAGGCTTCAGCTTCACACTTTCCGGTAAATGTCTCATGCCTTCCTCCTGAACATCCGGCAACTATGCGATCGGCATCAAAGCCGTCCAAATTTATAAGGTACTTCACATTATCGAATACAGATTTGTCGAGTTCCTTTGCCCCCAATAATCCGATTTCTTCCTCCACTGTAAATATGAGTCGCAGAGGACCGTGCTCACACTCTATATCGGGTGAGGTCAAAAGCCACAGTACCGCCGCATCGCACATACCACAGTCTGCTCCGAGAGAAGAATCTCCTACGGAAGAAAGTATGCGATTGCCGCTGCCGTCAACAGCAATTTTCATCGCTACAGCATCAGTAGAAGGCTCGTAGGAGGAGCCTTCACGTACAGCACAAACCATATCCATATGTCCTTGAAGCACTGTAAGCGGAGCTTCTTCCATACCTTTGACAGCAGGTATATCGCAGATAAGATTTCCTGTATCGGTGATATGCGCTGAAAAGCCTTCATTCTGCAAGCGCTTACAAAGCAGCTCGGATAACTCCGTTTCGTTTCCCGAGCCGTGCGGCAGGCTGCAAAATATTGAAAATTCCTTTAAAATTCCTTTTATAATTTCATCCGTCTCGGTTTCAATCACACGCTGATTCGCTTTGTTTATCGATTCATTACCGTCAAGATTCGATAAACCCGATGTAAGGTTATCCTCATTTATGCCGTCAGGATTTAAAAGTGATTCTCTGTCATACATATACTGTGTCCCCCTGCCGCTTATATACGGTCAAATTCATTGAATCCATCCTATCATATATGTAATCGGCTTTCAATAAAGCTGCTCATCTCCAAATAATTATTCCCAATCTGAAAACCTCAGAACAATTATTTACACTTATGTATTGCAAGCTCGACAATTGATGCTATAATGAAATAACATTCGGCGGGACGGTATTTTATTTATAGCCGCCCGCAAATTATGAAAGGAGAAACTTCATGGCAGACGAAAAAATTACAGAAGGCGCTTCATCTGTAGAAGAAGCGGATTTTATAACATTGCAATTTGACGGCGGCGAAGATATAGAATGTGAAATTTTAGGAATTTTTGATGTTGAAGACAAGGAGTATATTGCATTGCTCCCTGACGACGACAGCGAAGATGTCTATATTTATCGTTATAATGAATTGCCCGATGATGAATTTGAATTGTTGGACATTGAAGATGATGAAGAATTCGAAAAAGTCTCTGAGGAATTCGACAAGCTTTCTATCGAAGATTGATTTTATTCGCATTATCAAAATAAAATTTTCCGGAGCGGAGCATTCGTCTGTCAGCCGGACAATCGTTTCCGCTTACGGTGAAGATTTTTCTCGCCTTTATTAATTTTAGTATATGTTCTATACTCGCCTCAGCTTACGAAGGGAAATTATTATCATAGGCGTCAGTAATACGGAAAATATTTTATGGACTAACGTTTCCAGCGGGTAATTATACCTACCGTTATTAAAAAATATTATTCTGAAATTTACACAACCCTCCAAACCGATATGAAATAAGCATCGGCTCGGAGGGTCTTTAAAATTGTAAAGAGAAAATTTATTCCCCGAAAAAGTCACCGTTCACAGCATATTTCAAAGAAAATGCTGTCGGCAGCAAAGATATCAATTACCTTTCATCCACTTTTCCCTGACCTCTAAAGGCAACTGCTCCGGCTTGTTCCATGATATAAATGCCCAACGTACCGGCCAGACTTCATCATACTCAAAATACGAATTGCCGTCCGCATCCCTGTGTTCAATCAGGTGTTCGACATTATATTCCGCCAATTTTGAAAGCTCGACCTCGGTCAACTCTCGAGGAAAATATCTTGTGGACATCTTTTCAAAACATTCTTCTCTGCTGTCGAAACGTTCTCTCCTGTCGGAATGTATATATTCCAATCTCGGCATGATCCCCGTCTCAAGCAGAATGTGCATAATCAAAGTATAATTTCCTTCCGGAACATCTCTGAATTCTATAGCGTTTGCCAATCGTGTATTAATATGGGTGCTGACCGCAGTCCCGGCAACAATACAGACCTGTTCCTTCGCCTTTGAAGCAAGCTTGTTAAGTCCCTCCGACAAATCTTCTACAATCAGTGAACGTGATGATATCGCAACATCACAAATCGGAATATCAAACTTGCTCCAATCTTCATTCCAATTCATATGGAAAATATGAATTCTATCTTTCAAGCCCCTTTCCTTGGCTTCTTTTTCAAGTGATTCCAACATTACAGGAGAAAAATCGGCTGCATAGACCTCATGTCCGGCTTCCGCCAGAGGAAGTGTCAAAGTTCCCGCTCCGCAGCCCATATCAAAAATCGATGCTCCCTCAGGAATTTCCGCCAATCTGAAAAAATTTCTTTCATATGCTCCCAGTTCGCTGTTCTTGCGAAAATTTCTTGCCTTTTTATTCCAAAATTCAACTCCGAAATTCTTTTCTTTTTTCTGATGCTCGTCTTTCCATTTTTTATTCCAGTCCATTATTTTCTCCTTTTAAATCAAGCTCTTTAAAATAATTTGTCAGCTGTTGCGCCGATTTTTTCGTCATTCCGTCTACCGAGCTCAAGCTATCTATATCGGCTGCTTTTATTTTTTCGATGCTCCCGAAATGCTTTAACAAGCTTTCTTTTCTGCGTTCGCCTATACCGGGAGCATCATCAAGCACAGATTTGCTCATCGATTTGTTTCTGATGCGGTGATGGTAGTCGATGGCGAATCTGTGCACCTCGTCCTGTATTCCTGTAACATATCTGAACAACACCGGAAACTCTTTAAGCTTCAACTCATCGCCCTCAACAATCAAGCCTCTGGTCCTGTGTCGATCGTCCTTTACCATTCCTGCCACAATTATATTTTCGCCCATGGCATCAAGAACTTCCTGAACGGCATTTATATGCCCATGTCCGCCATCGATGAACAGTATGTCCGGTCGTTTTGCAAAGCCGGGGTCACCTTTCTGTGCACGTCGAAATCTCCTGTATATGACTTCCCTCATGGAAGCATAATCATCCGGACCTTCTATGGTTTTTATTTTAAATTTTCTGTAATCACGTCTCTGCGGTTTCCCGTTTTCAAACACTACCATTCCGCCGACCGAATCCGTTCCTGCAATGTTTGATATATCATAAGCCTCTATGCGCCATGAGCATGAATCAAGTCTTTGCCCTGAAAGCTGCATCCATTTTTTTCCGAAGATACGGTTCAATTCTGCACTAACAGCATTTACACGCTCTCTGTGAAGCTCCGCTCTTTCGTCCAGTCCTTTCATCATTTCAATCACATCACGGCTTGCCATCTCCATGAGTGCACGCTTATCACCTTTTTGAGGTTTATATATATGTACTTTTGAACCTTTCAGCATAGTAAGCCATTCTTCGAGAATTTCTTTATCCTCAGACTCATATTCAACAGCGAGCTCCTTAGGTATAAGCAAAGCTTTTGTGTAGTATTGCTTGATAAACGAGGCTATCATTTCACCTCTTCCGTCTTCACCCTCTACATCCATGTGAAAACTGTCTCTGCCGCTGAGCTTGCCTCCACGCACATAAAATAAAATTATATGTGCTCCGCTTGAGCCGTTGGCGGTAAGTATCAAATCCATGTCTCCCGCCGAGCTCAGCACCACCTTCTGCTTCGATCCTATCGTCTTAACATCCGTTATACGATCTCTGTATTCCGCAGCTTTTTCAAAATCCGTTCGAGCCGCCGCTTCCTGCATTTTTTGTTCCAACATCTCAATCACAGGCTTATTATGACCTTTTAGAAAATCCAGTACCTGTTCTATAACCTCGGCATATTCCTCTTGCCCTACCTTGCCGGCGCAAATTCCTCTGCATTGTTCTATATGATAATTCAGACAAGGTCTGAAATTTTCAGGAAACGATGCTGCTGAACATCGCTTAAGCATATACACACTGTCCAACAAATCTATAATTTCATTCACAGCACCTGCATCGCTATAAGGTCCGAAATATCGGGATCCGTCATGTATTACTCTTCTGGTTTTAAGCACTCTCGGAAATTTTTCCCTCATCGTAACCTTTATATAAGGATAAGTCTTATCATCTCTGAGAAGTATGTTATACTTGGGCTTATATTTTTTTATAAGGTTACACTCAAGAATCAGTGCTTCCATCTCCGAGTCCGTAGTAATGTATTCAAATTCTTCTATATGCTCAACCATAGACTTAACCTTTTCAGGCATATTTTTCTTTGATTGAAAATATTGTCTCACACGCCTGCGCAGCGAAATCGCCTTTCCGACGTATATGATTTGTCCGAGTGCATCCTTATGTATATAAACTCCCGGCTTTTCAGGCAGAAGCTTGAGGTTTTCCTGTATATCGAACATATTTTTCTCCGATAATAAAAATTTTTGTTATTACGCTTTAACAAGCTCCGACAATGCTGAAACGAGAGCTTTCATCTCATCATCCGTTCCTATTGTTATTCTGAGCATATTATTTATGCGAGGCAGCGCAAAGTACCGCACCAGTATCCCTCGTTCCCTCAGCATCTTGAACAGATACGCCGCATCAGTTTCCCCATCCGCATGCGCTGCCCTTACAACCGGCGGCTTCACGAATATAAAGTTCGCAGAGGACGGAACAACTTCAAAACCGAGCTGCTTCATCTGCTCCGTACTCCTTTCCCGAGTCGCCATAATCGCAGCTCTCGTCTTTTCAAAATATTCCACATCCCGAAATGCCGCCGCACAAGCCGCCGAAGCCAACCTGTCCACCGGATACGAGTTAAATGAATCTTTGACGCTTATAAGCGCGGTTATAAGTTCACGACACGCTATAGCGCATCCTATTCTGAGCCCTGCCAGCTGCCTCGACTTGGAAAGAGTCTGTACTACAATCAGATTATCATAAAGATTTACCAATCCGACCGTCGTTTCGGCTCCGAAATCCACATAAGCCTCATCCACGATTACTAATCTGTCCTGATTATCCCTTATTATCTTATCCACCTCTGCAAGCGGCAAAGCTTTCCCGCTCGGAGCATTTGGATTACATATTAAAATTCCGTCCGCTCCTGAAAGCTTGGAACTTGTATAATCCGCAGCATCCACCGAGAAATCTTCCGTCAAAGGGATTTTTCTGCATTCCGCCTGAAAAAGTCCGGCTATCACAGGATAAAAGCTGTAGGTTATATCAGGAAAAGCTATCGTCCTGTTTTTAAAAAATGCAGGCATCAGCAATGACAAAATTTCATCCGACCCGTTTCCCATAAATACATTTTCGACAGTTATGCGCTTTTTCCCGTCAAGTTTAAGCTTTATGTTATAATATTCGGCAATCGCAGTTCCCGCTTCTGAAGAAATCGGATCCGGATATAACCTCAGATCATCTCCCGTCGCAGCCTGAACGGCTTTGATTACAGCTTCTGACGGAGGATACGGATTTTCATTTGTATTTAACTTTATATATTTTTTATCCTTCGGCTGCTCTCCCGGCACATAAGGTTCTATCTTTGTCGCAAGCTCACTCAAAAATCGTGTTTTCATCCCGTTTCAACTCCAAAGGCCGCCATAGCCGCCCATTCCTCCATAAAAGCTGTTTACTGCTTGATTCGTCATCACATCGGTAAGCGTTGAAATGCTTATTCCTACAACAATAGATACTGCTGCTGTTACCAATATATAAACCACTAAAGTTTTCCAGATTTTTATATCACTGTTCCCTTGGATGTTCTCATATATCAAAATCAAAGACAGCATATCATAAAGCAAGGTTCCCACTCCCATAATCAGCATCGCTACGGTAGGAATGAAGAATCCGAATAAAAATGTTAAAACCGTTGTTATAGCCACGGGCAACAGCAATAATGAAAATGCCGCCGCCGCATTCACATAAGTTATCCTATCTTTCGATTTATCTCTGAAAATATAAATTCCCAGCGCCGTTACCGCCGTCAGTACTGCAAATATTAATGCTGCTATAAGCCCTATCAATGCTCTGTAACCGATTCCTATAAATGCGGATATCCCCGCCACCGGCAGATGCACAGTACAAGTCAGAAAAATCAGAAGCAGGGTCGCACCCCCTATTATCAAGCCTTCATTTCTGTACTTCCCTCTTAAGGCTTCCTCAAGCAAACTGTATGGACGTTTTATAAATTCAGGAATAATCCTCATCGTATTAATGAAAACATTTTTAATGTCGTCGGGAGTTTCTTTTCCAAATTGGTTGCCTGCGGTATTATCTTCAGTCTGCGCAGCAGTTTTGCCTTCAAATTGCTGCCTTGCAGCCGCTTCCTCGACTTTTGCCTTTGTTGCTGCGGCTTCACGCTCGGCAATCTTTGCAGCTTCCCACTCTTCCTCGGCACGTCTGTCGGCCTCCGCTTTTTCCAATGCGGCGATTTTATCACGCTCCGCCTGTGCTGCCGCTTCTTCGACAATACGCTTTTTTTCCAGTTCTTCCTGAAGCTTCGCCGCCTCGGTTTGCTCCACTTCAAATGCTATAGACATAGGACAACTGCACTTTCCGTCAATCAATTTGCTTCCGCAATATACGCAATAGTCTGCCATTTCAATCTCCTTATCTCAAATATTTTATATGGCTTAAATAAAACAAAATTAAACATCATTTTATAATTTTACTTTAAAATAAGCCTCTTTTCAATTATGCTCACTATTTCCGGATTCATCAATTTTCTCGCAGTTAAATGATTCCTGATTCTTTTTTATAAATTGTTCCCCGTCGTCGCTTTCCAATATATGAAGCTCTGTTTGATTCTTTGCCGTATTTAATATTCCCGATTTTCTCTCCTTAATTATAAACGGCATATGAAACAGCAAAATCAGAATTGTCCCCAACAGCAGCATCCTCCCCAGATATGCATACCAGCCGTGATTCAGGTTAAGATACGAAAGTCCTTCTATCGGAGGGCGTGTTAAATAGAAGAAGTTCGCATCGTATCCCGATAACGCCCCGTTAACATACAGCATGATAAATATGAGTATCGATAGGATTAGCATATTTTCAGCCATGCTTTTAACAGTCGGCTTCGCTTCTCCGGAAAAAATCAGGTAAAGTGCAAACCACATAAGCCCTGCATGATATATGAAACACTGATATGCAGGAAATGTTGTGAAATCCGTTCCGTTAGTCGGAATCATGATTGCACAAAAGCTCCCCAATATTCCCATTACAGACACAAAGTTTATTGTCAGCCGCTTAGCTCTTCCTTCCTTACCGAAGGTTATGAACAGGACTGCAAAAATCATCAGGCTGCACAGATGAAACGGCAGACTGAGCGGGTCAAGATGCATTCCGCCGTTCGGACTTTCTGTCATATTGCTCATGACCTTGCTCACCTCGCTGAATGTACAAATAACAGTCATAACATATCCGGACTTTTTCAGTTTCCATTCATGCTTTAGAGAAATTATCGTCATCGCCGTCACAAATACAATACATAATCCGATCCAAACAAAATGATTTATTGAAAACATTGTTATTCCTTGTATGTTGAACTCATAGGGGAATTCTCAACCTTTCCTTTCTTTGAATTTTTCTATATTATTTTATAGATACTGTGAATCGCTAATGTTTCCTATATCAGCACCCTATTGCCGACCTCTTGTTTTAAAAATTCTAATCACAGCTCTATATCATATCAGTCCGATGCTTTCATTGTAATCACTTTTCACATTTAGTTGCAAGGTTTATCAATGCTGTTTCAAACAATATCCCTTTAAAACTGAGCAGGTCTATACTTCAATTGAACCTGCATTCAATTTTTTACGAACTTATCAATTTTACAAGAGGCTTGCAATATACATAGAACAATTTATATTGATGACGGTAAATGATCTGTAAGCGTATCCCCCATTAAAAAACCGATAAATCAAATTGATTTACCGGTTTTTATTCCAATACTATATGGATTAAAGCGTGCCCGTAAGGCCATTCTGAAGCTTTTTCAGATATTTGTATTCCTGAATCAATAACATAATCGCCACTACGAGTATAATGAGATCGTTAAGCGGCAGTGCAAGCCAAACACCCAAAACATTTCCGTTCAGCAAAACGGGAAGTATCAGCACCAAGGGCACTACTAAAACAAGCTGTCGCAGCATTACCATAAACCCTGCATGTTTTGCCTTGCCGAGGGATTGAAAATAAGTGACGATCATGATCAACAGACCGTATGTGGAAAAAGCACAGAACATCAAACGGAAATCGGATATTCCCGATGCAACAATAGCCTTTTCCGTAATGAATGCGGAAAGAATCTGCCCCGGAAAGAGCTCGATTCCGATGAAGAATACTGCGCATAGAATCGTCGAGCCTATGATGAATACATCCGTCAGCTTTCTTACACGTTTATATTCTTTCGCCCCGAAGTTTGTTCCGACAGCAGGCTGCATTCCCTGACTCATTCCCCAAATCGGAACAAATGCGAGCTGCATTACACGCTGTGCCGCTCCCATCAATGCAATCTGAGTATCACCGCCGAATCGAACTGCCGTATTATATACGACTGTCATCTGTACCAGCATCATGACCTGCATAAGCATTGCGCTGACACCCACGGAAAGGATTTCCGGAATTAAATCCGGAGCGGGACGCACCCCGTGAAATCGAACAACAGGACTCTTTTTCAAGAAATATATCAAAGTAACGCTTGCCTGTATCACTTGTGAAACAACTGTGGCAAATGCAACAGCCTGTGCTCCCCTGTGCGGCATTAAGATAATGAATATAGGATCGAGAATAATGTTGAGAATAGCTCCGCCTGCCATAATTCCCATGGCTATCCCCATTCTGCCCTCGGCTCTCATTACCATATTTGCACTTTGCATGAAATTTACAAAAATCGAGCCCATATATACCGTTCTAAGATAGGTGATTCCCATAGAAAGAACTTCACCCTCCGCTCCGGACATTTTAAGAAATGCAGGAGCAAATGTAATTCCTATTATCATAACGGAGATCGAAAGCAGAAGAACTAAAAATCCCAGATTCCCCATAATCTTGTCTATTGTCTTTTGGTCTTTTTTCCCGACTGCACGAGACAGCACCGAGCCGGATCCGATTCCAATCAGCACTGCAATAGCATTGTTAATCAGCACAAACGGAGAGGCGGCTGAAACCGCACTCATAGCATCTGTTCCCACCATTTGCCCTACATATATGGAATCAATAAAAGCATAAAATCCTACTACAAACTGTCCGAGGATTGCCGGCAGACTGAGCCGAATCATAAGCTTCCAAGGATTTTCGGTCAACAGACCTTCTCTTACATCTGACATATTTGCCCTCCTGTTTTAAATCTTTAAAAATCTCACACATCAGCCGAATTTCGGCATTTTAAAATTTTAGCGGTATAAAGCATGGAGATTATATATTTGAACAAAGCTGCGCAGCACATTAAATTTGAAAGCGGTATATTAAATTTAAAAATCGGAATAACCATTTTCCTTGCTGCCTCTGCGAAAAAATATCATTGGGTATAAGCTGATTTTCAATCGGCAGAAATGTTCATATGTTGCCTATTTGCTATGACATAAAATAAGTTTTTCAATTAGTTGTCACTAACTTTAACATGAATAAAATCACTGTCCGATTATTCCAGCCGCAAAAGACCTTTCCAGCCTGAAATAAAAAATTTTGACAATTCTTCAATGTAAATAAGTGCATTTTCTTTAGACATATCATGAATAACGGTTTCGAATACTGCTGAAAAATAGGCGCTTGTAATCATATGATGAAGTTCTCTGCTCATACTTCCTATCATACTTCCCTTTTCCCTGAGCAATTTATAATATTCTTCCGTACGATCAACCTCAAGCTCAACGAGATCATGGACATAGGAGCTGTATTTTGTTCCTTCCGAACAGCAGAGTACAAGCTTGAACTCATCAAAATGATTGTAAATATAATCCACAAAATGATGCAGATATTCATCCGAGAGTTTCAGACTGTCCTTTGTCCTGTCCTCCTGAATCAGGTTAAAATGTGCATTCTGTGCCGTTTTAAATTGCTCCGTCAACCCGTCCGCCGCCTCGGAAACCAAATCCTCAAACAAGGCCGCCTTATCCGGATAATAGCCGTAAAATGCTCCCTTGGTAAATCCCGCTTCAGCAACAATTCTGTTCAGGGAAGCTGCTTTAAAGCCTTTTTCTAAAAACTCCCTTTTCCCTATGTCCAAAATCTTCCGCTGTGTTTCTGTGCGTTTCATTGCTTTCTCCTGCTATATACCAACGGTATATACTACCGGTATATTTTAATTCAGTCCTTTATATATGTCAACCCGTCCTCAGGATTTTCTTATTTTCAGATAAATCCTTACATAATTACTGAGGTAACGCCTCTAAAAAGTTAGACTTTTTAATCGTAGCATAATTATAGCTGATACGCTTTTTGTAATGCAAGAAAACCTGCTGTGAAGAGCTAAATTTTTCTTGACTTTTCTTAGCAGGTTTTTATGCAACCAAGAGGCTTTAGCCTAAGGTCTTTGCTGATATCTTAATAGGATTACGAGCGTTAGTTGTACAAAGTAATAAGAAACGGCAGATAATCCGGTCAGCAACCGTGAATGAGAGCGATGCAGGGTTTACATTGAAAGCCGCCGGTATCAGCAGTATAATAAAAAAAATGCATGCGCCTGTTTTTTATTAACTATGAGTATATGCACCGAAGCAGCTTAACAGATGAAGCAGCAGTCGTTCGAATCTTCAGCGTCAGCGTCAAATTTGAATCTTCAACGTCAAATTTCTACATATTTTTTGAGAAAACCGGGCTGAAAATTCTATGGGAATGCAGAAATCTCCTTCACAATAAAGTGCTCCGGCAAGGATAGAAATAGAGTTCCGGAACGATGCATAATAAGAAAGGATTAAAAACTATGAATACAGAGGAATATAAAGCTGCCGCAAATTTTTGGAAGACAAAAGAACTGAATGAAATGCCGGTCGAGCAATTGAAGCCTATCGTGTATGAATATCTTAGGGAAAGTACCGTCTGTGCACTGGCAACGGGAACCGACGACTATGTTCGTTGCACACCGCTGGAGTACAGCTTTCATGACGGTAAGTTCTGGATTTTCACAGAAGGCGGTGAAAAATTCATCGGACTTGAGAAAAACGATAATGTAAGCCTTGCTGTTTTTGAACGGAATATAGGATTCTCAAATCTGAAAAGTGTGCAGGTCATGGGCAAGGCAAAAATTATCGAGCCGATGTCGGAAGAATATATCGCCCATGCGGAATATAAGAAAGTTTCGCTTGCTGCGTTCAAAAAGCTTGCGGAGCAAGGACGTCCAATGAACCTGCTTTGCATTGAACCAACAAGAATGGACGTGTTGTTCTCGGATTTCAAGAAGAACGGCTTTGACATGCGGCAGGCGCTGAACCTTCAGAATTCTTAGGTAAAAGCTCGCTCTTAATTTCAAATCAGTTCTGTCAGCCCGAGATGAATGGAGAGCGCAATAAAGAAAATAAAATTCAAATATATGAAGATGCTTATGGAGAAGCTGCAAAATATCTGCATGGCAAACTATGGGAACACATGCGGGATATTATGATAGAGATCGTTGAAGAAAACAACTTGGGTATATGTTGGAATGATGTTAATCCCGGTAATAAGAAAAATTTTAAAGAGGCTGCGATTTTCCATTTTCGGTTTGATGAGGTTATCCGTGACAATTGGGAGCAAAATAAAGCAGAAATATTTAGCACAATTAAAAGAATCAATGATTTGTTTTTAAAACATATTGTGGAGTTCATTTTTCTCGTTCAAAAGCAGGTTTCGGAGAAACGCTTCCAGATATTCTGTTAAATTCTATTTTTAATGTTTCTTTTTGTGGTAACATACTTCCACCCCCCCCAACGCAATTATAATGCGTTGGGGGGGGGGTGAGCTTCAATATATTTAACGCGCTCGCGTGTTAAATATTAAATAAAAAAGAACCTCTACACTTTGGCGTAAAAAGTCCTCTATGTAATATTATCGCAATTAATCTTTTATGCGATTTTTTTATTCAATTTTCTGCAATAAATATATAATGAAACGTGGTAGATTCTTTCGATCATATTTATTTATATTCCTCCTAAAATTTATGTATTTTATCAAACTGGAATTCAGCGATTTCTAATCTTTCTAACATTGCGATTCATCAAATGTCTTCCAATGTGCTTGTAGGCAAAAGCTTTAATAGCTGACATTTCCTGATAATGTTCCTTTAACAAATCATCTGGGCAATCATATACTCCAAAATCTTGAATAATACCTTCACTCTGAATGTAAGTATTGTTCCTATCGAAATCAATAATGATATTTCTAAAATCTTTTACAGCTACTCCATATCCACAAAATTCACCAATACATTCAGAATTCTGCTCCTTCAGCTTGCAAAGATAAGCCTTATCCAAGATAATTGCTTCTAGATTATACCATTTTCCTTCAAAATAAACCTCAACCCAACTATGAAAAATATTCTGCGGAGCTCTTTTATATACTAAGCCTGTCATTGCACCCTCTTGTAATTTCTTATCAATAGTAAATCCATGAACCCGACAAGGAATTCCGCAGCTTCTAAGCAGTGCCATAAAAAGAGTTCCTTTGGTGTTACACTGTCCATAACCATCAGCTAATACTTTAGATGCTGAAATGCTATCGTCTATATTGTAGCCAAAGAGTATTTCATCTCTAACATAATTATATATAGATTTTAAGCACTCATATTCATTTAGATTTCTCCAACCACGCTTTTCAATAAGTTCCTGAATGCTTTTACTTGAATAATCTAACATATGTGTTTCTCGTAAGTATTGTTCCATTGTGTCCTCCACAAACTTTCGATTTGCATTTCAGTTCATTTTTAAAAACGGACAATTCCGATTGGAATTGCCCACTCATTTATCACTTTAAAATCAAACGGCTTTGCTGTTGCCGTGCTTCGCACTCTCTGATTTTGTCAAGGCTCAAGCTTTACCTTGAAAAAATCGATTTTTTAAGATTCAATTGCAGCTTGGTCGCAATTTGACTTTACATTAATTTCGGAAGCTTTATTTCCCTCACTTCAATCCTTTACACTCTTCATCGTCGGGAACAGCAGCACATCTCTGATTGCTGCGGAGTTGGTCATTATCATAACCATGCGGTCTATACCGAAGCCTATTCCGCCTGTAGGCGGCATCCCTACTGCCAATGCATTAAGAAAATCTTCATCTGTATGCTGAGCCTCATCATCCCCTGCTGCTGCAAGCGCATCCTGTGCAGCAAAACGTTCACGCTGATCGATCGGGTCGTTAAGCTCGGAATATGCATTTGCCATTTCCCATCCGTTCATGTACAATTCGAAACGTTCAACATACTCGGGATTTTCCGGCTTTTTCTTTGTCAACGGCGAAATTTCCAACGGATGATCCGTTATAAATGTAGGCTGAATAAGCTCATGTTCTACAAATTCATCAAAGAACAGGTTTAAAATATCTCCCCGCTTATGGCGTTCCTCAAACTCTATGCCTCTATCCTTTGCTATGGCTTTCGCTTCTTCATCGGTCTTTATCTGTGAAAAATCAATCCCGGAATATTCCTTTACCGCATCGATCATGGTAATCCTGCGGAAAGGCTTGGACAGGTCAAGCTCATGTTCACCGTAAACAAGTATTTCCGAACCTGTAACTTCCTTGGCAATATATCTGTAAAGGCTTTCCGACAGTTCCATCATGCCGTTGTAATCCGTATATGCTTGATAAAGCTCCATAAGTGTAAATTCCGGATTGTGACGGGTATCGACACCTTCATTTCTGAAAACTCTTCCGATTTCATAGACTCTATCCATGCCTCCGACTATCAGGCGCTTAAGGTAAAGCTCCAAAGATATGCGAAGCTTCAAGTCTTCATCAAGTGCATTGAAATGTGTTTCAAACGGACGAGCCGCAGCTCCGCCTGCATTAGAAACCAGCATCGGAGTTTCAACTTCCATAAATTCTCTGTCATCAAGGAATCTGCGGATTGCGCTTATTATCTTTGAGCGCTTTATAAAGGTTTCTTTCACCTCCGCATTCATTATCAAATCCACATATCTCTGACGATATCTCAAATCGGTATCTGTCATTCCGTGAAATTTTTCAGGTAAAATCTGCAGGGATTTTGTGAGCAGTACTACACTTTTTGCGTGTATGCTGATTTCTCCGGTTTTAGTCTTAAAAACAAATCCTTTTACACCGACTATATCGCCAACATCATAAGTTTTAAAAATTTTATATTCCTCAGGTGATTCTTCCGTGTTGAGGTCATCACGTGAAACGAAGCACTGAATTCTGCCCTTTCTATCGATAATGTCAATAAAAGCAGCTTTGCCCATGACTCTCTTTGCCATGATTCTGCCGGCAATGGAAACATCCTGATTTTCAAGCGAATCAAAATTCGCCTTTATATCCTCACTGTAATTGTCGGAATCCCACTTGGTATGCGCAAAAGGATCACGACCCGCAGCCTGCAAATCAGCCAATTTATTATAACGAATCTTTCTCAGCTCATTTAATTCCTTATCTGACTTTATCGGCTCATGAGACGCCTGATTTATATTCTGTTCCTCTGCCATTATTAAACCCTCTTTATCTCTAAAACTTTCAAGTGAACTATTCCGTCAGGAATCTCTATGCTTATTTCACTGTCGATGCTTGCGCCTATAAGTCCCGAACCTACCGCCGATTCATTTGAAATCATTCCTTGAAGAGGATCGGATTCATTTGACCCGACTATCTTATATGTGGTAATTTCATCCGTATCAAGATCCTTAACTGTAACAGTATGTCCCAAATTTACATGATCGGTGGAAATTTCAGATTCATCCAAAATTTTGGCATTACGAATCATGTTTTCGAGCTTCATGATGCGTTCTTCCAGCTCGGCCTGTTCATTTTTTGCCGCATCATATTCTGCATTTTCAGAAAGATCTCCGTAAGAAATCGCTTCTTTCAATCTCTCCGCAACTTCAAGTCTGCGAACTGCCGTGAGCTCCTCATGTTCTGTAACAAGTTTCTCATAACCCTCTTTGGTAACTATCATTTCATCATTTGCCATATATTTTACCCATCCTTTCAAAAAACGTCCTGTCTATAATATCCGACATAAATCAAAGTCAGACTGCAAAGCATTCCTCATCATAAGCCTTCGTCTTTTAGACTCTCGGCAAGACGATCCAGCGCTGCGCCTACCTCTTCGGCATCATTCATTTCATTAATCCGTCTGCGCAGCGCAGCGGCGCCTCGCATCCCCTTTATATACCATCCGACATGCTTCCGCATTATGCGCACACCTGCATATTCACCGAACTCTTCGACAACCGCCGCATAATGCTCCTTCAAAACGGCAATTCGCTCCGATGCCGACACAATCACAGCTTGAGTCTTTCCTCCGCCACTCCGCACAACACCTCCGGCTGCATCTCGCTCATTGCCGGGCGCCGCAGCACTCCTGTCCTCGCATAAACTCCGAAATATCCAAGGATTCCCGAGCGCAGCTCTGCCTATCATTATCCCTACGCATCCCGTCCTATCAAACATATCTCTTGCGCTCTCCACATCAAAAACATCTCCGTTGCCGAGGACAGGGATACGAACCGCCTCCACGACCTGCCCTATGATATCTCTATCAGCGGTTCCATTGTAAAACTGCATACGAGTTCGACCGTGCACACATATTGCCGCAGCTCCGGCAGCCTCTATTCTCTTTGCCGTTTCCACTGCATTTATACTGTTGTCGTCCCAACCCGTTCGAATTTTTACCGTGACGGGCTTTCCCGCATTTTTTACGACAGCCTCTACAACCTTGCTCACTAAAGGCGGATTTCTTAACAAAGCTGAACCGTCTCCGTTTTTTACAACCTTGGGAACGGGGCAACCCATATTTATGTCTATAAAACTGTTATTGCGATCTCTCAGCATAGCTGCGGCTTCACCCATAATTTCAGGCTCCGAGCCGAAAATCTGGTATGCGACGGGCATCTCATCTTCATAAATTTTCAAAAGCTTTTCAGTAGACTTGTCACCGTACCAAAGTCCCTTTGCACTTATCATCTCCGAGTATACCGCTCCGGCTCCGTATCTGCGGCATATGCGGCGAAACGGAGCATCGGTAATTCCCGCAAGCGGCGCCAGAAAGTAAGGTGAATCGAATGTAAGATTTCCTATCCTCATCCCTTTTCCGCCTGTATCTCTATATTTTCTCTGCTCTGCCTGGAAAGCTTATTTCGATTTGAAAAATTATTTCGATTTTTATCATATATAAGGCGTAGTCCTTCCAAGGTAAGTAATCTGTCGACATGATCTATGGAATCTATCCCCTTTGAAATCATTGTGGCAAGCCCGCCTGTCGCTATGACTTTTATATTGCTTTCCGCTTCACCGGTATGCTCGCTGTATTCACGTTTCATTTTCCTTATAATAAAATCCACCATTCCCATATGACCGTACACAAGTCCCGCCTGTATGCTGTCTATGGTATTTCGACATACTACATGTCCCGGCTCCAGCAATTCAACCCTCGGCAGCTTCGCCGTTTTTTCAAAGAGTGCATCCGATGAAATTTTGATTCCCGGCGCAATTGTACCTCCGAGGTACTCACATTTATCGGAAACACAACAAAATGTTGTAGCCGTACCTATATCAACTATAATCAAGGGGCCTCCGTATTTATCAAATGCGGAGACGGCATTGACGATTCTGTCTGCGCCTACCTGCTTTGGATTGTCATATTTAATAATCATACCGGTCTTTATTCCCGGCCCCACATCTATGGCACGAATGTTGAAATATTTAATCGACAGATGCTGCAACGTATAGGATATTGACGGAACTACGGTGGATATTATAACATCGCTCACATCCTCAATCTTTAATCCGTTGTGTATAAAAAGCTGCTCTATCAGCATTCCGTATTCATCTGCGCTCTTATCCTTATCGGTTTTCATTCGGAAGTTTTCTACAAGTTTATTGTCGTCAAATACTCCCATTACGATGTTGGTATTGCCCACATCAAAAGCCAATAACATATTTGTCCTCCATATTCAGGGTAGCTCAATATGCCCTATTATCATGTGCTTCTATTTACTTAATGTCCGAATCCTTGTCGTGATTTTCACCGTTATCGGTTTTATCTGCGCCTGAATCCTTAACATCTTGATTATCCTTCAAATTTTTATTTTCAAAAACTATGGAACTTTCACTTACTCTGCTGTTTTTGCCGTTCAAGTTCATCATCTCCGCCTGACGGCGTACATCTGCTTCAAATCTTGCTCTTGCTTCCGCTTCCTCCTTCGCTTCACGAGCTTTCTGCTTCGCTATGCGTTCTTCTCTTTCTTTTTCGGTGCGGCGAGCCTCTTCAACAATTTCATCTCTGCTCTTTTCCCCTGTATACAACTGTTCAAACTGTTGCGCATCAAGGGTTTCAATATCGAGAAGAGTTTCAGCTATAAGCTCCAGCTTATCCATGTTTTTCTTCAAAAGTGATTCCGCCTTCGCATAAGCTTCATCTATAAGTCTCTTGATTTCACAATCTATCAAAGCGGCTGTTTCATCTGAATATATCTGCTTGGAAGCAAAGTCCTTACCTATGAATACTTCATCAGGATCGCTGTAATTTACAGTTCCAAGCTTATCGCTCATGCCGTACTTGGTAACCATATTTCTGGCAATATTGGTTGCTCTCTCAATATCATTGCTGGCACCGGTGCTTATATCGTCAAGCACGAGAGCCTCAGCAACTCTTCCTCCGAGCAGATGAACCAGAGATGATTCCATATGCTTCTTTGAATCAAAGGTTCTGTCCTCTTTAGGCAGGAACATTGTCATACCGCCTGCCATTCCTCTCGGAATAATTGTAACCTGATGTACAGGATCCGAATCTTCAAGGTTGCGAATAAGAACTGCGTGACCGGCCTCATGATAAGCCGTTAATCTACGTTCCTTCTCGGTTATTACACGACTGCGTTTTGCAGGTCCTGCCATAACCTTCGTAATGGCTTCCTCCACTTCATCCATTGAAATACTTTTACCTCCACGTCTTGCAGTGAGGAGTGCCGCTTCATTAAGAACATTTTCTATATCTGCAGGCGAAAATCCGGGTGTCATGCGTGCAAGCACTGCCGGATCGACATCATCGCCCAACGGTTTATTCTTGGCATGAGTATTGAAAACTTCCTCTCTCCCTTTTATATCAGGAAGACCTATCACTATCTGCCTATCAAATCTTCCCGGTCTCAAAAGTGCGGGATCAAGAACATCCGGACGATTTGTAGCAGCAAATACTATTACCCCTTCATTCAATCCGAAACCGTCCATCTCGACGAGCATCTGATTTAAAGTCTGTTCTCTTTCATCGTGTCCGCCGCCGAGTCCCGCACCTCTGCGTCTGCCGACAGCATCAATTTCATCTATAAATATAATGCTCGGTGAATTCTTCTTTGCCTGTTCGAAGAGATCTCTGACTCTGGAAGCTCCGACACCTACAAACATTTCTACAAAATCCGAACCTGAAATACTGTAAAAAGGTACTCCCGCTTCACCTGAAACGGCTTTTGTTACATATGTTTTACCTGTTCCCGGAGGTCCTACCAGTAAAACACCCTTAGGTATACGAGCTCCCAACTCGGTATATTTCTTAGGTCTCCTGAGAAAATCTACAATTTCCTGAAGTTCTTCCTTTTCTTCCTTTAATCCCGCCACATCGTTGAATGTAATTTTCTTTCCTTCATCCTTGTACAGTCTTGCACGGCTCTTTCCGAAGGACATCGCTTTGCCTGCTCCTCCCTGTGCCGAATTCATGAAGAACATCCATATTACAACAAATATAACAATGGTCAACATATACGGAAGCATGGACAGGTACCATGGTGTAGTCTTAGGTGCAGTGCTGTTTACTACAAGCTTTCCTTCCTTTATTTGTGGAATAATATATTCATCATTAATAGACCACAGTTGTATGGTTGACGGCGCATAAGCATGAATAGTCTTATCATTTTTAAGCTTAGCCGTCATACTGGTATCTTCCAGCTTCAACTCCTTTATATTTTCCTTTGCCAGTTCATCAACAAACTCTGAAAATTCCACTTCCTTTACCGATTGTTCCGTCTGCATACCGGAATACATATAAGCAAAGCCTATAACGCCCATCAATACAACAAAATATATGATAAAGGTCTTATACCATCTTTTCAATTTTTGCCTCCTTGAATAATTTAAATCAATTTTTATGGCAACAAAGCCCGTTCTTAAATACCGCTACTGAGCTCCCATATAAAAGGAATACCCCTAATTTACAGCAGCAATTATTCTTCTAAAGTTATTATAAAAGCCCTTCAATTTGGCTAATCGTTTCATTTTAGCATAGGAAAATATGATTTTCAACAAAAGAAAGACGCTGACGAATAAGCTCGCCAGCGCCTCTATCATGGGTGAACAATTGTACTATTACACCAGCATATTAATGATAGCCTTTCTGCTTCCGTTATGTCCTGAAAAAGCTGCTCCGGTATTGGTTGAAACATTGCTTTTAATCTGAGCCGCATTTTGCTTCACATTATCGGCATATGAACCTTTACCGTTAAATATGGCTTTGATGTCCGCCAAATCCGCTTTTTTCAACTTCTCAGCATTTACAGACAATGAATTGTCAGAATTTACAGTAATTCCTATATTCGAAAGAGGTCTGGATAAAGCTTTGGTCGTACTTACCACATCCAGTTCTTTTTGAACGGCTTTACTGTCGCCATCACTTACCACGGTGTTTTTGAGAGTATTATAGCTTTTGACAAAATCCTGTACTCCTGCATAAATGGCATCCATATTATGTTTGCCGTTTTTATCAGGTTCAAATAAGCTTTTCTTTGTATCGGTATTTGTCAAAGCCTCAGCAGCTTTTGTCAATCCGTCTGCAGCCTTTCCCACCTTGAGCTTTTGCCCTATAGATGAACCTGTCTTATCTGCATTGAGAATTCCTGCGAGTCTCTTTGCCCTATCATTCAAATCCGGCTGTTGAGATTGTTTCAGACGATTCGCTCTTGATGCCTGTTCCGCAGTTTCCGCTCTGCTTGAACGCTTTGTCCCATATACACTGTTATAAAACTGGCGCATAGTGGAACGTGTATTGCGTATAGACGAAAAATCCGCCGCAAGATTTGCCATGTTGCCGTCGCTCCCGGAATTTCCTCCTAAGCTGTTAAGCATGGCTCCCATGCCGCTGCTGCTGTTGAAAGCACCTCTGCTTCCCAACATTTTATACAGATTGTAATTATTACGACTGTATGTATTTGCTGTAACTCTCATATTTTCACCTCCTATCCGGGGCTTTTACGCTCCCGATATTTATATCGACCAAATTGCTGTTTTTTTAACCCGTACGTTGGATATAAATTGTATTAAAAAAAAGACACCGTTTTTAAAAATTAAGCCTTCAATTCGCTTGCAAAATAGTGTCCGTCTGTCTAAAATAATTATATATTCAATACTGCATCTGTTCTGAATAGGAGGTTCCCCTATGGCTAACAAACTGCTTCAATACAAAGGATTTACAGGTTCGGCTGAGTTCTCGCCCGAGGACAACATGATGCACGGCGAGGTTCTGGGAGTGGACGCACGTATCGAATATGAAGGACAGACCGAAATTGAACTTGAATCTGATTTCAGAAACGGTGTGGATTTTTATCTTGCCAATTCCGAAGCGGAAAATCAAGAACCTCATTATTTCCAAATATAATTTTTTTACAAGAACGATGTGACGAATCCGAAATTGCGGATTCGTCTTTTAGTTATCTATTTTCTCAATTCGTTATTTCCCTTGAAATAACTGCTCTGCAAAGAATTGCAATTCATTTTCTCCATAATCTTTATCTTATATCTCATATACTGATAATAGTATTTGCATTATGTCTTGCGGTAGATATAATTATAAGTGCAAGGGACATCCGAGGTTCTTAAAAATGCTTTATATCAAACACCGATGAATCCTTGCCGCAAAATGCAATTGCAAAATATATAAAATTAAATCCATTAAATCAAAAGATATCGAAAAGGAGATATTATTATGAAAATTTCAGCAAGAAATCAGTTCGCAGGTAAAGTTGTAAAAATCCAGGAAGGCGCTGTAAACTCTATCGTAACTATCGATGTAAACGGAACTGCTTTAACAGCAACTATTTCTAATGCCGCTGTAAGCGAGCTCGGACTCAAGGACGGAGCTGCCGCAACAGCTGTTATCAAGGCTACTGAAGTTCTTATCGCAAAGGGTGAGCTTCAGATTTCAGCTCGCAACAAGCTCGCAGGCAAGATTGCTTCCGTAGAAAAGGGAGCTGTAAACTCTATCGTTAAGCTCACAACAGGTATAGGCGATGTAACTTCTACAATTTCAAATTCTGCAGTTGCAGAGCTCGGTCTTGCAGAAGGCGTTGAAGCTGTTGCTGTTATCAAAGCTACTTCAGTAATGGTAGGCTGCTAATCCACCGTTATCTGAAAATTGATTGAAACACAGCTGTCTGCTGTGAAGTACTTCCTTTCATATGACAAATGTACCGACCTCCAAAAAGTTGGATCAAAAAATCTAACGATTGGAGGTCGGTTTTTTATGACAAAATATAGCTATGAATTCAAAAAAGAAATTGTTACCGCTTATCTAAATGGTGAAGGTAGCTATATTCACCTTGCTAAGAAATATGATATTCCTGATGAGCATATAATACGGCTGTGATTAAATAATTACAAATCTTTCGGTTTTCGCTTTGCTTCCCGCTCCTGTATTATATTCATCTGCAAATCCTAAAGGCTTATCTCATTTTCAAGACTTATGGCTAAAACTCTTTTTGTACAGTCTGTCAGTGCACAATTCTCGGCAGCTTCTTTTCCTACCGCTAATATATTCCCGTCCGCAGCTATAAGCGGAATTCTGTTTCTTTTATGCTTGGGGATTTTTCTGTCGGTCATAAAATCCTGCACCTTCTTGCTTCCGTTCAGTCCTCGAACTCTTATCCTGTCTCCCGACATACGATTTCTTATAATAACCGATGAATATTTTTTCAAAGCATCATAATCGAGGTAGAGCACATCTCTTTTGCGTTTCTTTAAAGATTCCGCTGAAATCAACTCAATATTAAGCCTTATACTCCCTGTAGCTATTACCGCTTTTCCTTTTATATCAATTTCTTTAAAAGGAAAGCTTATGGGCTTTTCTATAATTCCCCTTGCTTCATCCCTCTTCAAAAACCAAAGCTTTTCATATGAATATCTGACAAAATATTTTTTAGTCAAATCCGCTTCTTTCGATTCTTCTCCTGCATATATAAGCTCCATTATACGTTCTATATGCTGAGCTTCAATATCTCGTTCCAAACCCGCCGATGCTGCACTTATTCTCAACAGCCTTACAGCAACAGCCCTGTGTATTTTTTTTAAATCCCTCAAATTCAAACTTTTTTCTTCATTATTCCAACGCTTTATATACTCCTTTGAAGCAAATCCTCTCAAGCAGTCTTCATCCTCGACTGCTTGACTTGCCAAACGTATCAGTGACTGTTTTATCTCAGGGTTGAATTCTTTTTCAATTACAGGAATCAGATTTAACCTGATTTTATTTCGTGTATATATAGGAAGTAAATTTGTACGATCTATGCGAGGTCTTAAATCATAAGCTTCACAATAAGCTTCAATCTCGGATCGCGATATATCCAAAATCGGGCGAATGATACGCACGGTTTTCGCCGCTTTATTATCAACTTCAAAATTCGAATTGTTATCTGCTCCGGTTGTAATTTTATTCAAAAAATCTTCAATATCCTTTTCCGCTTTTTCAAGCTTTCTTACATACGAAATACCACCCAAGCCGTTAAGCCCCGTTCCTCTCATTATCCTCATAAGGACAGTTTCCGCCTGATCATCGCTGTTATGAGCAACTGCGACAGCTGTCGCTCCTACCTCTCGGCATATGCTTTCAAAAATTCCGTAGCGAAGCCTTCGCCCCGCAAGCTCCGTACTCAAACCGCTCACAGCTGCATATGCATTAACATCCACTCTGCAGCTGCGGAATGAGGCTCCGCTTTTTGACGCAAGCAGCCCGGCATAATCCTCATCACCATTGCTTTCATCACCTCGAAGCCCATGATTGATATGTACGGCAATAATCTCCTTTATACCCAGTTCTGCTGAAAGCACTGTCAACGAATGAAACAAACAGACCGAATCCGGGCCTCCCGAAAGTCCTACAACTACAGAATCTCCCGCCTTTATCATACTATGCTTCCTAATTGCAGCCCTGACGCTCTCATGAACCTTCAGCTTTATTTCATTGCCATTGATATGACTCATACAAAATTCTCCCATCGTCTAATGAAACTCATAAAAAGACGGTGCACTCTCAGGTCGCATGACTTCCTAAAGAGCGCACCGCACAAAATCATTTTATCCCATAAAAAAGCTTTGCCGTTTCACAGGTTGCTGCAGCCACCTCGTCAAAGCTCAAACCTTTAAGCTCTGCAATTTTTCGAATAGTATGAACTATCAAAGACGGATCGTTTCTCACGGCACTGCTTCCATACATCTTATGAGACTTTTCATTTCTCGATTCGCTTCTCACAGGCTCCGGCGCAAGGAACGGTGCATCGGTTTCCACACACATATGGTCTAAAGGAATTTCAGCTAAAACCGACTTAGCCTTTTTATTGTTTCCGTAAGTCACCGAACCCGAAATAGAAAAATAACAACCTGATTTTAACAATTCTCTTGCCATTTCCGCACTTCCGGAATAACAATGCATTAAAACCTTGATTTTATCAAAGGCTTTTTCTTCCTTTAATATAGCGACAGTATCTCCATGAGCTTCCCTGTCGTGGATTGCAATCGGCAATCCCAGCTTTTCCGCAAGTCTGATCTGCTCTCTGAAGCGCTGCTGCTGAATGCTTCTTTCCGTGCGCTCTCTGTAATAATCCAAACCTATCTCCCCGATAGCCGCCACCTTCGTATGTCCGGCAATCTTTTCAAGCTCATATAAGGATTCATCATTCATCTTATATGTTTCCTGCGGATGAAATCCTACAGCCGCATATATCCACGGATATTTTTCTGCCAATGCTATTGCTGCACATGAGCTCTCGAGATCGACCCCGGGATTCAGTACATATGATATTCCGCTCATGCGCATTTGCTCAAAAACAGCCTCTCGATCGGCATCGAAATCTTCCAAATCCAAATGTGCATGTGAATCAAATATCATTTACTTTACCCTTCCTCCTGACGGTGCATCGGCAGTTACAAACTTCAAGCCGTCCTCAGAGTCCGCAAACAACAGCATACCGCTCGACATTTCGCCCCTGAGCTTAACCGGCTTGAGATTTGCCACAACTACAACTCTTTTACCTACCATATCTTCAGGCGTATACCACTGTGCCACGCCGGAAACTATCTGCCTGATTTCAGATCCGATTTTCACTTGAGACACAAGAAGCTTGTCCGCGTCGGGATGCTTGCGGCAATCTATGATTTCACCGACTCTCAGTTCGACCTTATTAAAATCATCTATGCTTATTTCCGGATTATCTCGGGATATTTCAGTTTTAACCGCTTCAGTGTTTTCTTCCCTGCCGGCATCATGTGCAGCCTTTTCCTTTGCCTTAGCCATCTGCTCCGCAGTCATAGCCTCAAGCTCCGCCAATTCCTTTTCTATATCGAGTCTCGGAAATATCGGCTCGCCCCTCATCACATGCTTGCCCTGCATCATATCAAATCTTGCAGTATCTTCCCACTTCACAGCCTCATCCGAAATTCCCAGCTGCGCCCGAATTTTTTCAGAGGTATTATGTATAAACGGATTTATCAGCACGGAAATTATTCTTATAGATTCCGCTAAATGATGCATCACCGTATCTAAACGAGGCTTTGCCGTTTCTTCCTTTGCAAGTGCCCACGGCATAGTTTCATCTATGTATTTATTTGTTCGGCGCACCAGCTTCCAAATTTCTTCAAGAGCATTATTAAAACTGAAATGCTCCATTTCCTTTTCAACTTTTTCGGCTGTTGTAATCGCCATATCTCGCAGTTCTATATCAAAATTCTCATCTTCGGCAGGTTCAGGCACAATTCCGTTATCATATTTTTCTATCATTGCAACCGTTCTGCTTACCAAATTCCCTAAATCATTTGCCAAATCGTAATTAAGCCTGTTCAGCATAACTTCATTTGTATAGAGCCCGTCCTGTCCGAATGCGTATTCACGAAGCAAAAAATATTTAAGTGCATCTATACCGTAGCGGTCGATAAGCTTCACCGGGTCGACGACATTTCCTCTGGACTTCGACATTTTACCGCCTTCCAACAAAATCCAGCCATGACCCAGTACATGCTTAGGCAGCGGCATGTCGAGCGACATAAGCATTGCCGGCCAAATTATGGAGTGAAATCTGACAATTTCCTTTCCAACTAAATGGACATCGGCAGGCCAGTATTTTTTTGTCAGTTCCGAATCCTCATCGGGATAGCCAAGGGCGGTCAGGTAATTTGAAAGCGCATCCAGCCACACATAGATAACATGCTTGGAATCCTCGGGAATAGGTATGCCCCAGTCAAAATCAATTCTGGAAATACACAAATCCTCAAGCCCCTGCTTTATAAAATTTATCATTTCATTGCGCCTTGCATCCGGCTGAAGAAAATCGGGGGTTTTGTCAAACAGCTCGAGCAATCTGTCCTGATATTTTGAAAGCTTGAAAAAATATGCTTCCTGACTTACCTTTTCAACAGGTCTGCCGCAATCCGGACACTTCCCGTCAACAGCCTGAGTTTCCGTCCAAAAAGCTTCACAAGGGGTACAGTAAAGTCCTTCATATTCACCTTTATAAATATCTCCTTTAGCTTTCATTTTAAGGAATATATCCTGCACACGCTTTACATGCCTCTTCTCGGTAGTCCTTATAAAATCATCATAGGAAATCTCCATAGTCTGCCAGAGATTTTTTATTCTGCCTACAACATCATCTACATATTGCTGAGGGGTCACGCCGTTCTGCTCCGCAATCTTCTGTATCTTCTGACCATGCTCATCCGTACCTGTCAAAAATCGTACATCATAGCCTGTCGCTCTCTTAAATCTTGCAACCGCATCCGCCATTACCGTGCAATAGGTATGCCCGATATGTAAATCAGCGCTCGGATAATATATAGGGGTTGTAATATAAAATTTTTTATCATTCATTGCAATAACTCTCCTTTATCACTAAATCATACTACTTAATACATCCTTTTTCCACATATTTTCACTCTTATTATCAGCTTTGAAGCATTAGACCTCACTTTTCGATAAACATAATAATTCTGAAGATTATTTCTCAAAAAAGAAAAACAGCCATAGTCAGTGGCTGCTTTTCCGACCTCTAAAGAGTGAGTTCGGAGGTCATGTAGTATGTTAAGAGTGAGTTAATGGCGATTGTTATTCTCCCCCACTCTCTACATTATAGGGTTCGTCCCCGAATTATACTATTGACCAAAAAGTATAATTTTATATTTTTCGTTGTATACTCTTATATACAGCTATCGCATCCGATTTTTTATTTACATTCAACTTGCTGTATGCTGAAGATATATGCTTTTTTATCGTGGAATGTGATACAAACAGAATTTTTGAAATGGCATCAGCCGTATATCCTTCGCAAACCAAGTCCATAACCTCACGCTCTCTTTTTGAAAGAGGTATCAGCTGATGGTCTTTGGAATAAAGTTTTTTTGTAGCTGCATATTTTTCCGCCATGTCTATGATTTTAAACGCCATCGGTGTTCCGATTTCTTTCATCAGAGGAATTGCCGTATACACATTTTCCGACAATATCACATAGCAATCATCCGCTTCGGCAAAAGCCAACGCCTTCTTCATATAGTCGACAGCTTTGTCATGATTTCCACGGTGATAAGAGGCTATCGCTCCATACATGTAAAAGACCATTGTTCCCATAGCCTTTTCGCCTCTGATATAAAAATCGAGCAACTGTGCACTCAGCTTTTCCAGCTTTTCGTAAGCCCCCAGCTCCATAGCAATCTTTGCACTTATCAAATAGGCGCTGTCTCTTGCGGGAGACATAAACTTGGTTTGAGACAAATCCGCCTGCAACAGCCATTGAGGTACAAATTCCGCTCTTCCCATATATGCAAACATATAACCTATGATAATCTCATAGCAATTCAGAAATATCGGATTTCCGTAACGCTCAATTTCTCTGACCAAACGCACCAAAATCTCATCTATTTCCCTCGTTCTCCCCTGAAATATAAACAATCTCACGAGCAGAAAAGATATTGATAAAATTATTCCGAACTGATCCCTGGTCTGCGCTTTATAAAGGGCATTATAGGCAAGGCTCTCAGCCTTTTCCAGATTTCCCGTCATATACTCGTACTCAGCTCTCAAATGTTGTTCAAAGCCCGCCCCGCATCCGTTAGCGATATGGTTGAATATTCCGAATTCACGTTCAACCAACTCGACTATCTCTATCATATCACCCTTACGTTTATGATAAAGTGACATCGTGAGAGGCACTCCGAAGGTTATAATCATGTCCGAATCGAAAATTTGTGAAGTTCCGCCGTCAAAATATTCATTGGCTCTCTCGTAACATTCAAACATTTCCTTCAAATCGTTAAACGCATATATACTTTCTATCAGTGCTATTTCTCCGAAAATCTGATTTTCCTCTCGCAGATCATAACGCTGATTTATATAAAATTCCTTAGCTTCTCTCAGCATATTTGCTCCGTTTTGCATATCTATATTCAAACTGTATGAATAGATATATGTAAGATAGGCAAAAGGTCTTGAAAGTCTTACGTTCATAGGCATCTGATCAAACGCACGTCTGACAGCCTCCGGAGCAAAATTCATAAGGCTGCCGGAATGGCGCTCCGACATTACATCCAAAACTCTGACATGTTTGCCGCATTTTGAAAATGCGCTTATTGCCGCAATTCGGTTGCCCGTCATCTGCGCATAATTGCCTATACGTTCATAAATATCGTCCGTCGAAATATCGGATTTTGCGAGTTCCTCGTCCAACATAAGCCTGAGCATAGTGTGGAAGCCGTAGAATCCCGATTCGGCATCATATTTTGTAAAGCAATGTGCGTCATATATACGCTTTACCAAATCACGCACACTGTTATCGCTCACTATATACTCAGCCTGATCCAGAGTAAAAGCATCAAGCTTTGACAATATCATGAGCTGCCTTTTCTGAGTTTCATTGAAGCTTTCATATACGGCACTTCGCATCAGCGCCGTTCCCGACTTCATATCGTCAAAGCTGCCGTAAGCCTTATGATGCATAAGCGCCAGATAGATACCTGCTATCCAACCCTTTGTTTTATAATATAAAAGCTCTATTTCTTCATTACTCAGAGGATCGTCGTTAAGGATAAAAAAATTTTCCATTTCCAGCTTGGAAAACTCAAAATTTCTTTGAGTCATAAGCTTTATACTGCCTTTTTTCAGCAGCGCATCAACATCTATGGTAGGCTCGTTTCTCGATATAGCTACAATGTGCAAACCTTTTATATCGCTAAGCGCAATATCCTCTATTATATTTTTCAAATAGCTGCTCGTACATCTGTGAACATCATCAAAGATTACAACCGTTTCCTTTTCTATATACGAACTGACTATATCAACCAAACGATCCAAATCCGACTTTCCATAAGGCAACCCATATTTGAGAAGCTTTTTGCTCAATTCGGAATTCATGCTTTCAAGCTTTTTGCAAAAACGTGCCCATTCCCAGATGTCCTCGGTATCCTCCTGATCGAACATAAACCAGAAATAACGGATATTGCGCTTTTTTCGTATATAGTTCCGAACGGCGGTAGTCTTTCCGAAACCCATACCTGAAACGATAAAGAACAGCGGTGTATTAAAAATCCCGTCCAGCTTTTTCTTTATATGGTCTCTATGGAGAAGCTTTGGCTTTATAAAATTTCTTGATGTCAGATTTGAAGTCATTTTAATTCTCCTTGTAACAGATTAAGCTGTATCAAGGCAAATCGCCTCAAATTAAATTTATTTATTGTAATCTTTAAGGGCTGCTATTATCTTTTCACAGGCATGTCCGTCTCCATAAGGATTTGCGGCATGTGCCATTTCATCATAAAAAGCTTTATCTTGCAATAATTTAAAGGATAATTCCGCTATAGTCTTTCTTTCCACTCCTGCAAGCTTTACCGTCCCCGCACTCAACGCTTCAGGTCGCTCCGTCTCTTTTCTGACTACAAGTACCGGTTTGCCCAGGGAAGGAGCCTCTTCCTGCATACCGCCCGAATCGGTTATGATAAAGTACGACTTCGCCATCAGATTTACAAAAGGCTGATAGCTTAACGGATCTATAAGATGAACGTTAGGTAAATCCTGCAATATGCGAGCTGCTGTTTCCCTGACCTTCGGATTCAAATGAACAGGATATACAACCTCCACATCCTCAAAAGCTTCAGCTATATCACGTATTGCGGAAAATATATTTTCCATATTTTCGCCGAGATTTTCTCTGCGATGACATGTAACAGCTATTACTCTTTTATTTTCAAAATCTATAGATTTCAAAACTTCATCCGAAAATTCATACGGCAGACTGCTTACCTCAAGCAAAGCGTCCACGACGGTGTTTCCCGTAATTACAATCTTATCCTCGGAAACACCTTCTCTCATCAGATTTTCCATATTTCTACGAGTCGGGGCAAAATGCACAGATGACAAATGTCCTGTGAGAACTCTGTTGACTTCCTCGGGAAACGGAGAGTACATATCATAGGTACGAAGTCCCGCTTCAACATGACCGACAGGAATATGATGATAAAAGGCTGACAAAGCCGCAGAAAAGGTTGTACTTGTATCCCCGTGCACAAGGACGATATCGGGCATTTCATTTTCCATTAATTCATCCAAGCCTGTCAGAACATTTGCTGTAATCATACTCAAAGTTTGCTGAGGTTTCATGATATCCAAATCATAATCAGGTATCAATTCAAATAATTCCAGCACCTGATCCAGCATTTCTCTATGCTGTGCCGTGACGACAAGCACAGATTCAAAATACGGATCCGCATTTATTTTTTTGACAAGCGGAGCCATTTTTATCGCTTCGGGACGAGTTCCGAATACTGACATGACCTTCATAAGCATATCCTTTCCTTAAACATCACAATTTTAAAGCCATAGCTTACAGATTCTTATTCATTATCTTTATCTTTATCATTATTTGTATTTATCTCAGATTCATGTCCTGCCAAGCCCTCTCTCATTATTTCCTTTAAAGATGAATGATCCGCTATAAACACACAAACCAACAACATAGCTATTATAATCAGAACTACAGCTTCTATAATTATGCGTTCGACTATCAAAGCTGCAACCATTCCCATGATAGCACTTATGCTGTACATTATTAAAACCGTACGTCTTTGACCTATGCCCGTAGATAAAATTCTATGGTGCAGATGCCCCTTGTCAGCTTCCATTATAGGTGCCCCGTTGAGCCATCTCCTGACAATGGCAAATGCCGTATCGAATATAGGCAGTCCCAAAACCAAAAATGGAACTATAGTAGCTATAAGCGTTGCTCCTTTGGTAGAGCCGAGTATAGAAATTGCAGCTATCATAAAGCCCAAGAAGAGTGAACCGCTGTCACCCATAAAAATCTTTGCCGGATGAAAATTGTACGGTAAAAATCCTAAAGCGCTTCCTGTTACAGCCAGCATTGCTATCGCGACTCCGTATTGTCCGCTGAGAATCGCACAGTACGCTATGCTCGCAGATGCTATGCTCGCAACACCTGCCGCAAGTCCGTCCAGTCCGTCTATGAGATTCACAGTATTGGTTATTCCCACCACCCATAAGACGGTAATTATCAAGCCTACAGGCAAAGGGAAATATATGTATGTCGCTTCATTAAAAGGATTTCTTATAAAATCTATCCGTATTCCCCCTATGTAAATAATCGTAGCACAGGATATCTGCAATATGAATTTCAGCTTTGCCGGAATGCCCTTAATATCATCTATCACTCCTACTGCATATATCAGCGCACCTCCGAACATTATTACCGAAACTTTCGGATCTGAGCTGCTGAATACAGCCAATGCCGTTTCCGTACCACAAAACATCGCCATTCCGCCAAATCGGGGCATAGCTTTTTTATGCATACGTCGGTTATCCTTAGGAATATCCATAGCCCCGATACGAGGTGCAAGTCTGATCGCGAGCGGTGTAAAGAAAATTGTTACTGCAAACGCTGTCAATAATACAAATAAATATGTCATAAAGAATCATTCCTCTTATAAATGACGGCTGCCCTTACCTTTTCAATTTAATTATCCGGTACGAAATAAAAAGCGCCGCATACTTCGTTTAAAAGCTGTTTAACCTTGTAATTTTAACATGTTTTAAAGCATTCAGTCAATTTTGAGCGAAGCATCTTATTTTTTGTAATTTCATTTCTTAGCCTACAGATTAAAACCGATGAAATAATTGGATGCTGATATCATTTTCACTTAAAGCTGATTTCGTGATTTATTACTTATCCTGCGACTTGTCCGGTAAAAGCTCTATATGAAGATCGGCTTCCTCCAGCATTTCAGCAGCAGCCTCATCGGGATATCCGTCTCTCACGACGATACGCTTCACCCCTGCGTTTATCAACATTTTCGCACATAATATACAAGGCTGATTCGTACAATAAAGTGTGCTGTTGTCTATGGAAACCCCCAAGTATGCCGCCTGAACTATGGCATTTTGCTCTGCATGTATGCCTCTGCAAAGCTCATGTCTTTCCCCTGAAGGAACTCCGAGCCGATCTCGCAGACAGCCTCTTTCAGCGCAATGCTCTATTCCGCTCGGGACTCCGTTGTATCCTGTGGCAAGAATCCGTTTATCCTTTACTATAACTGCGCCTACCTGACGTCTCAGACAGGTTGAACGTTTTTTTATAACCTCGGCTATTTCCATAAAATATTCATCCCAATCGGGTCTGTTTAAAAGCTTTTCATCATCCATAGCAGTTTTGCCGTTTGCCTTTCTCAATTCAGCATTTATGATCTGTTTATAATCTGTTACTCATATATTCACTCAACTGAAGTTGAACTTATGCAGTTTTCGAAATTAAGTATTTATAAATTTGTTGTTTCTATTGTATGCTTCGAATATTGCCTTTGAATTGTTATAATATAAACTATATTGTCTATTTGCGATTAACTTTTTTATCTTGCTTTTACCACGGTAAAAGTGTCGTAATTTTCTTTACAGCTTTCAAAAATTACGTCTCGTCGAAATACATCTGCTGCATATACATACTCTGCGGCGGAGCTGTTATTGCGATTATCAAATATACTAAAGGTATCTTATATCGTTGCAGCGGAATTCGCACCGCCTATTTGCGATTAACTTTCTACGCTAACTCCAACACGGTAAAATTTTCGGAGTTCTCTTTGCACCTTCTAAAAGCTCCGCCTCGTCGAAATACACCTGCTGCATATACAGACCCTGTGGCGGAGCTGTATGTCCTGCAAGCTGTCTGTCGCAGCCTGCCATTATCCCCGGTACCGCCTCCGGAGCGATACGCCCCAACCCGATATCTACCAAAGTTCCTACCATTATACGTACCATATTGTACAAAAAACCGTCGCCCGTAACAGAAACGGCGATATCACAAAAAGGCGTATCGCTTTTACCTCCACAAGCAGGCTGCCCTTCGAAGGCGCCGCTCGCAACGCTCGTAAGCGGCGCTGCATGCATACAATCAAAGGCAGCAATCTGCACACCGTAGACGGTGCGGATCGTTGAACTTTGAGGCGTTCCGCCGGCCGCCATGAATGACGCAAAGTCGTGCTTGCCCTTGAAGTGTGCGATTGCTGCCTTCATCGCATTAAAATTCAGTTCTTTTTTTACATTGTATCTGTAATTTCTCAAAAACACAGGCATTTGTACACTGTTTCGTATCATGTAAGTATAAGTTTTACCTTTTGCATCAAATCTTGCATGAAAATTTTCAGGAACCTCGCAGGCATTTACTATCCGCACATCGCCACCTTTAAATCTGCTGTACGCCAGCATATCGTTGGCAGCCTTGGCTAAATTATTGACCGGTATATTGAAATCACCGCTGAAGCTCGCCATTTGCCCTATAGCGTGAACTCCGGAATCCGTTCTCCCCGTACCCTCGACACTTATATTGCAGCGGCACAGCTCCGATAAAATTCTTTCCAATTCACCCTGAACGGTTCTATGTCCCGGTTGCTTTGCCCAGCCTGAAAATTCGCTTCCGTCATATTCTATCTTTAAAAGAACGTTTTTCATATTATATCATGCCTACTATCTATATAAAGTCATAACCTTTTAAACAAGCTTGAGTATACAGTTTTAAGATACTGCGTACGGTTTTAGCCTATTGTTTTAGAATGTACATGTGATTAAGCGGTCCTCGTCCCTTGCCTAAATCAAGCCCTGCTCTTATAGCTCCTGCAACAAAGCCTTTGGCTTCTCTCGCACTTTCTTCGATAGAAAAACCTTTTGCCAAACCGCAGGCGATAGCGGATGATAAGGTGCAGCCCGTTCCGTGTGTATTGGGATTATCTATATGTTCACCTTCAATCCATATTTTTTTACCATCTGCAAAATACAACAGATCATCTGCCGAAGCCTGCATATGACCTCCTTTTAACATGATCGCACATTTAAGCTCATTCTCAGTCATAATTTCATGCGCCGCTTTTTCCATATCATCTTTACTTTCAATTTTTACTCCGCTCAAAATCTCAGCCTCTCTGATATTAGGCGTTATTATCGAAGCTAAAGGCATCAGCTTGTCCGTCAGAATTTCCACCGAAGAATCCTTCAAAAGCTTTCCTCCGCTTGTCGCTACCATAACAGGATCCAACACTATATTATAAGCTTCATATTCGATCAGCTTTTCCGCAATTACTTCTATTATGGAAATATCAGAAACCATGCCTATTTTGACTGCATCCGGACGAATGTCCTTAAAAACGCAATCTATCTGCTGCGCCACAAAATCACGGTTCAAATCCTGAACGGCATACACTCCACACGTATTCTGAGCTGTAAGCGCTGTTATGACGCTCATGGCATACATATTATGAACAGTAACAGTCTTTATATCCGCTTGGATTCCCGCTCCTCCCGACGAATCGGAACCTGCTATTGTAAGAACTTTTTTCATTGCCGACACTCACCTTTCATATATTTTCCGCTTTTTTACAATAATATCATGGATTCAATTCGATGTCATTGAATGTTGAGCTTCCTCGTGAATAATGATACAGTATTATTTATATTTCATTAACTTTTTAGAGAGGTTTCATATGTCAATCGATAAAGATAAGCTTTTTTTATACGCTGTGACCGGTACCGGAGATTTATCAAAGCACAAACCGGCTATTACACTTCCGGAGGCTGTATCTGCAGCCTGTTGTGGAGGCGCAACCATGATACAATTCAGAGACAAAACGCTGTCCGACGAAAACTTCCTTGAAACAGCTTTACAGCTTCGAGAAATCACCTGTTCATACGGAATTCCGCTTATAATAAACGACAGAGCTGAAATAGTGATTCACTGCAATGCCGACGGTTTGCATATAGGTCAAAATGACATTTCTCCTGAAGAGGCTCGACAAATAATAGGTAATGATAAAATTCTCGGAGTTTCAGCTCGTACGGTTGATCAGGCAAAAGCTGCCGCAGATGCAGGCGCCGACTATTTGGGAGTAGGTGATATATTCGGAAGCTCCAGCAAAAATGATGCCCAAAGGGTTTCATATGATATAATGAATCAAATATGCGGTGCTGTAAACATACCTGTAGTTGCCATAGGCGGAATCACTCTTGAACGTATCCCCTCTCTAAAAGGCTGCAGTATAGCCGGAATTGCGACAATTTCAGCAATATTTTCTGCAAAGGATATCTGCAAGGCAACAGCTGAATTAAAAAAATCATTACTTGAAATCATTGATATTCAAGCTTAATCGTTAATATATAATAGACAATTAGGAGGATTTCCATGACTGTAAAAGGAGCTATATTCGACTTGGACGGAACGCTTTTTGATTCCATGAAAATGTGGCGTACTCTCGCCAGCAGATATATAAAATCTCTTGGCAAGAATCCGGCTCCCGATGTTGACAGATATATTTTCAACATGTCCATAGAAGAAGGCGTACACCATTTGAAAGAAGAATATGATATAGACGGTACTCCTGAAACCCTGCAGCGTGAGCTTCTGAAAATCGCTCATGATTTTTACATGACCGATATAGAATATAAACCCGGTGCCGAGGAGCTTCTCAAAGAACTCAAAGCTGACGGCATCCCTATGTGTATAGCTACCGCAACGGATAGAGAAGTGATAGAGCCTGCTTTAAAAAAAATCGGCTGTCTCGATTACTTTGACGGTATGTTTACATGTTCTGAGGTTAATGCCGGTAAGCGTGAATCTGTAATATACGATGCGTCTTTAGAATTGCTCGGGACTCCGAAGGCGGAAACTTTGGTATTTGAAGATCACTTCTATGCTGCACAGACGGCTCACAATGCCGGATATCCCGTAATAGGAATTTATGAAAAATATTCTACCCATGAAGGCGAAGATCTTCATACTGTTTGTGATTTTTACCTTGACTCATACGCAAATTGGCCCGGGCTTGACGAGGTCGCAAAAATTTTAAAGCTGTAATAGATTTACCCCTATGCCTATGATGCAAGATACTCTCAATTTTATCTTCGTGTGCAAGGCTGTGATTTCTTTATTAAGAAATCTTTATATAACCATGTAGAGAATGATGAAATACATCTTGGATTCATCTCTTCAGCTTATTTTCCGTCATTCCGCATATAATACAAATTATCACAAGCAATATTATTACAGGAATTGTATTTCCTATCGGAGTTTCTATACTCATAGAGTATCTGTATAATACAAAACCGATTATCCATATGACGGCATTTTTCACATTTATAGGAGTTTCAAAACTGTCCTTTCTTAAAATAAAGTAATCTGTAATTAAGATAGCAACCATAGGTGCAAAAATCGAACCTATCAAATACAGGAAGCCTTCGATGCTTCCAAGCGGAGCAAATACGGCTACCAATGTTCCTATAATAGTGACTGCTGAAGCTGCGAGCTTTTCATTTAATTTGTTTTCTATCGACATCATACTTACACCCGCCGAATATGCATCTAAGAATGTAGTCGTAATAGTAGATAAAATTACTATAAGAAGCCCTGCTGTTCCGAAACCCGCTGCAAGCAAAATTCCCGGAATATCTCCTGCCCCTGTCAATATAGCTGCACCCGTTCCTATCACAAACATCCAACAGCTCCCTGCAAAGTACACTGCTGAACTCACTGCTGCAGAGCCTTTTACACTTTTCGCCCTGCCGGTATAATCGGATATCAGCGGCAGCCATGACAACGGCATTGCTGCCGACAGTTCAACAGCCGTCCCGAATGAAATTGAACTCTCAACATGTGATACATTTAAAATCGATATATCCGGCTTAAACAGCTTAATACTTAGTAAAAGCGTGAGTATAAATAGAGAAAACATTACAACTATATTCAGTTTTGTAATGTTGCTTATACCGAACAATATCCAGCACAAAATCAAAATTCCTATGATTGCCGCCCAAATGCCGTAGTTTCCGGACAGGTTTCTACCCGCTGCCGCCGCCGCAGCCGCTCCCTGCCCTGTCATTACGGCAGTCCAGCCTACAAGCTGAAGTACATTCATTCCAGCAAAGAAAATTGACCCATATCTTCCGAAGGATTTTCTTACTGTTTCCATTGCACTCAACCCGGTTTCCTCACCGATTCTGCCTGCCATGTACATCAATAAACAACCGATTAAATGCCCTATGCATATAGCTGCCGTTCCTTTTGCAAATCCGAGAGGTGCTATTGCCGTACCTGTCAAAATTTCAGCTATTGACACCGAAGCTCCGAACCACAGTGCTCCGTTTTTAATTAAAATAGATTTCCTGTTTTCCATAAAATCTCCTTTGAATGAGCCAAAATCGTATCGAATAAAAAAGACCGTCCGATAAAGACAGTCATAGAATCTCGATCGATCTTTCTCCCTACGTTGGCATTATCCATATCAGGTGTGGATGCAAACCCGATCAGCCTGCATCCGGGGTCGGTACTTATGTCCCTCTCAGCCTAAACCGGCTCCCCCGACTATTCAGTTTAATTTATATATAAAAATATACATAATTCAATTGAGACGTCTCACATTTAAATTAATAATTTTTCTAAAAACGAAATTTCTCAACTAAATTATACTATATCATTTATATGTCGCACGCTCAATAGAAATTTTATAGCTTGAATTACTCCCCGAATTGTAAGTTTAAGTGTCACACCTTTTTATTAAGATTTTTGTCTATGTAATTTCTATCCATATATCGTTAGCAGTTCTATAACGTTATTTATATATTAACAGAAATGCATATAAGTGTAGCAAAGCCTATCCAAGGAGCCATGGGGTGTGTATCCTCAGCTTTAATCCTTTTTAAAAGCAATCCCGATATAAAATATATTGCAGAGGACAAGGTCGCTATGACAAATACTCCAACGGCATCTATTCCTCCAACCACAGCGCCGCACGCCGCCATCAGCTTAACATCACCGAAGCCTAATGCATTGCTTCCATAAAAAATCCATGATAATACTGCCGCAAGCATCATAAGCCCTCCGATAAATGCTGCCCCGATGCCTACATTCAACAATGCTGTCGCTTTTTCTCCGTTTTCAAAAATTACAGGCAAAATTGCCAAGCCTATAAGGCTTATACAGCTCTGATCCGGAATTATCCGGTATCTTAAATCACTCAAGGTACTTATAAACAAGATTATAAAAACTGCCGACAGCTTTAATAAATCCCGCAGAACGGACAAATCCGGAACCTGCGCCTTAAATGAATATGATGTATGTGAATAAAAAAGATTTCCGCACAATCCAATGAAACAAACTGCCGAGCCTATAAAAATCAAAACGCTTTCTCCGTATCCGTAAAATAATCTTGCATCTCTGCAATGCTCTTTCCCTGGCAGTTCATTATAATCGCACAGCCAGCTTGCCGGTATCGTAAGGTACAGCTTTATTCCCGCAAATGCGGAAATCAATGCAAGAATTATCGATATTACTATATCTCCCAAAGAAATCACCATTATATCTCCTGTTGCTAAATTAACATTTATTTACATTTTTATTGTAATCCAAATTTTAACAATTTTCAATATAGTAATCAAATTTTTATATCAATATTCCTATAGCCGGATACTGTGCTGTTTCATAAGGTATATTTCAATATTTACAACTCTCCTCTGTTATTGCCCGTTAGCTTCAAGAAGCAGCATCGCCTCATAATCCCGGATGCAAGCTACGATCTCCGGCTTTTCTTTTTTTATATATTCCTCAAGTGTCATAGCTTTATAGTGTCTGAAATCCAATGAATTCATCTTGTCAAAACTGTACCATATAAGACTTTCCACTCCGTTTGTAAAACTGTCACCGTATATAAGAATACTCGGTAGCTCTCGCCTTTGCGTATCTATAACCGTTTCTCCGAAATCTCCTCCCATATAAAGCGAATATAAAATATTTTCATTATCATTTTCCGGCAGCTGATAAACCGTCGGCGCCCCGCTAAAGCCGTTATTTGTTCGCTCGAACGGAATATCTTTAAACGGAGATATTATCGACATTTTTTCTTTGCCGTCAATCAATCCGAATAGCTTTCTGCCTCTTGAACCGAGATACGGATTCGGCAGTTCACTGATTGTATATTCATCTTTTTCAAGTATATCTATATCAGGATAATACTCCCTTACACAATCCATTATCGCCAAATATGTTTCATAAGCGCCCATTATATTAAAATGATTATCCACCTTTGAACTGAATTTTTCAGCACCCCCGGCTGCCTCATATTTTTCGTACATATCTATATAATTAACGCCTCTCTCGGAAAGCCTGCTGAATAATGCGGACTTAGATGCATCCGTATACATTTTGCGATTATTCATAAATTCAGGATACTTATCTTCAAAACACACATATTGACACGGCACTGAAACGTAATAAAAATTCCCCCCGTTCTTTTCCGTAAGCTCGGCATGATTTTTCAACCGATCCGATATAATCTCTGCAAGCTCTGCGATTTTAATATTATTAACCACTTCAAAATCCTTCCACGGAAGCAGCACATCATCATTTATAACTACCTCATTGACCATAGGTCTATTAAATATTTTAATATCCGTTAAAGTCTGAAGCTTCAACAAAGATTCTCTATAGGCTGCAAAATCGCTCAGCCAATTTTCCAATCCGCTTGTATATGAACCGTCGATAAGCGCCTTCCTGCTGTACTTTGGAAATTCCGCAAGATTTCTGTTTTCATAATATGAAAAGCTTGAATGTTTCTCCGTTAAAGTAATTATCATACCGCTATAAAGCAAGCTTACGAAGCAAATTATCAGCAAAACAGCCGATAACTTATCTATAATTTTTTTCATCATAGCCATGCTCTCCTAAAATTGAAAATATATAAACGGATTGAAGCTGCCCGATACAAGCTTCATATATGATAGCGCAAATACGAACAATGCAAACAGCTTAGGCGCAAGCTTCCCCGATAAGAATATTGCAGGATTTGACTCCCTCGCATTTATCCTCTTTTCCAATATAATCTTTATAGGGAAAATGCCGATAATGCATATTATCCATTCAAACGCAAATTCATGCAGATAATATAACGCCGAAACTCCCCCCGTATCTCCGGCTCCGAACATTGCCGCAATAAAGCTAACAGCTTCTTCTATTCCCGGCGCCCGAAAGATAACCCAGCCTGTTATGACAATAAACATCGTGATAGGATACATCAAAATTTTCGGAAGCTTTTCTAAAATGCCCTTGAATACGTACTTTTCCAATATCAGCAGCACGCCGTAATACACGCCCCAAAATATAAAATTCCATGCCGCTCCATGCCACATACCGGTGAGCATCCACACTACCGACAGATTGAATATATTTCGACTTGCTGAACAATAGCTTCCTCCCAACGGAATATAGACATAGTCTCTGAACCATGTTGACAGAGAAATATGCCACCTCCGCCAAAATTCGGTAACGGAGGTCGATATATACGGATAATTGAAATTCTCTTTAAAATGGAATCCGAACATCCATCCCAAACCTATTGCCATATCCGAATAGGCTGAAAAGTCAAAATATATCTGAAATGTATAGGCAATCGCACCTATCCACGCTGTACCTGTACTCAGCAATTCAGTTCCGGTATAGGCAAAGATTTTATCCGCTATGCCTCCCATAGCATTTGCCATAAGCATCTTTTTGCCGAATCCGAGCATAAACCTCACGGCTCCATCTGAAAATCCTGATAATGTGTGCTTTCTGCTGCAAATCTCCGTTTCAACATCCGCATACCTGACTATAGGTCCTGCTACAAGCTGAGGAAACAATGAAATATAAAGTGCCACATAAAGCGGATTTTTTTGTACTGCTGCATCCTTGCGGTATACATCCACCACATAGCTCAAACCTTGGAATGTAAAAAAGGAAATTCCTATAGGCAGAGCAATATGAGGAACAGGTACATACACTCCCGCAGAATTAATGACCTCTGCGACAAACCCCGCATATTTAAATACTCCCAACAATCCCAAATTTGCAGCTACGATTATAGCCAATGAAGCTTTTTTCATACCGTTATTTGAGATTTTCGCTACCGAAATTCCTCCGATATAATTCAATATAATTGATATTATCAACAGTGAAAGGTATTTAACGCTGCCCCACCCGTAAAACACGAGGCTGAACAGTAGCAGAGTAACATTTCGCACGGGCATCAGACGTTCAGGAATTATAAAATAAAATAAAAATAAGAGCGGTAAAAAAAATAAAATAAATACGCTACTTGTAAACAGCATTATGCTTTGACCTCTTTTAAAAATATCTTTTTACTTCAAATAAAATACACTCCAATTATACGCTGTAACTCTTCAATATATCAACATTATTAATTGTAGGAAAATATATTATATTTACAAAAATCATAAAATATTTCACCGAAATACAGGATATTCTTTATCAAAAAACCACAGCGATAAATCGCTGTGGTAAAAATCTGAATTATAAATTGCATAAATTTTAAATAAAATTGCTCTTATAAACAACTTATGCCCATTTTTTATCCGTAGATTTAGTCACTACGAGAACTATTGCACTCAATAAAAATGCCGTCAATGCCGGAACAACCCAGTTGAATCCGTAGCTGTCGAGCGGCAACTCATGAACCCAATTGAACTGCTTAAAGCCGAACATATCGCAAAGTGTGCTGATTATACTCACTATAAATGTAACCAAAACCGCAACCCTGAATGCCCAAATTATAGGAATAAAGCTTCTCATAATTGCAGTTATCATAAGCATTATCATAACCGGATAAAGAATCACAAGAATAGGTGCTGATATACTTATAATCTGCGACAATCCAAGATTGCATATAAATGCAGAGAATACACAGGTTATTATTGTAATCAATGTATATGAAAGCTTCCCGCCTGAAAGTTCTTCAAAATATTCTGCCGTTGCGGAAGTTAATCCGATTGCAGTAGTAAGGCATGCGAAAGCTGCAATCAAACCGAGCACTATAATTCCCGCCTTGCCGAGCAATGCGTGAGTTATATTTATAAGAAGTGCCGCCTGATTCATTGTTCCGTTTAAAACATCCTGAGTCCAATGTGAACCCGTGCTTGCACCGAGATAAGAAAGCCCTCCGTACACTAAAAAGAGCAGAAGTCCAGCTATAACGGTAGCCTTTACTGTAACCATATAAATCTGCTTACCTTCAGTGTATCCTTTATTTTTAAATGTAGTAATAATTATATTAATAAAGAAAATAGAGGCAAATGCATCCATAGTCTGATATCCGTTATAAAGACCGTACTTTACCATCGGCTCTGTCGCTTCGGTATCTACAGAAGAAAGAGGATTTAATATCCCTGTTATAATAAGAACTACCAATGTTATAAGAAGGAGCGGAGTCAAAATCTTACCTACTATATCTATAACCTTGCTGGGACGTATAGTTAAAATTAAAACGATTGCAAAAAAGATTATAGAAAAAATAGCTAAAGGTATTTTCGTATTTGAAGCATCAATTCCTGTAATAGGAAGAACTCCCAATTCAAAAACTGCCGCTGCCGTTCTCGGTATCGCAAGGCACGGACCTATGCAAAGAATAACAGCTGTATTCATCATTACAGCAGGAATTTTACCGATGCTGCTGCCCATCTTTTCCAGACTGCCCTGCGATTTCAGCATCGCAAAAACACCCATAACTGCCAGACCTACATCGGCTATAAAATAGAAGATGTAACCCAGAGCCCATGTTGTACCGCCTCGTATCCCTATGTCAGGTGGAAAAATCAGGTTTCCCGCACCGAAGAACATAGCGAATAAGGCAAATCCGACTACTAAAGAGTCATTCATTTTAAGTTTACTATTCACTTGTTTTAACCTCTTTCACTTTTGAAAAATCTTATTCATAAAATAATACCACAATTTTTTTATCTTGTGAACGATATAATTTTAGAGTATACCTGTAAAACTTACTTTTTTCAATGTGATTCACCATGTTTTACTCGAATTTTTCTATGCGATATTCTTTTTCTACGAAATAATTTATTATATTTCTAATGAGTAAAGAATTACTTTGGGAATTTAAAGCGTTAATGCAAATATCTTACAAAAATTATATAAAAATAATAAAAAAGCAGCTCCTTTGAGCTGCTTAATATATATAACCTGCAATGACCTATTTTCCCGGGCAGCTGCCCGCCAAGTATCTTCG
>JBQNCA010000011.1:0-54906 GCA_052169645.1 Anaerovoracaceae bacterium
AATCTTAAAGAACTGGACGAGGTCGCTTATGTAAGATTCGCATCCGTATACAGACAATTTGATGATGTGAACACTTTTGTAAATGAAATAGAAAAACTTGCGAGCAGGAAAAACTGATGCTTTAAAAGAATCATATTTTATTATGAGATGAAGGCGGGAGGCATGATGCATAATAATTCTTCGATTTTAAATATAGCTATAGACGGACCGGCAGGTTCCGGAAAAAGCACGGCTGCAAAGAATCTGGCTAAAGCTTTGGGTATAGAATATATCGATACCGGAGCAATGTACAGAGCCGTCGCTTACAAGGCGATGAAAAGCGGAGCGGCGCTTGATGATGATGCTGCCGTCGGTACGATGCTGAAAAATACTGAAATAGATTTTTGTAACGGGAGCATCTATTTGGACGGTGAAGATGTCAGCGGCAAGATACGTCAGCCCGAAATCTCAAAGGCGGCATCCACAGTTTCACAGTTGGCGGCTTGTCGCAGCAGGCTTACAGAGTTGCAGAGAAGCATAGCTTCAAGTAAGAGTATCGTTATGGACGGAAGAGATATAGGCACAAATGTGCTCCCGAATGCAGATTATAAATTTTATATAACGGCTTCCGCTGAGCTAAGAGCGGAGCGCCGTCTTGCCGAGCTCGGTGAGAAAGGCTCCGGACTTACATTTGAAGATGTCTTGAAGGATATAAACGATAGGGATTCAAAGGATATGACTCGCATTCTCAATCCTTTGAAAAAAGCGGATGACGCAGTGGAAATCATCACCGATAATCTGGGTATAGATGAAACTACACAAAGGCTTATGGAATATATTGACAGATAGATTTATTCATCTTTTAAAATTTATGTACGAACCAACCGCTGCCGAGCTTAGGCTCAAACCATGTGGATTTCGGAGGCATTACAAGACCTTTGTCTGCAACCCTCATTATCGATTCTACCGTAACGGGATACATAAGGAAGGCTACGGCAAAATTTTTATTATCTACTTCGGATTTGATTTTTTGTTCGCAATCTATTCCTCCCGCAAAGCTTATGCGTCTGTCGGTACGAGGATCAGATATATTAAGAATCGGAGATAATATATGATTTTGCAGCATGGAAACATCCATGCTTCCTATAGTATCGGAATAATCGGGGAGCAGCTGCTCTTTGAATCTGAGTTTATACGGATTTCCTTGTAAATACATGCTTATACAGTGCTCATCCTGCGGTAAAGCAAGCTGTTCACAAGGCTCTACGATACAAACTTCATTCAGCCTGGACAAAAATTCATCATGCTCCATGCCGTTCAAATCGGAAATCAGTCTGTGATATCCGAGCACCGACAACAGGTTTCCTGAGATGCTGACCGCCATAAATCGATTAAACTCGGCATTGCTATTCCTGCTTGCGGATAAATTTCTTCTATTTTTACCGACATATACGGCAGATGCTGCACGATGATGTCCGTCGGCTATATATAAGGCTTCCATTTTTGAAAAAATATTTTCAATATCGTTTATATTCACATCATCCGATACAACCCATAATTTATGAATAACGCTGTCGTTATCGGAAAACTCATATATAGGTTTTTCTGCTGAAGTGATACGGTCGATAATAATGTCCAATGCGGGGGATTGCTTATGCATTAAAAAAATCGGCTCGGTATCGGCATTGCAGCGATCAAAATGATTGATTCTGTCAATTTCTTTTTCTTTGCGTGTTTTTTCATGTTTGCGAATCACATCATTATCATAGTCATCTATGGAAGCGCAGCCTACTATCCCCGTTTGTGTGCGTCCGGACATGGTTTCGGAATATATGTAATAGCATGCTTCGGTATCTTCTATAAAAACGCCGTCATTAATAAAGCTCATCAGCTTCTCGTAGGATTTATCATAAACTTTTTCTGAATAGGGATCGAACTCGGGCATATCGGCATCTGCTCTCGTAACATGGATAAAACTTCGTGCCTGCGATTTTGCAAGCTTTGATGCCTGCTCCGAATTTATAACATCATACGGTGGACACAGAACCTCGGCTGCAAATTTTTCAGCAGGTCTGAGTGCTTTAAAAGGTTTGAATATAGCCATTTGATATTTGCTCCTTGCATATTTTCAAACAATATCATAATATCATGCCGTAATGGGCTGCAGTTAGTACAAGTAATGCTAAAAAGCCGCAGTTTTCATAAATGCACTGCGGCTTTTTTGATGAATTATAATGTTTTATTTATACAACGGTTACCGCCATAGCTTTGAATACGCAGTAAACCGTATCTCCGAGCTTAAAATTGAGTTCATTGACAGAGCGCTTTGTTATGCTGACAACCAGAGGAACACCTACATTTACGGTCATTCTGTAGCTCTGATTCATTTCTTCCATACTTGTAACTATGCCCTTAATGTTGTTGCGGGCACTGCAAAGCAATGTATCATGGCTGAGGATGATATCCTCAGGTTTTATAGTTACCTTTGCCGAACCTTCAATATCGGTGTTTACCGCTATAAAGATGTCGCCGGAAGCTCCTATAATCTTTGCGAATTTTTCATCGTCACGAGAGATAATCTCCGCTTCGTAGGAATTGTCAGGTCTCTTTGACTGCTGCAGATATGTTTCAAGCTGACTTTCTGTAATACGAAGGCTTCTGCCTATTCTGTGTGCAGGAATCTCTCCACGCTTTATCATTTCGTAAATAGTGTATTTTGACAATTTAAGTCGTTGAGCTATTTCTTCAGGAGTGTATAGTGTGTCTTCTCGCATTTGTTTTACCTCTTTGTCCAAAAATATTACCGTAATAATGATTTACAGATATGTTATAGTTTATATTGTTAACTGCCGATAATATGATTTAGTTAGCTATATGGGTGTTAACTGTTTAACATATTGTAATATACTAAAATAATTATAGCATATTGTGCATATAATTCAAGAAAAAGCAAATATATTGTAATCAATATATGCAGGTAAATTCAATTAAGCTATACAAATAAATACAAAAGTGAAAATTAAAATTTACAATAAAATAATCGATTTTCACAAGAATATCACATAAGCTTTTAAAATAAGGGTTGAACTATCACAAGAGAGTTGTAAAATATTTAATCGGTATTTTTAATTTATTAAGAGCAAAATAAAGAAAGGAAGGGTGTGCCGATGATAGAGGTTAACAATCTCACCAAACGATACGGTAATCATGTGGCAGTTGACGGATTGAACTTTTCTGTCGAAAAAGGTCAGATTTACGGATTTTTGGGTCCTAACGGTGCCGGTAAGTCTACAACTATGAACATAATAACCGGATATCTCGCCGCTACGGAAGGTGAGGTACTGATAGACGGACACGATATTTTGAAAGAACCTGAAAAGGCAAAGTCTCATATAGGATATCTTCCGGAGCAGCCGCCTTTATATCAGGATATGACAGTTGAAGAATATCTTAATTTTGTAGCGGAGCTTCGCAAGTTACCCGAATCCGAGCGTGCGGAAAGCGTTGAAAAAATAGAAGAAACTTTAGGCTTGAGCGATGTTTCGGGAAGGCTGATAAAAAATCTTTCCAAAGGCTATAAACAGAGAGTGGGTTTTGCTCAGGCTCTTATCGGAATGCCGGAAATTTTAATTCTCGATGAACCTACGGTAGGTCTTGATCCTAAACAGATTATAGAGATTCGGGATTTGATAAAGCTCTTGGGGCAAAAGCATACGATTATTTTGAGCTCGCATATTCTTTCCGAGGTAAGCGCTATATGCGACCATATTATGATTATATCCGAGGGTAAGCTGGTAGCAAGCGATACTCCTGAAAATCTTATGAAAATGATGCAGCCCGTTACTACATTAAATATTACAGTCATAGCTGACACAGGTGCCTGTGAAAGTGCGATGAATTCGATAGAAGGTTTGGAATCATACGATCTGAAACCCGGCAGAGAGACGGGGACTTTTGAAATTTTTGCAAAATATAAATCGGAAACAGATCTTCGCAGAAATATTTCAGAGATGCTTTTTTCGAAAGGATGCATAATCATACAGATGACGGCGTCCTCGGCATCTCTTGAGGATATCTTCCTCGAGCTTACCGAAAATGAAGCGGAGGATGCTTCTGAGGCTCAGCTTGAAGATAATGATGTGGCGTATGAAAATGAAGCGAGAGCTGCGACGGCATCGGCATATGATAAAGAAGCTGCTTTATTGCAGGAGCAAGCTTGCGAAGAAGATTCGGAGGAAGAAGATGACAGCAATATTTAAAAGAGAATTCAAATCCTTTTTTCATAATATGACAGGAGCTATATTTATTGCCGGAGTTATGGTATTCATGGGAATATTTTTTGTTGCCTATAATGTTGTTCAAGGCTTCCCGCATTTTTCAGCAGTTCTTTCCGGAATCTCCGTGATTTTACTTTTGACAGTTCCTATTCTGACAATGCGCAGCTTTGCTGATGAGAAGCGTATGCGTACGGATCAACTTTTGCTTACTTCTCCGGTATCCGTTACCGGCATAGTTATGGGCAAATATTTTGCGATGATAAGTGTGTTCGGCTGCTGTATGCTTATTGCGTGTATGGGTCCGATTGTACTTAAGATTTTCGGAAGTGAAGGAATACTTGGAGACTATCTTGCAATAATAATGTTTTTCCTCATGGGGGCGGCGTATATTTCTATAGGTATGTTTATTTCGTCACTTACAGAAAGTCAGGTAATCGCCTCGGTTGCAACCTTTGCAGTATTATTGCTGCTCCAGCTTATAGACGGTATAGCAAGCTTTATACCCGATTCCGCAACGGCATCGTATGTCTGCTTTTTTGCTGTTGCGGTACTGGCGGCATGGCTGATATATCATATGACAAAGGATCTGATTATTTCGGGAGCTTTCGTTATAATTGCGGCAGCTGTTTTGACAGTAATATTTTTCGTAAATAAAGCTGTGCTTGAAGAAGCTTTTGCTTCCGTTCTGATTTCTTTGTCACTCGTTACCCGCTTTGATGAGGTCAATAATAATATATTTAACCTTTCATCGCTTGTATATTACCTTTCTGTCTGCGGTATTTTTACTTTTCTTACGATACAGTCTATACAGAAGCGCAGATGGAGTTAGGAGGTAAAGCTATGAAAAAGAATTTCATTAACATTAATACAAAGAATGTAAAATTCGGAGGCTACAGTACAGCAGTGACAGCCATAGTGGTGGCTATAGCGGTAATATTGAATATTATTGTAAATCAACTCCCTGCTTCGTGGACACAGTTTGATCTTTCTTCAAATAAAATTTACAGTATAGGAGATAAGTCCGAGGAAGTATTGGATAAGCTTAAAACCGATGTTACGATAGAGGTTCTTTCAAATAAGAAAAACGCAAATAAGCAGCTTTCAAATTTTCTGCAAAGATACAAGGACGCTTCCAAGCATATAAATATAAAATATATCGATCCGAGCATGGATTTGCAGCTTTCCAAGAAATACAGCACGCTGTCTGTGAACAGTTTGATTATTAAAAGCGGAAATAAAGAAAAAACGGTTGATTATCAGGAAATCTTTGCACAGGATTATAATTCATATTATATGACAGGTAATGCTTCAACAAGCTTTAACGGAGAAGCGCTTGTCACGGGAGCAATCGCATATGTAAGCTCTGACAATCTTCCTGTAATGTATTATGTCACAGGTCATTCGGAGACGGCTCCGGGAAGCCTTGTGTCAAATATGGCGGCAAATCAGAATATTTCTTTTGAAGAACTCAATCTTCTTACATCTGCGATACCGGAGGATTGTGACGTTTTGCTGATTAATGCTCCAAAGAAAGACTATACTGCAGAGGAAGCGGATAGGGTGATATCTTATCTTGATAATGGCGGAAAAGCTTTAATTTTAGAAAGCTATACAGAATCCGAGATGAAAAATTTTGAATCAGTTCTAAACGCATACGGAGTAAAAACATTGGACGGGATTGCATTGGAAAGCGCAAATCATTACTATCAGCAGCCGATATATGAGGTCCCGAAGATAGAAAACTCGGAGATAACCGAAGGCTTGAACGGTTCGAATATTATGCTCATAAGCTCTTTAGGCTTAGCAAAAACGGAGGGAAGCAATGCTTCCGTTACAGCATTACTGTCCTCATCCGACGGAGCTTTTCTTAAAAAAGTGGTGAACGGATCAATATCCAACTTTGATAGGGAACAGAGTGATACGGAAGGACCTTTTGCATATGCCTACCTTGCAGAGAAAGAAGCTTCAGCTTCCGATGCGAACGGTTCAGAGAGTTCAGACGGCGGGAAGCTCATAGTTGTGGGAGCCGAGTCTATTTTAGATGAGTCTGTAAATCAGCAGTTGAATGTTGCAAATATGGAATTTTTCGGAAACTGCCTCGCATATCTGGCAGGCGGAGATGATTCGATAAATTTGGCGATCCCTTCAAAAGATATGAGCACGAGCTATATTGCAATAAAGGCTTTGCAGCAGATGATACTTATGATTCTAACAATTATTATTATACCCGCATCGGTATTTACAGCAGGTTTGGTAATATGGCTTAAGAGGCGTAAAAAGTAGCGGAATGCTCAAACATGTTTTTTACTTCACTATAGTGGAGAATATGGTTTAACAGCGGAAAAAGTAGGTGATTATCATGACGAAATCTAATAGCAGGAAAATTGGAAAAAAAGCAAGTCTTCTTATAATTTTATTACTGATTTTGGCTGCGTTGACGGCTCTTATGCTTTTTCTGAAATCTCATAATTTTGAATCGGGAGGTGCAGATGTCGATGATTCAGGCATTGAGATTCTGAAATTTAATACGGAAGATGTCGGCAGTTTTACATACACATTGCAGGGAGAAAGCTATACTATAAGCAGAGACGGCGAATATTGGAAAAGTGATGAAGAAAACAGTCCGAAGCTCGATACAAAAGCTGTCAATGCCATGCTCTCCTCATGCAGCGATTTAAAAGCGGCGGCAAAGATCTCCGATGATATGTCGTATGCTGCCGAATATGGTTTGGATGACGCAAAATTTTCTCTTAAAATTGTATATAAAGACGGTTCCGCCGATACGCTTAAAGTAGGAGCTGAAAATCCTATGACGGCGGTAAGTTATGTAGCGGTCGAGCCTGACGGAGGAATTTACACTGTGGAATTTTCGCCGGAAACGGAATTTAAGAATCCGTCGGAGCTGCAAACTGTTAAAGAATAGCTGATAAATAAAAAAAACAGTAAATCTGAATGATATATCATATTTCCCGTACAAAGCGGCAAGTATGTAACATATCGGACAGGTTTACTGTTTTTGCTCGGAGTTAAAAACAAGAAAGTAAGACAATTTATTTTTTGATTAAATTACAGGTTTTTATAATTTTTAAAAAATTATAAGAGCTTTACCCGTTATAGCCTAATTCACGGAAGAAGGATTTTGCTCCGGAGCGTACGGCGTTACTGTCATTTATAGGTCCGGTGACAAGCAGAAGCATGTTGTCTACCCGAAGATAGTATCCGAAGAATGAATTTCGGGAATTTTCGTCAGACTCATATTTTTCTTCATAATAATCATAATTGTCGCCTGTTTTAACTATGCTTACGTTAGGATTGATTGAATCGGCATTGCCGAATATCATGGACTTTGCGGCAGCATCGTTTTGCAACATCATATATATATAATTCAGGCTGTTGTCGCTGTGAACTGCCAGTGCATCAAAACCGAAGTCCTTTGATACATCCTGAATTTCGCCATATGCTGTAACGATTTCCGTAAAACTCTCTTTACTTACCGTGTCGAGTCGATCTTCAGAAACGTGAGGGGTATCCTGTTTTTTATTTGAATCGGAATCGGCATTCGGGAGTACTTCTGAGGAAACGGGTTCATAGGCGGAATCAAATACATCATATGATTTATCAGCTTTTTTTTCTCCGCAGCCCGATATGGCTGCTACCAGAACAACACTGAGAATTGCAGCTGAAAGTTTGTGTCTTATATCCGTCATATGTACACCTCCGTTTAAATATTGTCCATAAATATAATAGTTGCAAAAATATTTTCAGTAATTGGAATTATACCTTAAAATATTAATATGTACAATCTTTGCATTTGATTTGAAAGCTACATGTTATATACTCAAGATTAAAGATGTGAATTAGGTATTTTAATAATTTTAGCGGATTAAAATTGGAGGAATTCTTCATGAGACGAACCAAAATAATATGTACTTTAGGTCCGGCATCGGATACGGATGAGCTTGTACGCAGTCTGATACAAAGAGGAATGAACTGTGCAAGACTCAACTTTTCACACGGTATGCATGAGGAGCATGCCGAGCGTATAAGCAGAGTAAGACGTATAAGCGATGAAACGGATTGTAATGTGGCTGTGATGCTTGATACAAAGGGTCCTGAGATAAGGCTCGGTGATTTTAAATCAGGCTCAATCATATTGGAAAAGAATAAGGAATTTATTCTTGATGACAGACAGGATAAGCTCGGAGATGAGAGACGAGTTGCAATATCTTATCCTGAACTGCTGTCTCAGCTTGAAGAAGGAACCTCCGTACTTATAGATGACGGCAAGGTGGCACTTAAAGTAAAATCAATAAATCCATATGGAGACAGCGTTACCTGCACAGTGATAAATGCCGGAAAAATAAGCAATCGCAAGGGTATCAATGTTCCGAATTTCAGTGTAGATATTCCGTTTATTTCCGAGTATGATCGCAATGATATTTTGTTCGGAATAGAGCATAACGTAGATTATATCGCAGCATCATTTGTGCGAAGTGCGGATGATGTCAGAGAACTGCGAGATTTTCTGGACAAAAACGGCGGAGAGTCGATAAGGATTATAAGTAAAATAGAAAACAGGCAGGGTGTTGACAATATAGACAATATTTTAAAGGTTACCGACGGAATAATGGTTGCAAGAGGAGATCTCGGAGTGGAGATTCCTTTTATGAAGATTCCTACCATTCAGAAGAACATTATAAGCAAGTGCAACAGAATCGGTAAAATAGTTGTTACCGCAACTCAAATGCTGGAATCGATGACACAAAATCCCAGACCTACGAGAGCGGAGGTTTCGGATGTTGCAAATGCCGTATTTGACGGAACGGATGCCATTATGCTGTCAGGAGAAACTGCGGCGGGAGCATATCCTGTAAAAGCTGTACAGACTATGGCTGAAATAGCGGAGGCAAGTGAGAAATCGGTCCGAAGCAATAAGAGCTTTGTAAGAGAAAGTTTGAAATTGAATCGAAATATAAGGAATGCCGTTTGTGCTTCAGCCTACAGTGCTGCAGAATTTCTCCATGCTGGAGCGATAGTGGTGCTTACAAGAGGCGGAAGAACGGCAAAGCATATATCCGATTTTCGTCCGGGGTGTCCGATTGTAGCTATTGTAATGGATGAAAAGGCAAGAAGGCAGCTCAGCTTGGAATGGGGCGTATATCCTATGGCGGGAGAATATAAATCAACTGCACATGAGCTTTTTAAATATGCTCAGGAAAAAGCGCTTGAATCGGGAATTGTAAAATCGGGAGATACGATAGTTGTTATAACCTCATCCGATACACAAATGGCATACGGAAACGATATTATCAGAATAGCCGAGCTTAAATAGCTTATGTAATTTATGCTTTTAATAATTTTATGTATAGGTTCAGTATGTGATTGCAGCGTGGTATACTGAAAACCATATCGCTCGTGTGACAGCGTATGCTTTAATTAATTGAGATGTAAAATAAGTTATGTAGGAGAATAAATATGGAAAAGAAAAAATTTTCTGATGTGTTAAAATCCAATTCTTATCCGGGCAGAGGGATAATGTTCGGAAGAACGGCAGACGGCAGATATGCTGTTATAAGCTATTTTATCATGGGCAGAAGTGAAAATAGCCGCAACCGTATATTCGTGGAGCAGGGAGAGGGCATAAGAACTCAGGCATATGATCCGTCCAAGATGACGGATCCGAGCTTGATAATCTATTCACCGGTACGTGTTCTCGGCAACAAAACAATAGTTACCAACGGTGATCAGACCGATACCGTTTACGAAGGTATGGATAAGCAGCAGACCTTTGAGCAGTCATTGAGATGCCGTTTTTTTGAGCCTGACGATCCGAATTACACACCCAGAATTTCGGGGGTCGTTCATATAGAAGAGGGAAATTTCAATTTTGCATTATCCATATTGAAAAGCTCTGAAGGAGATCCCGATGCCTGCAACAGATTTACTTTTGCTTATGAAAATCCTAAGTCCGGTTGCGGACGCTTTATTCATACATATATGGAAGATGGAAATCCGCTTCCGAGCTTTGAGGGAGAACCGGAACTTGTTGAAATTTCAGGTGATATAGACAGCTTTACAGATGAAGTTTGGAAAAGTCTGAACGAAGACAATAAGGTTTCCTTATTTGTACGTTACATTGATATAAATGACGGAAGCCGCACGACGAGAATCGTGAACAGACATGAGTAAGTCAATTTATCAGGGGTGATTGAAGTGTCACGGTACATAACTGTAAATGACGATATTATAGGGAAAAGGGTAATATATAATGACAGAGAGTTCGGTATTGTATTACGAAAAATAAGCGAAGGCAATGACAGAAAAGGTGCGGATTATGAGGTAAGGCTTGAATCCGGAGCTACCGTATACATAACGGATTGCTCATTTTCAAAGTTCAAGCTGCTCGAAAGCATATGAGGATTGCTGCTTGCGTATTTAAGATTATTTATAAATTTATTTGATTATAAATATCAATTATACATGCACATAAAAGCTGTAAATTTGTTGAATACCCTTTATAAAACTGAAGTATTTAATCCTATGGAGCAGAGACGAACTTTGCTCCATTTATAATGAAATTTCATGATGAACTTAATAATTTATTAAGGGCTATTAATCGGTTGTTTGATGTTGTGAATAGTGCTAAAATAATATGACTGACTGATAAAATAAAATTCAAGTGATACAGGACGGTAAATTATTATGCAGAGTAAAATAATTCTTGCGTCAGCTTCGCCTCGTCGCATAGAAATATTAAAAAATCACGGTGTGGAAGCGGAGGTAATACCGGCCGACATTGATGAATCTACAGATGAAGCGACTCCTCCTCACATACTCTGCATGTATAATGCTCTGAAAAAAGCTCTTAATGTGTACGAAAGGGTATCTGAAGGCATAATAATAGCTGCAGACACGATAGTCTATTGCGAAGGTGTGATAGGAAAACCTATGAATGAAGAGGCTGCCTTCAAGACCTTGTCCATGCTTAGAGGAAGGACTCATTCCGTATACAGCGGGGTGGCGCTTATAGATGTATGGACGGGCAAAAAAACAATTTTTTTTGACAGGACGGATGTTACATTTACATTATACAGTGATGAAGACATAAGAGCCTATATCGCAACCGGCGAACCTATGGACAAAGCCGGCTCTTACGCTATACAGGGCGAATGGGCGAGATTTGTGTCACTCACTGTAGGAGATTTTTCAAATGTAGTAGGTCTGCCTTGGAAAAAGCTCGAAACGGAACTTAAGCGCTTTGATAAAGGTATTGAATCATGATCCGATAAATCGGAGCGGCAATGAAAAATAATATAATAAAAATTAAAGAACTGCCGAAGGATGAGAGACCACGTGAAAGGTTGGTAAGAAACGGCGCAGAGGTGTTGTCCAATGCGGAACTTTTGGCGATTCTTTTGGGAAGCGGCGACAGAAATGCATCTGCTGTAATGCTGGCGGAAAGATTACTTTCAACTGATTCCTCGGGAATACGATTTCTCACGGAATGTTCTCCGGAGGAATTGTGCAGTATAAAGGGAATAGGACCTGCAAAGGCGGCAATTTTAATAGCGGCTGTTGAGCTTGGCAAACGAATAATGAGCACTTCGGGCACATCTCGTGTAAATATAAAATCTCCGGATTCCGTAGCAGCTATTTTCATGGAAAAAATGCGCTATCTGAAAAAAGAAAATTTCAATGTGCTGCTGCTTAATACAAAATCGGAGATAATAGCAGTTGATCATGTATCTGTAGGCTCGTTGAGTTCAGCTGAAGCTCATCCGAGAGAGGTCTTTTCAAATGCACTTAAACGCAGTGCGGCAGGCGTCATATTGGTACATAATCATCCGAGCGGAAATCCGGAACCCAGTTCTGCCGATATCGCATTGACGAAGCGGTTGTCGGAAGCGGGGAATATACTCGGTATAGAAGTTCTTGATCACATCGTCATAGGCGATGGAATTTATGTCAGTATGAAGGGTGATAAGCTCTTTTAAAAATCACAACATTTATTATTGATAGAAGGAGAATCGACCAATGGGATTCAGTCTTTTCAAGCAGGATATAGGCATAGACCTGGGGACCGCAAATACATTAGTATTCATAAAGGGCAAGGGCATAGTCCTGTCAGAAGCATCTGTAATTGCGTATAATGCAAATACAAAAAAAGTGATAGCTGTCGGCAATGAGGCGAAGAATATGATAGGTGCGGCGCCTCCTCACATAAGAGTGGTGAGACCTCTCGAGGACGGGGTTATATCCGATTTCGGAATGACGCATCTAATGCTCAAGGCTTTTGTAGAAAAGGTTGTTTCCACATCTTCATTCTTTACGTCGGTACGAGTGGTTATAGGCGTTCCTTCCGGGGTGACCGAGGTGGAAAAGCGTGCCGTCGAAGAGGTCACAAGACAAATGGGCGCTAAGGAAGTGTTCATTATGGAAGAGCCTATGGCGGCGGCTATAGGTGCAGGGCTGGATGTCGATTCGTCAACCGGCTGCATGATAACGGATATAGGCGGAGGAACTTCAGATATAGCTATTATAGCTCTGGGAGGGATCGTTACAAGCACATCGCTGCGTATAGCCGGCGACAAGATGAACGAAGCTATCATAAACTATATAAGAAAAGTGTACAGTCTTCTCATAGGCGAAAAAATGGCTGAAAAGGTAAAGATAGCAATCGGCTGTGCATTCATAGATGAAGCCGATCCGGATTGGATATTGAAATATACGATAAGCGGAAGAGATTTGGTGACAGGGCTTCCCAAGTCTATAGAAGTCAATTCCAGAGATATCTGTAATGCTCTTGAAGAGCCTATTTCCGCAATTATAACGGGGATTCGTGAAACTCTTGAAACGGCTCCTCCGGAGCTTTCAGCAGATATTATAAATCACGGTATGATTTTAGCGGGAGGAGCGGCTTTCCTCAGAGGTTTTGACAAACTCATACAGAGGGAAACGGGAATAGAAACTACTATAGCGGAGAATGCAGCTGAGGCTGTAGCGATGGGAACAGGCCTCAGCCTTCAAAATATGGCTACCATACAGGCTCATGTAAGATCTAAAAATCCGTATACCAACGTGACGGCTAATACCGGTCAGAATTATTGACGGATAAGCCCTTAGGAGATCATTTTGATGAATTGGATAAGGGAACACAAGGAAAGATTTGCTTTTATAGTCGCCATCATATTTTTGGTGGCGATAACAGTCTTTTCAATTTTACATCCGGGAAAAATCCCGTTTATAGGACGAATTGCGCAATCCGCTACCGCAGCTGTTGAAAAGCCGATAGCCTCGGCGGGCTCGGAGGCAGGTTCGTTTTTTTACGGACTTACCCATTTCAGGAGTATTCAGCGAGAAAATTATAATTTAAAAAATGAGCTGAGCGAGCTTCAGCAACAGCTGAACGATGCGAAGCTTACCGATGCAAAATACGAAGAATTTAAGAATATTGCAAACGAGCTGAATTATTCAAGCTATGATGATTCATATAAAAAAGTTACCGCCGATGTCGTAGCGATGGATGATTCTCAATTTTTTAATATATTTACTATAAATGTCGGCAGCAAGGACGGACTTTCAGAAAATAATATAGTTATAAATTCCGATGGACTTATAGGCAGAGTTATGTCAGTCGGAAAAAATTGGGCAAAGGTTATAGGACAGGTGGATTCTTCGCATTCCGTGAGCTTTACCGTTCTCCGAGATCCTTCCGTTATAGGAATTGTGACAGGAGACGGAAACGGAGCTTTATCGGGATATATTTTTGACGATACCAAATCAATACTTGAAGGTGACAAGATAATGACTTCGGGCATAGGGCTTTATCCTGCAGGTATAGAAATCGGCAGAGTAAAGGAAGTAAAAATAGATTCGGCGTCGGATGAAAAAACCGTAGAGATAAAACCGTCAGTGGACTTTACTTCCTTAAAAGTTGTGACAGTGCTTGTAGCTTAGCGGAGATGTCATAATGAAAAATTTTAAATTATTTCTTGCATTTTTGATATGCTTTATATTTCAAAGTACACTGTTGCGCAATTTCTCAATTTTTGGAGTAGCTCCGAATCTTATACTGGTTCTTCTGACAGTATTTTCATTTTATTTTGAGAACTACGTCGGAGTGACATTCGGAGTTATATTCGGGATGATGCAGGATATCGCTTTGGGACAGGTAATAGGTATGTCCGCACTGATATATTTTGCAATAGGCATGGGATTACAGGCTGTGAGGGTAAGCGTGTATAGAGATAATATAATAGTAATGTTTCTCATATCCGTCTGCGGAACCGCCGCATATGCGTTTTCGTACTGGGCAATATCGGCTGCGTTGATAGAGGTGAGTTTCAATATCGTTGCAGTTTTAAAATATATACCTGTTGCTGCAATATTGAATTTTATCTGTATGATTATAACCGTACATTTTGCCGGGAAAATCAAGGGGTTTACAGCATGATGAAGTCACATGATTTGCGAATTGTGATTGAAAAAAGACAGCTGCTTATAAAGATATTGTTTTTTTTAATAATATCTTTATTGATAGGCAGACTCTTTATGCTGACTGTTTTGCAGGAAAAAAAATGGACTGATGCCGCAACGAACCTTAGTATAAAGACTATATATTCGTCAGCTTCAAGAGGAGAAATAAGGGACCGCTACGGCAGGCTTATAGCGGGAAATAAGACATGCTTTGCGGTAGATCTGACGGCTGCGGATATTGACAAGGAAAATATAAATGATATGGCGTTGAGGCTTATCAATTTATTTGAAAGAAACGGTGATGAATATAACGATGATTTTCCTATAATAATTACTGAAGACGGAAAATTCAAATTTACATTTCAGCAGCAGATTGAAGCATGGTTGGAGTCTCAAGATTTAAATATAAATCTTACAGCAGCGGAGGCATTTGCGGCATTGCGTGAGCGTGAGGGAATTCCCGAAAGCCTTGATGTCTATGAAGCTCAAGCTGCATTGCAGAACAGTCGCAATATATATCCTCCGATTTCGGTAAAAAAAATGGAATATACTGCACGATTAAATCAAAATAATTACATCAAAAGTTATAATTTTGATACCGATATGAGTGCAAAAAAAATGTTCGGTGCACTTCGTGATAAATATGAGATAGATAAGAATTTATCGGATGCCGATGCAAGAAAAATTCTTATTGTGAGAAATGCATTAAAGAGCATGCAGTACTACAGCTACAACCCTGTTGAGCTTTCAAACGATGTTTCGGATAATACAATAATAGAGTTGAAAGAAAATTCGTATGATTTCCCGGGAGTGGAGATAAATCGCCAATATTATCGCTATTATCCGAATGCGGAGACAGCCTCTCATATAATAGGATACCTGGGTAAAATTTCCGAATCCGAAAAAGATGATTATTTAGCAAAGGGATATTCTTCCACAGACCTTATAGGTAAAGAAGGTATAGAAAAATATTATGAATCGGTTTTGAAAGGAGAATCCGGTAAATCCAAGATAGAGGTGGATGCTCACGGCAAGCTCGTTAAGCATATAAGTTCCGAGAAGCCTGTTCCGGGGAGAGATGTTTATCTGACTATAGATTTGGAGCTTCAGAGGGTTGCCGAACAGGCACTTCAACAGGCTTTGAAAAAAATTTCGGTAGGCGGAACATTTCAAAGTGAATACGGAAATTACGGCTACAGTAAAACCTTCAGAAATGCAAATGCAGGAGCTGTCGTTGCCGTGGATGTACATACAGGAGAAGTTTTGGCTCTTGCAAATTACCCGGCATTCGATCCGAATCTTTTTGCAAGAGGTATATCCACTGCTGATTGGGATTCCTTGCAGAGCAAAAATCCCAGAGATGCATTGTCGCCTCGTCCTCTTTATAATGTTGCAACCTTAACTTCAGTTCAGCCCGGTTCAACCTTTAAGCCGGTAACGGGATTGACAGCGTTGGACAAGGGATGGAATCCTAATACCTCGCTTTATGCAAACGGCACAATAGATATGGGTTCAAGAGCTTTCAGCTGTTGGATATACAATGACTACCACGGCAGGCACGGAGCGTTGACCCTGCCGCATGCGCTTGAGGTTTCATGCAATTACTTTTTCTATGACTTGGGTGTAGGATATGATTTTTATAGGAACACCAAGCTGCCGATAGATATCGGGATTGCAGATGTTATGGATTATGCGAGCGAGCTTGGATTGGGTTCAAAGACCGGTATAGAATTAGCCGAATCTGCTGTAGGCGTTCCGAGCGAAGCGAAAAAAATCGCAGGACTTAGAAATTCTTTGGAATATAAGCTTAAAATAAATGCCGACACATATTTTGAAGATTCTCTGGTATCGGATAAGGATAAGCTCGCAGAGACTGTTGAAACCATATCAAGCTGGATTGAGGAAAATCCTAAGCGCTCGGAATTAAAATCCAGGTTGAGTAAATTTCAGATAAAGAGCGATAAGCTTGATGAACTAACAGATATGATAAGAAGTGATTATTTTGCAAATGCCAAATGGGGAACCTCAGACGCACTCAATCTTGCTATAGGGCAGGGAGAAAATGCATATACTCCGGTGCAGATGGCAAGATATGTTGCAGCTGTTGCAAATGACGGGATGTTGTATAAGCTCACATTAAAAAAATCTGTTGAAGGTGAATTCGAGACCGATCCCGAGGGAAAAAAGGTGGAAAACAGCAACAGCGATGCATTTAAAATTACGAGGGAGGGAATGAAGCTTGTAACATCGGGAGCAAAGGGGACTGCAAAAAAATTATTTGCGGGTTTCCCTTACAGTGTAGGAGCCAAGACCGGTACCGCTCAGAATACGGGAAAGATAAATCCGCCCGATGAAGTGGAATATATAAAAGCTCATTTGGGACAGATAGCTCCCGGCATAAGTTTTGAGCAGGTGGAAGAGGAGATGAAGCGTCTTATGATTTCGGATCCGGACTTATATAAATCCGAAAGTACGGCAGTCAGAAGAGCGGTGATGAATCTGGCGGATGTGAGTATGGAACGTATCGATTCATATAAAAGCAGCTATGATAATTTTGCTTATTTTGTTGCGTTTGCACCTGTCGAAGATCCTCAGATTGCCGTTTCGGTATTGATTTTTCAAGGAGGCAGCGGAGGATATGCCGGTCCGGTTGCAAGGGAAATAATAGGTAAGTATCTTGATGCAAAGGATTTGTATGCGGATTACACGGGCGGAACGGTTTATTTGCAATAAGATATAAGGCCATTTTAATAAGAAAATTGATGCATATATATGTTAAGCGTGATAATATATTTCATGTTTGCTGACAGCAAAACTAATATACAGTATAGGAGAATTTGGTAATATGGGTGGGATAACAGCTGTGACTTCAGGCAAAGGCGGAGCAGGTAAGACAATGTTCGCATCAAATCTTGCGAGCGTACTTGCCATGCAAGGCAGAAAGGTACTTCTCATAGACATGAATACGGGTCTTAGAAACTTGGATATATGTCTCGGGTTGGAAAATCAGATAATATTCGATATGGCTGATGTGATAATCGGTATATGCTCTTTAAAAAAAGCTATAGTTAGAGACAGCCGTTTTCCTGCACTGTTTCTGCTGTCCGCTTCTCAGATTTGCGGTAAGACGGAGATTGGTGAACAGCATATGAGAAAGCTCTGCGGTATTTTAAGCGAAAAATTTGACCATATCATAATAGATGCTCCGAGCGGAACGGGAGCTTCATGGAAAGCTGCAGTCTGCGCCGCCGATCGTGCCGTTATAGTTATGACTCAGGAATATGCTTCGCTGAGATGTAATGATACTATAGACAGAAGCCTTTCGGAGCTCGGTATAGGGAGCAGATATGCAGTGCTTAACAAGGTTATACCTGAGAGATTATCCGACTCAATATTTCCATCTTTTTCGGAAATTTCGGAATCCACGACGGCGATGATAGTAGGAATAGTCCAAGAGGATGATTCGGTTCATGTAGGTATGAATTCGGGGATACCTGCGGTATGCAGAAAAGATTCATATATAACGGAGAATTTTTTAAGAATATCGTCCAGACTGATGTCGAGAGAATGAAAAATACCCCCTTTACCGGAAAAAATCCGGCAAAGGGGGTATTTTTTCAGAAATTGATAACCTTGCTGCGTGCGCCTACAGACAGTAATACACCGAGTGCTATCATATTTGCAAGTACGGACGTACCTCCGTAGCTTATGAACGGTAAGGTTATACCTGTTACAGGCATGACACCCATCGTCATTCCGACATTTTCAAACAGTTGAAAGAAGAACATTGAGCCGATACCCGTTACTATCAACATTCCGAAAAGATCCTTAGTTTTATCTGCAAGCTTAATTATGCGATATATAAAAAAACCGTATATCAGTATTACAATACCGCCGCCGATGAAGCCGAATTCTTCGCAAATTACGGCAAATATGAAATCGGATTTTGCAACCGGTAAAAAATCAAGAGATTTTTGAGTGCCTTGAAACAGACCTTTTCCTTTGAATCCGCCTGAGCCTATGGCAATCTTTGAGTTTCCTACCTGCCAGTTCCCGGGCAGACTGCTGTCATTTGGATTCAGAAATGCATCTATACGCTGCTTTTGATGAGGTTTCAATACAAAATATATAGCAGGCAGACTTACTGTAGCCGCAAGAGCACAGCGAAGATAGAGTTTTACATTTACACCTGCCATAAAGATCATCATTATAATCATGAACATGAAAACCAAAGCGTTTCCCAAGTCCTCCTTCCCGATGATACCGACTATTGGGAGGGCTATAAGTACAGTTTTGACGAGACCTTTAAAACTTTGTAAATCCTGCGTGTGCTCCGAGAGGTATTTTGCATAAAATATAGTAAAAAATATTTTTACAAATTCACAGGGCTGTAGAGTCGTGAATTTCAGATCTATCCATGCGAGAGACCCTTCCTGTTCTTTACCGATAGGAGTGTATACCAAAAGCATAAAAACTATGGAGATTATATATAAGAGCTTATAGGAGCGACCTATGCGTTCATAATCAAAAAGAAGCAGTATAAATATAAGTATTCCGCCCAAAATAAATGCAATACCCTGCACTATTATATCTCTGGTCAGTTGAAATGAATTTGTATAGGATGTACTGCTTATCATGACCAAGCTTATCACACAAAAAATCACCGGAATGAAAAGCAAAAAACGGTCAACATTTTTCAGAATATTTCGATAATTAATCTCATCTCACCTCCTTGTGAAACTTGACATTTCAGCCCATTCATTATAATATAATTAAGATGTGTATATCAATATAAATTCGTTCAATGCTTGTATTTTTATGGACGCCGGACGGATAAAAGACGTGCAGTTATTGTCATATGTATCAGTGTTATTACGATGCGATAAGTGTGGCAGTGCTGCACTATTTTGTTTGATATGTATGTGTAAAACATATAGTTTATATGTGAAGTATGTAAAGTGTCCTGAATATTTATAGATATTGGTCCGAATATCAAAAAACTCATACAAAGGGAGGTGGGTTCATATATTTAAAATCATTATTCCCATCGTATGTACAGTAACAGCTCTTATTATAGGTCTTTTTATAGGGTATCTTTTCAGAAAGGTTATGAGTGAAAAGACTTTGGGTTCAGCGGAACAGCGTGCCCGGAATATAATTTTGGATGCAGAAAACAATGCAGATACGATAAAAAAGGAAATCACAATTGAAGCCAAGGAAGAAGCGCACAGACTTCGCAGCGATGCGGAGCGTGAGGTCAGAGATCGAAGAAACGAGATGAATCGTTTGGAAAAGCGCTTGATTTCGAAGGAAGAATCAATTGACAAAAAATTGGAAAATATAGAAAAAAAAGAAGAAAGCATAACGAACAAAGAACACAGAATCAAGGCTAAGGAAGAAGAACTGGACGGATTTATCGACAAGCAGATAAAAGAGCTTGAGAGAGTATCCGGATATACAAGTGAAGAGGCTAAGGCTATCCTTCTTTCAAACCTTGAAAAAGATATACGCCATGATGCTTCCCTTATGATAAAGGAAATAGAAGCAAAAGCCCGCGATGAAGCGGATAAGAAGGCGAAGGAAATCGTTGTGGGCGCAATTCAGCGCTGTGCTGCGGATCAGGTAGCTGAATCTACGGTTTCTGTAGTCAACCTTCCTAATGATGACATGAAAGGTCGTATTATAGGAAGAGAAGGCAGGAATATCAGAGCGATAGAAACAGCTACGGGAGTGGATCTTATAATAGATGATACACCTGAAGCGGTTATACTTTCCTGCTTTGACCCTGTCAGGAGAGAGATTGCAAGAATTTGTCTTGAAAAGCTCATAGTTGACGGACGTATACATCCTGCCAGAATCGAGGAAATGGTTGAAAAAGCAACCAGAGAAGTAAATAATTCAATAAAGGAAGCCGGTGAACAGGCGACCTTTGATGTAGGAATTCATAACCTGCATCCCGAGCTTGTCAAATTGTTGGGACGTCTGAGATATAGAACCAGCTACGGTCAGAATGTACTACAGCACTCTATAGAAGTTGCTCATCTTGCGGGACTTATGGCATCCGAACTCGGATTGGATCCGAAGCTTTCAAAGAGAGCCGGGCTTCTTCACGATATAGGAAAATCCATAGACCATGAAGTTGAAGGTACACATGTTGACATAGGTATAGATCTTCTGCGAAAATACAAGGAAAAGGAAGAGGTAGTTGCAGGCATGGCATCTCACCACGGTGATTACGAGCCGCAGAATCTTGAAGCTGTGCTTATAGCAGCAGCGGATGCGCTGTCTGCTGCAAGACCCGGAGCAAGACGTGAAACTCTGGAGACTTATATCAACAGACTTCAGAAACTTGAGGAAATCGCCAATACCACACCGGGTGTTGACAAATCCTATGCAATACAGGCGGGCAGAGAGATTCGCATCATAGCTAAGCCGGATGAAAAATCCGATGATGAAATACCTATTTTGGCAAGAGATATAAGCAAACGTATAGAAAGCGAGTTGCAGTATCCGGGTCAGATTAAGGTAAATGTTATACGTGAAACTCGTGCTATTGAGTATGCCAAGTAATAACTCAACAGCCTATATCAATTTAAGAAAACAAATTTGCAGGCTGTCTCGTTTGGAGACAGCCTGTGATGTATCGCTATCAATTAAGTTGCGAATTTGGTTATAATGCAACAAAGAATATTTGTAATACCCTCGACTATGTTGTTATTATGATTAAATATATTGATTTGAACAAAGTTAGCTCGAAAGGGAATTTATGAAAGTTTACCTCGATAACAGTGCTACTACAAAGCAGGCTGATGAAGTTACTTCCGAAATGATAAGAATAGTAAGAGATTGTTATGGAAATCCATCATCTTTACATGCTCTCGGAGTGTCTGCGGAAAAAGAATTGAAGGCGGCGAGGAAAAAGCTGGCGGCAGTTTGCGGAGCGTCCGATGAGGAAATATATTTTACATCGGGAGGGACTGAATCGGATAATATCGCTATATTTCAAGGAGCGGAACTGCTCAAACGTCAGGGCAATAAAATTATAACTTCAACGACGGAGCATCCTGCTGTCCTGGAATGCTGCAAAAAACTTGAAAGTCAAGGGTTTGAAGTTGTTTATGTCGATGTTGACAAAAGAGGCTTTGTGAATCCTGAAAATATAAAAAAATTAGTTGACGATAAAACCATATTGGTATCCATAATGCATGTAAACAATGAAACGGGTACGATTCAACCGATTTCAGAGATTGGGGATATAATTTATAAAGCTTCAAGGGAAGGGTCTCACAAAATTTTGTTTCATTGTGATGCCGTTCAAAGTTTCGGTAAGCTGCGGACGGAGGTGAAGTCCGCTCATATAGATTTATTGTCTGCAAGTGCGCATAAGCTGCACGGACCGAGAGGGGTCGGGCTGTTGTATGTGAATCGTGAGCTTCACCTTCGTCCTTTAATATGCGGCGGCGGGCAGGAGTCAGGTTTGAGATCGGGAACGGAAAATTTGCCCGGAATTGCGGGATTTGCCGCCGCAATCGGAGCAGACATCCGTGACGAGTCGGCGTCGGCTCATGTGACGGGGCTGAGAGATTTGCTTTTGGAAGGAATAAGAGCGGAGATTCCGGATGTGGTTGTGAACAGCCCCGTGGATGAGTCGGACGGATGTCTGCCTCATATTTTGAATGTCAGCTTTGTAGGTGCAAGGGGCGAAGTGCTCCTGCATATGTTGGAGCAGGCAGGCATTTTCGTGTCTACAGGCTCTGCCTGCTCGTCCAGGAAAAGAGGCGGAAGTCATGTGCTGGCGGCAATGGGACTTGCGCCGGAGGAGCTTGAGGGAGCGCTTCGCTTCAGTTTCACACATAAAAATACCGTGGAGGAAATGGAATATACCGTGGAAAAATTGAAAAAATCCGTTGCTGAGCATCGCCGTATATTATCCATAGCTTCAGGAGGCAGGCGCAGATAATTATAAATATTAAGGTGTAATATTATTTTTGAAAGGAAGTATTCATTTATGGAATATGAAAAATATACATTTATTGTGCGATGCGGAGAAATTGCTCTTAAGGGAATGAATAAGCCGTATTTTGAACGTATGCTTCTCGAACGTATAAAAAGAGCTTTAAAAGAATATAAAAATATCTCTGCATATAGGAGTGAAGGCTTGATATTTGTGTATGCTTCCGTGGAAAACGACAAATCTTCACTTATCAAAGTTATATCTCAGGTATTCGGAGTGGCATCTGTGAGCGATGCTTATGAAACTGAGTCGGATATTGATATTATAGGTCAACGTGCTGTGGAATATATGCGGGATATGATATCTTCTAATGGCATAAAAACATTTAAGGTAGAGGCAAAGAGAGCCGATAAATCTTTTCCGATACAATCACCCGATATATCTCGCAGGATAGGAGCGGCAGTATTGAAAGGCTGCCGTGTTCTCAAGGTGGATGTTCACGAACCCGATTGTGTATTATTTGTAAACGTCAGAAGAGAACATTCTTATATATATGCGGATAAGATAAAGGGCTTTGGAGGACTGCCCCTCGGCACAAACGGAAAAGGACTCATATTGCTGTCAGGAGGAATAGACAGTCCTGTAGCGGCTTGGATGATGGCTAAGAGAGGAATGATTATAGAGGCGGTACATTTCCATTCTTACCCTTATACCAGTGAGCGTGCGAGAGAAAAGGTTTACGATCTGACCCGAATTTTAGCATCATATTGCGGACGCATAAAAGTTCATTCAATAAATCTTTTAGAAATTCAGCAGGCAATAGGCGAACATTGCCCTGCTGGTGAAATGACTATTTTATCCAGACGGTTTATGATGAAAATAGCGGAGCGTATTGCAGGAAAACATGATTGCGATATGCTTATAACAGGAGAGAACATAGGACAGGTAGCAAGCCAGACCGTAAAAGGTTTGGTTGTTACCGATGCTGCTGTAGAGATTCCTGTAATGCGTCCTCTTATCGCATTCGATAAAGTGGATATTATGGCGAAGGCTCAGGAGATCGGAACATATGAAACTTCGATTCAGCCTTATGAAGATTGCTGTACAGTCTTTCTTCCGAAGCATCCGGTAACTCGTCCCAAGCTTTCAAAGATTTTAGAATCCGAAGCTTTGCTGGACACGGAAGCGCTTATAGAGTCTGCTTTTGAGACTATGGAAACCGTAAGCATAAATTTTGAATAAAAAATGATATTGATATGTTATTAAAAATTATATAAGGCATTATTACTGAATAAAAGAAAAATGTGAGCAGTTCAGGTCATAACGGCGATTTATTGATATAACGACGGTGTTTTTACGGCATTGTCGATTTATTGTGAATAGTGCAGGATTTGTATAAAATATTGTCGAAATAACATGTATACATGCAATTCTGTTATAAATTTATCATGCATATATAGTAAAATTGTATCGAAAATGTTAAAATATAAGCGTATAAAATGGTTGTTACAGCAACAATCATTTTATCTTATATTGAGATGATTGATTATGCAAGGAGGTTTATATGGATTTTACTTTAAATAAAGAACAGCTTGTCGTCAGAGACAAAGCTGCCGCATTTGCTAAAAAGTATGTAGCGCCTGTAGCAGCCGAGCTGGATGAGCGTGCGGAGTTTCCCATGGAGAATTTCAAACATATGGGCGAGGAAGGAATCCTTGGACTTCCTATTCCGAAAGAATATGGCGGAGGCGGGATAGATACCGTTTCATATGTAGCGCTCATAGAGGAGGTTGCAAAGATAGACGCATCGACAGCGGTAATCATAGCTGCCAATGCTTCATTGGTGAGCAATCCGATTCTCTATTTCGGAACGGATGAACAAAAAAATAAATATTTGCCTGATTTGGCATCCGGTAAAAAGCTCGGGGCCTTCTGCCTGACTGAGCTTGATGCAGGTACCGATTCTTCGAGGCAGAAAGCAACCGCCGTAGACATGGGCGATCATTGGCTGATAAATGCACACAAAAAATTTATCACCAATGGAGGAATAGCAGAGACGTATATAGTATTTGCCATGACTGATGCGAGCAAGGGATACGGCGGAATTTCAGCTTTTATAGTAGAAGGCTCTATGGAAGGAGTCAGAGAAGGTAAGATAGAAAAGAAAATGGGCATACGTGCCTCCAGAACCTGCGAGATGCATTTCGAGAATGTAAAGGTACCTAAAGAAAATCTTTTGGGCAAGGTCGGTCAAGGCTTCGATATAGCTATGGCGACTTTGGATTCGGGACGTATAGGAATAGCAGCTCAGGCTTTGGGAATAGCCCAGGGTGCTTATGATATGACCATAGCTTATATGCAGGAGCGTGAACAGTTCGGTGTTAAGCTCGGACAACTCGACACTCTGCGCTTTGAAGTTGCACGCATGAAGGTTCAGCTTGATTCTGCAAGGCTTCTCACATACAGAGCTGCCGCCTGCAAGGATGCGGGACTGCCACATAAGGAAGAAGCTGCTATTGCAAAGCTGGCGGCATCCGAGACTGCTGTAGATATTACCCGAAAGGCTATACAGCTTCATGGAGGATACGGTTATATGGCAGATCTTCCTATAGAGCGTATGTACAGAGATGCAAAGATTACGGAAATTTATGAAGGCACATCTCAGGTTCAGCAAATGGTGATTGCCGCATGCGAGTTTGCAGTCAGAACAAGCGTAAAAAAATAATAATTTAAACTTTCCGAGTCAAATTATATAAGGTAGGGGTGCAAAGCGAAATTCATTTTAATAATGTATTTCCGTGCACCTCTATTTTAATCTTAAAACGGGGAAGCTTTGACTATGAAGTTCTTTCTATAGTAATGATATTTTGCTTCTCATTTTTTTTTCAAAAGAGTATAATAAATAAATCGGTTCTATAAATAATTATACTCTTGAAAAATTAACACAGAGCCGGGATATATTTAATTATGAGAGTTTTCTGCTGATACTTTTTATACAGTATTGCCGGCATACAGAGTCTGATATATTGATAATGAAATTGATGTATCTATAATATTTTTAAACAATGAATGCAGATTGACAGATATAGATAAATATATATCCGGATTTTATATATGCTCGCTGCAAAATAGGGAAGGAAAAAGTTTTCGGATGAAGAGATTGGATTTTGAATCAAAATGGGTTGAGATTGATCTGGATGCTCTGACGCATAATATGAGAAAAATCAGAGAAAAGGTAGGCAATGACAGGCGCATAGCGGCTGTAGTAAAGGCAAATGCATACGGACACGGCATATCCGGTGTAGCTGAAACTTTGGCGGAAAACGGAGCGGATCAGTTTGCCGTAGCGGTTTTGAATGAAGCGCTTGAACTCAGAAAGCTCATGCCTGAGAAAGATATTCTTGTTCTGGGAAATATTCCTTATGGGAGTGAGGAAATTTCCGTAGCGGCTAAGCTTCAACATACTGTAACTTCCTATAAAAAAGCTGAACTTCTATCGGAGGCTGCAAAAAAAACGGGGGAAACCGCTCGTGTTCATATAAAGCTTGACACGGGAATGACTCGACTCGGCTTTCAGATGAATGAAGAAAGTATTTCCGAGATATTGAAAATTTCAAAGCTTTCAAATATAGAGATTGAAGGTATTTTTACACATTTTGCAAGAGCTGACGAGTTTGATAAGAGGTGGGCGGAGTTACAATATGAAAAGTACTGCCGATTTGTCGCCGAACTGGAAAAGCGAGGGCTCAGCATCCATCTGCACCATGTTTCAAACAGTGCGGCTATAATGGAAATGCCGGAAACTTATAATGATATGGTCAGACCGGGAATAATTTTATACGGCATATATCCGTCTGATGAAACGGATATAGAGCAGATTGATATTTGCCCCGTTATGAGCTGGAAGGCAAGGATTACACATGTAAAAAAGATCACTGAAAACAGACAGGTCAGCTATGGAGGCAAATATACCGCCGCAAAAGGTTCGGTTATAGGAACGATAGCCATAGGCTATGCGGACGGCTTTACTCGTGCTCGGAGCGGAAGGGCTGAAGTTATTTATAAAGGCTGCAGGATAAAAGTAATAGGAAATATCTGTATGGATCAATGCATGATAGATTTGTCGGATTTCCCCGATGCCGAGGTCGGTGATGTCGTTACTCTCATGGGAGTCGACGGTGGAGAAGCTATAACAGCGGATGAAATTGCATCCGGATATAATACCATAGGTTATGAGGTCGTATGTGCGGTAAACAGGAGAGTGCCTCGTTATTATATGAAGGAAGGCTTACCTGTTTCATATATCGATTATACAGAGTAATATAAGGTGAATGCAGTGCAGATATATACGATGTCCTGTGCTGCATTTTGCTGTATTTTATGGGGGAATAAGCCGCTTTGATCAGCCTTTCAATAGGGCGTCACTGATTGAATAAATGATGAAAATCTGATATACTATAATGTCAGAATATGTACTAATATAGTATTCATTTTATATTTGTACGATTCATGTAAAAAGCTCGTGTATGTCGGAGAAATCTGCATTTTTTATAGAGGAAATTTCCTTTTATCTGAAGGTTGGGAGGATTATATGGTTAGAAGAATTTTCGTTGAGAAGAAAAAGGGATTCGATGTTGAAGCGCAGGGTCTTTGCAAAGATATACGAGAGAATCTCGGAATTTCATCCCTTGACAGCGTTCGAATATTGAATCGCTATGATATGGAGGGGCTCGACGACGAGCTTTATAAAAAATCCGTGTATGAGGTTTTTTCCGAGCCGGCTATAGACTCGGTATATGAGGAGGAAGCAGACCTTTCAGATGCGGATTTTACCTTTGCAACGGAATATCTTCCGGGTCAGTATGACCAGCGTGCAGACTCGGCGGCTCAATGCATACAGCTTATAAGTATGGGTAACAAACCTGAAGTTGCATTTGCACGCATAGTTGCTTTATATGGAAATATTACTGATGAACAATATAAGGCAATAAAAGCTTATTGTATAAATCCGGTTGATTCACAGGAAGCTTCTCCTATGAAGCCTGAAAAGTTGGGCATAGAAACGGAAATTCCTGCCGATGTAGCTGTAATTGACGGTTTTTGTACAATGAGCAGGGACGATTTGCTCAGGTTACATAAAGAGATGAGCTTTGCTATGAGCATTGCCGATTTAATGTTTGTAAAGGAGCATTACAGCAATGAGCTTCACCGTAATCCGACACTTACGGAGCTTAAAGTAATAGATACATATTGGTCGGATCATTGCCGACATACAACTTTTTCTACAAAAATTACTGAAGTGGATTTTGGCAACAGCCGTTACGGTCAGATAGTAAAAAAAGCATATGAAAGATATCTTGAAATAAGAAATCAGGTTTACGGTGAGCGTGATAAGGATATAACTCTTATGGATCTTGCCGTTATCGGAACAAAATATATTAAAAAGCTCGGATTGGCGGATGATTTGGATGAATCGGAAGAAATAAACGCCTGCAGTATAAAGGCAAAAGCTATGGTGGACGGAAAGTCTGAGGATTGGCTCGTGATGTTTAAGAATGAAACTCATAATCATCCTACTGAAATAGAGCCCTTCGGAGGAGCGGCAACATGCCTCGGCGGAGCTATCAGAGACCCTCTTTCGGGAAGAGTTTATGTGTATCAGGCCATGAGAGTTACAGGAAGTGCAGATCCTCGCACCGGAATAGATGAAACTATACAGGGAAAGCTTCCTCAGAGAAAAATCACTACCGAGGCGGCGCACGGCTACAGCTCATATGGAAATCAGATAGGGATTGCTACCGGCAAGGTGGCCGAGATTTACGATGAAGGCTATGTAGCAAAACGCATGGAAGTAGGTGCAGTAATAGGAGCCGCACCTGCAGCAAATGTGCGTCGTGAAAGACCTGCGCCGGGAGATGTTGTTATACTTGTAGGCGGGCGTACCGGTAGAGACGGAATGGGAGGTGCTACGGGATCTTCAAAGGAGCATACCGAATCTTCGATTCTTACTTGCGGAGCTGAGGTACAGAAAGGAAATCCTCCGGTAGAGAGGAATCTGCAGAGATTATTCAGAAGAAGTGATGTATCAAGACTTATAAAGCGTTGTAACGATTTCGGAGCCGGCGGGGTTTCAGTAGCTATAGGCGAGTTGGCTGACAGTATAGATGTAAATCTTGATCTCGTTCCTAAGAAGTACGAAGGGCTTGACGGTACGGAGCTTGCCATTTCGGAATCGCAGGAACGAATGGCTGTTGTGGTTGCCGCTGATGATGCGGAAAAATTTACAGTCGCTTCCGGCGAAGAAAATCTTGAAGCCGTTGTTGTAGCAAAGGTTACCGATACCGGCAATTTCAGAATGTTCTGGAGAGGAAACTGCATTCTTGATCTCAGCAGAGCTTTCCTCAATACTAACGGTGTCAAGCAGGAAGCTTCTGTAAAGATAAAATCGGATGACAGCTTTACAAAGCTTTATAAAGACAGCTGTGAGGAACTTGAGGCGCTTGTGAGTGATTTAAATGTAGCCGGTCAGAAGGGCTTGACGGAACGTTTTGACAGCACAATAGGTGCAGGTTCCGTGCTTATGCCTTTAGGAGGTAAATATCAGCTCACACCGACGGCAGGAATGGCTGCAAAGCTTCCTGTCACTTCCGGATATACTGATACTGCAACACTTATGACATACGGCTTTGACCCGTCAGTTTCCAAGCTCAGCCCTTTTCACGGAGCGGTCAATGCGGTGGTGGATTCCGCAACCAAGATTGTTGCTATGGGTGGAGATTACAGAAAAGCTCGTCTTTCTTTTCAGGAATATTTTGAAAAGCTCGGAACGGAGCCTGAGAGATGGGGCAAACCTTTTGCAGCTTTACTCGGAGCACTTACTGTTCAGGACGAATTGAAAATTCCCGCCATAGGAGGTAAAGACAGCATGTCGGGAACATTTATGAATATAGATGTTCCGCCGACTTTGATATCATTTGCCGTTGCGGTTTCAGATGCAAAAAAGGTGTTGTCTCCGGAATTTAAAAAGGCAGGAAGTACTATAGTACACGTCACCGCAGGTTCGGATGCCGATAATATTATAAATTTTGAACAATACAGAAAGAATATGTCAAGGGTGATTGACCTAACAGCTGACGGAAAGGTGCTCGCTGCAGATACTTTAGGACGAGGCGGTATATTTGCCGCAGTTGTACGAATGTCCGCAGGCAATATGATAGCGGCAGTGATAGATGCGGATAAAAGAAGTCTTTGTAATATCGACTGCGGAGGTTTGATATTGGAAATAGACGGCAGCGCGGATGCGGATGCTCTGTTGGAAGGAATAAATTACAATGTAATCGGAAAGACCGCAGCGTCATCCGAATTGACGGTAAACGGTAAAAGTTTTAATTTAAAGACACTGACAGAGGATTGGTGCTCAACACTGGAAAGTGTTTTTCCTACCAAGGCTCAAGAAGCATCGGACAAAATAAAAAAATTCAGCTTTACAAAGCGCAATTACCGCAAGCCTGTTATACAAACAGCGAAACCGAGGGTTTTCATTCCCGCTTTTCCGGGCACAAATTGCGAGACGGACAGCAGACGTGCATTCGAAAAGGCAGGCGCAGCTACCGAAGTTCAGGTGCTGACAAATCTTACGCCTAATATGCTGGACAACGCTATAGATAAAATGGTAAAGAACATAAAGAACAGTCAGATTATTATGCTGCCGGGAGGATTCTCCGGAGGAGACGAACCGGACGGTTCGGCTAAATTTATAACAGCGGTTTTTAGAAATCCTGCTGTAAAAGAAGCTGTAACCGATTTTCTGGAAAACAGAGACGGATTGATGCTCGGTATCTGCAACGGTTTTCAGGCATTGATAAAGCTTGGACTTGTTCCTTACGGAAAGATAACCGATATGGGCGAGAACAGTCCTACTTTGACATACAACAGTATAGGACGTCATGTTTCATGCCTTGTAAATACCCGTATCGCTTCCGTGAACTCGCCTTGGATGGCGGGAGTCGAGGTGGGTGATATACATGTTATCCCCATATCTCACGGAGAGGGCAGATTTATTGCTTCCGCCGAACTCATTTCAGAGCTTGATAAAAACGGTCAAATTGCTACGCAGTATGTTGATTTTGACGGAGAACCTACATCTGATATTGCATATAATCCTAATAATTCAGTGCAGGCGATAGAGGGTATATTCTCACCTGACGGCAGAATATTCGGGAAAATGGGTCATTCGGAGCGTATAGGAAGCAATCTTTATAAGAATGTTCAGGGTGAAAAGGATCAGTTACTGTTTGAATCAGGTGTGGCATATTTTAAATAGAAGTATTTTATAAGGGGTTTAAAAGATATTTAATCCGATATAAATTATATGTAATAAAGAAACGGAGTTATTATATTATGAAGGTTGGAATTGTTATGGGCAGTAAGTCCGATTATCCTGTAGTGGAACGGGCAGAAAAGATATTGCAGGAATTCGGAGTTGATTTTGACACGCATGTAATTTCCGCACACAGAACGCCTCGTGCGGCGGAGGCATTTTCTTCGGGAGCCGAGACTGACGGTATAGAGGTTATAATTGCAGCTGCAGGCAAGGCTGCGCATCTCGGAGGTGTTATAGCTGCATTTACTCCATTGCCTGTAATCGGACTGCCGATAAAATCTTCCACACTTGACGGTTTGGATTCTCTGCTGTCAACAGTACAGATGCCTAAGGGCGTGCCTGTTGCAACCGTAGCTATAGACGGAGCTGAAAATGCAGGACTTTTAGCTGTTCAAATACTTTCATTGAAATATCCCGAATTGCGTCAAAAGATGAGGGATTATAAGCAGAAAATGGAAAAAGATATTCTTGATGCAGATGCTGAATTCAGAAAATAGGAAAATTTATATTTATGTAAGCTGAAAATATTGAAGAAAGGTCATTTTAATATGAGTGATAATGAAAAGATTACCTATAAGGATGCGGGAGTTGACACAAAGGAAGGCGCCCGTGCAGTAGAGCTTATGAAAGAGCATGTCAAGAAAACCTTTAACAGCAGTGTTCTTACAGGATTGGGTTCATTCGGCAGCATTTTTAAGCCGGATCTTACAGATATAAGTGAGCCTGTTCTGGTATCGGGAACAGACGGTGTAGGGACCAAGCTGAAAATTGCATTTCTTATGGATAAGCATGATACCGTAGGTCAGGACTGTGTTGCCATGTGCGTAAACGATATTATCTGCCAAGGTGCATTTCCTCTGTTTTTCTTGGATTATATAGCAACCGGTAAGGTTGAGGCGGAGAAGATTGCAGATATAGTAAAGGGCATAGCTGACGGATGTGTTTTATCCGACTGTGCTCTCGTAGGCGGTGAAACTGCAGAGATGCCGTCTTTTTATAATGACGGTGAATACGATATAGCGGGTTTTGCTGTCGGAATGACGGATATGAAAAAGGTGATAGACGGCAGCAAGGTTCAGGAGGGCAATGTTGTTATAGGTATTCCGTCCGCAGGCATACACAGTAACGGCTATTCTCTCGTGCGCAAAGTATTTTTCGATAAGCTTGATATGCCTGTAACGGAATATGTCGATGAGCTTGGAAGCACATTGGGAGAAGCACTTCTCACGCCTACACGCATCTATGTAAGATCTTGTAAAGCAGTGTTCAGAAAATATGATGTAAACGGAGTTGTACATATAACCGGAGGCGGGTTTTATGAAAATATTCCGAGAATAATTCCGAAAGGACTCGGTGTTGATATAGAACTTGGCTCGTGGAATATACTTCCCATTTTCAAATATATTCAGAAATGTGCAAATATAGACGAAAGAGAAATGTTCTCAACCTTCAATATGGGCATCGGAATGATGCTTGCAGTAGATGAAAAAATCGCATCCGGGGTGATGTCGGTACTGATTGCAAATGGTGAAAATCCTTCCATTATAGGCAGAATTACAAATAATGAAGGGGTACATATTCGCAGAAAAGACGGAACTGAGCTTTAGTCTCTGAAGGGAATTTAAATTGAAGAACATAGCAGTAATGGTTTCCGGCGGAGGCACAGATCTTCAGTCGGTTATAGACAATATAGAAAACGGATATATAGATAATGCGAGAATCGTGTTGGTAATATCGAGCAAGTCGGATGCATATGCCTTGGAGCGTGCAAAAAAACACGGAATAAACAGCATATATATAGGTAAGGGCAATTATGAGGATCCGGGCAAACGAACCGAAGCCGTTATCAAGGCTTTGAGAGCTGTAAAAGCTGATTTGGTGGTACTTGCGGGATATATGAGCGTTCTTGATTCTACAATAATCGAAGCTTTCAGAAATAAAATAATAAATATACATCCCTCTCTTATTCCTAAATATTGCGGTAAGGGATTTTACGGAAGCCGTGTTCATGAAGCGGTGATCGCAGGCAAAGAAAAAGAGTCGGGAGCAACGGTACACTTCGTTGATGAGGGTGTTGATACAGGTGAGATTATTTTGCAGGAAAGTGTACCTGTATTGTCGGATGATACGCCGGAGACTCTGGCTTCAAGAGTGCTTGAGCTGGAGCATAGGATTTTACCCGAGGCGGTGAAAATGTTTTGCGACGGTGAATTGGAATAGGTTTTTTAAACATCAGGAGGATTTGATATGAAGGTTCTTGTAGTGGGAAGCGGCGGCAGGGAGCATGCTATTGCCTGGAAATTATCACAGAGTCCGCGTGTGACAAAAATATATTGTGCTCCCGGAAATGCAGGGATTGCATCTGTTGCAGAATGTATCGATATAGCATCTGAAGATCTTGAAGGAATCAGGAATTTTGCAGTTGAAAACAATATTGATATGGCGGTTATAGGACCGGAGGTTCCTCTTTCTATGGGAATTACCGACCTTTTGCAGGAAAGCGGTATAAGAGTGTTCGGACCTGATAAAGAATGTTCACAGCTTGAGGGCAGCAAGGCTTTTACCAAAGCTTTTCTTATGAGGCACAATATTCCTACGGCCGGATACAGAGAATATACGGATAAAGAAGCCCTTATAGCTGATATCGGTATATTCGGTTATCCTATGGTATTGAAAGCCGACGGATTGGCAGCGGGAAAAGGTGTAGTTCTTGCGGAGGATTATGATTCTGCGTATAAGGCTGTAGAAGAAATGATGGGTGAGAGGATTTTCGGAGATGCCGGAAATAAAGTTTTGGTTGAAGAATGTTTGACCGGAGTGGAAGCATCAATGCTTTGCTTTGTGGACGGAAAGCATATCGTTCCTATGGAATCTGCTCAGGATTACAAAAGAGTTTTTGACAGTGATAAGGGTCCTAATACCGGAGGAATGGGAACATATTCGCCGAGCCTTTTATTCAATGAAGATTTGGAAAATGAAATTAGAGAAAAAATTTTAGAACCTGCGATAAACGGTTTTATAGCGGACGGACTGGACTTTCACGGAGTCTTGTTTATCGGGCTGATGCTGGGCGAGAACGGTCCTAAGGTTATAGAATTTAACAACAGATTCGGAGATCCTGAAACTCAGTCCGTGCTCATGCGACTTGATACGGATTTACTTGATATATTTGACGCATGCATAGACGGAAGCTTGGATAAACTTGATATAAAATGGAACAACAAGCGTGCAGTATGCGTAGTCATGGCATCAGGAGGATATCCGGGAAGCTATGAAAAGGGTAAAGTAATATCCGGAATCTCAGATGTTGATGAAGATGTTGTCGTTTTTCATGCGGGAACTGCATTAAAGGACGGAAAAATTGTAAGCAACGGCGGCAGAGTTCTCGGAGTGACAGCAACCGGTGAAACCAATGATGAAGCCAGAGCAAAAGCCTATACAAATGTAAAAAAGATATCATTTGAAGGCGGATTTTACAGAACGGATATAGGTGTAATAAATCGTTAATACGGATTTTGCATAAATATACAGGCGCACATGGTTGCCGCCGTATGTATACATATACAGAAAGGTTTAATATATGAATATTGCCGTAGATGGAATGGGTGGAGATTTTGCTCCTATAGAAATAGTCAAAGGCTGTGTCCAGGCATCCGAGCTTATAGGCAGAGAAGACAAAATCTTTATAGTAGGCATCGAAGATGTAATTAAAAAAGAATTGAAAAAATATAAATTCAATCATTCAAAGATAAAGATAGTGGGAGCGACAGAGGTTATTACCAATGAAGATGCTCCGGTAAAAGCGGCAAGAGCCAAAAAGGATTCATCCATGATAAAGGGACTTTCTCTTGTAAAGGACGGAACCTGCGATTTCTTTATTTCTGCCGGGAATACGGGTGCTCTTATGGCGGGATCTCTGTTCAGACTGGGCAGAATACCGGGGGTAGAGAGACCTGTTATAGGTATGATATATCCCATAATAGGCGGCGATGTTTCATTCCTTGTAGATGCGGGTGCAAATGCAGAATGCAAGCCGAAGCATCTGCTGCAATTTGCAAGGATGGGATGCATTTATATGGAAAAGGTTTTAGGTGTGGAAAATCCTTCAGTAGGTTTGATAAATATCGGGGCTGAAGAAAAAAAGGGTACGGAGATGCTCAGAGATACATATAAGCTGCTTAAGGAAAGCGAGCTTAATTTTGTAGGCAATATTGAAGGAAGAGATATCCCTTACGGAGCTGCGAGAGTCCTTGTATGTGACGGTTTCGTGGGGAATACCGTATTGAAGCTTACGGAAGGACTTGCTCAGCGCATGATGGAGCAGTTGAAATCCATACTCGGCAAGGATATGAAGACAAAGATGGGAGCACTTATGCTTATGAATGAGTTTAAGTCTCTTAAGGCTATGATGGATTATTCGGAATACGGCGGAGCACCTATACTGGGAGTAAAGGGAGAGGTCGTGAAGATTCACGGTTCTTCAAATGCCGGTGCTGTAAAAAATGCAATAGTCAAGGGTTTCCCATATGTAGGGAATAATGTAGTAGGCATCATAAGCGATGCCGCAGAAGCTCGTGCAAAGGAAAAGGAAGCTGATCCCGAGGAGCCGACAGATGCAGAATAATCTGCAGGCAAATATAAAAGCCGTTTCCGAATTGATAGGCTATATATTCAATGATGAAAGCCTGCTCGGTACAGCTTTAACCCACAGCTCGTATTGCTATGAAAATGTTATGCAGTACAGTGAAAACAATGAACGACTGGAATTTTTGGGAGATGCCATATTCGATGCTATAATAGGGGAAGCTCTGTATATGCGTCAGCTTGAAAGCGAAGAAGGCAGTCTCAGCAAGCTCAGAGCGGAGATTGTATGTGAAGATTCTCTGCTTCGTAAAGCGGATGAGTTGGAAATACATAAATATATGATGCTTGGAAAAGGGGAATTGCGTATGGCGTCTCACGGGCGAAGCAGAGCTTTGCTTGCCGATGCTATGGAGGCTGTTATAGGTGCAGTCTATTTGGATGGCGGATGGGAACAGGCTAAGCGAACGGTATTGTCCGTTTTTTCGGATATTATCGAAGATGCTTTGTCAGGAAAGCTGAACAAGGATTACAAGTCCGAGCTTCAGATAAATTTGCAGTCTGACGGGAAGAGTCACACTATTGAATATAGGACGGATATGGTAGCGGGACCTCCTCATAACAGGTACTTTGAAGTGTCCGTGATTTGTGACGGAGAGCATTTCGGAAAAGGTGCAGGCTCGTCAAAAAAACAGGCTGAACAAAATGCCGCTTGTGGAGCTCTTGCTACATTGATGTCACAGCGATAGGAGGGTCAAATTTGCATTTCAAAAAATTGAGTATGCATGGGTTTAAATCATTTGCAGAGCCCGTAAATATAGATTTTGACAAAGGGATTACCTGCATTGTGGGCCCTAACGGCTCGGGAAAGAGCAATATTTCCGATGCACTTAGATGGGTCCTCGGAGAGCAGAGTCCTAAGATGCTTCGTGGCGGTAAGATGGATGAAATTATCTTTGCCGGTACGGATACGAGAAAATCAAGAGGTATGGCGGAGGTAAGCCTTGTTATAGACAATTCGGATAAGATGCTGCCCATAGATTTTGCTGAGGTTTCAATTACTCGCAGGATGTACAGATCCGGTGAGAGTGAATATTTTATAAATAATTCTCAGTGCCGTTTACGAGATATCAGAGAGCTTATAATGGATACCGGTATAGGCGTGGACGGCTATTCAATAATAGGGCAGGGTAAAATTTCAGAAATAATAAACGGTAAAGCCGATACCAGACGAGAAATTTTTGAAGAAGCTGCGGGAATTGTGAAATATCGCACTAAAAAGGCGGAAACCGAGAGAAAGTTGGAAGCTACAAGCGGAAATCTGATACGTGTAAATGACATCATATCGGAGCTCGAATCCCGTGTTGAACCTTTGAAGGAAGAATCACGTAAAGCCAAAGAGTATCAGGAAATAAGCGAAAAGTACAGACATAATGAAATAAATGTCATATTGAAAAATATAGAGACCGCTCACAAACAGGATGTTATATATAAAAAGGATATAGATGACACCTCATTATTGATTGATGAAAATGAAAAAAAATTAGAGGAGATAGAATCAAAGATTCGTCAAAATAAAAAGAGGACAGACGAATTGGATGAAGAGGATCAGCTTGAAAGAGAACGCATGATGAATGCTTCATATGAGCTTAACGAGCTGAGAAACAGTATAAAGATAGATAGAGAAAAAATTTCATCATTGAAGCAAAGTTGCAGCCTTTTTATGGATGAAGTCAAATCTTTGACTGAACGCATAGTCCGTGAAGAGACCTCCCGCAAATCAATGCTTGCAGGCAAAGATGAGCTTCAGAGCAGAGTTGAAGGTATACTGAGAAGCGAAAAAGAATTGTCGGATAAGCTCAAAGATGAATATAATATAGAAAAAGAAAAGTCCTTGGAATTTGACTCGTATAGAAATAATCTTTATGAGCTCAGCATGAAGGTCAGCTCAAAGAAAGCGGAGTATGACGGTTTAAAGAACATGCTCGACACGCTAAAAAATCGCAGAAATATGCTGAATGAAGAGCTTGAAACAGGTGAATCCGAAGACAATTTGCGAAGCAGGCTGATTGAAGCGGAGCATGCATTTGAAAGAGCGAAACGAGAAAATGAAGATGCCGCAAATGCCGTTATTTCTTATAAAAAACAGCATTATCAGCTTAAGAGCAGGGAAGAAACCCTTATAAAAAAATATGAAATTTCAAGAACCGGCTTAAATGAAGAAAAAACCAGAAAGAATATGCTTGAGCAGCTTGAGCGTTCATACGAAGGTTACAATTATGCTGTAAGATTTATAATGAAAGAATCAAACATTAGAGGCCTGTATGGAACAGTCGGAGATCTGATTTCCGTACCTGGAGGCTATGAGACAGCCATAGAAACAGCTTTGGGGGCAAGGATGCAAAATATTATTTGCGATTCGGATCAAAGTGCAAATATGGCGATTCGTTCGTTAAAAGCGAGAAAAGCGGGAAGATTAACATTTTTGCCTGTAAGCGGAATGAATGTTTCACCCCGTCGTTCTTATGAGATATTGGCAAATTCTCCCGGATTTATAGGAATCGCAGCGGATTGTATAAAATATGATGACAGATATCGCTCGGTTATGGAGTATCTGCTTGGAGGAATTGCAATCGTAAAGACACTTGAAGATGCCATTTCAGCATCCAAGCAGCACAGAGGTTTCAGATTCGTAACTCTGGAGGGCGAATCCATAAATCCTTCAGGCGCAATTACAGGCGGTGCTTATAAATCCAATAACAGTGCCGGTATATTGGAGCGTAAAAATCGCTTAAATTCAGTGGATAAGGTAATATACGAACTCAGTGAAAATTTAAGAGAAATTGAAAAAGAGCTTACAAGAGTAAGAGATGATATAGCTTTAAATGAAGAGAAGCTTTCAGAATGTGAAAATACAGCACATGAATCCGAACTCGGAAAGCTCGGTGCTGAAAATAATTTAAAAAGCCTTAAAGAAAAAAGCTCGGAATATACTGAAATAATTGAGAAGCGCAACAACGAAAAAAAACGCCTAAATGAGGAAATCAATCGTACGGAAAGGTTGCTTTCCGAAACTTTTACGGAAAAAGAAAATGCTGAAATCAAAATTGAGGATATCAGAAAGATGACCGAAATTTTAGCGGATGAAATAGACACGGTAAAGAAAAGCATTTCCGACTTGAACGGCAGAATGACTGAAGTCAAAATTGAACTTGAAGCGGCAAGAGGGCAGAAGAACAATCTTGAAAACCTTATAGGCGGTACGGATAATCATATCCAAGATTTAAAAAAAGAATTGGAAACAAAAGAGAGAAATATCAGGAATGCATTGGCTGAACAGGAGGCTCTTAATTTCCATATAAGCGGAACTCAGCAATCCATAGAAATGAGCGAGCTTAAGAAAAGTAATCAGGGAAATCGACTGTCGGATATTAAGCAGGAAAAAGCCGATTTATCAAAGGCATATGATCTGTTGCTTTCACAGAAAGAAAGTGCTGATAAGACGCTTTATACTCATAAGAGCCGTAAATATGATATAGAATTGAAGCTCAGAAGCGATGAAACCCGCATAGATGATTGGAAGAACAAGCTTTGGGAGGATTTCGAAATCGCTTATCTCGAAGCACTGGAAATTCGTGAACCTGCATTCAATCTGAATGAGGGTATAAGGCTTTCACGCAGTATGAGAAATGAATTGAAAGCTCTCGGCAATGTAAACATAAGTGCTATAGAAGAATATGATGAAGTAAAAAAGCGTTATGATTTTTTACTTGCTCAGCGTAAGGACTTGGATGAAGCCATGCTTTCTTTGCGCACGATAATACAGGATACTGATAATCTCATACGATCCAATTTCAAAATTAGCTTCAATGCTATCAGCAGGAATTTTGCGGATATATTTGCGGAATTGTTTAACGGCGGAAAAGCGGAAATAAGAATGGATTCGGAATCAGATATACTTGAAGCGGATATAGAAATAGTTGTTCAACCGCCGGGGAAGAAGTTGCAAAATATGAATCTTCTTTCCGGCGGCGAAAAAACTATGACTGCAATAGCACTAATGTTTGCAGTTCTCAAGGCTAAACCGACACCTTTCTGTATACTCGATGAAGTGGAGGCTGCTTTGGATGAAGCCAATATTGACAGATTCGCCGAATATCTCAAGAATCTCGACAATATTCAGTTTGTATTGGTAACACATCAGAAAGTAACAATGGAGCATGCAAATGTCCTCTTCGGTGTTACCATGCCGGAGAAGGGTGTTTCAAAAGTTATTTCTCTTAAACTTGCCGATGCTGAAAAATTAGAAGAAAACCCTAATTAACAATAATTTATTTACGGTAAATTTAAATACTAAATTTTATGGAGGTCAATAATGGCGTTTGGAGAGAAAAAATCATTTTTTACCAAGCTCAAAGAAGGCTTATCAAAGACAAAAAATGATATGGTCGGAAAGATTGAAGATGTTATCCTCAGAAGACCTGAGATAGATGAAGTTTTTTTGGAAGAATTGGAGGAAGCACTTATTCTTTCAGATATAGGTATGGATACTACTCAAAAGATTATAGACAGACTTAGAGTCGATATAAAGCAGCAGAAGCTGGCGACTCCCGAGTCTGTAAATGAAGGAATCCGCAATATTATTACCGACATATTGACAGAGGATAAACCTGATACTTCGCTTTCAAATGAAATTCCATTGGTAATTCTTATGATAGGTGTTAACGGTGCAGGCAAGACTACCTCTATGGCCAAGATTGCACATATGCTTAAGGAACAGGGAAAGAGCGTAATGTTTGCGGCAGCGGATACTTTCAGAGCGGCTGCTATAGAACAGCTTGAAATCTGGGGAGAGAGGACGGGAGTTCCCGTTATAAGGCATAATGAAGGGGCGGATCCCTCAGCTGTTATATTTGATGCTGTCAAAGCGGCACAGGCAAGAAATACGGATGTACTGATATGCGATACTGCAGGACGCCTGCAAAATAAAAAAAATCTGATGAACGAGCTTGCAAAAATGTATAGAGTTATAGGCAGAGAGTATCCTGAAGCTGCCTTGGAAACCTTGCTGGTTCTCGATGCGGCTACGGGAAAGAATGCCGTACAGCAGGCAAAAGAATTCGGCGAGGTTGCCGAACTTACAGGTATAGTGCTGACAAAGCTCGACGGAACCGCCAAGGGCGGTATAGTAATAACCTTGGCTGATCAATTCGGAGTGCCGGTAAAATTTATAGGTGTAGGTGAAGGCATGGACGATCTTCAGGTATTTAATCCTGTGGATTTTACGAATGCACTTTTCTTATAGAGAAAGGATTATATTACAATGGGAAAACCTGTTGTTGCTGTAATAGGCAGACCTAATGTGGGTAAATCCACACTTTTTAATAAAATCGTGGGAAGGAGAGTTTCCATAGTAGAGGATACTCCCGGAGTTACAAGGGACAGAATCTATGCTGAATCGGAATGGAGCGGAAGACCCTTTGTCCTGATAGATACAGGCGGTATAGAGCCTGACAGTGATGATGTAATATTGTCACAAATGAGAGTGCAGACCGAGATTGCGGTAGAAACCGCAGATGTAATAGTTTTTATAGTTGACGGCAGAAGCGGATTGACAGCGGCTGACCGTGAAATCGGCGAAATGTTATTTAAAACCGGAAGAGACGTGATTTTGGTTGTAAACAAGGTGGATACTGCCAAGCTGCCGGATGATTTTTATGATTTTTATGAACTGGGACTCGGTGAGCCTATACCCGTATCGGCAGCAAATATGCTGAATATAGGCGATCTCTTGGATATGATAGTTGAACAATTTCCGAAGATTGACGAAGAAAAAGAGGAAGAAGAGAATATCCATATTGCTGTGATAGGCAGACCTAATGTCGGAAAATCTTCACTTGTAAATGCTATGACAGGTGAGGAGCGAGTTATAGTCAGCAATATAGCAGGAACTACGAGAGATTCGATTGATACGCCGTTCGTTCATGACGGGCATCAATACACTCTAATAGATACTGCGGGAATTCGCCGCAAAAATAAAATTTATGAAGATATTGAAAAATACAGTGTGGTAAGAGCTGTAGCAAGTATAGAACGAAGTGATGTGTGTGTACTGATGATAGATGCTCAGGACGGTGTTACCGAGCAGGATAAAAAAATCGGAGGTATAGCTCATGAAGCCGGTAAAGGAATAATAATAACAGTAAATAAATGGGATTTGATAAAAAAGGACAATCATACCATGAGTGAGTTTGAAAGAAATATCAGATCCGAACTGTCATTCATGCCGTACGCTCCTATATTATTTATTTCCGCCTCTACGGGACAGAGACTTTTCAATGTGCTCGCACTTGCAAGAAAGGTTGCGGAGCAGCGAAGTATGAGGATTTCAACAGGGCAGTTGAATGCTTTGGTGGCGGATGCTACACTTACAAAGCAGCCACCTTCCGATAAAGGAAAAAAGCTGCGCATATATTATGCATCTCAAGTTGGAATTGAACCGCCTTTGTTTATGTTTAAGGTTAACAAGAGAGAGCTTATGCATTTTTCTTATTCGAGATATCTGGAAAACAAGATAAGAGAGGCTTATGGCTTCGAAGGAACTTCCATAAAATTTGTATTCCGTGAAAAGCGTGAAAAAGATGATGTGTGAGGTGTTGAAACGTGTCTGAGGAAACGTATTTTTTATTTGCAATATTTTCGATATTCACAATAGTAAGCTATTTTATAGGAAATATTTCTCCTGCATCCATAATAGGCAGAATTTATAACATAGATATACGTAAAGAAGGCAGCGGAAATCCCGGCACTACCAATGTTTTAAGGACGCTTGGTGCAAAGGCTGCCCTTATGACATTTCTTATAGATATTTTTAAGGGTGTGCTTCCGGTTATAATTGCCAAACTGTATGGAAATGAAATGTTGGAATATATATGCGGAACGGCAGCATTTTTCGGACATATATGGCCGATATTTTATCGTTTTCGTGGCGGAAAGGGGATTGCCACAGGCTTCGGTGTAATTCTTGCAATAGATTACAGATGCGGTCTTATCTGTATGGTATGCGCCGTGCTCGGAGCCTTGATTACAAAGCGCATGTCCTGCGGTTCCATTATGGCGGGGATAGCTCTTCCTGTAATGTTTTTTGTTTTTCATCGTGCATATATTATATGGGCGATATGTGTATGCTTAATCGTCATATGGAAACATAAAGCAAATATAAAGCGCCTTATAGCAGGCACGGAGCCTGAAATAGGATTTTTAAAAAAATGAAATCAAACAATATGTCACAAAAGGAATCCTTTAAATACGATTCCGGCAGCGGAGGAAATAAATGAGTATAAAAGTAGCCGTTATGGGAGCGGGCAGCTGGGGAACCGCACTTGCCACGGCTTTGGCTGTGAACAATCATGAGGTGCGGCTTTGGGGTCGAAATGCTTCAATGATGAAAAAAATGCAACTCGAAAGAGAAAATGAGAAATATTTGCCGGGAACAGCTCTGGCGGATAATATAAATTGTACATCCGATGCCGAAGCGGCAATAAACGGGTCGGCTGCAGTTATATATGTAGTGCCTGCCCAGACTTTTCGACAAAATTTTGAGGCGACAAATTCATATTTGAAAAATGATACAGTAGTCGTAAATTGTGCAAAGGGTATAGATGTTAATTCCTTGGAACTGATTTCGGATATTTGCACGGATATAAGACCTGATCTGCCGTTTGCAGTATTATCGGGACCGTCGCATGCGGAAGAAGTAGGCAAAGGACTGCCTACTACGCTTGTTGCCGCCTCAAAAGATATAAAGGTCGCGGAATTTGTACAGAATTTATTTATGTCCGAGTCGCTCAGAGTCTATACGAACAGCGATGTTACAGGAATAGAGATAGGCGGTGCGCTTAAAAATATTATAGCACTTGCTGCAGGAATTTCAGACGGCATGGGTTATGGTGATAATGCAAAGGCTGCCCTTATGACCAGAGGCTTGACTGAAATTTCAAGGCTCGGAATTAAGCTTGGCGGTGACAAGCTGACATTTATGGGACTCACAGGTATAGGAGATCTGATAGTTACTTGTACCAGTATGCACAGCAGAAATCGCAGATGCGGAATATTAATCGGACAGGGATTATCACCGAAGGAGGCGATAGAGCAGGTGGGCATGGTGGTTGAGGGGATGTACACAACTGAAGCTGCATATAATTTGTCGCAGAAGCTTAATATCGAAATGCCTATAGCGCATCAGCTCCATAATGTTATAAACGGTAAGATTAAGGGTGCGGAAGCAGTTAAAAATCTTATGCTCCGTGAGCGTAAGTCGGAAATGGACTGATTCAAAATATAAAAATATTACGAAAGACCTTGTACTGAAAGCGGTACAAGGTCTTTCGCTTCATGTGTGTAGGCATTAGTATTGCCGATTGAATATTTCGATTAATATAGTAATGAGTAGAAAAAGCCTGTGCACATAAGCTCAAGACATGCGTCCGCTCGGATTTCCGGCAGCGGTAATAAGGCTTGTTCTTTGGCTGTTGAAAATCTAAAGAGCTGAGACTTCCTCCAACCAAGTGCTCGCATCCGTATCGCTCGGCATGATCCACGATCCTCTTGGTGATAGGGCAACAGAGCCTATCTTAGGACCGTCGGGTATGCAATTGCGCTTGAATTGCTGGGTAAAAAATCTCTTATAAAACTCGTATAGCCATTTTTTAATTGTAGCGTCGGAGTATTCATCAGAAAATGCGGAGCATGCAATTTTATAAAGCTTGGCGGGCTTCATTCCGCAGCTGATGGTGTAATACAGGAAAAATTCGTTTAATTCGTAAGGCCCGACTCGTTCCTCGGTTTTTTGTGAAATGCTTCCGTCATTTTCAGGTGGGAGAAGCTCCGGTGAAATAGGTGTTTCCATAATGTCGTGAAGAGCTTTTTTCAGCTTCGGAGCATCGTTTCCATATGTGATTTCATCTATCATGTTATCTGCAAACCATCCGACCACAAGACGTACCAAAGTTTTCGGGACATCTGTATTTACACCGTACATGGACATATGATCACCGTTATATGTGCACCAACCGAGGGCAAGCTCTGAAAGATCTCCTGTACCAACTACAAATCCGCCTTCATCATTGGATACATCCATAAGAATCTGAGTTCTCTCACGGGCTTGAGCATTTTCGTAGGTGACATCGTGCAGGTCCGGATTATGACCTATATCATTGAAATGAAGTTCAACAGATTTACCGATGGAAATTTCTCGTGCATCAGCTCCGAGAGTTTCCATGATTATCCATGCATTATCATGAGTGTGATCGCTGGTACCGAAGCCGGGCATAGTTATAGCGACAACATTTTCAGCAGATTTGCCGAGAAGCTTCATTGCACTTACACTTACTAAGAGAGCAAGTGTAGAATCAAGACCTCCGGAAATGCCGATTGTGATTTTACGAGCCTGAGTATGCTCTATCCGTCGAGCAAGAGCGGCTGTTTGAATGTTGAAAATTTCTTTGCATCTATGATCTAAGAGATTTTTATCATTCGGTACAAACGGATTTTTTCTTATCGTTCTGAATAGCTTTTCAGAAGGAGGAAGAAATGCCAAGGGTGTTACATTTACCGAAAAATCGGATGAATGTATTGAGCTTTTCAAATAGAAGCTGTTGACGTTGCGACGGAATCTGACGGTGTCAAAATCTATGTCTCCATAAATTATATTGCTTTTTCTTATGAAACGATCTCCTTCAGATATGAGCTTTCCGCATTCCGAAATCAGGCACTGACCGTTGCAAACCATATCGCTAGTAGATTCATATATTCCGGAGGCTGCGTAAATCATGGCGCAGCTGTTTGTTTGACTCTGATATTTAAATAAATTTATGCAATTTTCAGCATTGCTTACAGTGGCGGCTTCATGGGAGATATTTATAACTATATGAGCACCCTTCAGGCATATTTCTGCAGCGGGTGAAATAGGGGATTTTATCTCGTTTCCGATTACAACGCCGAATGCAAGATCACTTTCATCATCAAGAAATATCAGATTGCCGAATCTTACCTCTTCATCAAATAAACCTATAAAATCATCCTGCTCAGCCGTTTTGATTCCATCGGCAAAGCATCTGCCGTCACCGTACATAGTAGGAACAATACCTTTTAAATCTCCCTTATGGATAACGGCGGCGCAGTTGTAAAAGCTGTTTTCCCTTCTTATATAGCATCCGACAACCAGCGTTGCGGATAGAGAATAGGATGCTTTTATAATCCTTTTCAGGCCCTCAAGGTTTTGCCTGTAAAGATGCTCCTGAAAAAACATGTCTCCACAGCAGGCACCTGTGGTAGAAAGTTCAGGAAATGCGATGATTCCGGCTTTGTTCAAGTCCGCTTCCTTCGCACAGCGTATAATTTCGTCTACATTGTAGGGAACATTCCCTATTTTCAGCATAGGACTGATTGCAGCAGCCCTGATAAATCCCAAATTTTCCATTACAGCCTCCATTCTATATTTATTTGCAGCCGCAAGTTTTAAAATGTCGTTCGCAAAGCAATCTCAGTTTAAATAAATATAGAATTATTATATACTTTATATAATATAATAGTAATATTATTTTTATATAATGCGATAGAGTAACAGAATTCTGAATTTACATGATATGGAGCTGTTGCCGGCAAACAATTTGACCCGGACTTACATCTATTGTAAAATAATGTTATAAATAATCTCCGGAGGATATGGATGAAAACGATATTTGTGGATAACCTTGTTACAGGTTCAGATTTTGATGACTTTTTTATACTTAAATCTGCAGTGGTGAGAACAGGCTCAAACGGTAAGGATTATATAGATATGCAGCTCAGCGATTGTACCGGTGATGTGAGTGCAAAGAAATGGGATGCTACCGAGGAAGAAATTGCGTTAGTGAATAATTTAAAAGAAAATCCTATAATAAAGGTGAGAGCTTCAGTAGGCGAATGGATGAATCGCAAACAGCTGAAAATAAAAAAATTCAGATTACCTATGCCTGAAGAAAACTTTGATTTCAGCAATTTCATAAAGACCGCTCCTGAAAAGGGGATAGATATGTATGAATTCATTATTGAGCGTATACATACTATGCAGGACAAGGAATTAAAGTCTGTCGCCGAGACTTTGATGATACGAAATAAGGAGAAGCTTCTGTATTATCCTGCAGCATCAAGCAATCATCATGCGGAGATGTGCGGACTGCTTTACCATATGAAGCGTATGCTTTCAATGGGAGAAAAAGCATGTGAGGTTTATGAGGAACTGAGAAGAGATTGGGTGATTGCGGGAGTTGTGATTCATGACATGGAAAAGATAAATGAAATTCTTTCAAACGAATGGGGCATTTCACCCGGATATTCATTTGAAGGGCAGCTATTGGGACATATCGCTCAGGGCGTAAAGATGATAGACAGGTTGTCGGATGAACTCGGTATATCGTATGAAAAAGCTGTGATGCTCGAACATATGATACTTTCTCATCACTATGAGCCTGATTTCGGAAGTCCTAAGAGACCTATGTTCCCCGAGGCGGAATTGCTGCATTATCTGGATATCTTTGATGCACGGATATTTGATATGAATGAAGCTCTCAGCGGCGTAGCTCCGGGAGATTTTTCAGATAAGGTCAGAACCTTGGACAACAGACGGGTTTATAAGCCGACGTTTTAGTTTATACCACTTTGGAGGCGTAGTCAGCTATGGTAAAAATGGGAAGACTGGCGGAAGTAATATTCAGGAATGAAGAAAATTTTTATACTGTCGCCTCGGTGGAAAACGATGATGAAATGGAGCAATTCATAGCTGTAGGAGAGATGCCGGAAGCACATCAGGGAATGATATACAGCTTTGAGGGGGATTGGTCCAATCATCCTTCTTATGGCGAACAGTTCAAATTCAGAAGCTGCAGAGAAGAAATCCCGAAAACGGAGACAGCTATAACAGCATTTTTATCATCGGGCATAATCAAGGGTGTTAATATAAAAACCGCAGAGGCGATAGTCTCAAAATTCGGAGATAAAACGCTTGAGATTATTGCCAACGAGCCTGAAAGATTGGAGACCGTAAGCGGCATAGGAAAGGTAAAAGCACAGGCAATATTTGATTCATATCGTGCCAACAGAGAATTTGCAGAGGTGTCCTTGTTTTTTGAGCAGCATGATATAAGTTCATCATATGCTATGAAGATGTATAAAATTTATGGGAGAGATACCATAAGTGAGGTAAGTAAAAATCCGTATCGCTTGATCACGGATATCAGAGGAATCGGATTCATACAGGCGGATCGGATAGCGGCAAATCTGGGTATACCTCAGGATTCCGAATTCAGAATAAGCAGCGGGATAAAATATATGCTGCGTCGGAATGTATCGGACGGAAATACCTATATGCCGTTCAGAAGCTTCTGTAATAAAACCGGAGAAATGTTGGATGTTCCGTCTGTAGATATAGAGGAGGCTTCCATAAATCTTGCGATAGACGGAATAGTGCGTATAGATACTCTGTCCGGAGAACGAGTTATATATCCCGAGCTTTATTATGAAGCTGAGACAAATGTGGCACGTCGGCTTTATTCTCTGCATAAGCATGATGTAAGGCAGGTTCAGGCGGATATTGACGGACTTATACTCAGGTCGGAGACGGGCATGGGAATAAAGCTTTCGGATGATCAGCGTCTGTCTGTAAAAATCGCAACGGAAGAAGGCGTCTGCGTTATAACGGGAGGTCCGGGGACCGGAAAAACAACTGTTATCAATACTTTAATTAAAGTGTTTGAATCGGGCGGATTTTCAGTTGCATTGGCAGCTCCTACCGGCAGAGCGGCGAAACGTATTACTGAAACCTCAGGACATGAGGCGGTAACCATACACAGACTTCTGGATTATACGTTTTCAGATGAAAGCGACGGGATGCATTTCGGAAAAAATTCGGAGGATACTCTTGATTATGATGTAATAATCATAGATGAAATGTCTATGGTTGATATATTGCTTATGGATGCTCTTACAGAAGCGGTAGTGCCCGGAACGAGGCTCATAATGGTAGGTGATGCCGATCAGCTTCCGTCTGTAGGCGCAGGCAATGTACTCCGAGATGTTATAGAAAGCGAGATTATACATACGGTACGCCTCACTCGAATATATAGGCAGGGCAACAACAGTCTTATTGCAGATAATGCAGGCAGAATAAACCGAGGCGAATATCCGAGCTATAATGGCGAAATACAGGATTTTTTCTTTATGAAGCGCAGCAGTGAGCAAGCTGTATTGTCTACTGTACTGGAGCTTTGCAGTACCAGACTTCCTAATTATTATAAAGAATGTAATTATCTTAAAGATATACAGGTTTTAACACCGGTTCATAAAGGAACGCTCGGTACTGTCAATATAAATCGGGAGTTGCAGGCTATTTTGAATCCTCCTGCATCGGAGAAAGCGGAGAAAAAAGGTTTGAACAATATTTTCAGAGTGGGCGACAAGGTCATGCAGACTAAAAATAATTATCGGCTCGAATGGAAGAGAACAGATGACTTTTCTGACGGAATAGGTGTTTTTAACGGCGATATAGGATTTATAAGAGAGATTGATTCTGAAAACAACAGGTTGGATGTAATATTTGATGATAATAAAAGGGCAAGCTACGATTTTACCATGACGGACGAGCTTGAGCTTGCATATGCTATGACCATACATAAAAGTCAGGGCAGTGAATTTCCGATTATAGTTATGCCGATTGCAATATTTCCACCTATGCTTGCAAACAGAAATCTGCTTTATACGGCAGTTACAAGAGGAAAGCAGGCAGTGGTGCTGGTCGGTGCGGAAAACAGGTTACATGCAATGATTGATAATGATCATATAGAGGAAAGACATACCGGACTCAGTGTGTGGCTCAAGGGGTTCATGAAAATGGAAAATGAAACGGGTATGGATTTATGAAAAATTCCGAGACTGTGATAAAAGTATTTAAAGCTCTTTCAGGACGGTTTTTAGATGCGCTGTTTCCGCCTGCCATATATTGTATAGTGTGTGAAAAGCCTATTGACAATCATAATGTATATTCGATTTGCGATGATTGTCTGAATATACTGAATTGGGCTAATTATAAGACATGCGTGTTATGCGGCAGAGCGCTTGAGGATTGGTATCCTGCAGAGCTATGCAGTGAATGTGCGAATAAGAAGCATGAATTTGATGACGGAATAAGCTGTTTGCAATATCGGGATAATGAGCGCATGATAATTCACGATTTTAAATATCATAAAAAAAGCTGGTTGGCTCGCATATTTGCCGAAATGCTATATGATAAAATAAATATGCAAAACTTGTATGATGATTGGGATTTGATAGTTCCGGTACCGATGTTTTATGCAAAGGAGTGCAAGAGAGGGTACAATCAGGCTGCTCTGCTTACGGAATTTCTTTCGAAGAAGTTGAAAAAACCGTTTGAAAAGGAGTTGTTGATAAGGCTGCGTGATACAGTTCCGATGAATCATTTGGGTGCCGAGGAACGGTTGCGTAATCTGGACGGAGCTTTTTGTGTAAATGAAGATTTGAAAGATTCGATTAAAAATAAAAATATACTGCTGGTGGATGATATATATACTACAGGGATTACTGCCGATGCTTGCAGCAGAGTATTGAAATCCGCAGGTGTAGCACATATTACGATACTTACGATAGCGGCAGGAATAAATCAGAGAGAGCTTCCTGATTTAAGAAAATTTAAATCTGCGGTATAGCGGATATGGAGGATGTATAATATATTTGTAAAGTATTTAAAATAAATACATGGTTAAGCAGTTTTTAACAGAAAGAGAGCGGATGAATGGTATATGCGTGTCTGTGATTGAAAATCCAAGCCAGTTGCGGGCAAAAGGATCCACGTAAGCATATTTAGATATGTGAGCATGGCGCAGCTTAGAAGTAAGACCTGCGGACTATACTATAAACTCCTAATTTCGCAGGCGAGTGTGGGGGCAAAGATCAGGTCAGGCGCATATATCATCCACCTGCTCTTTTTTGTAAGGACAAGTAGGTGCAAAGCTTGTCCGACAGAGTTTTGCAAATATATTGAACGGCTATTTTTAGTGACGGACGGGTGGTGAAGACGAAGAAAAAATAAGAGAGACAGAGGTTTTAATAAACTTCCTTTGTATGGGAATAAAAATACAAAATACATTAAAAAAAATACAGGGTTAAAGCCGATTATGGCGAATAGTATAGTATACCGATAAATAGCATGAGTTGAAAATCAGAATGTCGAAATTTGATGCTGCTCAATTCTATATAAAGGTATAGTTAATATTAAAGGAGGCATTGCTATGAAGGTTAACATTACCAGTAAAGGATTTACCGCTAACGAAAGTCAGGTACTTCTCATTGAAAAGAAATTCGATAAGCTTTCAAAATATTTCACAGATGATACAGCGGTAAATGTAACCATGGGATACAAAAAAAAGCGTCAGACCATGGAGGCAATGATAACGATTAAGGGTATGCTCTTTAGAGCGGAATATACCGATCAGGACATGAATGTTTGCCTTGACAAGGTTGTTGAAAGGTTGGCATCACAAGTAACTCGTTATAAGAAGAAGTTGCAGAAGAATCATCGTCAGATTAAGGAAATTAATTTTGATTTGCTTCCGGAGGAGGATATAGATGAAACTTCATTTGTTCCTATAAAGAAGAAGAGTTTTGATTTGGTTCCTATGGATGTTGAAGAAGCGGTTCTTCAAATGGAACTTCTGGAACATAAATTCTTTGTATTTATGAATAGTGAATCAAACCGTGTGGCGGTTGTATATAAACGTAATGATGGCGATTACGGTATGTTGGAGCCGGTTTATTAATAAAAAGGTGAATAAATTTCCCGTTACAAGCGAATACGCTTGTCCTCCGGAGAATAGAGGACTCTGCCGGTAGGAAATCTATTGGAAAATGCTTCGAAGCGAAAATGCTCCGGAGCATTTTTTATAATATTCCACTTCGGAATTTTAGATACATTTAAGATATCATTACGATTTTTTATCTGATTTATTGATATCAACCACAGACTTATTGTCTTATAATTCTCAAATTTCAATAGTTCACTTTAAAAATATAAAAATATTGTCAACCTTAAAATAAAAATAAGTTGACGATTTACAACAGAATGATATAATCTTATTACAGTTTAAAGAATTGTTTGAAAATATTTTTATAATCGGAGGAATATATGATGAATGACAGAATTAAAAATCTTACAATAACAGCTCTGATGGCTGCGATGCTGTGCATATCGGGACCTTTAACTATACCGATAGGTATAGTGCCTGTCACACTTATAAATCTTGCAATTTTTATAGTGATTTACATTGTTGGAATGAAAAGGGCAACAATATGTTATCTTATTTATCTGCTTATAGGATTAATAGGAATTCCGGTATTTTCAGGCTTCACAGGAGGTGCACAGAAAATCATGGGACCTACGGGCGGGTTTCTTATAGGATTCATATTAATGATTGTAATTGCAGGTTTAGTGATAGACAGATTCGGCAGTAATAAAATTGTTTGTATGATCGGAATGATTGCAGCTACATGGGCGCTTTATCTGTGCGGGGTTTTGTGGCTGTCATATTCTGCAAATTTACCTTTGCCTGCGGCATTTGCAAAAGGTGTGCTCCCCTTTATATTTGAAGATATGGTTAAGATTATAATTGCTGCGGTAGCGGGGCCGCTTTTAAAAAGCCGTCTTTCAAAAGCGGGAGTGGTATTTGACAATGCCGGATAAGGCTGTTTATGGCAAGAATTATTTTGTGTTAAAATTCAGATAGTATAATCATACTATAAAGTAAAAACATGTAAGCTGAATCTGCAGCCTGCATGTTTTTACTTTATAAATTTTGCACATATAGAATTTCTAAAGTGCTGAAAATTAAGCATTAAGATGCAGTTAAAAATTACCCGCACATATAATGCATAAATCAGTCAGGGTAGTTTAATTTTAAAATTACGCAGAAGTATCTTCTAAATCGAGGTTTACAATATATTCAATGCAGTCTTCACATACGAAAAGACCGTGAAATACTTTTCCGTTAGCTTTGCGATTTTCATTTGATTCTCCGCAGAGTACACATGCGCAATCATCCGGATTATTATCTTCAATGAGTTTGTCTCTTATTATTTTAAGCATATAAATCTCCTTTTGCTTTTTTGTAAAAAATAAATTCATATGTTACAAAAAATAATTGATATCACAATAACAATAAAAAAATGAAACGAAATGGTTGTTTGAAATAACTTAAATATATTAAATACTATCCTGACAAATTAAAGTCTAACATTCGCATACAAATATATCAAGAGGTTTTATTTAAAAAGGCAAAAATAGTAACTATTGAGGCGAAAATAATAAAAATATGAAAGAATATAGAAGAATATTAATATTTATGAAATGCAAATTCGCTGAAATATAATCCTGCAAAAGATATTTCGGGATGTTTAAACTGTATAATATACTTTAATATTAAGTCTAAAATAGAAATTATCAATATAATCAATGTATAATTTTAAATGATAAATATTTATAGAATAGTAATAAATACATAATTTAACATCAGAATGAATCTAAACAAATATTATGAACAAAGCTGAAAATAAGGAAGATAATTATTGCAGTAAGAGTTGCATTATTGAAAATTATATTGAAGTTTGTTAGAATAAGCAGGAAATGGCTTAAGAAAGGAATGAACGATTATGTGGGAATTTTTTGATAGATTGATATCCGATATTGATGAAAGTATTGAGGTTAAGGATTTTGTAATAGGAGCCAGATGGTCTGCAGTTTTATCCGATGAAGGAGGAGTCGGAATAGCTCCCGTATTTATAGAAAGATTTGACAGATTCGATATGTCATATACTCCGAGCTATGGAATGACCTTAAAAGAAATGGCGGAAGGCATATATAAATGGAATTTTTTTGAGGCAGCTTTGGCATTGGCAGCTATAAATGCATACTATAATGCACCGAGTAGGAATATATCCGATATGGAGCATGCTCCCGGAGGAAGACGCAGTAAAAAAGCTTTTAAAAACTTTTGTTCGAAGTATACTGTTGAAGGCAGAAGTCTATTTATAGAACCGTACTATGACAGCGATGAAATGGCGGATATACCCGGCAGAATCGATGTAATAAGGAGCAATCCGGAATTTAGAGATTACATATATGCCGCTTATGATGAGTTGATTGAATCGGTTGACAGAGTGTTTATAAGCGGAGCTGCAATAGTGAATCGCTCGGTAAGCGGTATCATTAAGAAGGCAGATGCTTTAAATAAAGAGATTATTTTTACAGGTCCTGATGTACCTGTTGCTCCGTCGCTATTTAAGAATGGAATAAAAGAAAGCTTCGGGTTTATAGTTGATGACGTTGATAAGTTTATGATTAAAGCGAAATCAGCAATGTACAGAGATGATTTCCTTGTATTGGGACATTTTGCAGGTTTACATTTTAAATAAAATCAATTATACTTTATAAGTTAAATTTGAGTACCCGTAGCTCAGTCCGGATAGAGTGTTGGACTCCGACTCCAAAGGTCGCAGGTTCGAATCCTGTCGGGTACACCACAATTTAAAGCCTTGCATTCGTTGAATTTTCAACGTGTGAGGCTTTAATATATTTTTTGATGCATTGTTCTTTTTACGATAATTACTTCTCAAAACTTCGTTTTTTTCTCATTCTTATGGGTTACTACATGGGTTATTATTTTTTAACTAAAATTTTAGCGTCAGTCAAAACATCATCGGAATTAAAATTAGTATAAATATTCGCTGTCAGCTTTATATCCAAATGTCCCATAAGCTTTTGTGGTAATAGATGAAACTACAATTAAAAGTAAGATTTATTATATTAAGAAATCAAAAGGTTATGCTTGATTTTGAACTTGCTGAAATATATGGGTATGAAACAAGAGCTTTTAATCAACAGGTAAAAAGAAATAATGAAAAATTTGATGAAGATTTTATGTTCCAATTAACTGATGAGGAAATGGACGAACTTTCAAGATCACAAAATGTGAGCTTGAACAAAGGAACAGGTAGAGGAAGTAACATTAAGTATAAACCCTATGCCTTTACGGAACAGGGAATCTATATGCTTATGACTGTATTAAGGGGAGAACTTGCGATTAAGCAAAACAAGGCTTTAATACGAATGTTTAAGCAGATGAAAGACTTTATTATTGAAAATCAAGATTTTA
>JBQNCA010000012.1:0-51978 GCA_052169645.1 Anaerovoracaceae bacterium
TTTATTACAGCAACAATTATAAGATAACTGAAAAGAAATATGAATCAGCCTCATCTGTTTTTGAGGATGGAATAATTAACAGCGAACAACTTCTAAAGGAAGCCTTGAGAAGAGAAAAATATATTTATGATATAGAGCGAAGCATACATGGAAAACCATATTTAAAAAATGCTCCGCACATTTTTTTTTCAGTTACCCATACAAAAAATCTTTGGTTATGCGCTTTTGATGATAGAAAAATCGGAATAGATGCGGAGCTTTATAATCGAAAAAAATTTGCTGCATTGAAGCTTGCAAAACGTTTTTTTACGGATGCGGAGGAGAAATTTATTGCAGATATTTCAGATGTTGAGTATCAAAGGCGAGTTTTTTTGCGTATGTGGACTATGAAAGAGGCTGCATTAAAACTGAAAGGCACCGGTATATCAGGCAGGCTTGACAGCATTGATCTCGTATATAACGATAAACTTTTGCAGGAATATGACGATTTGAGATTTTATGCTGTGAATATTCCGGATGAAACGGATATTTGCGTCACCGTTTGCATAAAAGGTTGCGACTATAGCAATTCAAATACTGATTGTGAACTGCCGGTGATTGAGAATATTGAAATCGAGAGATTATAGAGTATAGCTTAAAGGTATCGAATATGCGAGTAAAGATGACGGAAGAAGAAAAAGCCCGGGAGGCGGCATTGCGTCTTTTAGATTATCAGGACAGAACAGCTGCGGAATTAAAATCACGATTGATAAAAAAGGGATATTCGGAAGAACTGTCGCAAGCTGTAACTGATAATCTTTCTGAAGCAAATTTAATAAATGATGAACACTATGCGGAGCTGTATGCAGAATCACTTGTGAATTCGGGAAAAGGAAGCCGATTGATAAAAAATAAGCTTCGTGAAAAAGGTATTTCAGACTCTATAATAGATGAAGCACTGAAAAAAATAAATGATGATGAACCCGAAAAATTACGTTGCCTCAATAAGGCACTATCTTTTATGGGAATTTCACATATATGCTATATTGATGAGGAAGGATATTTAATTCGAACAGATAAAGGAGAACCTCTAAATTTATTCTCATCTCGTATATCAGAATTTGAAACCGATAAAAATAAAATTTTTAAGGAAAAGGAAAGAGCAAAAAATTCTCTTGCAAGACGACTGTCAGGCAGAGGATTTTCATCAGCCGATGTATTTGATGCTATACGAAAATTGGATGAGCTGTAAATGATATAATGACTTTAAATTGTAATATTACCGCTTATATTAAAGCTTTTATAACATACAAATTATGTTATAATTAAAAAACGAGGAGTTTTTCAATATGAGAATAATTTCCGGAGAATTTAAAGGTCGCAGACTTATGACGCCAAGCGACGACAGAGTTCGACCTACAACAGATAAGGTAAAAGAAGCCGTATTCAGCATAATTGCCGCATACATCCCGGAAGGCGTTTTTCTGGATTTATTCGCCGGAACAGGAAATATGGGACTTGAAGCAATCAGCAGAGGTGCAAAGAGAGCTTATTTTACAGATATTGATCGTAGAAGCATGGCGATGGTAAGAGAAAATGTAAAACATTGCCGAGCTGAAGACAGATCTGTTATTATGTGCACGGACTATATTTCAGCCTTGGACAAAATAAATGATACAGCGGATGTCATATTTCTGGATCCGCCATACAAGGAAGGGATAATTGAAGCCTGTATTGCTAAAATTGCAGAGTGCAATATATTGAAGTCCGACGGTATTATCGTTGCAGAACACAGCAACAGAAATAAACTTCCGGAAGAACTCTTCGGATTTAAATTGATGAAAAAACGCGGCTATGGTAAGATCGGCATTTCTATATATGAAAAATCCGTATCCTGATCATATTTTTAATTACGGAGGAACGGTTAAAAATGACAAAATTCTTATATCCGGGGTCATTCGATCCCTTGACTCTTGGACATATGGATATAATCCGCAGAGCCTCACGATTGTGTAATATTCTCGTTGTAGGTATAGTAACAAATTCAAATAAAAAGCCGTTTTTTTCAGTAGATGAGAGGAAAATTCTTATAGAAGAAGCTTTAAAAGATTTTAATATAGAGAATGTGGAGCTTGTGGACTTTTCAGGATTGCTCGCAGATTATGTAAGAGAAAATAATATAACCTGTATTGTACGGGGGCTAAGAGACGTTCCCGATTTTACATCCGAGTTTCCCAGAGCTTTCATGAATAAGCATCTATATAAAAATTTTGAAACTATTTATCTTATTACGGAAAAAGAACATTCGTATTTGAGCTCAAGCGCTATAAAGGAAATCCTATATTTTAACGGAGATATAGAAGGTCTTGTGCCGAAGAACGTTTTTAAATATATATCTGAAAATAATATTGGAAGGGGAAGCCGATGAAAGTAATAGAACTCATACAGGACATAGAAGATATCCTGGAAACCGCAGGCGGTTTTCCGCTTACGGGAAAGGTAATGGTTGATCCTGATGAAATAAGAGATATTTTAAAAGATATCAAGCAGGAATTACCGGAAGAAATTCAACAGGCGCAATGGATAAAAAATGAACGTCAGCGAATATTAGATGATGCAAAAACCGAATATGACAGAGTTATAAGTGCAGCAAATGAAAAAGCTGAGCAGCTTGTGGAAAATGATGATATAACTCTGAGAGCCAAAAAACGTGCAGATGAAATAATGAGAGCTGCAGAACAGAATATCAAGGAACTCAAACTCGGTACTTTCAACTATATAGATGATGTTTTGTATACATTCCAGGAGCGCATGTCAAATCTTAACGAATCATATGCGCAGCGAATACTGGATGACATTAATGATATGTTTGAAAAAATAGACACGACTATTTCATCCAATCGTGATGAAATAAAAGATCTTTCATATAGAACGGAAACAGATATAAATTAATATATAAAATTGCAAATCGGACGGCTCAGGCTGTCCGATTTTTCAATAATATAAAAAATAGCAATCACTATTGACATAAAATGACAATAATTGTATAATAATGCTATCAGGAAAGGCAGGTGAGGTTAAGATTGAAAAAGATCATGATAAAAGGAAAAGATAAGACTAAATTGAAATGGTTTATACTTATTCCTATACTTGTGACAGCAACTGTTGTATATTATGCCTTACATGTCGCTTCAGATGTAAAGGTTAATGCCGATCCGTCTTTACAAGCCTCTATATATAATTCATATGATAATGAAAATAAGACGGATGAAGTTAAGGAGGAAATTGAGAAAGAAATCGTCTCCGATATTTATGTAGATGTAGGAGGCGCAGTGAATGAGCCTAAAGTAGTATGTATACCTGAAGGTTCACGTGTTTTTGAAGCTGTAGCGTCTGCAGGAGGCATATCTGATAATGCTGAAATCAAGTACATAAATATGGCGGCTGTTTGTACGGACGGTGAAAAAATTTATATACCGTCCGAAAAGGAAATAGAAGAAAACAAAGGACAATTATTGAGTGAAGGAGACTCTGTTTACACCGCCAATAATACTTTATCATGTGAGAATTCCGGTACTGTAAATATAAACACGGCAGGAAGCAGCGAACTTCAAACTCTTTCGGGGATAGGCCCCTCCATGGCGGAGAGAATATTGGAATATAGGACACAAAACGGTAAATTTTCAAGTATAGAAGATTTAAAAAAGGTGAGCGGCATAGGGGATAAAAAATTCGGAGAATTAAAGGAACATATTTGTGTATGATATAAAATTTAATAATATTAATTCATTTTTATAACTATATAAGTATGCTGAAATTTATATGAGCTTATTAGAGAACTTCTTGTGCAAAGAAACGGAAGTTCTCATTTTTATTTGAAAATCAACGAATAAATAGGATTGTTTAAAATATTTATAAACTATTGACAATTCACCTAATAAAGATAATAATCTTAGAAGAAATACTTTGATGATAAAAGTATTGTTTTAGACAGTTATTTAGGAGCTGAAATTTATGGAACTTAACAAAATATATGAATTGATGTCTGAATTTAAAAAATCCGGTATAGGAAAGATGAAGTTAAAAGACGGAGACTTCAGTTTAAGCCTTGAAATGCCAAGGATTAATATTAATCGTTCAGGCTCGATATCGCCGGATTTGCCTGTTAATCTTAGTGAAACACAAAACTCATCCGCACAGCTTGATGAAACGGGCGAATTTATAAAATCTCCTATAGTTGGAACATTTTATGAAGCACCCGGTTCAGGCATGGATCCTTTTGTAAATATCGGACAAAGAGTTACAAAGGGGCAGCATGTATGTATAGTGGAAGCTATGAAGATGATGAATGAAATATCTGCACCATATGATTGTATTATCGAGGATATTCTGGTTACAAATGAAAGTACGGTAGGTTACGATGAACCTCTTTTTAAAATCAGGAGATCATAATGTTTAAAAGAATTTTGATTGCAAACAGAGGTGAAATAGCCGTTAGAATTTTGAGAACCTGCATGGAAATGGAGATAGACACTGTCGCAGTATATTCCAACGTCGATGCGGAGGCTCTCCATGTAAAGCTGTCTGTAGACTCCGTATGTATAGGTTCGGAAAGAGCTGCCGACAGCTACTTGAATATGGATGCAATTATTGCAGCTGCAGTATCAATGAATTGTGATGCTATACATCCGGGATACGGCTTTTTAAGTGAAAATGCCGACTTTGCAGACAAATGCAGAGAAAACGGCATAGAGTTTATAGGACCTTCAGGTGATGTTATACGTAAGTTGGGTGATAAAGCTGCAGCAAGAAGTCTTATGATAAGTGCGGGTGTACCTGTAGTCCCAGGATCCGACGGAGCGTTGCATTCAATGGAGGAAGGTAGACAATTAGCGTCGGAAATAGGATATCCCGTCCTTATAAAAGCAAGTGCCGGCGGAGGCGGCAGGGGAATGCGCAGAGTTTTTTCGCCTGAAGCTTTTGATACCTTATATAAAGAAGCGGAGTCCGAGGCGTTAGCATGCTTCGGAAACGGGGAACTTTATCTTGAGAAGCTGATACAATCCCCTAAGCATATAGAATTCCAAATTCTTGCCGATAAGAAAGGCAATATAATACATCTCGGTGAAAGAGACTGCTCTATTCAAAGAAAAAATCAAAAGCTGATAGAAGAAACTCCTTCAAAGGTTTTGACTCCCGAACTTAGAAAAAAAATGGGCGAAGCCGCTGTAAATGCCGCTCGCGCGGGTAAATATTTCAGTGCCGGAACTATAGAGTTTGTCCTTGATAAAGATAATAATTTTTATTTTATTGAGATGAATACTCGTGTTCAGGTTGAACATCCTATAACGGAAATGGTTACGGGCATAGATATTATCCGTGAGCAGATTCGTATAGCGGCAGGTATGACTCTTGATTATAAACAGGATGAAGTAAAACTGAGCGGTCATGCCATAGAATGCAGAATCAATGCAGAGGATACTATGCATGATTTCAAGCCTTCTCCGGGAAAGGTTACCTTTCTGCATTTTCCGGGAGGAAGAGGAGTGAGAGTAGATTCGGCTCTATATAACGGATATGAAATTCCGCCATATTATGATTCATTATCTGCAAAGATTATTACATTTGCAAAAACACGCTTGGAAGCTATACGCATTATGAGAAAGGCTTTAGAAGAACTTGTGATAGAGGGTGTTACAACCAATGAAATTCTGTTGCATCTCATATTGTATGATCCTGAATTTATGTGGGGTAAGTATAACACGGGATTTATAGATCAAAAGCTTGAAGGCTATATAAAATGGGATGATTTATATGATAGAATCAGCGAGCAGGAAAAGGAATAGCATGGATATTTTTGAAATAAAAAAGAAAAAGCTTTCGTTTATGCGAAATCTTCGCAGAAATTCCGCAGTAAAGATAAAGAGTGATGATGAAGCAGATAAAATATTCATCACCTGTCCGGAATGTGGAGAAATACGAACTAAAAGCGATCTTATCAATAATTTTCATATGTGCCTTGCATGCGGACATCATTTTAAGCTTGGAGCATATGAAAGAATATATATGTTGGCAGATGAAAATACTTTTCAGGAACTGAATTCAAAGATGATGGCGAATGATGTCTTGAAATTTCCCGATTACAGGCAAGAGATTCGCAATGCTATGCATGAAAGCGGTCTTAATGAAGCATATATATACGGTGAATGTGAGATAGCTTCAATGCCTGCCGTAGTCGGTGTCTTGGACAGTAAATTTATAATGGGCAGCATGGGTTCTACAGTCGGTGAAAAAGTTACCTTGAGTATCGAGTATGCAATGCGTCACAAATTACCTATAATAATATTTTCTGCGAGCGGAGGAGCTCGTATGCATGAAGGAACCGTAAGCCTCATGCAGATGGCGAAAACAAGTGCGGCTATACATAAATATTCAGAGAAAGGCGGGCTTTATATATCCTATCTCACACATCCTACAACAGGGGGCGTGACTGCAAGCTTTGCATCTTTAGGAGATATAATGCTTGCAGAACCGAATGCCCTGATAGGTTTTGCAGGACCGAGGGTTATAGAGCAAACAATTGGAAGTAAGCTGCCTGACGGCTTTCAACGCAGTGAATTTTTATTGGAACACGGTTTTATAGATAAAATTGTTACAAGAGATAATATGAAAAATACCATATCTCAGCTTTTGATGCTCCATGAGAGGAGGCGACAGTAATGTCCGATTTGACATCTTACGAAAGGGTTCAGCTGGCAAGACATCCTAAACGCCCTAAAACCATGGATTATATAGAAGGAATTTTTACGGATTTTTTTGAACTGCGGGGAGACAGGCTTTCGGGTGATGATGAAAGCATAGTATGCGGAATTGCTTTATATAAGGGGCAGCCTGTTACTGTAATAGGGCAAAGAAAAGGTCGTACCGTAGACGAAAACATAAGATTTAATTTCGGTATGCCTCAACCGGAGGGCTATCGAAAGGTGCAGAGAATAGCAAAGCAGTCGGAAAAATTTAAACGCCCTATAATAAGCTTTATAGATACACCGGGAGCATATCCGGGGCTTGAGGCTGAGGAGCATGGTCAGGGTGAAGCTATTGCCGGATGTTTGGCGATATTCAGCGGATTGAAAATACCTGTTATATCTATAGTCATCGGTGAAGGCGGAAGCGGCGGTGCTCTGGCTCTTGGTGTTGCGAATGAAATAATGATGCTGGAAAATTCGATATATTCTATATTATCACCGGAGGGTTTTGCTTCCATATTATGGAGAGATTCCGGTAGGAGCAAGGAGGCATGCGAGGTTATGAAACTGACGGCAGAGGATTTATTTCAGCTCGGTATTATAGACAAAGTGATACCGGAGCCTGAGGGCGGAGCGCAAAATAATCCTGAAGAGATTATAAATTCAGTAAGCGTTGAAATCGATAGAAAGCTGGGGCTGCTTTTAAAAAGTTCGGGAACGGCGCTTGCAGAAGCAAGATATCAAAAATTCAGGATGATGGGAAATATAAGAGCATAAATAATTAGAGTTTCATTTATATACATATATTTAAAAGTATTTCAAAAATGTATTTTAGAATATTTTGTAAAAAAAGCAATTAATATCTTGTTATAAATGATTCTTCATGATACCATAGTCCTACATGCTCAACAACAAATAATTCTGCATGATATTATATTTATTGATTTGGAGTACCGAAATGAATGAAAGACAAGCATATACTGCAGATTTGGCGTTTTTTAGAATTGTAAGTAAACGATACCATGAATTTGCAAAAAAAGAACTTAATGAATATGAATTTACACCAAATGAAATAGCGACTATGATTTATCTTATGGAAAATGATGATATAGATACTGCAAAAGCCATATCTGACAGATTTCATATAACACAGTCTCTCATATGCAGATCTGTTGACTCATTGACAAAAAAAGGCTATATAAAAACAGAGATTGACGCAGATGACAGACGAGTAAATCACTTGACCTTACATATAGAAGATGAAAATCTGAAGAGTATACTTGAGAATCTGAATAAGCGCTATATTGATAAAATTTTCAGTAATATGTCGCAGGAAGAAATAGATTCTTTCCATGATAACTTAAAAAAGATAGAAGCTATGATGAACTCTTAGTTGATATAAGGAGAGGCTATGTCTATTACACAGGATAAAATAGATAGGATAAATGCGCTGGCTCGTAAAGCTAAATCCGATGAAGGTCTTACAGATGAGGAAATCAGGGAAAGACAGAAGCTTAGACAGGAATATATAGAAAGCTTCAGAGGCAATCTTGAAAGTCAATTAAAAAACATTCGTATAATAGATGAAAACGGTAAAATTTCAGAGGTCAAAAAAAGAAAAAAGAAAAATCTTTTGAATTGACAATTTGCGGAGCATGTGAACCGGTTTTCAAAAGTTTATTGTGAAAAACTTTTGAAAATTGTCCCTTGCTCCGTTCTTGTTTTTAATTGTTAATGTGACGATAAGTTGAGATTCGAATTTATAAAAAAGATTATAAATATAGGGCTGAATTAGATATTATAAAAATATAGATATACATATAATAATATGTACATCATTTTAATTTGGTATTTTTATTAAAATGCACTAAAATTATACTAAAGTATAATTAGAATTATGCTTAATTTTCAAAAGCGGTTTATTCTTATTGAAAAATCGGTATAATAGATTCGTATTAATTGATACATGCATATAAATTTTGCAAATGGTCTTTCCAACCATTTATTGCAATGAATATGGAAAGGAAATTATTTAAATATGAATGACATAAGAAATGTATATTTGGACTATTCTGCTACAACTCCCACAAAACCGGAAGTAGTGGAAGCTATGATACCTTTCTTTACAGAAAGATTCGGGAATCCGTCTGCGTTATATTCGATAGGAACGGAAATCAAGGATGAAATAGAAATTGCACGCAAGCAGGTTGCCGATTTAATCGGAGCGTCTCCAAATGAAATTATATTTACATCAGGCGGAACGGAGTCCGACAACTGGGCTCTTATCGCCACCGCAAATAAGCTTGCCAATAAAGGTAAACATATAATAACCTCAAAAATAGAGCATCATGCTATATTGCACACTTGCAATTATCTCGAACGTCAGGGTTTCGATATAACATATTTGGATGTCGACGAAGACGGTGTAGTAAGTCCGTCTTCGGTAGAAGCCGCAATTCGTCCTGACACTGTTCTTGTCAGCATTATGTATGTTAACAATGAAGTCGGGACGATAGAGCCTATAAGAGAGATATGTGAAACAGCTCATGCTCACGGTATTATGGTTCATACGGATGCTGTTCAGGCATTGGGAAATGTTCCCGTAGATGTAAAGGCTTTAAATATTGACCTTATGTCTATGTCATCCCATAAGATCTATGGACCTAAAGGTGTCGGAGCTTTATATATGAAAACCGGGATCAATATTCCGACATTTGTACATGGCGGAGCACAGGAAAGAAAGAAGCGTGCCGGTACTGAGAATGTGCCTGCAATAATAGGTTTCGGAAAAGCTGCCGAGATTGCAAGATTAAACTTTGAGGAACATGTTGCACATATAAAAGGATTGCGAGATCATTTTGTTAAAAGGGTTTTAGCTGAAATAGAAAATACATATTATAACGGCAGTAAAGATAAAAGACACCCGGGAAATGCCAATATAACATTTGAATATGTAGAAGGCGAATCGATATTGTTATACTTGGATTTTGCAGGCATACGAACATCGTCGGGCTCCGCATGTTCATCCAAATCGCTCAAGCCGTCGCATGTTCTTACAGCAATGGGAATACCTATTGAGCTTATACACGGATCTATAAGATTTACATTCGGTGATCCTACAACTATGGAAGATGTAGATTATACAGTAGACAGGCTCAAAGAAATTATAAGCAGACTCAGAGAAATATCCTCCGTGTCAAAAGAGAAAGGATGGAAATAATTATGGCAATGTATAATGATAAAGTAATAGATCATTTCATGAATCCTCATAATGTAGGTGAAATAGAAGATGCTTCAGGAATAGGTGTATACGGAAGTCCTGTATGTGGTGATATGATGCAGATGTCTATCAAGGTTGACGACAACGGTGTTATAACCGATGCAAAGTTCAAAACATACGGCTGCGGTTCTGCGATAGCATCATCCAGCGTAGCTACGGATATGATAATCGGCAAGACCTGCGAGGAAGCTCTCGAAATAAAAAATGACGACGTTTTGAAGGAGCTTGGAGGATTGCCGGCGGTAAAGGTTCATTGCTCCGTACTTTCAGAGGAATCCATAAAAGCTGCAGTCTATGACTATGCACAAAAAAACGGATTGGAATTTGAAGCTTTGAAAGGCTTCGATCCTCATGCAGGTGATGAGCATGATGATGAAATCAACGAAGATGAAGATAATATCTGATAGAAAATAGAATATTATAGTATAATAATGAGAGGCTGCCTTGTGGTCTGTTAAGAGCAGATTATAAGGCGTCTTTTTAATATTTAAGAACAGGAATCACACATATATTCGGAGAAATCACATATGACAGAAAAATTAACACCCATGATGCAGCAATATCTTGAAATAAAAGAACAATATAAAGATTGTATACTTTTTTTCCGTCTCGGTGATTTTTATGAAATGTTCTTTGATGACGCCATTACGGTATCGAGGGAATTGCAGCTTACACTTACGGGAAAAAGCTGCGGTCTTAAAGAACGTGCACCTATGTGCGGAGTTCCTTTTCATGCATCGGAAACATATATAGGAAAGCTTATAAGCAAAGGCTATAAGGTTGCCGTATGCGAGCAGGTTGAAGATCCGAATTTGGCAAAGGGACTCGTGAAAAGGGAAGTGGTAAGCATAATTACCCCCGGAACCGTGGTTGAAGAATCCATGCTTGATAATGCTTCCAATAACTATCTTGCATCGATTTATGTGCAGGATAAATCCTCAGGGCTTGCATATTGTGATATTTCAACAGGTGAGCTGGTAGTCGCAGATTTTAAATACGATGATTTTGCAGAAAATCTGATAAATGAAATTTCAAAGATAAATGCACGTGAAGTCATAATTAACGAATCTGCAAAAAATGAAGATCCTTCTTTAAATCTCGGCGAATTGACGGAAGCATATATTTCTTATATGAATGAAAGTTACTTTGATGTAAAACAAGCTGAAAAAGTTATTTGCAGGCAATTTAAGGTTTCGGCAGTAGACGGATTAGGGATTTGTGATGAAAATGCTTCTTTCAGAGCTTTGGGAGCAATGCTTTCATATCTGGAAGAAACTCAGAATCAAAACATGTCGCAGATCACTCATATTACGAGCTTGGATAACAGCGCATATATGATTTTGGATAAAGCAGCAATAAGAAACTTGGAATTAATGGAGACTTTGTTCGAAAAAAAGGTTTCAGGCTCTTTATTAGGCGTATTGGATTCGACTCAGACGGCAATGGGCTCCCGCAAGCTGAAAAAATGGATTAGAGAACCGCTTAATAACTGCGATGCCATAAATGAAAGATTGTCAGCCGTAGATACTTTAGTTTCCGATATAGTTCTGAGAAACAATGTAAGAACGTCACTGAAATTTGTATATGATCTTGAACGTTTGACAGGACGTGTAGCATGTGATAGGGCAAATGCCAGAGATTTATCGGCTTTAAAAAATTCTATTTCCATATTACCGGAAATTAAATGCGACATGGAGGATTCTCAAAATGCATTTCTAATGGACATCGGAGAGAGAATCGACTCATTGGAAGAAATATATCAACTTATAGATAAAGCTATAGAGGATGAGCCTCCGGTAACTGTAAAAGACGGAAATTTAATAAAAGCCGGATATTCGGATGAATTGGATGCCGTAAAATCGGCATCAGGTGACAGTTTAAATTGGATAATGGGACTTGAGAACTCGGAACGTGAAAAAACCGGAATTAAAAAGCTTAAGGTAGGCTATAATAAGGTATTCGGGTATTATATCGAGGTGACAAAAGCAAATATAGATTCTGTACCCGAGCATTATATTCGTAAGCAGACTCTTGTAAATTGTGAGCGTTATGTCACCCCCGAGCTTAAAGAAATGGAAGCAATAGTCTTAAATGCTGAATCTCGTATAAATTCTCTGGAATACGATTTGTTCGTCAAGCTGAGGAATAAATTAAAAACTTATATAGATAAGCTGCAAAAGACTGCGGATGCGGTTGCGGAGCTTGATGTAATTGCTTCATACGCCGAAATAAGCAGTATAAACGGATATGTAAAACCGTCAATCAATGACAGTGATGTAATAAATATAGTGGAAGGAAGGCATCCCGTAATAGAGCAGAGTATCGGTAACGGCATTTTTGTATCGAACGATACTTATCTTGACCGTACCGAGCAAAGTATGCTTCTAATAACAGGACCCAATATGTCGGGAAAATCTACATATATGCGTCAGACGGCACTTATAGTTCTGATGGCTCAGATAGGTTGTTTTGTACCTGCAAGAAGTGCTGAAATCGGAATTGTTGACAGGATTTATACCAGAATAGGTGCGTCCGACAATCTTTCTCAAGGACAGAGTACGTTTTTTGTGGAAATGAAGGAGCTTGCCTATATTCTTAATACGGTAACGGAACGAAGTCTTGTTATTCTTGACGAAATAGGAAGAGGCACGAGCACCTATGACGGACTTTCAATAGCATGGGCGGTAGTCGATTATCTTTGTAATAAAAATCTGCATGTGCGAACATTGTTTGCTTCTCATTATCATGAGCTTACAAGATTGGAAGAAAGTATTTCAGGTTTTAAAAATTTAAATGTCGCTGTCAGTGAAAGTTCGGGTAAGGTCGTCTTTCTGCATAAAATTACAAAGGGCAGTGCAAGCAAGAGCTACGGTATCCATGTTGCCAGCATTGCAGGAGTGCCTGATTCCGTTTTGAAAAATGCTCAGAGCAAGCTTGCAGAGCTTGAAAATAACGAAATAGATAGTATAAGTAAACATATCCTTGAAGAGCATGATTCATTTAAAGCTGATAATTCATTATCGGCAGAACAGCTGTCCTTTCTTACATTTATAAAACATCCTGCGGTAGAAATGCTGCAATCTTTGAATATTATGGAAATCACACCGTCAAAAGCAATAGCAGTACTTGAAGAACTTAAATCCGAAGTAAATAAATACAGGTAGGTTATGATATGAAACTGAAAATTGCAAGAATAGAAGAATTACCGAGCATAACCGCCGGAAAAATTGCAGCGGGAGAGGTTATAGAAAGACCTGTATCAATAATAAAGGAATTAATGGAAAATTCAATTGATGCCGGAGCTTCATCCATTACCGTAGAAATAAAAAGCGGCGGAAAATCATATATCCGAGTTACCGATAACGGAAGCGGTATAATGAAGGATGATGCCGAGTTGGCATTCAAGCGTCATGCCACGAGCAAGCTTCATACCATAAAGGACTTGGATACATTGTCAACACTTGGATTCAGAGGAGAAGCACTGTCAAGCATAGCTGCAGTTTCACGTACGGAGCTTATAACCTGCACGAGCGATGCCGAAATAGGTACTAATATTCATGTTGAAGGCGGAGCAATTACCGAAAACAGCGATATAGGTTGTCAGCAGGGCACCACCGTCATAGTCAGAGATCTTTTTTATAATACTCCGGCAAGGTTGAAATTTATGAAAAAAGACAATACCGAAAGCTCTTTAATTATAGATTTTGTATCAAAAATGGCGTTGGCATATCCACATGTACGCATTAGGCTTATAAATAATGATAATACACTTTTTTCGACGCCCGGCAGAGGTGAACGCTTCTCTGCAATAGCTACCGTTTATGATCCTCAGATGGCTGAAAAGCTGATAAAAATTGAAAACCGTACAAACGACGGAATGACAATAGAGGGCTATATATCAGCTCCGGATGCGACTCGTGCCAGCAGAATCAATCAGATATTTTTTGTAAACGGCAGATATGTTCAAAATAAAATTATAGAAAATGCAGTTAGAGATGCTTACAGAGAAAAAGTATTTGAAGGGCGTTTTCCTATAGCATTTCTGTTTTTGGAGGTAAATCCGGAGACATTGGATGTAAATATTCATCCAAATAAGAAAAATATAAAATTCGATAATGAAGCATCTGTAAAAAGCTTTATAGAGCAATCCGTCCGCAAGGGATTGAGTACACCGGACGCCGTACCTGAGATATATTTCAGCAAGGACAGCATTCTTACGGAGCCTGAAATTTCAGATAAACAGCCGCCGCTTATAAAAACCAATCAGGAAAAGCTGGATATTCAGAAGATTCTCAGTGAAGAAAGAGCTTCGGAAAACCGTAAAAAAGCTCTTATTCAAAATCGTAAGCCTGAAAATAATAATGATAATTATAAAATCAACGAAAATGCCGTACAATACGAAGTTGGTAAAAATCAAAGTTATGATAAAGCTTTTACAGCTGAAGCTTCGGCAGCCTTGGGACCGAAGCCCGTGCCTCCCGCCAATGCTCCGTTTGATGTGGCGAGCATAAAACCTGTAGGAGTTATATTTTCAACATATATACTCGGAGTCGACCACAGTACCTTTTATATTATAGATCAGCATGCTGCTCATGAGCGTGTATTCTATGAACAGTTCTGCCGAGAATTTTATAATGCGGACAAATTGAGTCAGATATTGGCATTACCGTTTAAGGTAGATGTTACACACAGTGTTGCAAACAATCAGAATGAATGGCTGACATTTCTGAAAAATGCAGGCTTCAGTATAGAAGAATTCGGCTCTCAGTCATACATTGTAAGAGAAATTCCTATGTATATGGAAATGGCTGAAGCTGAAGCTTTTATCAATGATTTTTTTGACAATATAGAGGATCCTGCAACTTTCAAGGATCAGAAGCACATAGATAAACTGACAATCAAAGCGTGCAAATCCGCAGTAAAGGGAAATGATGCATTGACAATGCAGGAAATAGATAAGCTTCTGCTCGATCTTGCGACAGCGGTAAATCCGTTTTCATGCCCTCACGGCAGACCTACTGTTATAAAGATGAAGAGAACGGAAATTGAGGCACTGTTTAAGCGGTGATATATGAATAATTCAACTATAAAAAACAATAAAATAATATTCATTACAGGCCCTACAGCTGTGGGGAAAACGGATTTTGCCATACGCATCGCCAACGAAATCGACGGAGATATAGTATCAGCTGATTCCATGCAGCTTTATAAATATATGGATATTGGAAGTGCCAAGCCTACTCCGGAAGAGAGAGCCTCTGCAAAGCATTATCTTGTAGATGAGATTGATCCAGCAAAGCCTTTTTCAGTTGCCGAATATTCTCTTTTGGCGAAGGGATATATAAATAAAATTTTATCGGAAAATCGTATACCTGTTATTTCAGGCGGTACCGGATTATATGTTCATTCACTGATTTATAAAATGAATTTTGGAGAATCTCCTGCGAACACCGCTTTGAGAAAAGAGCTTGCAGATTTTGCAAGAACTGCCGGAAATGAAGCTCTCCATGCACTTTTAGCCGATGAAGATGCAGAAGCTGCAAATAGAATTCATCCCAATAATGTAAAGAAAATTATCAGAGCTATAGAAGCGGCTCGTGACGGATATAAAATTCCTTCTTTCGAAAATACGGAAAATAAAATCAACGATTATAAATCCCTTATGATAGGTTTAAATCGTGACAGAACGGAGTTATATGAGAGAATAAATCTACGTGTAGACTTGATGATAGAGAAAGGGCTCGAGGCGGAAATTCAAAAACTTATGGAAATGGGAATGGATGAAAATATGATTTCTATGAGCGGTATAGGATATAAGGAAATGATTTCATATATGCAGGGTGAATGTAATTTAAATGAAGCTGTAGAACTTATAAAAAAGAACAGCAGACACTATGCAAAGCGACAGCTGTCATGGTTTCGCCGTTATAAAGATATGAAATGGTTTGATATAACTGAGGATACGGAACATTCGTATTGCATGATAATGGCTGAAATACGTAATTTTTTAGGAATATAAGCTTTAATTAATAATATAATGTGAATAAAAAGTATATAATATTTACATCAATGGTACATTGATTTTCAAGGAAATCGTCACAATTAAACATTAAAGGATATATGATATTTATATCAATAAACTGATATTTTTAATGTTTTGAGTCTGCATGTTGAGCAGAGAGTAATCATTATGAAGGATATTAACGATATTAACGAAGACATCGACACTACTGTTGATTCAAAGAAAGAAAATAAAAAAAATAAGGCTTTTAATAAGAAGCTGCGAATAAGCAATAAATCCGATAAACCTGATAATGTGGTGTTGAGGGAGCTGAAAATCGAAGCTGAATGTAAAGAGATAGAGAAGTTGCTCCCCTTATTTATGAGCGGCTTCTTTTCATATCTAAGATCCTCATTGCTGCCGATGTCAAGGCTGGCATATCTTCAGGATATAAAATTCTTTTTCAGATATCTTGTAGAAGAAACCGATTTAACAACAGCAAGCGATATAAGGAATATAAAATCCGATGAGCTGGATAGAATTAAAGGCATAGATATAAATATATTTTTGGATTATTGCAGAAGCTATACAGTTGAAGATGAGAAAAGCATACAGGTTTATACCAATGACAACAAGGCTTTGTCACGTAAAAAATCCTCTCTTTCAGTGATGTTCAGGTACCTTTATAGAGAGAATACTTTGTCTGAAAATATTACAGATCAGTTCAATCCTATAAGAGTGCCAAAACGCAGCGAAAAAGAAATCAAGGCATTACAGGATGATGAAGTCATGAAGATGCTGGATGCTGTATCTACAGGGGATCATCTCACAAAGAAAGAAAAACAATATTGGGAAAAGACAAAGAAGCGTGATAAAGCGATTCTTATTTTATTCCTGACATACGGGCTCAGATTATCGGAGCTGCAACAGCTGAATGTTTCCTCTTTCAATTTCAGCAGAGGCGAATTTAAAATATACAGAAAAAGAGGCAAGGAATCTCTCATGCCTTTAAATAACCGTACCGTGCTGAAGGCTTTAGATGAATATATAAACGGAGAACGAGCCTTGTACAGCAGCCGTATAACAGAGGGATCTGAAGATGCTTTGTTTTTGTCATTGCAGGGAAAGCGCATGACGGAAAGGCAGATTAGAGAGCTTGTAAAAAAATATACCGCAATAGGAATGTCTACAAATAAAGCTGCCGGATACAGTCCGCATAAACTTAGAGCAACGGCTGCCACTTCGCTTATAGGCAGAGGTAATTCGATTTATGATGTACAGGAGCTGCTCGATCACGAAAATGTTTCGACCACACAGCTTTATGCCGCTCATAAACTAAATACTAAGCGAGAATTGATTAGCAGCTTTGAGTGGGATGATGAATTTGATCGTTAAGATAAAATGAATTTTATAAATTAAATGAAGTTTTATAAATTATAAAAGTATGGAAAAAGAGAGTTTTAATGAAGAAGAATACATATAAGATTTTAACCGAACAATTAAAAATAACACCAGAAGTTTTAGATGTGATCGATGAGGCTGAAGCGGCACTCAGAGAACGCTTCGATTTTATAGATGATATAAAGGAGTACAATCAATATAAGGTTTTGGAGGCATTCAGAAAATGTCGTATCAGCGATACACATTTCGGATGGAATACAGGATACGGCTATGATGATGCGGGCAGGGCTGCGCTTGAACGAGTGTATTCCACATATTTCAACACTGAGGACTCCATTGTAAGACCGATAATCGTAAGCGGAACTCATGCTCTCACATTGACATTGGGCGGAATCTTGAGACCCGGTGATGAACTGGTATATTGTACGGGAGCTCCATATGACACACTTGAAGGTGTTATCGGAATACATAAAGGGGGAAACGGGTGCTTGAAAGATTTCGGGATAAGCTATGCTCAGGTTGATTTGTTGCCTGACGACAGCATAGATTTGAACGGAGTAAAAAATATCATAAACGATAAAACCCGTATGATGTGTATTCAGCGTTCAACAGGCTATGCGTGGAGAAAAGCTGTTTCCGTAAATGAAATAGCGGAATGGGTAAAGGCTGTAAAGTCCGTAAATCCCGATATAATCTGCATGGTGGACAACTGCTACGGTGAATTTCTCGATTTAACTGAACCTACCGATGTCGGTGTGGATATTATGGCAGGGTCTTTGATAAAAAATCCGGGAGGAGGGCTTGCTCTTTCAGGCGGATATATAACAGGCAGAGCCGATCTTATAGATCAGGTTTCTTACAGGATGACATCGCCCGGTATAGGTAAAGAATGCGGTCTTACCTTTGGGCAGACTCGAAGCATGATGCAGGGATTTTTTCTTGGACCGAATGTCGTTAGCGGAGCCGTAAAAGGAGCCGTACTCTGTGCAAAGGTATTTGAAAATTTGGGCTATGAAGTATGCCCGCCGTCATCGTCAGCCAGAAACGATATAATAGAAGCTGTAAAGCTGGGTTCGCAAGAAGCTGTCGTGGAATTCTGCCGGGGAATACAGAGTGCAGCTCCGGTTGATTCTTTTGTAACTCCTGAACCTTGGGAAATGCCGGGGTATGAAGATAAAGTTGTAATGGCGGCAGGTGCTTTTGTGCAAGGTTCGTCGATAGAACTGTCTGCAGATGCGCCTATCAGAGATCCTTATATTGTATATTTTCAGGGCGGCTTGACTTATGAACATTCAAAGTTGGGTGTTATAAAAGCTGTACAGGCTCTGTATGATGCAGGACTTCTTACGAAGCTTTAAAAGGGGATTTGTATTATGGATGACATAAACAGAAAGAATTCCGTAAATAAAAAAATTATTGCTCTTTTGGAGCTGTTGATGATTATAGGCATAATTATTGGAATTCCTGCTCTGGTTCTTATAACTCATCCCGAGCTTAAAGCGGAATTTTCTTCAGTAGAAGCGTTCCAAGGATTTTTGGAAAAATACAATGATTTAAGCATGCTTATGTATCTGCTTTGTCAGATAGTTCAGGTCGTTATAGCCGTACTTCCCGGACAGATTATACAGATAGCGGGCGGATATATGTTCGGTTTATCTTTTGCGATTTTACTATCCGTAGCAGGAATTGTTATAGGAACAATTATATCTTTTTATATTTCGAGACTGCTTGGAAAAAGAGCTGTGGCTGTCCTGGTCGGAAATGAAAGATTTGAAAAATACAATAGACTTTTGAACAGCAAGAGAGCTCATTTTATTCTGTTCATATTATATCTTATTCCGGGTATTCCCAAAGATATGATACCTTATGTAGCAGGTGTGTCAAACATGAGATTTCTCTCCTTTCTTGTATTATCTGTAACCGGACGTTTTCCTTCTATGGTATGCTCCCTGCTTATGGGGAATTTTATTATGAATAAAAATTATGTGGGAATGGGGGCAGTTGCAGTTGTTGTAGGATTGATAGTTGCAATATGCCTGTTTAAACGTAAAAGCTTAAATAAATTTATAGATAAATATTATGAAAATTTAAATAATAAAGAAAATAAATAGAACGTACGAGTCAAAATAAACAAACAAATGTTTAATTTCCTGTTGACTGAAAACTTATGTTCATGTATTATAGTCTTGAGAACAAAAGTTCTAAAAATCAGAACGTGATGATTTACATATTGATACTTAAGATTAATACTCGAATATACTATGCACAATTTTAGAGTCGGAGGAGATTATAGATATGTTTAATAAAAGATATAGAATAGTATCACTTCATAGATTTGCAATGTTTCTTGCAATACTTACCGTTTTAATAGCTATATCATTCTTTATTATGTCCGAATTAATTTCAGCAGAAGGTTTATCCGAGGTTGAATACAGAAATGTGGTGGTTGAATCCGGGGACACTCTTTGGTCTATCGCAAGTGAAAGTCGGGCTGATAATCCGGATACGGATGTTCGGGATATAATTTTGCATATATCGGATATCAACAATATTTCAGCTGAACAATTAAGAGCAGGGGATGTAATACAGGTTCCGATAGGTTTATAAAATAATTGGAACTCAATATTGGATATTTTTCAAGACAAGTGCCTTACTAAGTTCTATTGAGAAAGCTACAGAATATTTAAAGACACTGCTTAAAGCTTGACAAATTCAGGCTGACGTTTCTCAAATATACTGATATATTTAAAATTCAGGGATTTTAAATATTCTGCACAATATTCAAAACGGTCTGCAATTTTATCAGGAGTATGAGCATCGGATCCCATTGAAATAATTTCACCTCCAAGAGAATGATACAATGATAATATATCCTTCGAAGGACGGGTTTCTTTCATATTATACCTGAATGAAGATGTATTGAGTTCTATTCCTTTACCTCTTTCAATAACACTTTTCAATATGGCTTCACAGATGTCGGAATAAGTTGAAAATTCAGGAGCTTCTCCCGGGCAATAGCGTGCAATTATATTCAGATGTCCCAAATTGCAAAAGCCGTCGTAATTTTTTATATTCTCATATACATATGTAAAATAATCTATATAGGCTTGTTTAGGCGAGCGTTCATCAAAAAAATGTCCTTCATATAAAGGTTCTCCGTAAGCGCAGTGAAATGAACCTATTATATAATCATATTCATATGCGTTTACAGCTTCTATGCAGCGATCAATCTGATTATGCTGTATGCCTATTTCTATTCCTTTGGCAATTTTGAGCTTTTTTGCATATATTTCACGATATTCTTCAAGAGTTTTTATATATTTGTCAAAGTCAAGCTCAAAAGGATATTCCAAATCAGGATAGCCCGGATCGAAATGATCTGTTACTGCTATACCTGAGAGTCCTATTTTAACCGCTTCATCCAGCATAACCTTTAAAGGTGAGGGTGAATCGTCGGAAAAATCGGAATGTGTATGATAATCGTAAAACATATAAGCCTCCATTCTAATTTTTATTTATAAAGTATACGCTTATAATAAGGTGATTGCAAATTATAGTAAAATGCAAAATATACCTGATTAATTTTTTATAGAAATTTTCTAATAGTATATGTAATAACTTCATCTGATATACTGTTGACATCAATAAAGATAAAATATATAATACTTTAACATAGTATTGCAATACTATGTTAAAGCGATAAATTATTTAAACACCCCCTGTTCATAGCGAGGTATGATATGATAAATTATTTTATTCCTGAAGGTGTCACAGATTTAAATTATGATGAATACGAAAAAATTTGCACTATAGAAAATGCTCTTATGTCAATTTTTAAAAAAGAAGGCTATCGACAGATAAAAACTCCTGCATTTGAATATTTTGATTTATTTACAGAATCTGATAATTCTATGAATACTCAGGATATGTATAAGCTTATAGATTCCTCCGGAAAGCTCATGGTTTTACGCCCTGATGCCACAATTCCCATAGCTCGCATGATAGCTACTCAATATAAGCACTCTGACGGCGATGTAAAATTGACATATCTTACAGAGGTATTTAGAAGCGCCGATTTCAGGGCAGGCGAAAAACGTGAATTCAAACAGGCAGGCATAGAGTATTTCGGAGCATCATCGCCCGAAGTGGATGCAAACATTATTACTACGGCAGTAAATGCTTTGAATAACGCCGGATTTGACGAACTTAAAACGGAGCTGGGCGATGCCGGCTATTTTAACGGATTTACCGAGGCGTTAAGAGTCTGCGAAGGTTTTAATTCAAATGAGCTTATGAACGAATTGAAGGAACTTGTTGAAACGAAGAATATTCCGGGACTTTTCGAGTTTACAACGAAACATAATATGCCCGATGCGCTTTCAGCTGTATTGCTCCGGATTCCGCTTCTATACGGTGACATAGATAAGGTTTTGGAAAAAGCATATATCTTATCTTTAAATGATCAAATGAAAGCTGCAGTGGAAAATCTAAGAAATATTCGTGATGTTCTCGGTAAAGATTTCTCCTTGTCTGCGGATATGGGACTGGTAAGCCGTTTGGAATATTATTCAGGGATGCTTTTTAAAATATATTTAAAAAATACAGGAGTCATAGTAGGCAGCGGAGGGAGATATGACAAGCTGATGAATCGGTTTGGAAAAGAAATTTCTGCTGCAGGCTTCGGACTCAATGTAGACACTCTTTATGAATCTTTACAAAATGTAAATCATAATGAGAAATGTATTACCATTGCTCTCGGAAAAGGCAGACTGGCAGATATAACTATAGAAAAACTGTCTGCTTCGGGTATAATATTTCCTGAATACAATAAACAAAGCAGAAAGCTTATCTTTAATGATGCCACAGGTCGTTTCAGGATAATATTCGTAAAAGCGGTAGATGTCGGAATATATGTTGAAAAGGGAGCTTGCGATATAGGAATTATAGGTAAGGATACTCTGCTTGAAAGCGGTTCCGACGTATTTGAACTTCTTGATCTGGGCTATGGGAAATGCAGCTTTGCTATTGCAGCTCCAAAAGGCTTCAGTTACGATACGGGGAAGAAGCTTATTGTAGCAACAAAATATCCCAATATTGCAACATCATATTTTGCCGGTTTCGGAAGATCCATTGAAATAATAAAAATTAACGGCTCGGTAGAGCTTGCACCGCTTGTAGGTCTTTCCGATGTTATAGCGGATATAGTTGAAACAGGTACAACATTGAAGGAAAACGGTTTGACAGTTATTGAAAAGATTGCTGATATAAGTGCAAGACTCATAGTTAACAGAGCAGCATTAAAGACAAAAGATAGTGAAATTTCAAAATTTATCGATATATTAGAAAAAACTGTAGACAACAAAAATCAAAACGGGAATATGCAGTGTGAAAAATAATTTTCATTACTGCTTGTGCCGTATAGCAAAAGCGGAGGAGGAATAGGGAAATTAATATGAAAATAATTAAAATTAATAGAGGAGAAGAATTTACGGCTACCGGATTTCTCAGCAACAGAAATGACGACGATTTTGAAAGCATAGATGCGACTGTAAAAGAAATCGTGACTAAAGTAAAGGCGGAAGGGGATACCGCTATAAAATTTTTCGATGAAAAATTCGGAGGTCCGAGTAAAGATACAGTCAATGAACTTCGTGTATCCGATCAGGAAATTGAAGATGCCTGTAATTGCGTAGAGCCTGATATTATCGAAGCATTAAAGGAAGCTGCATCAAACATACGTTCATTTCATGAAAAACAGTTTCTGGAATCATGGAATTATACAAAAGGAGAGAATATCCTGCTGGGACAGCTTATAAGACCTATATCTGATGTAGGTGTATATGTGCCGGGAGGCACGGCAGCTTATCCTTCATCAGTGCTTATGAATGTCATTCCTGCCAAAATTGCCGGCTGCAAACGTGTAGTCATGTGTACGCCTGCCGGTAAAGACGGGAAAATCAGCCCATATATACTTGCTGCGGCTAAAATAGCCGGAGCTGATGAAATATACAGGTCCGGAGGAGCACAGGTAATTGCTGCGCTTACATACGGAACTGAAAGCATAAAAAAAGTAAACAAAATTACCGGTCCCGGCAGTGCCTTTGTTGCACGAGCCAAAAAATATGTGTACGGTACGGTAGATATAGATATGATAGCCGGTCCCAGCGAAATCTGTATAATTGCCGATAAAAACGCAAAACCGTCTTTCATAGCCGCAGATATGCTTTCACAGGCTGAGCACGATAAAATGGCATCATCCATATTAATTACGACATCCTCGGACATAGCGGAAAAAGCAGCTGCAGAGATTGAAAGACAGCTGCAAAAACTTGACAGAATAGAATTTGCCGCTGAATCCATAAAAAATAATGCTGCAATTTTTATAGTGAATGATTTGAACAGCGCTTTTGAAATTGCTAATGATATAGCTCCCGAACACCTTGAGATTATGGTTGAAAATCCTGAAGAATATTTAGATAAGGTGCTTTATGCAGGAGCTGTATTTCTCGGTCAATATTCCAGTGAGCCTTTGGGTGATTATATTGCAGGTCCTAATCATACTCTTCCGACGAGCGGCACTGCAAAATTCGCTTCACCATTGGGAGTTTATGATTTTATGACAAGGACCAGCATTATAAGATATGGCAGGGAAGATCTTGAAGCTGTAAAATCCTCTATAATAAAAATTTCAGATAAAGAAGGTCTTACCGCTCACGGTAATGCCATAAAAATCCGTTTTGAAGATATCTGATTTCAGCTTTAAGTATTAACAATACTATAAAATATTATGGACAACTTAATTGGAGATTTATATGAGAAAAGTTACAGTTACAAGAAAAACAAACGAAACAGATATTAGAGTAAGTCTGAATTTAGACGGAAGCGGTAAGGTCACATGTGATTCGGGAAACGGTTTTTTTGATCATATGATAAACGCTTTCGGGCGACATGCAAATTATGATATAGAAATTTTTTGTTCGGGAGATACACATGTTGATTTTCATCACTCGGCAGAGGATATCGGCATAGTTTTGGGCAGAGCATTTGCACAATGTACTGAAAATAAAACCGGTATTGCACGTTTCGGACAGTCTTTTGTCCCGATGGATGAAAGCCTGATTCATACTGTTTCGGATATTTCGGGCAGAGCTTTTTTGGTATTCAATGCAGATATTCCCGCTGAAAGAGTAGGAGATTTCGAAACAGAAATAACCGAAGAATTTTTCCGAGCTTTTGCATATAACGCAAAGCTCACTTTACATATAAATATGATTTACGGGAAAAATTCTCATCATATAATTGAAGCTATATTTAAAAGCTGCGGAAGGGCATTATCGGAGAGCTCCGCTGTAAACGGAGATACTTTGCTCTCTACGAAAGGGGTATTATAAATGATAGGAATCATAGATTATGATGCCGGAAATGTAAACAGTGTTATGAAGGCTTGCGAAAAGCTTGGCGGCAAAACCGTTCTCAGCTCCGATATTTCAGTTTTGGATGAATGCAGTTCGCTTATACTGCCCGGTGTCGGCTCTTTCGGAAGCGCCGTAAAAAATTTAAAATCTGCCAAGCTTGACGATTATATAAAGTCGGCGGTAGATTCAGGAAAGAATTTTTTAGGTATATGTCTCGGTATGCAGATGTTGTTTGATAAAAGCTTTGAAAACGGTGAGCAGGACGGATTGGCTCTTCTTCACGGAGATGTTGTTAAGTTCGGTTCAACAGACGATGCAGCTTGGAATAAAGAGTTTAAAATCCCTCATATGGGGTGGAATAAACTTATATCAAACAGAGACAATGACAGTATATGTACCGATATAGGTGAGGGCGAATATGCGTATTTTGTACATTCTTATTATGTACGACCCGATAATTGGGATGATGTCGTGTATTATGCAGATTACGGAGTAAGAGTTCCGGGAGTCGTGCGCAGAGGAAATATTTTCGGTATGCAATTTCACCCTGAAAAGAGTTCACATACAGGATTACAGCTTTTGAAAAATTTTCTGAAGGAGGGCGAAAGGCTTGCTGACTAAACGAATTATTTCCTGCCTTGATGTCGATCATGGAAGAGTTGTAAAAGGAACTAAATTTACCGGACTTAAAGATGTAAACGATCCGGTTGAGCTGGCTTCCTATTACAGTGATATTGGTATAGATGAACTGGTTTTTTATGATATCACCGCTTCAAATGAAAATAGAGATATCTTTTTGAATATTGTAGAAAATACCGCTTATAATGTATATATTCCGTTTACCGTGGGCGGCGGTATTCGCAGTACTGATGATTTTCATAAAGTGTTGAGGGCAGGAGCGGATAAGGTTTCCGTAAATTCCGCAGCTGTCAATGAACCGAGGCTGCTTACTCAAGCAGCTTTAAAGTACGGCTCTCAATGCGTGGTTTTATCCGTAGACGCCAAGTACAACGGAGACTATTGGGAAGTATATATAAACGGTGGTCGAACGCCTACAGGCATTGATGCAGTGGAATGGTCGAAACAGGGCGAAGCACTCGGAGCCGGTGAATTGGTTCTCAACAGTATAGATACTGACGGAGTCAAAGACGGCTTCAGTATAGAGCTTATGAAGGCTGTTTCAGATGCAGTAAGCATACCTGTTGTAGCTTCGGGCGGGGCCGGTAAAATGGAACACTTTCTTGATGTCTTTAAAGACGGTAAGGCGGATGCCGCACTGGCGGCAAGCGTTTTTCATTTCAAGGAAATAGACGTGGCTGAGCTTAAAGATTACCTTTCAAACAACGGTATCAATATGCGTATCTGAAAATTCAGATACGCATATTTTGCGAAGAACAATCCGACAAAATTTTATTATTTGAAAAACTGTCTTATGCCGCCGACCTGCGGCGGCGGAACGGAGATTAATATGAATTTGAACGAAGAAATTTTGCAGCAGATAAAATATGATGAAAAAGGTCTTGTTCCGGCTATAGTGCAGGATGCAGATTCAAAAGAGGTTCTGATGCTTGCTTATATGAATGAGGAGGCTCTGCGTAAAACTCTGACTACGGGTCGCACATGGTTTTACAGCCGCAGCAGAAGCAGTCTGTGGAACAAAGGCGAAAGCTCCGGACATTTTCAAAATGTAGTCAGCGTGAGATATGACTGCGATTGTGATACAATACTTGTATTGGCTGAACAAATCGGTGCGGCTTGCCATACCGGAAATTTCAGTTGCTTTTACAGAGAATTTATGGATATAAAAAGAATTTAAAATACTGCAACGGAGCAAAGAAATGAAAAACAAACTTGTAATCGTAGACGGAAACAGTCTTATGAACAGAGCATACTATGCCATTCAACGCCCTATGATAACAAAGGAAGGGTTTTATACGCACGGCATTTACGGATTTTTGAATATGCTGAATAAAATTATCAGCGATTACGAGCCTACTCATATAGCTGTTGCATTTGACAGAAAAGCTCCAACCTTCAGACACTTGGAATATACGGAATATAAAGCGGGTCGCAAAAAAATGCCTCCGGAGCTTGCCATGCAATTTCCTGTATTAAAAGATATTTTACAGGCATTAAATATAGGAATACTTGAAATGGACGGATTTGAAGCGGACGATATTTTGGGCACAGTATCTCTTTCCGCTGAGGAAGCCGGTTTTGAATGCTATATCTTTACAGGTGACAAGGATGCTTTTCAGTTGGCTTCCGATTTTGTCAAAATTATTTTTACTAAACGTGGAATTACAGAGTTTGATATTTATGATAAATGCAGCTTTATCGAAAAATATGGATTTACTCCTCTGCAGTTTATTGATTTAAAGGGACTGATGGGAGATTCTTCAGATAATATACCCGGAATACCGGGAGTCGGCGAAAAAACTGCAACAAAGCTGATTCTTGAGTATGGAAGTGTGGAAAAGCTTATAGAATCCGTAAATGAACTCAAAGCCGGCAAGCTTAAAACCAATATCGAAGAAAACGCTCAGCAGGCGCTGATGAGCAAACGCCTTGCGACTATAAACCGCCATATCCCTATAGAATACGATTTTGATGAATTGCAGTATAAAGAACCGGATTATGACAAACTGATAGAGCTGTATAAAAAACTGGAATTCAATACCTTTCTAAAAAAACTGGCAAACAGTACGAATAAGAAGTTTACTGAAAAAAACAATTCCGATCATATTCAGCAGCGGATAACGGATTTATATTCAGATATCCCGTTAATAAAAGAGGATGCGGAGATTCAACAAATTTCTTCAAAGGAAGAAATTTCTGAGCTTCTTGAAACGGCACTTATAGAGAAATATATTTGGCTGCACGTTTTCCATAATAATAATCATATTGAAGCACCTTATATAAGCTCCGTTGCCGTCGGTTTTAATGAAAAAATCTTTCTTTTAAGATGGTCAAATGAGCTTGCTATGCATATGTCCGACTTTATTGCAGGCTATAAAGGTAAGTTGTGCGGGCATAATCTGAAAAAATCATATTATGCGCTGATCAGATGCTGTATACTTTCGGCAAATAAAAATTCCGAAAGTATATTTAAAACGGCTTATGATACGGAAATTGCGGCATACCTCATAGACTCTCAGAAAAAATCCTATGATCTGTCTTCACTTATGTTGGATTATTTTCATGAAGCATTTCCTTCCGATAAGGAAATACATGACGAACTGAGTGCAATAGATATGTTCGGAAATGAATTTGAAACTCAAGCTGAAATTGCAAGAAAAATTTTTTCAGCAGCAGGTAAAATTCTTTCTTATCAGGCGGCTCTCTTGGAGCAGCGTGATGTTTTAAAGCTCTACGAGGAGGTTGAACTTCCGCTTATAGAAGTTCTTGCTTCTATGGAATACCTCGGGATGAAAGCTGATTCCGAGACTCTTTCGGAAATAGGAGATAAACTCAAGAGCAGGGTTTCCGAACTGACATCGATGATTTATGCCTTTGCCGGTGAAGAATTCAATATAAATTCTCCAAAGCAGCTGGGAGTAATACTCTTTGAAAAGCTTCATCTCAGCAACGGCAAAAAAACCAAGACGGGATATTCCACCAATGTATCCGTTCTTGAAAGTATAATTGATGAACACCCTATAATACCTCTTATCATCGAATACAGAATGCTCACTAAATTGACAGGAACATATGTGGACGGACTGATACCCCTTATCGGAAAAGACGGAAAAATACATGCTCATTTTCAGCAAAGTGTAACTGCTACAGGAAGGTTGAGCTGTACGGAACCGAATCTCCAAAACATTCCTGTAAGACAGGAAACCGGAAGAATGCTGCGTAAAATTTTCACTGCATCCGAAAAAGACAATATACTCATCGGTGCAGATTATTCCCAGGTGGAATTGAGAATAATGGCTCATTTATCAGAAGATCCATCCCTGACAGCATCATTTATAGAAGGAGCAGATATTCATAGAGCTACCGCTGCGAGAGTATTTAATGTTAAACCTGATGAAGTGACAACAATCCAGCGAAGCAGTGCCAAGGCGGTAAACTTCGGTGTTATCTACGGCATAAGCTCATTCGGGCTTGCAGGCGATTTGAAAATTTCACGCAAAGAAGCTCAAAATTATATAGATGAATATTTTTCAAAGCATCCTAAGGTAAAAGAATATATGGATTCCTGCGTTGAAGAATGTAAAAACAACGGCTATGTAACTACAATACTGGGCAGACGTCGTTACATAAACGAAATTCATGCCTCCAATTATATTACTCGCCAGCTGGGAGAAAGACTTGCAATGAACACCCCGGTTCAAGGCTCGGCTTCCGATATCATTAAAATTGCAATGATAAACGTATATCATGAGCTTAATAAAAAAGGACTTGCTTCACGGCTCATACTGCAAGTGCATGACGAGCTTATATTGGATTCACCGGAATCCGAGGCTGAGGAAGCATCCGCTCTTTTGAGAAAAACCATGGAGCAGGCATTTTCTTTAAAAGTACCTCTGACTGTCGACATCAATACGGCGCAAAACTGGTATAATCTTAAATGATAACGCTTTTCGGGCAAGCAAATGGAATATATTGAATTTGAAGATAATTTGCAAATCATTTGTCTTTAGCGTATTATTTAATAAATATATATTTTTCAGTTAAAATTTTATCAAAGGAAAAAGCATGCATATCATAGGTTTGACAGGAGGAATAGGATCGGGTAAATCGACAGCATCCAAATATCTTAACAAACTTGGATTTGAAACAATCGATTTTGATCTTATGACTCGAAACATCGAGGTTCCGGGCGAGCCGGCATTGGCGGAAATAGTTGAAGCATTCGGTTCCGAATCACTTAATCCTGACGGCACAATGAATCGTAAATACGTAGGTAAGGTTGTATTTTCGGACCCTAAGGAAAAAGAAAAACTCGACAATATTATGAAGAAATATGTCGATGCTATGGTTATGGAGAGAACGGATGATTTCAGGCGCAGGAGCCAAGGAGTCACACCTGAATCCAATCCTGACGACTACCTTCAAAAGACTATAATTTTTTACGATCATCCCATATTGTTTGAAGTTCCTTATAATATAATTCCGCCTGAAGAGGTTTGGGTTATAGATTTGGACGATGAGGTTAGGATAGAGCGTATAATAAAAAGAGATTGTATGAACAGAGAAGATATTATAAAGCGCATGAATTCTCAGCTTTCACGCAAAGAGCGATTAAAAAGAGCTGATTATGTAATAGATAATTCAGGAACAAAAGAGGATTTATATAGAAATCTGGACAATGCAATAGCTTCATTTGCAAAGCGAATAACAAACAAAAATCAGGATAATATACCATGTTGAAATATAAGAAAGGTGTTGCCTTAATCCTATGTGCAGCACTTATATTTACTGCAACAGCCTGTTCAAAATCAGATGACGAAAATTTACAAAGCGATAAGGACGGAAAGGTTTTTTCAGTTTCCGATGAGATAAGTATACCCGTCCGTACAATCAGAGATTTGAATCCCGTAACGTCACATGATGCCGATATGTATCAAGTGTCAAAGCTTCTTTACGATTCGCTTATTGCATTGGACGATACACTTACTCCTATACCCGCTTTAGCCGAATCGTGGGAGCATGAAGGAAATACTGTAAGCTTCAAGCTTAGAAACAATGTTCATTTCAGTGACGGGGCGGATTTCAGCGCAAAGGATGTAGTCTTTACTTTCAATGCATATAAATCGGCATCCGGCAGTATTTATACATCTAAGCTTTCCAATATCAGAAATGCAAAAGCTGAAGGCGACAGTACCGTTATATTTACATATTCAAATATAGGAAATGCATCATTGTCCGACTTTACTTTCCCTATATTCTCATCATCACAATTTTCTTCCGTTTCAAATATGTTGAAATCCGGTGAAAAACCGTTGATCGGAACAGGAAGATATATGATAACGGATGTTGATACCGACAAAGAAATAAAGTTGGTGCCAAATGCTCAATATTACGGCAAAAAACCTGAAAATTCAATTACTTTGGAGGTTATCCCTACAAATGATATTTATATGGGACTTGTTACAGCAGGGGATATAAGCATAAATGTATATACTCAAACCGACAGAGAAAATTTAAACGGAAATGAAGAAGTAAAAGTTACGGAGTTCTATTCAAATCAATTTGAAGCTTTGGGTTTTAACTGTAATAATGAGATTCTCAAAAACAGGGATATACGTAAAGCCATATGCATGCTGATAGATCGTGATGAAATAATAAACACTTCTTATTATAACAACGGTACGAAAAATGATGATTTATATTATCCGGGATTTTACGGCTCCGAGGTGGGTTCATTTATATCCGTTGATACAAAAAAAGCCGCTGAACTTTTAAAAAATGCAGGTTATATGTCTACAGACACTGCAGGATATTTATTGAATTCCGAAAACAAGCGACTTTCCTTAAAGCTAATGGTAGACAGTGGAAATCCCATGCGAATCGGTGCTGCGGAAATGATAAAAACAGAGCTTTCCAACAATGGAATAAATGTATTGATAGAAAAGGTTTCAACGGATACTTTTCAGGGTAAATTAGATTCAGGTGCTTATGATATGTTCATAGGCGGATGGCAGATAGACGAAGGGTACGATTTAAAGAAATTCTATCATTCAGGATACGGTAATTATGCAAAGTACAGTAATTCAAAAGTCGACATGATTTTGGACGAAATGTTTATAAATTTTTCTATCGAGTCTACCGGCAAGGATATTGCGAATCTCAGAAATATTTTACATGAGGATGTTCCTTATTTCTGCCTTATGTATAAAACTTATGCTGCCGTAACATCATCAAATTTGCAGGGTATTATAGCACCTCGCTTCAATGATTATTACTTTGCTTGTGATGATTGGCATATAAGGATGTATAAGAATCGGAATTCTGAGAATAAGTAAAAACAATTTCGAGCCGTTTTCAGATTTCACATAATAATCATATTTATTTATAAAGGAGTATTTACTATGGCTGATAATTATAATGAAAATTTTGAAAATGAAGAAGAAGTGATTTTAATTAACAATAAACCTCTCCAGGTAGGTTCTTTTGATGAATATCATTTCTGCATGCCGGATACAAGGTATTTCGATGTTGCGGAAGTGCTCGTCCTTGAGCTTTCTTTCGCCTGTGTCGTGGTAAAAAATATAGGTATGAGAGGCGAAGATAAGAAATACAGATATGTTAATGATAAAAAAGTGCCGCTTTCAGAATTGGAATTCGTGCATGCAGGAGTAAAAGATTGTGATCTGTCTATGCCTTTGGATTCCAAGTACAGCGGCAAGGCAATTTTATTTGATGCCAGAGCAAGAGAAAGAATGCTTTTCGGTCGTATAGGTCTGTAATCGTAATCTTTGAAATCATTGTAATATCATGGGTTATGAGCTTAAAAAAATCATAAATAAAATTCAATTTTTTTATTGACATAGCCCTTTAAGAGTATTATCATATTATATGTTGCAGGTCATGCGGTCGTGCTGGAATAGGCAGACAGGCACGTTTGAGGGGCGTGTGTCAACCGACGTATGGGTTCAAGTCCCATCGACCGCACCAAGCGATGAGGACTCTTCTTTTGAAGGGTCCTTTTTCAATTATGGGGTTGTGTTCATAACCGAAACAACTGCTTGAGAAACTAAGTGCTACTTCAGGAGGATTATAAAGAGATGGAAAAACTCGGTCTCAACGAAATCAGAAAAATGTTTCTTGAATTTTTTGAAAGCAAGGGACATCTTGTACATGAAAGCTTTTCATTAGTTCCGCAAAACGATAAGAGTCTTATATTGATAAACTCCGGTATGGCTCCGCTAAAACCTTATTTTGCAGGGCTTGAGACACCGCCAAGCAAAAGAATGACTACTTGTCAGAAATGTATACGCACAGGAGATATCGACAATATAGGCTATACTGATCGTCACGGAACTTTTTTTGAAATGATGGGTAATTTTTCATTCGGTGATTATTTCAAAAAACAGTCGATAGAATGGGGTTGGGAATTTATAACAGAACATCTCAAGCTTCCTAAAGACAAGCTTTGGGCAACCGTGTATCTTGATGATGAAGAAGCATATTCCTTATGGCGTGATGATATAGGACTGCCTGAGGATAGAATTGTAAAATTGGGAAAAGAAGATAACTTCTGGGAAATAGGCATAGGCCCGTGCGGTCCTTGTTCTGAAATTTATTTCGACAGAGGTGAAGAATATGGCTGCGGAGACGAAAACTGTAAGCCGGGTTGTGACTGCGACAGATATATAGAATTCTGGAATCATGTATTTACTCAGTTCGATCGTGACCAGGAAGGCAATTACAATCCTTTACAGCATCCTAATATAGATACGGGTATGGGATTGGAGCGTATGGCATGTATCATGCAGGAAACGGATTCTATATTTGCAATAGATACTATTAAATATGTACTCGACGGTGTTGTTGAGCTTGCCGGTGTTCCTTACAAGGGCGGAAAAGCAAAAGAAGATGTTTCCATTCGAATTATCACAGATCATATACGCTCCGTAACCTTTATGATAAGCGACGGTATCATGCCGAGCAATGAGGGCAGGGGATATGTGCTCAGACGTCTACTCAGAAGAGCTGCCAGACACGGAAAGCTGTTGGGAATAGAAGGCTCTTTCCTTTCAGATTTAACTGACAGAGTTATAGCCATGTCAGGCGAAGCATATCCTGCACTTGTTGAACAGCAGGACTATATAAAGAGAATACTCTCTGTAGAAGAAGATAAATTCAGAGAAACCATAGATCAGGGTATGAATATCATACAAGATTATGTTAATGAGCTTAAAGACTCCGGAAATACTGTTTTGGACGGCGAAAAAGTCTTCAAGCTCTATGATACCTATGGCTTCCCTATAGAGCTTACTGTAGAAATCCTTGAAGAAAGCGGCTGTACCGCAGATCAGGAGGGTTTTGACAGATATATGAAGCAGCAGAGAGAAACCGCTCGTGCAGCTCGTAAATCCGACGATGAAACCGCTTGGCAGGATGAAGATCTCGGATTCTTTACCTCTGAAGCTCCTACGGAATTTATAGGATATGATACACTCAGTGCTGAAGTCTCCGTAAAAGCTCTTCTTATAAACCGTAAGCTTGTAGATTCAATATCAGAAGGTGAAGAAGGAATAGTTGTTCTTGATAAAACGCCTTTTTATGCCGAAATGGGCGGACAGGCCGGAGATATAGGAACTATATATACCGAAACGGCATTATTGAAAGTATATGATGTTGTAAAGGCGAAGAACCTGTTTGCCCATAAGGTAAGAGCCGTTTCGGGAAAAATATCGGCAGGCGATACCGTCACAGCTTCTGTTGATGAAATCAATCGCAACAATATTGCAAGAAATCATACAGCAACTCATATTTTGCATGCTGCACTCAAAGAAGTGCTCGGGAATCATGTAACACAGGCAGGTTCTTCCGTTACTGCAGATTCTCTGCGTTTTGATTTTACCCATTTTGAAGCAGTATCTCCTGAAGAAACAGCTAAAATAGAACAGATTGCAAATGAGCAAATTTTAAAATTTACAGATGTAGACACGGAGATTCTTTCTCTGGAGGATGCCAAAAAATCCGGTGCCACGGCTTTATTCGGTGAAAAGTACGGCGAAAATGTCAGAGTAGTATCTATAGGCGACTTCAGCAAGGAGCTTTGCGGAGGTACACATCTGCATAATTCAGGTCAAATCGGAGCCATCAGAATTACGAGTGAATCAGGTGTGGCTGCCGGTGTTAGGCGTATAGAAGCAATTACAGGCTTGGGTATTTACAGAGAATTGGTAAAGCAGGACAATCTTATCAAAGCCCTTGCGGAAAAACTCAAAACTCAGCCTTCAAATCTGTTGAATCGAACAGAAAGTCTTTTAGATGAAAATAAAGAGATTCATAAGGAATTGGATGATTTGAAAAAGCAGTCCATGGGGGATTCGGCTGTCTCGCTGCTCTCGGAGGCAAAGCTTATAAACGGTGTAAAACTCGTAAGAGCTAAATTTGACGATGCAGATATATCAGATTTGAGAGAACTCTCGGATCAGCTAAAGGCAAAGGAATCCGGACTTATAAATGTACTTGCCGCATCCGGAAACGGCAAGGTAACCTTCCTTATATCCGTTTCCGATGATCTTCTCGATAAGGGCTATCATGCAGGAAAAATGATAAAGGAAGTTGCTAAAATTACCGGCGGCGGCGGTGGCGGCAAGGCTGACATGGCTCAAGCAGGCGGTAAGGATGCTTCCAAAATCGATGAAGCTCTTGAGTTCGCAGAAACATTATTACAATAGTATTAAAATAAAATTTTTTTGCTTGTTTAATTAAAGGGCGATTGATATACTATTCTATAAGTGTAAAATGTTTTACATAAATTGCATTTACGCCTTATATGAATCTGTTTCATATGACGATATGTAAAAAGAAAGGCGGTATGTCTATGGATAAAAATACAATATTGTTTACCAGCCCTGAAAAGGTCAGAAACCGTGAAATTGAAGAGGTTCTCAACAATGTATATAATGCGCTTGAAGAAAAAGGCTACGAAGCCCTTGATCAGATGGTCGGATACATACTTTCCGGAGATCCTTCATATATAACAGCTCACAAAAATGCTCGAAATCTGATTCGTCAGATTGAACGTGACGATCTTGTGGAAGCGTTACTTAAGAACTTTCTCGATAAATAAGCTTTTTTATGCCCGGGTTTTAAGCTCGGGCATTTTTATAGAAATAAATAGTGTGAAAAATGATTTTCACTATTTGTGCCGTCTGCCAACGACAGCGGAATGGAGATTAATAATTATGAAAGCAATTGCATTGGATGTGGGTGACAAAACTATAGGAGTTGCAGTAAGCGATGCACTTATGATGACAGCCAACGGTATTACAACCATAGAGCGGATAGGTATTCGCAAGGATGCCGACAAGGTTCTGAATATGGTAAAAGAATACGAATGTAATATTATAGTCATTGGACTGCCTTTAAATCTTGACGGCAGCGACAGTGTACAAACCGGGAAGGTTCGTGATTTCCGTCAGATGCTCGAAAATAAAATGAAAAGTACCGCAATAAAAAATATAGAAATAGTATATCAAGATGAACGTTTTACTACTAAAATAGCAGAAAATATTCTTATAGAGGCGGATGTATCACGCAAGAAGAGAAAGAACGTTATAGATAAGCAGGCAGCCGTTGTAATACTTCAAAGCTATCTGGACTCACAAATACATAATATATAAAGCTATATTAAAAAATATATAAAGTTTAAATTGGTAACGATAATTAAAATTGATAAAAGAGTCGATTAGACAGGTAACGGTTTATATATCTAATCTGTCAGTCTTAACTATTCCTAAAATATAAATTTTCGGAATAGTTGTAATGCTGAATATCGTATGCTGTGAATTATGCTGTCTACGTTCTTATAATACAAGAACTTTGCAGTTTGTACATAGATAATTGATTACGATAATTGATTTTGCCGTAATAAAACTGACCTCCTTAATCCGTATTATCGAATTTTGGAGGTCAGCTCATATTTTTTTTATTAAAATGTTGCTACAGTTTTTATCATATAAGCTTTATTTCACTTAATAGCAGTTATAATCATTTAATCGAATTTTATTGGAAGCTATAAATTTTTCAAATCTTCGTCCGTAACTCCTCCGAAGCTTTTTTCTTCAGTAGGAAATACGCCTGATTTTACTTCCGATATATACTCACTTATACCTTCAACTATTTCATTACCGAGATTACGATATACCTTTACAAACTTAGGAACAAACTTATCGAACAATCCGAGTAAATCATGATATACCAGCACCTGTCCGTCACATTTGTTGCCGGCACCTATACCTATGGTAGGAACGGTTAATCTCTTGGAAATTAATCCTGCAAGCTTTCCGGGGATACATTCGAGAACTATCATACATGCCCCTGCACGTTCTGCAGCTAAAGCATCCTCCAAAACTTCTTTTGCAGCATCACCCTTGCCTTGAACCTTAAATCCGCCAAGCATAGCAGTAGTTTGAGGGGTAAGCCCTACGTGTCCGACTACGGGGATTCCTGCATTCGTTACAGCACGTATAATATGCTCCATGCGCTTTCCGCCTTCAAGCTTAACGGCATCACAGCGAGCTTCTTTCATACACCTGACTGCATTAGCTACTGCAAGCTCCTCGGATATCTGATATGAGCCGAACGGTAAATCGGTGATTACAAAGGTATCGGGAGCACCTTTTACTACAGCCTTTGTATGATGAATCATGGATTCCATAGTAGCCGATACCGTTTCATCATCTCCAAGCATCACCATTTGTAAAGAATCTCCCACAAGTATAGTATCTATACCTGCTTTCTCTGCTAACATAGCTCCTGAATAATCGTATGCCGTTACCATTGTGATTTTTTCACCGTCAGCCTTCATCGACTGCAGTGAAACAGTTGTTTTCTTTGACATTTTAACCTCCGTCTGTATGACGCTGACCTTTCAGCTGTCATCATCTTATAAGTTAACTGTAAATTTTTTTTGAAAACCGCTTCATAAATTTAATCAGAAGCAAGCTTTTTCAACACGGTCATATGTAATTTTTGCAAGATGCTCGCCAGCATCCGTAGAAGTATTCAATTGTCGATAAAGTGCTGCTTTTAATTCCGGATCTTTCATACTTTTAATATTTATAAGGGCATTCAGCCTTGCACCTTTAAGTGCTGCAAGACATAAGGCAGTGCCGGTACCTGCATCCGTAATCAAATTCTTATTTCCTATTAGAGAATAGCTGTCCAACAGCTTTAAAGCTTTTAAACAAGCCTCGACTATCATAATAGGAGCTTGAGCGGCACTATGTAAGGCATTCTGTATTTTTTCGCTTCGATAGAGATTTTCTTCTTCCGTTCCTTTAGGTATTTTATAAGCTTCAGAGAGCTTGCTGAACGACTCAATATCCAAGCGGACGAGATATCGGAATTCGTTTATAAGTTCCCCCGATTTAAAAAGAAGCTCTGATATTTCATTTTCGTATTGCTCGTAACCTTTTTTACCTGTAGTCAATTCTCCTACCATTGACCCCAAAGCCATGCCTATTGCAGCGGTAAGAGCGGAAGCACTTCCTCCTCCGGGAACCGGAGCCGAAGATGCAAGTTCGTCTATAAATATATTACAACTTTTATCCAACATCATTTATCTCCTGCTTTTAATACCTCCTGAACGAAGCTGAAAGCTCAGCCTTAAAAAAATATCCCAAAATGCCGTCTGATTACTAATTCACGCCCTATTTATAATAGGTGGGTATCCTGCTTCTCATTCTGCAGTCCTCCAATTAAAGAGGCATAACATATTGAGATATAGACCCGAATTCCCGTGAAAGCAATGTAGGTTAAATTACATAATCATAACGCACATCTTAGGATACTTCTTAAAACATATTTTACACCAAATTCAATGATAATTGGTATATTTTCAACATATTTCTTTAATTTAAATTTTAAACTTATTCTTCATCAAAATCAATAGAGCAATTCGTAGTTACTTTCTGGACATCATCATTGTCTTCAAGATCCGCTATAAGCTTCTTTAAAGACTTGATATCGGATTCACTCTCAGGGTTTGATTCCATCGACGGCAGATATTCTATATCAGCTTCAATAAATTCATATCCCGCGCTGCGTAAAGCCTCGTTTACAGCATTGAAATCTTCTACTGTAGTATAAATTTCATAGGAATCTTCAAGAGTCTGCATATCCTCCATTCCGGCTTCCATACCTGCTTCCATTAAAGCATCTTCATCTATTTCATCTGTTTTTTCTATGATAATCAAACCTTTTCGTTCAAACATATAGGAAACGCATCCCGGTTTTCCCAAATTTCCGTTATGCTTGTCAAAAGCATGCTTTACAAAGGCTGTAGTTCTATTATTGTTGTCGGTGAGTACATCCACAATAACAGCCACACCGCCGGGACCGTAGCCTTCAAAAGAACCTTCTACAAGAGATTCACCGCCTAATTCACCGGTACCCTTTTTGATTGCATTATTTATTTTATCATTAGGCATATTGATGCTCTTTGCTCTGTCTATTGCATGCTTGAGAGCAACGTTGTATTCAGGATCTCCGCCCGCCTTGGCTGCAACGGTTATTACTCTGGCATATTTTGTAAAAAGAGCTCCTCTTTTAGCATCCTGTGCCGCTTTTCTTCCTGCTATAGTACCATGTCTACCCATTTTAATTATTACTCCTTGTTAATATATATATTTTTTAACGTCGCAAAGTATAACACATATTTTATTACAATTCAAATGAATATGGTAAAATGTACCTAAAATGCAGCTTTTATCAATTTCTTAATGAATGCAACGGTGCCGGAATCCTTCCTCCTCTATCGACAAATTCCTCGCATGAGAATTTGCTCACAGGCATTACAGGTGCGGTTCCGAGCAATCCTCCGAGTTCTATGGAATCTCCTACTTCTTTGCCGACAACCGGAATAATTCTTACAGCCGTTGTTTTATTGTTAATAACTCCTATGGCAGCTTCATCAGCTATGATACCGGAAATTGTAGCTGCAGAGGTATTCCCCGGAACGGCAATCATATCAAGTCCTACGGAGCATACACAGGTCATAGCTTCAAGCTTTTCTATTGTAAGAGCGCCTGAACGTGCAGCCGCTATCATCCCTTCATCTTCGCTCACAGGTATAAATGCCCCGCTAAGACCTCCTACATGCGATGAAGCCATTATACCGCCTTTCTTTACAGCATCGTTCAGCATGGCAAGCGCAGCTGTAGTTCCGGGAGCACCGCAGCTTTCAAGACCTATTTCTTCAAGAACCCTTGCTATGGAATCCCCTACGGACGGAGTAGGCGCAAGCGACAGATCGACAATACCGAAAGGCATATTGAGACGTTTTGAAGCTTCACTGGCTACAAGCTGTCCCATACGAGTGACTTTGAACGCAGCTTTTTTAATCGTATCGGCTACAACGTCAAACGGCTCGCCTTTACAGCCTTCAAGTGCAACCTTTACTACTCCGGGTCCGCTTACTCCTACATTTATAACCGTATCCGGTTCGCCCACACCGTGAAAAGCTCCTGCCATAAACGGATTGTCCTCGACAGCATTGGCAAAAACAACAAGCTTTGCACAGCCTATTGCATCACGATCCGCAGTAAGTCTGGCTGTTTCCAATACTGTTTCGCCCATAAGCTTAACAGCATCCATATTGATACCTGCCTTTGTAGAGCCGACATTTACGGATGAACAAACTCGTTCTGTTTCACTCAATGCCTGAGGAATAGACTTTATCAGTATATCATCACCTTTAGTCATTCCCTTGTGAACCGGAGCCGAAAATCCGCCGATAAAATTGACACCTGTGGTCTCCGCCGCTTTATCAAGCATCTTGGCAAATGTCGTATAATCCGTGTCCGTACTTGCCCCTGCAACAATCGAAATAGGAGTTACGGATATTCTTTTATTTATAATAGGAATACCGTACTCACGTTCAATTTCTTCGCCTACAGCAACAAGCCGTTCAGCCTTTCTTGTAATTTTATCATACATACGTTTACGGGCAATTTCACCGTCGGAATGAGCACAATCCAAAAGCGATATTCCCATAGTAACAGTTCTTACATCCAGCTTCTCCTTTTCGAACATATGGAGAGTTTTCATTATATTATCTACGTTAATCAAAGCTGCAATCTCCTTAAAATGTATAGCTTAATCAAAGCACTTATTCTATATTTCGCTCATAGCGTTGAATACGCCCTCATGCTGAAGCTTTATGGTAACACCCATTTCCTCAGCTTTTTTATTCAAATGATTTTGAATATCTTCAAAGGAAATCGGAGATTTTGTCAAATCAGCTATCATTATCATTGTAAATATGCTGTCTTGCATAATAGTCTGATTTATATCTAAAATATTAACACTATATTTTGCAAGAATCTCCGTAACCCCTGCAATTATTCCTACCTTATCTCTTCCTACAACTGTCAGTATTGCTTTCATTACTTCACCTGTGATGCTCCGCAGCATCATACTCCTTTCAATTTTAATTAATTTTTATATATTTAATTAATTTTATATAAATTAATTATCCACTGATTTCAATTCTTTTTCAAGATTTTTATGAGCGGTTGCCATCATAAGCTTGATTCGATTTAACTGATTGACATTGCTTGCACCGGGATCATAATCAATAGCCACAATGTTCGATTTCGGATTATGCTTTCGCAGCGGCTTTATCATGCCTTTTCCGGTAACATGGTTAGGCAGACATGCAAACGGTTGTAAACAAACAATATTCTCGACTCCGCTGTCTATCAGCTCGGTCATTTCTCCTGCAAGCAGCCATCCCTCGCCGCATTGGGTTCCCAATGAAGTCACAGCTTCCGCCTTTTGAGCAATCTTATCAATGTGCATAGGAGGCATGAAGCGTCTACTTGCTTCAAGCTCTTTTGAAATCACATCTCTATAGTAATATATGACTTTCATTCCGATGCGCCCGACGGCATGACTCATATAAGATCCTGCCATTACCTCATAATTGAAATCGTTGTTTTTAAGATTGTACAGGAAAAAATCCAAGAGATCGGGAACAACAGCTTCTCCGCCTTCATCCTCTATAATCTTTACTATATCGTTATTTGCGTTCGGATGATATTTTACCAGTATCTCTCCGACGACACCAACCTTAGGCTTATTTATATCAAGCAGGGGAATTTCATCAAATTCTCTTACTATCGCTTTTACGTTTTTCTTGAAAACGCTGCGCCTGAGATTTATGACATTCTGTCTGGCAATTTCATTCCATTTATGATAAAGAGCGTCTACGCTGCCCGGCTCGGCTTCATACGGTCTTGTAGCATTTACCAGCCGCATAAACAGGTCTCCGTAAATTGTCGCATATAAAACTCCTAAAACAAACTTAGGCGTAAATTTCATACCCGGATTCTTTTCAAGCCCAACATAATTCAGAGATACTACGGGAATCTGCTCCATATCGAGCTGCCTGAGAGCCTTTCTAAGCAGGGCTATGTAGTTGCTGGCACGACAGCCTCCTCCTGTCTGCGTCATTACGACGGCTGTTCGATTCAAATCAAACTTGCCGGATGTCAGTGCGCTGATTATCTGACCTAATGTAATTATTGTAGGATAGCATGCATCATTGTTTATATATTTTAAGCCCATCTCTACAGCCTGAGTATCTACAGCCGGTAATACCACAGCATTGTAGCCCGCCTCTTTAAAGGCTGTTTCAAACAGGTCAAATTGAATGGGCGCCATTTGAGGAATTATAAGCGTATATTGTTTACTCATTTCCTTTGTAAACACAACTCTTTCAAATGCGGGAATTTCAGGTTTATGAGAAATTCCGTTTCTGTTGCGCTCTTCCAATGCGGCCTTCAATGATCTTATTCTGATTCTGGCTGCCCCGAGATTTGAACCTTCATCAATTTTTAAAACAGTATAAAGCTTATTGTGTGCTGTCAGTATTTCTTCAACTTCATCGGTTGTAACGGCATCCAAGCCGCAGCCGAACGAATTGAGCTGTATCAGATCTATATCATCTCTATGCCCTACAAAATCCGCAGCTTTATATAATCTGGTATGATACATCCACTGATCGAGAACTCTGATAGGTCTGTTCAGCTTTGCTCTGTCCGCCACGGAAGCTTCTGTAAGAATTGAAAATCCGAATGATTTTATCATCTGATCGATACCGTGGTTGATTTCCGGATCGAGATGATACGGTCTGCCGGCAAGAACTATCGCTCTGCCGTTATTTTTCTCAAGATCTGAAATTATTTCATCAGCCTTGCTCTTTATATCATTTTTAAATTTTATATCCTCTGCACGAGCTGCTTTGAGAGCCTGCGATATTTCTTCCTTTAAAATCCCGTATTCTTTGAATTCTTCAAATAATCGCTCCGTCAACCGCTTGTCATCATGATACGGCAGGAAAGGATGCATAAATTTTATATGATATTCTGCAAGCAAATCATCCATATTACCTGCTATTACTTCCGGATACATTGCAACTATCGGACAGTTGTAATGATTATTCGCATTTTCATCCTCCATAAGTTCAAAATTGATACTTGGATAAAAAACGGTTTTTACGCCGCTCTTTATAAGTGCTTTTATATGACCGTGTACAAGCTTTGCAGGATAACATGCCGTATCAGAGGAGATAGTTTCCATACCGGATTCATACAGATCTTTTGATGAAGGCGGTGAAATTTCCACTCTGAATCCCAGATGTGTTAAGAAAGTAAACCAAAAAGGATAATTCTCATACATATTGAGAACACGAGGGATTCCTATTCTGCCGTATTTTGCCGCCACTTCAGGCAAAGGCTCATATCTGAACAGGCGTTCATATTTATATTTAAACAGATTATTTTCATCGTCATTATTCTTTTGTATTCCGGCACCTCGCTCACAGCGATTTCCTGTTATAAATTTACTTCCGTTGCCGAACTTGCTTATTGTGAGCTGACAATTGTTTTCACATAATCCGCAGCGGGTATGCATATTATGCATTGTAAAGCTGTCCAGTTCGGTTGCTGAAATCACGGTCGATTTTCCTTCACCGCTATACCTCTCCATACCTATGAGCGCTGCTCCGTATGCTCCCATTATTCCGGAAATATCAGGCCGTACCACCTCTCTTCCGAGAATCTTTTCTATGCTGCGCAAAACTGCATCGTTAAGAAATGTTCCTCCCTGTACGATAATATTTTCACCGGCTTCTGAAACATCTCTAAGCTTTATTACTTTATATAATGCATTTTTTATAACCGAATAAGACAATCCTGCGGAAATGTCACCTATGGTTGCCCCTTCCTTTTGAGCCTGCTTGACTCTCGAATTCATAAAGACTGTACAGCGTGTTCCCAAGTCCACAGGCTCCTTTGAATCCAAAGCCTCTTCGGCGAAATCCGTAACGCTGAGATTTACCGATTTTGCGTATGTTTCAATAAACGAACCACATCCCGAGGAGCAGGCTTCATTCAACATAATGCTATATATAGCACCATCTTTAATCTTTGTAGATTTCATATCCTGACCGCCGATATCAAGTATAAAATCAACATTAGGTAAAAATGCTCTTGCAGCCCTGTAATGAGCCATTGTTTCAATCTCGCCGTACTCGGCTTTAAAAGCTGTTTTGAGCAGACCTTCTCCATATCCTGTTGTAACTGTATATGCAATATATAAGTCCTGAGGCATCATGGAATACAGTTCCTTAAGCATATGCCTTGAAGTCTCTACAGGGTTTCCTTCATTATTTTTATAAAGTGTGTACAAAAGTCTGCCTGAATCATCTGTCAATGCAAGCTTTGTGGTAGTCGAGCCCGCATCTATTCCCAAAAAAGCCGGACCGCTTGCTTTTGAAATATCAGCTTTTGCAGCTTTGTTCTTTTCATGTCTAAGTTTAAACACTTCATAATCTTCATCATCATAAAAAAGCGGTTCAAGATATTGAGTTTCAGACGCTTCCGATGAACCGGCTGATTTTAAGCGCTCCACCAATTCGGAAATATCGATTTCAGGCTGCTTGTCAGCCATAAGTGCAGCTCCTATTGCTACATAATATTTTGAATCATCGGGAAAAATTACCTGATTATCCTTTAAATCAAGGGTTTCTGTAAAGCGTTTACGCAGCTCCGACAAAAATGAAAGAGGTCCGCCCAAAAATGCGACATTTCCTCTTATAGTTCTGCCGCACGCAAGTCCGCTTATAGTTTGATTTACAACAGCTTGGAATATAGATACGGCTATGTCCTCATGAGCTGCTCCTTCGTTTATAAGCGGCTGAATATCAGTCTTTGCAAAAACACCGCATCTGGCGGCTATAGGATATATGGTCTTATATGATTTTGCCAATTCGTTCAAACCTGAGGCATCCGTATTCAGAAGAATTGCCATCTGATCAATGAATGCACCCGTACCGCCCGCACATGTGCCGTTCATACGCTGCTCTATAGAGCCTTCGTAAAATGTAATCTTAGCATCCTCACCGCCAAGTTCAATTACTATATCGGTTTGAGGGATAAGCTCCTCCACGGCTGTTGAACAGGTAACCACCTCCTGTTCAAATTTGACATCCAACCTGCTTGCGAGAGAAAGTCCTCCTGAACCGGTGATAATCACATGAACCTTTTCATTAAAATTTTCAGCTAAATCCTGAAGCAGTTCACCGATTTTTTCAAAGACATTTGACATATGTCTTTCGTACTTTTTATATAAGATGTTGTTCTTATCATCCAAAACTACAAGCTTTACCGTTGTTGAACCTACATCTATACCTAATTTCATAAATATGAAAACCTCCATTATAATTCTGAATCACGCTCATAAGCCCTGTATCAGAATCTTCCATATTAAGTAAAAACAGGAGCGTATAGTTGCTCCTGTCTATAATACCCCAAAAAGGTAAAGATTACATATTATTTTTTTTAACTATCATAAATCTTTAAGCATTTCTTCATCTTCGGCTGTTATTTCAAAATCGCTTTCAATGTCTGAAACTTCAGCTTCTACGACCTCTACATCCAGATGATTAACACCTATGCTTTCACGATCAGCCTTGAAATTATCGATCTCTGTCAAAGCCGCATCTATTTCATTACATAACGATGTAATAACTTCATCATAAACGGCACCGTTTAGATGTTGTTCAAATACATATTGTCCAATTTGACTGTAAACGGCTTTTATGTCATGTTCTTTCTTTTTAATATTTATGGTAAGCTTACCTGATTCAGCAAAATCACTTGATTTTTGAGCGACTGTCTTCCCTAAATCAGATATTGTCTCAAATATAGCCATACTGAACCTCCATATAAATTTCTATAATAATTGAAATAAACGAGCAAGCCTATAAGCCGAGTTCTGTATTAAACGATCATCTTTCTCGACGCATCGTTACCGATACGCTCCAGCGACCCACCATTTCGGGAGACGACGGGCAGCCGTCTTAAATTCCCGCTTCGGTCTTGCTCCGGATGGGGTTTACATGGACGCAATGCGTTGCCGCAATGCCGGTGAGCTCTTACCTCGCCTTTTCACCCTTACCGCTGATGCGGCGGTATATCTCTGTTGCACTTTCCTTGAAGTCACCTTCACCGGACGTTATCCGGCATCCCTGCCCTATGGAGCTCGGACTTTCCTCATCGCAGCGGCGATGCGATCGTCTGGCTTACTCAAATCAATTTTATATCATCAATGCAAAATATTCAATTACAATAATATTAATATACAAAAATCGTTGAAGTTTTGAGATTAATCTATATTAAATATTTTAAAATTACTGCCAGTCACCGACGGCGAGAAAGGTTTTCAGCTGCTCTATGCGATTCTCTATTTTTTTCAGTTTTGTTTTGGATTCAGGCGTTGAGGCTTTATTTATTATAGAGTCCTTTATCATAAAAGCTCCGCTGAGCCTGAATTTTATCATATCCGCCACAGACTGATTTCCGCAAAGATATAATTTAGGAAATTCATAAAAAAAATCATCCGGCAAACCGCTTTGCTCAGCCAAAGCTTCTGCGAACATCCACCTTGAACGAACACTTTCCTTGACAGAATTTTCAGATGAAGTTGCAACTATGATTTCACTATATCTATCCTTTTCTCTTGCAACTCTTTCTTCAACTATTTTAAATTCACTTTCGTTTATCAGGTATTTTCTCAAAAGCGCAGCATCTCTGCGAGGCTGAAGAATGATAGCTTTATTGGATTTTGCCACCTCCGGAGAGGCGGTTAATATCTTTTTTATCAGAATTCCGCCCATACCCGCTATAACTGTCGTATCCGATTCACCTACGTGCAGAACCTCAAGACCGTTTCCTCTTCTCAAATCTATATCTGCCGTTCCGAGATATTTATTGATATTGGAGGCTGCTTTTCCGAGAGGACCTTCGTTTATATCCGTAATTATGGCTCTATTGATAATTTCATTTTGAATGAGCCATATGGGGAGATATCCGTGATCGGTACCTATATCTGCAATAACATCTCCGGGTTGCACAAATTCAGCGATAAGCTTCAATCTTTCAGAAAGATTTAATTCCATAAAATGCTCCTGAACATTAATCAATATCTGCAATATTTGAAAAAGGATATATATCGGATTCCGATGCAATAATCCGAACATCCGCAGGCAGCATATCTTTAAGCTGTTGTGCCATATTCTCCGCAAATATAACCTCGGTTCCGTAATGTCCCGCATCTATCACACATACGCCTAAATCGTCCGCCAACCTTGCATCGTGATACTTCACATCTCCTGTTATATATGCATCGCAACCTGCTTCATATGCCAACTTTATAAATTCTGCCCCCGACCCGGTACACAGCGCAAGCTTATGAATTTTATCGGGAACGGGACCTGCAACTCTTATATCCGTCCTTCCGCAAACCTCCAAAAGCTTATTTAAAAGATGATTCAGACTTAATGCTTCCGTTAAATTGCCGTATCTGCCCATGCCGCAACCTTCAATTTCGGCAGGAATCATAGGCACAATATCATGCAGTCCTATAAGCTCTGCAAGATATTGATTTGTCCCGTTCTTAGCTGAATCAAAGGATGTATGTGAAGAATAGACTGATATTTTGTTCTGTATCAAAGAAATCAGTTGGTTCCCCGTAATTTCTTTATCGTTAATACTTAAAAGCTTTCCGAAAATCAAAGGGTGATGTGTTACGATAAGGTCCGCTGCATGCGATTCAGCTTCCTTTATTACCGTATCGCTGATTTCCAAGCAAGTGAGTATTTTTGATATGTCCTGATTTTTATTAACGAGTATCTGTATCCCGCTGTTGTCCCAATTTTCCTGAAGCTCTTCGGGAGCAATCTGATTTAATACCTCGTGTATATCTTTGAATTTCATTTTCTTTCTCCCATAAAATATTTAAAATTATTATTATAAAAAAGCCGCAAAAGCGGCTTTTTAAGACTACTCCAGATAGTCTTTCAATTTTTTACTTCTGCTTGGATGTCTGAGCTTTCGCAGCGCCTTTGCTTCGATTTGGCGAATACGCTCTCTGGTTACATCGAACTGACGACCTACCTCTTCCAAAGTACGAGCTCTGCCGTCTTCCAATCCGAATCTGAGCTTCAAAACTTTTCTTTCACGCTCGGTAAGCGTATCCAAAACCTCAACGAGCTGTTCCTTCAGCATAGAAAATGCTGCTGCTTCAGACGGAGCCGGAACATCATCATCAGGTATAAAATCTCCCAAATGGCTGTCTTCTTCTTCTCCTATAGGCGTTTCCAAAGAAACGGGTTCCTGAGCAATTTTTAAAATTTCCCTTACTTTTTCAACGGTAATATCCATTTCTTTTGCAATTTCTTCCGGTGTAGGTTCACGACCGTATTCCTGCAAAAGCTGTCTTGATATACGAATGAGCTTGTTTATCGTTTCAACCATATGCACAGGAATTCTGATAGTTCTTGCCTGATCCGCAATAGATCTGGTAATTGCCTGCCTTATCCACCATGTAGCATAGGTACTGAACTTATAACCTTTTTTCCAATCAAATTTATCAACAGCTTTTATGAGTCCCAGATTCCCTTCTTGAATAAGATCCAAAAATAGCATGCCTCGTCCCACATAACGCTTTGCTATACTTACTACAAGCCTCAGATTTGCCTCACAGAGCTTTTTCTTCGCTTCTTCATCTCCAAGTTCCATACGTTTTGCAAGCTCAATTTCTTCTTCCGCCGTCAGCAAAGGAACCTTGCCTATTTCCTTAAGATACATCCTTACAGGGTCATCAACAGTGATGCCCTTTGTCATAACTGCTTCAAAATCCTTGGAGTTTTCTTCTTTTCCGTCTTCTTCATCAGCCTCGTCTTCGTTACTGAGCTCATTCAACTCAAAATCATCAGGCTCCGTTTCCGAGATAATTTCTATACCATTGGTCATGAGCACTTCATAAAGCTCATCCATCTGTTCCTTATCAAGATCTACGGTATCAATCTGATCAGATATTTCCTTGTATGTCAGATTGCCTTTAGATTTTCCTTTTGCGATAAGGATATTGAGGTATTCCGTGTTCTGAGCTTCATTATTAGCATCTTCATTAAAAAGTTCTTTCATTGTGCATCACGCTCCATAGGGTAAATTTTAAAACTGATTGTTATTTAAAAAGCTGATTTTATTTAGCATTAATTTTCTGTAATTGTAAAAATATTTTGTTTAACTGATCTTCATTTTCAGGTATATCCGGAATGGTTTCAAGCATTCGCATTAAGACCTCTCTATCGTGCTCTTTTTTTATCTTTTCAAGATTGCTTCTGCACTCTTCAAATACCGTATCACTGTTTTCATTGACAATAACACTGCTTATTATATTTTGAAAATAAGCGATATCATCAGGCTCCATCGCATCCATAAGCTTTTCCGAATCTGCATCGGCATCAATCGTATATACATCTTTTATTGCCATATAAATACGTTGGTAAACAGGTTCTTCAAACACCTGCTCATATGGAATTATCCTGCTCATATACTCTGAATCAAGTGCGAGCAAAGCTATAAAATGTTCCTGCACACCGATGTTACCGATATTTGAAAGTTCATGCGATGAAATCAGGGCATCAGCTTTTTTGACATTTTTGTCGAATTCAGATGAAATATTTACCTCTGCAAGTACAGCTGCTTCTGAAATACCGGTTTCCATTGCTATTTGCTTTGAATAAACAGCTTTTTCAACAGGTGAAAATCCTCTCAGAAGCTTAGCTGCTTCCTTTAAAAAGTCGGTTCTTCCTTCAATATTATCAATATCATGTTTTATGCGAATCAAAGAAATAAGATATTCTTCATACGGAACAGCTTTATTTACAAGCTCAAGAAATGCAAGCTTCCCATGCTTTTTTACATAATCATCGGGATCCTTGCCGTCAGGAATTTTTAAAACCTTGCCTTTCATTCCCGCCTTTTGCAACAGATCAATACCTCTTGTTGCCGCTTTTTGTCCCGCAGCATCGGAATCATAAGATAAGATAACCGTATTTGTATATCTTTTAAGCAACATGCACTGATGTTCTGTAAGCGCTGTTCCCATGGATGCTACTACATTGCAAATACCGTTTTTATATAATGAAACCATATCCATGTAGCCTTCAACCACTATGGCATAATCGGCTTTTTTTATTTCATTTCTCGCAAGGTTTAAACCGAAAACATTATTATCTTTAAAAAATACGGGTGTACCCGGAGAATTCAAATATTTAGGTCCTTTATCACCCAAATCTCTGCCTCCGAAGCCTATAACCTTGCCTCCGGTATTTATTATGGGAAATATTACACGATTTCTGAATTTATCGAAATACTTTCCGTTAGAAAAGGATAACAGCCCTGCCGCTTCCATTTCTTTAGGCTCATAACCCATAGCACTCATATGATTTAAAAGGTCATGCCATTCATCACGAGCATATCCCAATCCGAATTTCTTTATTGATGCAGGATCCAGCTGTCTTCGAATTAAATAATCATATCCGGGATTTGCAGATTTTATAAGATTTTCAAAATAAAATCTTGCCGCTTTTTTATTCATATCAAAGATGCGCTTCTTTTTATTATCATCCCGATATCCATACTTTTCCATGTCTACGCCGTATTCCTCGGCGAGCTTTGACAAAGCGGTGGTAAAATCTATATTTTCTATTTTTTGCAAAAATGTGAACACATCTCCATGTTCACCGCAGCCATAGCAGTGATAATATCCGTCACTTTCATTAACCGTAAAGGACGGCGTCTTTTCACCGTGAAACGGACAAAGCCCTTTATATGCACTTCCTGCACGTTTTAGCTGAACATATCTGCCTATAACATCAATGATATTACACCGGCTTTTAATTTCGTCAACTACGCTACTCACTTTTGCATTCCCTCCGAAAACAATCCTAACTATTTTATTCGCTGAAAATTTTCAGATTCCTTTTTATTTCCAACCGTCAGGTACAAATATTTTCTTGTAAATTCGTATAGCATACCTGTCTGTCATACCTGCGATATAATCCTTTACTACCTCTTCCGCTCCGTAAAGATACAGCATTTCCATATGTTCCTGCGGCATTTCCTCAGGATGTTCCAAAAAATAATCATACAGTGAAAATATAAGATGCTTTACCTTAACCATCTCGGAATCCTTTTTTACAAGCTTACTTTTATAAACGTTCTCAAACATAAAAGTTCTAAGCTTGTTGAGATAATATAAACAGTCCTGGCTTTGGCAGATTTCCCCTGCAGCTTCGCTTGTAGCGATTACATCCCTTATAAGAGTGTTGAGCCTTGTCCTGTGATTGTCTCCAAGCCCTCGTATACAGTCTTTCGGAAGGTCATTTTCAGATATTACACCGGCTCTGATTGCATCATCTATATCATGATTTATATAAGCTATGCGGTCGCTCAGTCTAACAATTCCGCCTTCTCTTGTAAAAGGTAAAATCTCTCCGGTATGATGTGCAATCCCGTCTCTTACTTCAGCTGTAAGGTTCAAGCCTCTACTGTCGGATCCCGATTCCAGAATATCCACCACTCTTAGACTCTGCTCATTATGTTTAAATCCGTTTACATGTCGTTCGTTTAAAAATTCTTCGCCGTTATGTCCGAAAGGTGTATGGCCTAAATCGTGACCGAGCGCAATAGCTTCCGTTAAATCCTCATTTAAAGCCAAGCCTCCGGAAATTGTTCTTGCAATCTGCGCAACCTCAAGAGTATGAGTCAGGCGTGTTCTGAAATGATCCCCTTCCGGAGCTAAGAATACCTGTGTTTTATGCATAAGACGTCGAAATGCCTTTGAATGAATAATTCTGTCTCTGTCTCGCTGAAATGCACTCCTAAGCTCGCAAGGGGCTTCCGGTTCAATTCGCCCTTTGGATTCCGCCGCTTTAGTCGCTAAAGGTGACAAAATCTCATATTCTCTCTGCTCATACAAATCTCTGTTAATCATATCGTAAGGCTCCCGGAATTATTCTTCTTCAAATATAAATTCGTAATCTTTGACTCTCACTACATCACCGTCCTGCAGTCCCAATTCTTTAAGCTCATCAACAGCTCCATGATT
>JBQNCA010000013.1:0-47718 GCA_052169645.1 Anaerovoracaceae bacterium
CGTTTGCTTTTTTTACGGAAGATCGTTGCGGCTTTGCTTCTGTTTTGTCACAAGAGAGTATTATGCTGTAAGCAGCGGGGAGATGTTGAGTATCATTCTTAACGTATGGCACACGCAGTAGAGGAAAACTGTACTCGATATTATAAAAAAATAAAATTTTCGGATAGATTACATTAACTATGAAAATACTTGAATGACTGCTTAGATTATACGAAAAATTTATTTAAATATATATTGACTTATTATAGATAATATATATTATATTTATTTGATTATGTTATAATAAAGATATATTACTTGGATATAAGTGAATTAAAGGGTAATTAAGGTGAATAGAAGACAGTTAAGAATTTTTATAAAGGTGTATGAACTGAGAAATATGACATTGGCGGCAGAGAGTCTTTTTGTTACTCAACCCTCTGTCAGTCAGGCGATTCGTGAATTGGAAAATCACTATAATAAAAAATTGTTTGAACGCTATCCTAAAAGCTTATATCCTACGGAAGAGGGAGATCTACTATATAAGTATGTAAAGCAGATTTTTGATCTCATGGAGCAGATTGAAGAGGAGTTTGAAAATATCTCCGGCAGAGGAACCTTAAGAGTCGGTGCAAATATTTCCGTGGGCACTTTGATGATGCATCTCATTTCAAAGGAAATGAAAGAAGCTTATCCAAATGTAAGAGTCAAAGTCACTGTAGGCGGCTCGACAATGTTGAAGGAAAAGCTTCATAAGCATGAGATCGATATAGCTGTCATGGAAAATATACCGGAAGAAACACTGCTTGTGCAGGAAGCTTTCAGCAAGGATCAGATCGTAGTGGTATGTGCACCGGGAAATACTCTTTTAAATCGCAAAAGAGTGAGATTCGAGCATTTGAAAGACTGCGAATTTTTGTTAAGAAACAAAGGAGTGGGGGTACGGGAACAGTTTGATCATATAATGAATATATACGGCATCAGCGTCGATCCCCTGTGGGAATCAAACAATACCGGAGCCCTTATAAATGCTGCCAAAGAAGATTTGGGAATAGCTGTTCTGCCTTATATGCTTGTAAAAAAAGAATTGGAAAGCGGAGAACTTGAAAGGGTTAAAATAGAGGATAAGCTGCTGACCAGAAGTTTGAATATCGTATATCACAGAGATAAAATATTCAATGAGTGGCAGACAGCTTTCCTTAATATAGTGCGAAAATATGCAAAAGAAAATATGTGAGAATTAAGCTCAATACTCTAAAGGAATAGTGACAGGACCGTCATTGCAAAGGCTGACCTGCATATGTGCCCCGAAAATTCCCGTCTCTACATGAAGACCTTTATCTCTCAAAAGTTTCGTGAAATATTCGTAAAGCGGTTTCGCCAGCTCGGGTCGTCCTGCGGCGGAGAAGCCGGGGCGGTTGCCCTTACGGCAGTCGGCATATAAAGTGAATTGAGATACGACAAGAACTGAACCTTTTATATCAGATACCGAAAGGTTCAGTTTTTCAGTTTTATCTTCAAATATGCGCATAGCGGCTATTTTATCAGCTAATTTTTGAGCCTTGCTCTCATCGTCATCTAGACCTATTCCCAAGAGAACCATCAAACCGGCATCTATTTTTCCGCAAATTTTTCCGTCAACCGTAACGGATGCATTGCTTACTCTTTGTATAATTGCTTTCATAGTTAAATCCTTTCCGAAAAATCATAAAAAGGGAATCCTTATCATGATTTTTTGCATTTTATACTCATTTTTATTCTACAATACCGCACATATGATTTACAGAGGAAATTATATCGTGATATAATCTTAAAGTATGCCTTTATCATTCGGCTGTTAAACCGCCGGGTCGATAGGGCGGTTGAACGCATAAAATAAGGAGAATGCAATGATAGAGATTAAGGATCTGTCAAAGGTCTACAGCACTGATCATGGGGATTTCAGCGCTATAGAAAATGTAGATCTGACCATCGAAGACGGTGATATATTCGGAATCATAGGGATGAGCGGTGCAGGAAAGAGTACCTTGCTTCGTTGCATCAACTTGCTGGAGCGTCCTACGTCGGGACAAATTCTGATAGACGGCAGAGATATAACGGGACTGGCAGGCAGAGACCTGCTTGAACTCAGACGAAATATAGGAATGGTTTTCCAACGATTTAACCTGCTTATGCAGCGCACGGTAAGATTGAATGTGTCTTATCCGTTGGAGATCTGCGGAGTTCCTAAGGATAAACGCAGCCGCAGAGTTGAGGAATTGCTGGAAATGGTAGACCTTGCTGATAAAGCGAACAATTATCCCGTTCAGCTTTCGGGAGGTCAGCAGCAGAGAGTTTCCATTGCAAGAGCTATGGCTAACAATCCGAAAATTCTTCTCTGCGATGAACCCACCTCGGCGCTTGACAGCCTGACTACAAAATCTCTGCTGGAGCTTCTTAAAAAAATCAATGAGAAGCTTGGGGTTACTATAATCATTATCACGCATGAAATCGGTGTGGTAAATAAGATTTGCAACAAGGTTGCCGTTATAAACGATGCGAGCATAATCGAACAGGGAAGTACGGAAGACGTTTTTAAAAATCCTCAGCATGAGCTGACAAAGCTGCTCCTTGCGGAAACGTCGGGAGGTTTGAAATGATGGATATAATTTCAGAATTTTTCGCTGAATACGGAAAGATGTTTCTTGAAGGCACCGGAGATTCCATGATAATGATCTTCGTTTCAACATTTTTCGCATATGTAATAGGTCTGCCTTTGGGAGTGCTTGTGACTATTACCGCAGAAAACTCCATAATGCAGCCGTCACTGTTTAAGCGTATAGTAAATATTGTACTGGGTTGGATTGTAAATATCGGTCGTTCAATGCCGTTTATAATATTGATGGTAGCGCTTATGCCGTTTACAAGAAGCCTTGTAGGAACTGCTACAGGGGTAAAAGGTGCAATAGTGGCAATGGTGATAGCGGCAGCACCCTTTGTAGCTCGTCTTGTAGAATCTTCTCTTATGGAAATAGATGACGGACTTATAGAAGTGGCACACGCCACAGGCTCTACTATTCCGCAGATAGTATTCAAAGTACTGCTTCCGGAAAGTCGACCCTCAATATTGGTCGGAGTTCCTATAACGCTTATAACTCTGCTCGGCTATTCTGCAATGGCGGGAGCTGTAGGCGCCGGAGGTCTGGGCGACATTGCACTCAGATACGGATTTTACCGCTATCAGGACGATGTTATGATATTTACCCTGATCCTACTGGTTATATTGGTTCAATGTGTGCAGTCCTTAGGAACTGTAATTGTAAGAAAGACTGACAAAAGAATTCGTAGATAAAAGTCGTCGGAAGCATTATGTAAACTCTTGTTTAGGTGTTTATAAAATATTATAATAAGTGTATTAACCTAAAAACGGTTAGTACACTTATTTTTGTAATTAAATTTAAAAAGGAGATAAAAATTATGAAAAGACATTTATCATTCAGAAAGGTACTAGCGGCAGGACTTGTACTCAGTCTCGCAGTATTTTCTTTCGCAGGCTGCGGAGATTCAAAAAAGGGTGATGTAAGTGCTGATTCTGCCGATAAAACAAAATCGGAGGTGTTGAAGATTGCGGCATCAACAACGCCTCATGCAGAGATTCTGGCATCGATAAAGGATCAGCTCGCAGACGAGGGAATAGACCTGCAGGTGAAAGAATATACCGATTATGTAATTCCTAATACTGCCGTTGAAAGTGGGGAATTTGACGCTAATTTCTTCCAACACAAACCTTATCTCGATAATTTTAATGAAGAAAATTCAACTCATTTGGTATCGGTAGCAGCTGTTCATTACGAGCCTATGGGAATATTTCCGGGAAAAAGCAAAGATTTAAAAAATATTAAAGAAGGCGCACAGATAGCTATTCCGAATGATACGACAAATGAGGCGAGAGCACTCCTTATGCTTGAGGATCAGGGACTTATAGTTCTTCCTGAAAATGCGGGACTGACTGTTACACCTAAAGACATAGTTGAAAATCCTCATAAAATCAAATTCCTTGAGCTTGAAGCGGCAGCGGTTGCAAGATCTCTTGAAGATGCGGACTTCGGCATCATCAACGGCAATTATGCACTGTCTGCAAATCTCAATGCGGAGCAGGCATTGGCATTTGAAAGCGACGATATTGCAAAGAAATATGCAAATATTGTAGCGGTAAAGGAAGGCAACGAAAATAAAGATGCGATAAAGAAACTGGTAGCTGCCTTGGAATCCGATGCATGCAAAGACTTTATAAATAAAACCTATGGAGGAATGGTTCTTCCGGTTTCAAAATAGCGACATAACGGATAATCCTTTACCATGATGTAAGAGAATATGAACCGTGAATATATTTGAAGTAGAACAGGAGAATAATCATGCGTATTTTGGGGATAGTATCGTCACCGCGCAAGGGAGGAAATTCGGAATTGGCAGTAAAGGAAGTTATGCGCCATTTTCCGGAGGATTCAGAAAAAGTTATGATAAATCTTTGCAGCTTGGATATTGAAAATTGCAATGCCTGTTATTCATGTGTTCCGCGAGGTTCAAAGTGTGTCATAAAAGATGATTTGGACTTTATTATAAGGAATGTCAAACATTCTGATAAGGTTGTAGTGGCTGCTCCTTCATATATGCTGGGCGGTCATACGATGATTAAGCGTGTACTTGACAGGTTGATTTCGCTGGTAGCGGATTATCCGAATTTCAATTGTACGGATTGCGTTATCGTTAATTCTTACGGATATGATGACTGGGAAGGATTGGCATACGAAGACTTGCTGATGTTTTGCAAGAAACTGCATATGAATGTTATAGGTAGCGAGGTTATACTTGCCACCTTGCCGGGCGACAGTGTCAAAGGCGAAAATCTGAAAAAGCTTCAAAATCTGGCAGAACTTCTGGCGAGCGGAAAAACGGATAAAAATATAGGAGCTACGAGAGGCAATGTTGCCGATAAGGATGTTCTTGTCTGTCCTTTCTGCGGAAGCAGCGTTATGCACATCTCATATAACGGAGCTGTGCGCTGCGGACTTTGTGCAGCCGAAATGGAACTTACACTTAAAGAGGACGGCTATGATTTAAAATATGATCCGACTGTGAATCATCATTTTACACACAAGAGTCTTGATGAGCATGTAGAGTATTTGAAGGAAAAAAAGCAGTTGTTTTTAGAAACAAGGGGAGAAATTAAAAAAATTCAGGAATATTATTCAAAGCCTGTATTGTGGTTTACTCCCGAAGATTTAAAGTGAGGAGCGGATATGGAACCTAAAAAAAGGGGTAACCCGTGGAAAGTTTTGCTTGTTATATTGGGACTTGCAATATTTGAAATCGCTATTATAGTCGCAATAATGAACAAACCGTGACAGACACATCAATATAACATTTTTATGAGATTTGGAAATATAGGCATAAAATAAATTGTGCATAAGGTAAAAAATAAATTTTTTGTGCATAATATAAAAACGAAAATTTTCATATTGACAGCGGGGTTTTTTAGAAGAATTTTCACCTGTGTATAAATTGAGGAACATTATATTTTATTGTGGATAACTTTTCTGTTGCATACCTTATATGTTTTGTGAAACTATTGAAAAACCAACGTTTTAAGTGTATGCAGTTATCCACAAAAGATAGTGGATAAAATGTGGATTATAGAGGCTGCATGGGTATAAATGTTAAAATCGCATAGGTTTAAGGCTATGGAAATTATTGCAATAAAATTATAATCAAATCCTGTACAGTTTACATAATTATTGTATGAAAATAAATTTTTTATGCAATATTTCGAAAAAATTTCGCTTTATTATAAAGGGGGCTTATTTATGAAACATATTATTTCAGCTCTGATGGAAAATAGACCCGGAGTGTTGAGAAGGCTTTCAGGGCTTTTCGGTCGCCGTGGATATAATATAGAATCCATTGTTGCGAGTGCTACGGAGAATCCCGATGTTACACGCATGACCATAGTGGTGGATGGAGATGAATACATTATAGATCAGGTGATAAAGCAGCTTGTTAAGCTCCAGGAAATCATAGAGGTTGAAAATGTGACAGATAAGCCGGTTGTGAGCCGACAACTCCTTATAATGAAGCTCGGGGCGAACATGGAAACTCGCAAGGATATATTGCAGCTGGCGGAAGCCTTCAGAGCAAGAATTTTGGATATAAAGGCTGATTCGATAATGATAGAAGCAACTGCCGACGATTATGTGACGGATTCCATGGTGGAAACCTTTAAACCTTACGGAATTATTTCGATGATGAAGACCGGTATGGTTGCATTAAAAAAGTAGATAGATAAAAGAGCGTACAGCTATTGGAAATTTCAACCGACTGAAAGGATGATTCGGGACAGGACGGATTTCGAGGCTGTACGCTTTTCAGATACTGAGCCTGCTGTCGGAATACGGATTCATTTGATTATCGGAAGGTTCAGTGCCGTAAAAGCGCAGCGTATAGAGAGAAAGCTCCAATAGCCGCACTTATTCGGATAAAAGGAACCCTGCGTTTGACGGATATGTACCCTCTTTACTGGACAACCAGTAAGGAGGGCATTTTTTATTGTTCCGGGTGTCCGCCCAGATAATCCACAAAGCTTTCAAAATCATCAAAATCACTCTGCATAAATTCATAAATTATAGGTTCTTTAAATTCGTACTTCATATTTATGACCGTTATATACGGCATGAGAGCCAGACTCAGGCGAAATTCGGCTTCATATACGGCATCGTGAGTATAGCCTATGATTAAAATTTGATTGGAAAGCGTCATAAAGTACATGACACGGATATCGTCGTTTATGCGATAAAGCTGTTTGTTCACATGATTGTTTGTATTGTTGAAATCTATATATAAGGTTCCGTTTTCATATTGAGTTTCGGTAAAATTCTCAACATAGCTGTTGAAGGCTTCCAGCATATTTTCATCCGGATCCGGAATATCAAATACGGTTATGAATTCCGATCTGTCCATAAGCATAGCGGCTTCTGTACCTGATATTCGGAGCTCCGAACAAAGTCGGGCATTTAAAATGGCAAAAGGATTTTTTTGAAGCTCTATTTCCGAAACTATAAGTCGATAGCGGTTATCTGTTTCTATAAGGGATTCACAAATATAGGTCGTTTCCGAATTTTTTTCCCCTGATTTTATATTGTTTCTGTATAAAGTGGCGGAATGTCCGAATTGAAAAGCTTTAAAATTAGGACATTCAGGGGTAGTTGCAGGATTTAAAGTTTCAGGGTAAGAGCTTTTATCAGCAAGAAGATATGAGGCTGCACGCTCGTCGCCGGCAAAGGTTCGCATAATAAAATAATTGATTGCGAACCATTCGGAATCTATGCTTCCGCATTCCTTTTGCATAAGCTCCAAATATTCGTTTTTTGAAAGCTCCTGTACAGGCTCCAGCATATGTGCAAATTTTTCACGTCCATCCGGAAGCTTTTGATTATGGGTTGCGCTTATGGCAGCATGTGTTTGAAGCACAAAACGGGCTTCTCTCTCATTTATGGATATCATAGCACCGCCCAGTGCACCCACCAGACGATTTCGTTCGGATACTATTTTGGGAGGCTCGGTTCCGTATTCCTGCATAAAAGTTTCTATACCGTATTCCTCAGAATCCAGATAAAAAATCTGATGAAGAGTTTCTATCCTGGAATCAAGCAATACGTCCCATACAAGCTCCATGCCCGTCACTCCCATAAGTCGGGTGGCAGTGATGAATCCTTTGAGGAAACGCCTTCCGTTATTTTCTTTAGGTATATCACGTCCGCCTCTGATGACGGTAAGCTTCTCTTTCATATCAGATTTATTGCCCTCCGAAATTAAAAACTGTAAAGCTTATAAGCAATATTTCAAGTATACAACATTTTTGCGGGACTGTGGGATAATTCGAAATGAAGAATGTGTTTAAAATATTTGAATGAAGGATGTTTGCAAAACTCTTTAAATTGATGGTTCTCAGTTAATGTTATTAAGGAACGGTTGTTGAGATGCCACTGATTGAAATATTTTTTAAATGTCGAAAAGCGCATGATTTCAAGTTTATTAACTTTTTATTAAAACTTTACATATAAAGATGTTTTGATTTAATTTTTGTTGACCGGTTCTTTTATATGAGATAAAGTATACAGTTAGAGAATGAATTTTTACCGATACCTGCGGTCTGTAAAAGCGGCGGCGTTCGGTTTATGATAGAGAGGTTTTTTATATGGGTATAAAGGTTGTAAAATTCGGAGGGTCGTCTGTGGCGGATGCTATACAGCTCCAGAAGGTCAAAGATATAGTGCTGTCTGATGATGAAAGAAGATATGTTGTAGTATCGGCGCCGGGGAAAAGATATTCGGACGACAGCAAGATTACCGACTTACTTTATCTGTGCAAAACTCATATTGATCATAATTTTACAACGGATCATGTATTTCAGGTCATAAGTGACAGATACAGAATGATGGAGCTTAATCTCAAGGTTGATGTAGGTATAGACAGAGATCTTGAAGAAATCAGAAAGAATCTTAAGCCGGGGATGACTGCCGATTATATAGCCAGCAGAGGTGAATATCTCTGTGGTAAGTTGACGGCTGCATTTTTGGGATATGATTTTGTTGACCCCGCAGGATTGATACAGTTTGACGAAAGGGGAAGGCATCTTTCCGTAGAAACAAATATAGCTTTGGCACAGGAGCTTTCAAAGCATGAGCGTGCAGTAGTTCCGGGATTTTACGGCTCGGGTCCTGACGGAGAAATAGTTACCTTTTCACGGGGAGGCTCGGATATAACCGGTTCATTGGTAGCAAAGGCTGTAAATGCCGATATGTATGAGAACTGGACGGATGTATCGGGATTTCTCATGGCTGATCCCCGCATAGTAGATAACCCTAAGCCTATTACCCGTATAACATATAAAGAACTCAGAGAACTGTCTTATATGGGAGCAGGTGTGCTTCATGAGGATGCGGTATTTCCGGTACGAGAGGTCAATATTCCTATAAATATAAGGAATACAAATGAACCGGACAGTCCGGGAACTATCATATCGGATACGCCGAGAGATGATTCAAGTGTTATCACAGGTCTTGCCGGACGAAAAGATTTTGCGGTAATCTCTTTATATAAAAATATGATGAATTCGGAGGTAGGCTTTGTAAAGAGACTGCTTTCAATATTAGAGGCTAATGATATATCCTTTGAGCATCTGCCGAGCGGTATAGATACCATATGCATAGTCATTTCAAAGTCCCAGCTTGAAGGGAAGCTCAAGGACATCATGGATGATATAGAGCGTAGACTGGCGCCTGATTCCGTAGAAGTGTACGACGATATGGCGCTTATTGCGACGGTAGGATTGGGTATGAATCGCAGACTCGGTGTTAGTGCGAAGCTGTTTACGGCACTTACCAATGCAGGTGTAAATATTCGCATGATAGATCAGGGCTCAAGTGAGATGAACATCATTGTAGGGGTCGAAAACAATCAGTTTGAAAATGCAATTCGTGCCATCTATGATGCTTTCGTGGAAAAGTAGGATTTCAGCCTGTTGTCTTAGAACAGCAAGCGGCATAATATAATCGAATATCCACAAAGGCGTGATCTTGCGGTCACGTCTTTGAACATTATACAAACAAAACAGAAACGAGGTACATAAAGCGATGGGTTTAATGGAGTTGGTATTTGGAGATCTCAACAAGAAAGAAGTCAAAAAGCTTCAAAAAACAGCCGATAAGGTTTTGGCTCTGGATGAAGATATGCAGAAACTTACGGATGCGGAGCTTAAAGCAAAGACGGAAGAATTTAAAGACAGATGTCGGAATAAAGGAGAAAGCTTGGATTCTCTGTTGCCGGAAGCCTTTGCGGTATGCCGTGAGGCAAGCTCCAGAGTTCTGGGAATGAAGCATTTCCCCGTGCAGGTAATAGGCGGTATAGCTCTTCATAACGGCAGTATAGCAGAGATGAAAACAGGTGAAGGCAAAACCTTAGTGGCAACTTTGCCGGCGTATCTCAACGCCTTGGAAGGGAAAGGCGTATTCGTAGTTACCGTCAACGACTATCTGGCAAAGCGTGATATGGAGTGGATGGGAAAGCTCTATAATTTCCTCGGTCTGACTGTAGGAGGCGTTTTTCATTCGGTTAAAACCGATGATCGTCGTCGTGCCTATCAGTGTGATATTACTTATGGTACAAATAACGAGTTCGGCTTTGATTATCTCCGAGACAATATGGTTACATATAAGCAGGAGATGGTGCAGCGTGAACTGAATTACGCTATAGTCGACGAAGTCGATTCCATATTGATAGATGAAGCACGTACTCCGCTGATAATATCCGGAGCGGGTGAAGAATCTACCGATATGTACATGAAAGCGGACAGATTTGTAAGGGATTTTAAGCTTGATGTCGACTTTACCATGGAAGAAAAGGATAAGACGGTTTCACTTACTGAAGACGGCGTTGCCAAGTGCGAGGATTATTTTGATGTGGAAAATTTCTCGGATCCGGGGAATATGGAACTTAACCACAATATAATGCAGGCACTTAAAGCCAACTTCATTATGAAAAAAGATGTGGATTATGTAGTCATGGACGGAGAAATCATCATAGTGGATGAATTTACCGGAAGACTCATGCAGGGAAGACGTTACAGCAACGGTCTGCATCAGGCTATAGAGGCAAAAGAAGGACTTGCGGTAAGGAGTGAATCAAAGACTCTTGCAACGGTAACTCTTCAAAATTATTTCCGTATGTTCAACAAGCTTTCGGGGATGACAGGTACGGCAAAGACGGAAGAAGAAGAATTCCGTGATATCTATAATATGAATGTTATAGTTATGCCTACGAACAGACCGATGCAGCGTAAGGATTATGATGACAGTGTATATCTGAACGAGCATGCGAAATTTAATGCGATAGTCAATGAGATATGCGATATACATGAAACAGGCAGACCCGTGCTTGTAGGTACGGTTTCAATAGAAAAATCCGAAGCTATAAGCGATTTGCTGAGAAAGCGGGGAGTAAAGCACAATGTGCTGAATGCTAAGCATCATGAGAAAGAAGCAGCCATAGTCGCCGAGGCGGGACGATTGGGAATGGTTACCATTGCCACTAATATGGCGGGTAGAGGAACGGATATCATACTGGGCGGGAATCCTGAATTTGAAGCTAAAAAGGAGATGCGCAAAGCAGGTTATGATGAAGAAACAATATCGTATGCTTCCAGTCTTATACCTCTTGAGGATGAGGAGCTGATAAAGGCTCGCAAAGAATTTGAACGTTTACATGAAAAGTTCAAAGCCGAAAGGCATGATGAGCAGGAACAGGTTATACAGCTGGGCGGTTTACATATAATAGGAACTGAAAGACACGAATCGAGACGTATAGATAATCAGCTGCGAGGCAGAGCCGGTCGTCAGGGAGATCCGGGTTCGACACACTTCTTTGTAGGCTTGGACGATGAGCTTATGAGACTTTTCGGAGGCGAGCGTATACAAGCTATGATGAGTCGGTTCAGTGCTTCGGGCGAAGATGCGATAGAAGCGAAGCCGCTTACAAAGGTTATAGAAAATTCGCAGAAAAAGGTTGAAGGCAGAAATTTTATTTCCAGAAAATACGTGCTGCAATACGATAATGTAATGAACAAGCAGCGTGAAATTATTTACAGTGAAAGACGCAGAGTTATAGAAGGCGAGGATCTGAAGGATCATGTACTCAACATGGCATTTGAATTTGTGGATGAACATATAGAGAGCTGTGTTGCGGATTCCAAATATTCAGAAGAATGGGATTTAGCTGATTTGGAGAAACAGATAAAAGGTCTTTGTTCGGATTTCGTACTTGAAATCAAAGATAACTCACAGTTGACGGTCGAAGAGCTTACAGATATCATACACGAAAAGATTAAAGAGCTGTATGAAGCCAAGGAAGAAGAAATCGGCTCCGAACGTATGAGGGAACTGGAGCGCATGATAATCATCCGAGTTGTAGACAATAAGTGGATGGATCATATAGATGCGATGGATCAGCTTCGTACGGGGATAGGACTGAGAGGGATAGGACAGCAGGATCCCGCAATGGCTTATGCAAATGAAGGCTTTGATATGTTTGAAGAAATGATAAGCAATATCAAGGAAGATACCGTAAAGTTCGCCTTTAATGTCACGGTACGCACCGATTCTCAGCGAAAGCAGGTAATATCGGGAGGCAGCGAGCGTAAGGCGGAGGCCGAATCCGCTTATGACAGAGGCAGAGAAGCTGCCGCAGCCGAAAGACAGATGCCGGGAGCGGCGCCAAAGGCGTCCGCACCGAAACAGGCTACTGTAAAGAGAGACAGACCTAAAATAGGCAGAAACGATCTTTGTCCTTGCGGAAGCGGCAAAAAATATAAAAATTGTCACGGCAGACCGGGAAACGAGCTGCCGTTAGATCAGCCTATAAGTGTTGAAAAATAGGAGCTCAATGATGATTGAACTTGATCAGATAAAATATGATATGACCTCTGTAAAGCAATCGCTTACGGAGCTGAGCGATGCGTTGGGATCTAAAGAGCTTAGAAAACGTCTTGAAGCGATAGATAAGGAGCTTCAGCGTGAAGATTTATGGAATGATCCGGCTGAGGGGCAAAAGCTGATGCAGGAAAAAAAATCTGTCGAGCGCAGATTGGGAGCATTGGAAAAGCTTGAAAATTCGTATGATGATATAGAGATTATGATACAGCTTGCCGAGGAAGAAGATGATCTCGACATGGTAGGAGAGATAACGGAAAGTTTCAGCAGTCTGAAAAGTGCTGTCGAGGATTTGAAGCTGGAAACACTGTTGAACGGAGAATATGATGCAAATAACGCCATAATGCAGCTTCATGCAGGGGCAGGCGGAATAGATGCACAGGATTGGAACGGAATGCTTTTTCGCATGTACAGCAGATGGGCTGAGCGTAAGGGATATAAGGTAGAAATTCTCGATATGCAGAGGGATGATGAAGCCGGTATAAAATCGGTCACATTGCTAATAAAAGGTGAGAATGCCTACGGATATTTGAAAAATGAAAACGGAGTGCACCGCATAGTTCGTATTTCGCCGTTCGATTCAAATGCACGCCGGCATACATCTTTCGCATCCGTTGATGTTACACCTGAAATTGATGAAAATACGGCTATCGATATAAATCCGGAGGATTTGAGAATAGACACCTATCGTGCCAGCGGGGCAGGAGGTCAGCACGTTAACACTACGGACTCGGCAGTGCGAATCACTCATTTGCCGACGAATATAGTCGTTTCCTGTCAAAATGAGCGTTCACAGCATCAAAATCGTGAAGTGGCTATGCGTATCCTCATGAGTAAGCTTATAGAACTTAAGGAACGTGAGCATAAGGAGCGCATAGAAGAGCTTAAAGGCGACTACGGTCAGATTACGTGGGGCAATCAAATTCGCTCGTATGTATTTCAGCCTTATACCATGGTCAAGGATCATCGTACCAATGCTGAAGCGGGTGATGTCCAGAGAGTCATGGACGGGGATATAGATTATTTTATAAACGAAAAATTAAAACAGAAATAAACATATTCGGCTGCCGCACTAATGTATTCGAGAGCATTTTCATTTAGAGCGGCAGTCTGCTGTTATCGACATTTACATTAGGAAAATCGGAGATAAAAATGAATTTGATAGAAAAGCTTGCAGGAGAATTTCAAATAAGCGAGGCGCTTTTGGAAAAAACTATAGCGCTTATAGATGAGGGCAATACCATTCCGTTTATAGCCAGATATCGTAAAGAAATGACCGGAGGCATGTCGGATGTTACACTTCGAGATTTGAACGAAAGAACGGAATATTTGAGAAATCTGGAAAGTCGCAAGGAAGAAGTAATTGCTGCAATAGAGGAGCAAGGAAAGCTTACAGACGAACTTAAAGCCGACATATTGGAGGCTGAGGTTCTGCAGCGTGTAGAAGATTTGTACAAACCTTTTAAAAAGAAGAAGAGTACACGAGCTTCAAAGGCAAGAGAAAAGGGTTTGGAACCTTTGGCTTTGATAATTTTGGAGCAAAAGCCTACAGAAGGAAATCCCCTTGTCGAAGCGTCAAGCTTTATAAATGAGGCGCTTGGAGTTGTAAATGCCGAGGAAGCACTCATGGGAGCATGTGACATAATTGCAGAGATGATTTCCGATGATGCAGCGATAATTGATATGGTGAGAGAGCTGACTCAAAAAAGCGGAGCATTGGTTTCCGAGGCCGCAGATGCGGAAGAATCAACGGTTTATGATATGTACTATGATTACAGTGAGGCGGTAGCTTCCATTCCGAATCACAGAGTGTTGGCGCTTAACAGAGGTGAAAATGAAAAGAAGCTGAAGATAAAACTTCGAGTGGATACTGAAACCGTTATCGAATCGATTTCAAAAGAAATTATCAAAGATACGGAATCCGTCTGGTATGCTCTACTTATGGAGACAATAGAGGATTCATATAAAAGATTGATAGCCCCTTCCGTTGAAAGAGAAGTTCGGAGCAATTTAACGGAACGTGCGCAAAAGGATGCTGTAAAGGTATTTGCAAAAAACACCGAAAACCTGCTTATGGTACCTCCTGTAAAAAATGCAAGAGTTCTATCCATTGATCCCGGATATCGAACAGGCTGCAAGGTGGCAGCTTTGGACGAGAGGGGAAAGCTTCTGGCATACGGAACGATATATCCTACCAAACCTAAGAATGATATTGCCGGAGCTGAGAAAACCGTAACGAAGCTCATAGAAAGGTTTAATCTGAACATTGTCGTAATAGGAAACGGTACGGCATCCAGAGAAACTGAAAAATTTATAGCGGATTATATAACTAAGACAGGCAAAGATTTAAAATATACGATAGTAAGTGAGGCGGGAGCATCGGTCTATTCGGCTTCCAAGCTGGCGAGTGAGGAATATCCCGATTTGGATGTTACGACGAGAGGTGCTATGTCAATAGGTAGAAGATTGCAGGATCCGCTTGCGGAATTGGTAAAAATTACGCCTCGGAGCATCGGAGTCGGGCAGTATCAGCATGACCTCGATAAAAATATGTTGGACGGAGCACTTGCAGATGTAGTGGAAGATTGTGTAAACAGAGTAGGTGTGGATCTCAATACGGCATCGCCGTCTTTGCTTTCATATATATCAGGAATAAACTCCGGTATTGCAAAAAATATTGTCAAGTATAGAGAGGAGCACGGAGCATTTACGGGAAGGAAACAGCTGTTGGATGTTCCAAAGCTCGGACCTAAGGCTTATGAGCAATGTGCAGGTTTTCTCCGCATAAATGACGGAACGGAGCCTTTGGATGCAACAGGTGTACATCCGGAATCCTATGCCGCTACGGAGACTTTACTTGAAAAGCTGGGTGTGGATAAAGAGCTGCTTAACAGAGGCGGAGTTGCCGATATAGAGGATATCATTCGTGAAAAATATCCCGTAGAAAAAAAGAGAAGCGGCAACGATTATAAAAAGAAGGAAAGGAAGCTTTCGGACAGCGGACTTGCAGCCTTGGCTGTATTGCTTGAGGATGAAAATTTCAATCCGGCACTGAAAAAAAAGAAAGCGAAGAAGCCTGATAAGGGAAGCCTGAAGCGCAGCATAGGACTCATGGCTGAGGACATAGGTATCGGAGCCATGACACTGTCCGACATTGTGGAAGAAATTAAAAAGCCGGGCAGAGATCCTCGTGAAGCCATGCCGGAGGTAATCTTCCGTCAGGATGTATTGAGCTTTGAGGATTTGAAGCCGGGAATGGAGCTTCAGGGAACAGTCAGGAATGTTGTAGATTTCGGAGCTTTTGTGGATATAGGCGTTAAGCAGGACGGGTTGGTACATGTTTCACAGCTCAGCGACAGTTACATAAAAGATCCTATGAGTGCAGTAAGTGTGGGAGATACGGTAAAAGTCCGAATTTTAGAGGTGGACAGGGATAAGCAAAAAATAGCTCTGACGATGAAAACTAAATAGAAGTATAAAGTTTACCTTATCAATAGATTGCATGACAATCTTGTTGTTGGTATAATAAATTCATCCGATGCACTTTCTAAGCGCAAGTCCTGCGGTTATAAATTTCTGCATAGGAAATAATTATTTAAATTTATTATATTGGAGGGTAGTAGTTATGAAGGTTTATTCGAGTGAAAACATCAGAAATGTTGCACTTATCGGTCACGGCGGAAGCGGCAAGACCTCTCTTATGGAGCTTGTACTCTATGAAACAGGCGTTATAAAGCGTGTCGGAACCGTAGAAGACGGAAACACTGTTTCTGATTATGACAATATGGAAATCGAAACTAAACATTCTATAAACATGTCAATGATTCCGGTGGAATATAAGGATGTAAAAATTAATTTTATAGATACTCCGGGTCTTTTGGATTTTGAAAATGAAATGTATACTGCCATCCAGGCTGCCGCCGCCGCATTATTGGTAATAGATGCAGGTTCAGGAATACAGGTCGGTACGGAAAAAGCGTGGAATTTCTGCAAAGAACTCAATAAACCTGTATTTATAATGATAAAGCGCAAGGATAAGGATGAATATGTATTTGATGATTTGATAGATGATATTCGAAACAAATTCGGTGCGGTATGCGTGCCTGTAACATATCCTATGGAGCAGGAACACCTTGAAGAACTGAATGAGCTCATCGCGGAAACTGATGAGGAGCTTATGGAAAAATACTTTGACAAGGGTGTGTTTGAAGAATGGGAATTTAACGAAGGTCTTCGCAACGGTGTAGCGAGAGCGGAAATTGTACCGGTATTTGCATTCGATCCTGAAAACGGTCAGGGAGTGGATATGCTGCTTGACATAATAAGAAAATATGCACCTTCACCGCTTCGACATGCTCCTTATAAATATATAGATGCCAGCGGCGGTGAGGATCTCGCAGCTCCTGAGACTGACGGACCTGTAACCGCATGGGTATTCAAGACACTGTCGGATCCTTTCGTAGGAAGAATTTCAATAATGAAGGTTATAACAGGGTCTCTCAAGGCGGGAGCGGAGCTCGTAAATACTCGTACGGGAAAAACGGAAAAGCTTGCCAAGCTGCTTGTTTTGAGAGGAAAGGAACAGATTGAGGTTCCGGAAGCCTGTGCCGGAGATATTGTGGCATCGGCTAAGCTTACATATACGGAAACCGCAGATACCCTGTGTGACAAGAGTAAATCCCGTACCTACATTATGGTGGAGGCGCAGATGCCGAATCTGTTTATGGCAATTTCACCTAAGGACAAGAACGATGATGAAAAAATGGGAACAGCTCTTGCAAAGCTGAGAGAAGAAGATCCGTCTTTCGTTGTACGTCAGGATAAAGAAACAAAACAGACCTTGATCGGAACTCAGGGTGAAATGCAGCAAAACATCATAGTGTCCAAGCTCAAGGACAGATTCGGAATAGATGTAGACATCAAGCCTCGTAAAATTGCATATAGAGAAACCATAAAGGGTTATTCCGATGTGCAGGGGAAACATAAGAAACAGTCCGGCGGTGCAGGTCAATACGGTGATGTATGGATAAAATTTTCACCGTCTGCCGATGCGGAGCTTGATTTCGAGGAACAATTATTCGGAGGCTCGGTTCCTAAGAATTATGTTCCCGCAGTTGAAAAGGGAATTCGTGAATGTATGGAAAAAGGACCTTTAGCAGGCTATCCGGTAGTAAATATAAAAGCGGTTCTCTATGACGGCTCATATCATGATGTAGATTCAAATGAAATGGCATTCAAGATTGCAGCATCCATAGCCTTTAAAAAAGGTATAACTGAGGCGAATCCCGTACTGCTTGAGCCTATAATGCGTCTTGAAATAAATGTAAACGATACTCATATGGGTGATGTTATGGGCGACATGAACAGGCGTCGTGCCCGTATACTCGGAATGGAGCCTATAGGGCACGGAATTCAGAAGCTGGTTGCCGAGGTTCCGATGGCGGAGATACTTGACTATGCTATAGCTCTCAGATCCATGACCCAATCAAAAGGGAGCTTTACTCAGGAATTTCTGCGCTATGACGAAATGCCTCAGCATCTCGCATCAAAAGTAATAGAGGAAGCAAATAAAGAAGTATAAATTTTTAAGGGAGTGACCGCCGGTAATGGAAGAAAACAAATTTGATTTTAATGAACAATCGGTACAGCAGGAGGATTCGGCATTTAAGTCCGTAGGACGGGAGATTTTCGGCTGGATAAAGACCGTTATCATAGTCGTAGTTATAACGATGCTGCTTACCCGATTTGTAATCATAAGCGCCAAGGTGCCGAGCGGCTCTATGGAAAATACGATAATGACAGGGGACAGACTCATAGGTGCGAGATTCCTGTATTGGTTTGATGATCCTGAACGTGGCGATATCGTATTGTTTCAATATCCGGTTGATCCTGACATTTTGTATATAAAAAGGTGCATAGGGCTTCCGGGGGAAACTGTTGAACTCAGGAACGGAAAAATATATATTAACGGTTCGGAAACTCCTCTTGAGGAAGATTATCTGAAAGAGGAGTGGACTGTTAAGAATGACGGGTTGGTATTTCATGTGCCTGATGACTGCTATCTTATGCTCGGTGATAACAGAAATAATTCTTCGGATTCGAGGTATTGGGCATATGAGGCTTTAATGGAAGGTGTCGCTTCAACAGATGAGGAGGCTGAAAAATATGCTTATGTTAAGCGTTCTCAGATTCGTGCCAAAGCGGTATTTAAGTACTTTAAATCCTTTGATGTGCTGTTGAATGATAAGTGATGTTGGTTAAAATGCCGGATTCTAAAAATTTGTAATTATAATTTTAAAATGCTCATGTATATGTGTTGAAGTTTGGGAACATATGCATGAGCATTATTTATTTCTGATTGAATATTCAATTCAAATTGTGATGAATAAAGAGCCTATGCATATAAACTCGTACATGATTAGGCTCTGATTTAATGAAAATCCCGGCATTGTAATAATGCCGGGATTTTTAACAGACGTTTATTTTTAAATTCCGCCCAAAGGATTACCGAATACGCCTTTTTTTAATGCCATTTCCATGCTCACATGGCGGTTGATTTCTTCCCAAAGCATATCTCTGTCCTTAGGGTTAACTTCTTTGCAGAATTCCGCATAGATGTTGTTTGCCTTTTCCAAATATTCGGTAGGATTTGAATCTGAAAGAGGGAGAATTTCCATTTCCATATCAGAATATTTAAGTATGATGTCGTCGTTTGTCATAATCTGTTCCCTCCTTAGTAAGCTCACAGAAAATAAAAAAATGGTGATCCGTAATGGACTTGAACCTCTGCAGGCAAGCTACGTGCAGTATCCATGCCTAAGACAGTACGGTGTCAGGATCAGGTGCCATAGGATACGGCGGTATAAGAGCATTGCGGTAAAGCTTACAGCTCATCGCAATGTTTATTTGCCGAGAAAAGCTGTTCCACACTCTGCGAGCGTTCATAGCCTTTATCGCATTACCGTTATTATAGCATGCTATAGTTTCGAATGGTGGAGTATTTTTTATGAGTTGATAAATTCGTCAGGCACGGGTACAAACCTGTCTGCATTGTCCATTTTTGTGCCCATGATATGCAGAATCGGATAGCCTTCTGATAAGCTCAAATCTCGACTTCGCAGGCATACGATTCGGAAGGTCTGCATCCACATAGCATCATCAAAAGGTATATGTAGTATCGTCTATCTGTAACCGCAATACGGAGGAAAAGTTCACGCTCCGCAGGAGTCAAGGCTCTCCTGTGACCTTGCGTGCCGCCCGGTTTTACGAGATTTGTTGTAGGGTCTATCACACTATAAGCCTGTCACCTACGGCGTGCCTAAAAAGGAACCGTAGCTGTTGATATATCGTATTTATATGTGATTTGCTGAAACCTTCCTGATTATTCAAGATGTTCTGGCAGTTAATAGGGCGAACGTCTTCTATTAGCATATGCCCAATTTCAGGTAATATATGATTTTTAATACTGTTCATGTAGTGCCTGCGAGTTTTTTCGGACAACTTTCGTTTATATGCGTTGACACACGCAATTGCCCAGTCTGACATAAGCGTGTCGCCGCCAACCGTCTTGGATTTCTCCTCGACGTCTTTGATTTTATCTGATATCTTTTGACCGAGAGTGATTAGATCATACGCATAAATATTATACCGCTTACCTTTTATGCTGATTGTCTTGCGATGCTTATACTTTTTAGGCATAAAAATACACATCCTTTTAAAGTAGGGCTATCTACTTATTTATTAGATATTCTTCAAAATATTGTAGTGCACTAAACTTTATAAAGTTTCTATTCCGAGGGATATGCTTATTCTTTAAAGCTTTTTTAAACTGTTTTATATATCTATTGAAAGATACCTTTATCTTATTTTCATTGCGTTTTAGAATTTTGTATTCTGCACTATCAATATTCACATTGATATCAGATATGTAAGACTCGTCGATTACAACTACCGCTTTTGAAAAGTCTATACCAGCATTTTCTATTGTATGAAAAGCGTATGAGTGTGATATGTGATGTCTGAATGGAATAGCATACATTAAGCCGTCAATTTCTAATGTTAGAAAAAAATAAGGGCGATTTTCTTTGTGTAAAATCTCATTACAATCTTTATATTGCGTATAAAATTCAATCGTAAGGGCTTTTATATTCATAAATTCTCCTTAAAAATAAAGTCCTCTATATTGCTATAGAGGACATCATCTTAGTGAGCATTATTTTGTTTCAGCTCTTCGTGCTCTACGAAGAGAATCATCAATCAAGCCGTATTTATATTACCCTCGCCCTACTTTCAGGCGAGCTCATCTTGTACCCTCATTATATATATTAAATTTTTATATATCAAGACTAAAAGGAAAAATATTTCCGATTAAAGAACTTTTTTGTCCTTTAATCTTCTCAATTCAAGAAATAGCCGAAAAGCTGAATTATCCATTTTGTTGACGCTAACAAAATGGTATAATGAATTTGAACGTACTCGGATGTCCTTTTGGCTCCGGGTCTTTTTTATTTAAAATTACTTCTTTTTTATTTTTTCAATCAAATATTGTTTACAACCATCTTTGTTACATGCAAAGGTGGTTTTTTATTGCCCAAAATGCGTTAAGGCTTAAACTGTCCGCAAATTAGACCAAGATATGTCATATAAACTATTACAAGAACGCGCATAGTCAGCGTTCGGAAAGGAAACAAAATGAAGTTAGAAGAATTACTTGGAGCAGAGTTGTACGCGCAGGTTAATGCAAAGCTCGATGAAGTCAACAGCAAGGAGACGGACAAGCAGAAGCGTGTGAGATATAATATACTATTTTTCACTATATTTTACTATATTGAAAATCTGAAATTGCTAAATAAAAAACGCCAAAGCCTTTAAAAAATAAGGATTTTGGCGGTATTATCAGTGGTGATCCGTAATGGACTTGAACCATCGACCTTCTGGTTGTCACCCAGACGCTCTCCCGGCTGAGCTAACGGATCGCAGGCGATAAGTCTAAGCTTTTCTTATCGACTTTTGCATTATATCATAGTTTCATGCGGCATAAAAGCTATTTGTAGAGAGCTTTTAGAGTTGCCAAGTTAAATTTTCTTTTTTGAAAAAATGCTTATAGCTTCAAATACCGTTTTTACACCTATTATTTCTATTCCGTTTACGGGTTGAAGCCTGTGTGCATTTTTTTGCGGCAGTATGAGATGCTTGAAACCGAGATTTGCCGCTTCCTTCAGTATTTTGTCCGCATGCCTTACGGAGCGCAGCTCGCCGGTGAGCCCGACTTCTCCGACTGCCAGGGTTTGTGACGGAGGGGTTATACCTCTGAATGATGACAGCACTGCGAGTACAACTGCCAAATCGGTAGAGGTGCCGTCCGGCTTCAGACCTCCGACTATATTTATATAAACATCCTGAGTTGAAAGATTGACTGCTGCACGCCGTTCCAGAACTGCGAGCAGCATATTGAGTCTGCTCAGCTCTATACCGATTGATGTGCGGCGAGGAAAACTTATATTGGTAGGAGCTGTCAGAGCTTGTATTTCCAAAATAAGAGGACGAGAGCCTTCATATATGGCGGCAGCTACGGAACCCTCCGAGCCGTCCTCCATATCTTCCATTAAAGTTTGAGAAAGATTTGTAACGTCGATCAGCCCTTCTTCACGCATTTCAAATGCTCCGATTTCATTCGTTGTTCCGAATCTGTTCTTTACGGAGCGGAGTATTCTGAGGTCGGAGCTTCGTTCGCCTGTGAAGCTCAACACCGTGTCGACAAGATGCTCGACGGTTTTCGGTCCTGCGAGGTCGCCGGATTTTGTGACATGGGCAACTATGAGTATGGGAGTTTCACTGCCCTTGCCTATGCGCATCAGCTCATTGCCTGTGATGCGCACCTGTGAAACGGAACCGGGTGCCGAGTCCGAAGCTTCCGAGTACATGGTTTGGATAGAGTCGATTATCATGAATACAGGTTTGACGGTTTCAAATTGCAATATTATATTTTCGATATTGGTTTCGGACAGAATGTAGAGGTTTTCAGGAATACTTTTGCAGATTCGGTCTGCACGCATTTTTATCTGCTCCTCGGATTCCTCGCCGCTTACATAGATAACGGTTCCGTACTTCTCGGCAATATTAGCGGCAGCCTGCAATATCAGTGTGGATTTGCCGATACCGGGCTCGCCGGAAATGAGAGTAAGCGAGCCCTTTACAAAGCCGCCGCCGAGGACACGGTCCAGCTCCGCAATGCCCGTGTCCTCTCGGGCGCTCGCTCCGGATACAACCGTGCCGAGCGGCACAGGTCGACCGATGCCCGCTGTGCCGCCTTCGGAGCGTCCGCACGCACCGGCTGCGCCGGTGCGGCGGCGGCTGTCCGTCGCCGCAGGAAGAACCTTCTGCTCTACCATGGAATTCCATGCGCCGCAGATACACTGACCTGCCCATTTCGGGCTTTCGTAGCCACATTCCTGACATACAAATATAGTTGATACTTTTTTTGCCATTAAACTATCCTTTCAGCGGCGCCTTATAATTGCCCCTTATCAACTTTTAAATTACGAATCCGAAAAATTATAAATCGTACTTAGCGGCAGTTGCATGAAATACTATGCATAACCTCGTTGCAATTTTAGAAACTTTGCAAGCTGCTGAAAATTCACGCTACTATTTTTCAATAGTTGTATTTGTAAAATGAAATAATAACGGTTATTGATTTATTACTTCAATTAATAATCGAACCGCAAATCGCAGCAGCATTGCAGCTTGTCGAAAATTCGCAGGTAACTTTCATTAATTTTCGTGGAGCTTCGGAAGCTCGAACCAGAAGGTACTTCCCTGCTGTTCCTTGCTGAATACACCGAATTTTGCATTGTGCAGTATGAAAATTTGTTTGACTATCGAAAGTCCCAGTCCGGTACCGTTTAAATTACGACTGTGATTGCGGCTGGATTTATAATATCTGTCCCAGATTGCATCCTGCTCATCCTCCGCAACGCCCTGTCCGTGATCCTCTATTTCGCAAAGTACGGAAGCTTCTCTCTCGGTCAAACGAATTTGTATGCGCTTATCTTCTCCCGAATATCTGACAGCATTTCCTATAAGATTTGCAAACACCTGTCTCAGCTTCTTGTCATCCGCATATACCTTTACAGCACCTTCAACCGTCAAATCGAACTTGAAGCCGTTCTGTTCGGCATCAAATGAAAAGCTGTCTATGGATTCACGAGCTAACTGTTGAAGATCTACGAGTTTTATATCCAAGCTGTCAACATTTGCCTGCATCTTTGACAACTGTGTCAAATCATTTACCAAATCGTTGAGCCTGTCGGATTCATTTATTATCACATTGAGATGTTTATTTCGCTTATCCTGATTTTCTCCTGAAATATCACGAATCATCTCGGCATATGATTTAACCATGGTCAGAGGGGTCTTTAAATCATGCGATACGTTCGCTATCAAATCCTTGTGCAGTTTGTCGGCTTTTGAAAGCTCGTCCGACGCATAATTCAGCGTTGCAGCCAATTCCTCGGTTTCGGCATATCCGTTACCGTTGAAATTTGTTTCATAATCACCCTTTGCAAGCTTTTCCGCTTCGCAGGTGATCCTGTTGATAGGTCTTGCGAGTCTTCTGGAAATAAAGAATGCCATAGCTACGCCGAATAATATGGAAATAAAAGTTACTATGATGAGCATTTCTGCAAGTATATCGAGAGTGCTGCCTACAGCTTGAAGCGGAGAATATATGAAAAGATACACATTTTCACCATTCTCATCAATATCAAGCACTGATGCATATACCATAGCATCATCACTTTTACCGCTGTCGATTTTTTCATGCACGACTACAGCTTCACCGTTTGACTTTTTAAGGCGAGCTTTTAAATAATCCTTATTTATGCTGGACTCGGCAAGATGACTCACAGGATTGCTCTGATAATTTGACGTGGCATATATGCGGTTATCCAAATACTCTATTTCAATGAATAAATCCGAGCGCTGAGTTGCATGGGTAATCTTTTCATAGAGCGTTTTGTCGCCGTAGCCCTTTTCTATGGTCGAAGCAATGTCATAAAGCTGGTGAATTTTTACCTGCTGATAGAAAGTCTGCAAAAATAAAATTTGAAGCAGCCAAAGTATGAGCATTATTATTATGGTGAAGCATGTAAAATATGTGAAAATGCGGTAGAACATGGATTTACTGCGTTCCCCTCGTTTTCTTACGACTCGTGAAAACTTTTTAGGTTTTCCGCAACTGCAATCGGGGATTTCTTCCGCAGCTATGGAATAGTTTTTGTATTCGGCAAATGTATTTTCTTCAAAATTTGTATTATTGTTGGTCATCAAATTTGTATCCTACTCCTCTGAGTGTGATAATTTTTTCTCTATAATTACCGAGGTTGTTTCTCAGATTTTTTATATGAGTATCTATGGTTCTGTCATCACCGAAAAAATCATATCCCCATACATCACGCAGGAGCTTATCTCTTGAGAGGGCAATATTCTTGTTTTTTACGAGATAAAATAAAAGGTCATACTCCTTAGGCGTTAAATCTATACGCTGTCCGTCAACGGAAACGCTTCTTCCCGGAATATCTATGACAAGCCCGTCAAATTTTAAAAGAGCTTCGGAATTCTCATTCGATGAGGCGGAACTTCTTGAAAGAACGGCATGAACTCTTGCCATAAGCTCCTTGGGACTGAACGGCTTTGTAACATAATCATCTATACCGAGTTCAAATCCGAACAGCTTGTCATATTCCTCATTCCTTGCCGACATCATGATAATAGGGATAGTGGTACTCTTGCGGATTTCCTTGCATGCGGAAAATCCGTCCAATTTAGGCATCATAATATCAATTATGAGCATATCATAATCGTTATCCCGGCATTTTGATATTGCCTGCATACCGTCTTCCGCTTCATCTACTTCATAGCCGTCAAATTCGGCATATTCCCTGACAACCTCTCTTATATTTGCTTCGTCGTCGACAATTAAAAGTTTTGCCATAAAACCCTCCTCCTGCTGAATTATTTTGATAGATTTATGAAAGAGTATATTTAAAATATACTTAGATATCTTTGTAAAAGCGCCATTTTTATACATAAAGCCGGATATAATTATGCACCCGTGTATATATCTTATTTAAATAATATATCATGAATGTGAAGATGTTGTGAGTGTAATTTGATATGTAAATAGATTGTGACGGAGATATTACGGTCTGTAATATGTAAAATAAATATAGATTCATGAGGAATCAAGCAATTTTTTGTTGAAAATGCAGTTTTCTGTTAATGCAGCTGCTTTCATTTAATGAACTCGAATAACTTTATATTGATGAAATTATTATTGGAGATAAAGATTAGACATGAGCGTTGATAAGGCGTAAAATGTTCAGACAGTGTAAAATATTCAGACAAGAAATAATAAGTGCGGATTAAAGATTTTAGCTTGCAAATTGAGAGAACAGGCAGCTTCCGGACACTGCATTATAGAAGGATAAGAATTTTTCCTTGCGTGATGTGGGAACAGATATAAGAGAAGTATGGATTTTTGAAGGTGAGGATTTGAATGCGTTTTAAACGTGAAGTAGATTTAATTCACGGAAGTATAGGCGACAAGATGATAATGTTTGTGCTTCCGTTGGCTGCAACCGGGATGTTGCAGCAATTTTTCAATGCCGCCGATATAGCCATAATAGGGAGCTGTGTCAGCAGTGATGCAATGGCGGCGGTAGGGAGCAACAGCCCGCTCATAACTCTGCTTGTAGGGCTTTTTCTCGGATTATCTCTCGGAACAAATGTAGTTATTTCCAATTTTATCGGACAGAATAATAAAAAAGGAATTCATGCGGCTGTAGAAACTTCAATAATAATAGCTGTAATCAGCGGTTTATTTTTGGTAATTATAGGAGAAATATTTGCACCTATAATATTAAGGTGGATGGAAGTTCCCGATAAAGTTTTTGATATGGCGCTGCTCTATCTCAGAATTTATATTGCAGGTATGCCGGCGGTGCTGCTGTATAATTTTGAAGCGTCTATTTTCAGGAGCAGAGGCAACACCCGAACTCCGCTGACAGTCCTTACGGTTTCGGGGATAATAAATGTATTTTTAAATTTATTTTTTGTTCTGATTTGTCATATGACGGTTGACGGAGTGGCTCTTGCAACCGTAATAGCGAATCTTATAAGTGCAATTGTGCTGTTTGCAGCATTGAGAAAGGAAAAATCCGAGATAAGATTAAAGTCGATAAAATTGGGTTTTGATGCCGGAATTATGAAACGTATATTTGCTATAGGCATACCGGCAGGTGTGCAGGGGACTCTTTTTTCCTTTTCAAATATAATAATCCAATCGGCAATAAACAGTCTGGGAGCTGATGCCATGGCAGGTTCGGCGGCAGGCTTCAACATAGAAATTTTGATATATTTTATGGTGAATGCATACGGTCAGGCGGGAACGACTTTCATAGGTCAGAACTACGGTGCAGGAAATCCTGAACGCTGTGTCAGGATCATGCGATTATGCCTGATGCAGATGATGATATTTGCAGTTGCGGGAAGCATAGCGATTCTTATTTCGGGCAGACAGCTGCTTTCCTTTTTCAACGATAATCCTCAGGTACTTGATTTCGGATATGAACGCATTAAAATTATAGTAACCTTTCAAATTTTAAACGGGATGATAGAAGTTTTTTCAGGGTGCATGAGAGGCTACGGCCATTCCATGGCACCTGCTGTGATGTCTTTGATCGGAGTTTGCGCAATAAGAATAATATGGGTGTTTACGGTATTCGGATATTTCCATACATATGAGATATTGCTGGCGGTTTACCCTATAAGCTGGGCGGTTACGGTTATTGCATTATTCATAGGGTATATTTATTTGAAGAAAACGGCTTTGCAAAGTTTTTTTGCGGACAGCTCCGCTTTTAATATGCAAAAGCGAAATCAGAGCATTCAGTCCTGAGCTTATATAGCTGTCCGGTTTGCCTTTAATGTTTAAATGTTCGGGATATAAGTGAAGCTGAAAATAAATGTTTCTAAGGTGTTAAAATATAAGCTCTTGATTCAAAGTCTGACAAATAAAGTGAGGTAAAGTATGGCTGTAACGGGATTGAATGATACTCCATCGGGAGAAAGACTGCATATAGGATTTTTCGGACGGAGAAATGCCGGTAAATCAAGTATTGTAAATGCAGTGACAGGGCAGGATTTAGCTGTGGTATCGGATACGAAAGGAACTACTACAGATCCGGTAATGAAAGCTATGGAGCTTTTGCCTATAGGAGCTGTAATGATAATAGATACTCCGGGCTTTGACGATGAGGGAAAACTGGGAGAACTGCGAGTAAAAAAAACCCGACAGATTTTAAATCGGACGGATGTTGCGGTTTTGGTAATAGATATCTCGGAGGGAATGGGAGCTGCCGACAGGCAGCTTATTGAAATTTTTAAAGAGAGAGCCATTCCTTATATCATCGCATGGAACAAATATGATTTGGCAGATGATTATTCGTATAAGAAATCGTTGAAGGAAATGAAAACAGCTGAAGACGGTAAAATCGTTTATGCTGAAATTTATGTAAGTGCAGTTAAGAACATAAATATTAATGAGCTTAAAGAGCTGATAGCTCAAATCGGCAAAGGCAAAGAGCCTTCGGCATGTCTTGTTTCGGATTTAGTCAGCATGGGAGATATAGTGATTTTAGTAATTCCTATAGATGAATCCGCACCCAAGGGCAGAATTATACTTCCGCAGCAGCAGGTGCTCAGAGAACTGTTGGACAGCGGCGCAGCAGCTATGTGCGTTAGAGATACGGAACTTAAATCGCTGATAGACGATTTAAAAGTGAAGCCTGCCATGGTGATTACGGACAGTCAAGTATTCGGAAGCGTTTCGGAGATAGTCCCTCGGGATATACCTTTGACATCGTTTTCCATACTTATGGCTCGCTATAAAGGCTTTCTGGAAACGGCGGTAAAAGGTATCGCTACAGTGGAAAATTTGAGCGACGGAGATAAAGTGCTTATATCCGAGGGCTGTACGCATCACAGGCAATGTAACGATATAGGTACGGTAAAAATTCCCAAATGGCTTTCGTCGTATACAGATAAAAAAGTTTTCATAGAAACATCTTCAGGCAGAGATTTTCCGGAGGATTTGTCCGAATATGCCTTGGTTATACACTGTGGAGGCTGCATGCTGACGGAAAAGGATATGGTTTACCGTATGAAGTGTGCGGAAAACCAAAATATACCGTTTACAAATTACGGCATTACCATTGCATACACTCAGGGCATATTGGAACGCAGTATATCTGTATTTCCGCAGCTGTCCGAAATCTTGAACTCGTAAGAAATTGAGAGTTGTAAAATTTATGAGTCCATATATATTGAAAATCGGGTCACATCGTTTTATTACAATATTATGTAATTTGTCATTTTCAACCAAAAAAATAGTAATTGCCCCTTCAAGTATGATATATTATAGAAGTGAAAAAGTGACATTTGATTATATTTATGACATTTAAATGAAGGTATGAAAAACAGACCTTATAATTTATGAGAGGAGGTGAAAAAATGAAAAAGCTGCATAGAATTTTACTTACCGTTCTTGGAGCGCTGTGCGGATTGGGTGTATATTTTATTATTGAATTTACTATACGGGAACTCACAAAAAAAGACGAATTGGCTATGCCGTTGACGATAGCTGTTTCCGCAGCTTGCGTGATTGCCGGTGCAATTATTTTCTATCTTATCGCACCTGCTTTCCATAATGGTGTCCGGAGAATGAGTCAGAAAATTGATATTTCTTTGCAGAAAGTTTCTCCGCAGGAGTTGATATTCGGAACCATAGGACTGATATTGGGTTTACTTATAGCATTTTTGATAAGTCAGCTGTGGGCGGGTTTGCCTATACCGATGGTTAAGCTTTTGCTTACAGCGATAGCCTACATTCTGTTCGGATATCTGGGACTGCATATTTCTACAGGCAAGGCTAACGATTTGGCTGCAGGTTTTCGTCTCGTGTTTTCGGGGCGTAGCGTATCGGGAACAAAAGCTTCAAAGTCCGTCAAGGGTAAGGGCAAGGGTGCATCGCCTAAGATTCTCGATACCAGCGTAATCATAGACGGGCGTATAGCGGATATCATGAAGACGGGATTCATAGAAGGAACGGTAGTTATTCCCGAATTTGTACTTGTAGAGCTTAGACATATAGCGGATTCCGCCGACGGACTAAAAAGAAACAGAGGTCGCAGAGGCTTGGATATTCTCAATCGCATGCAGGAACAATTCGGCATAGAAATTTACAATACGACAAATGAAAAATCCCTGGACAGCATACCTGAGGTGGATGTAAAGCTTTTGGAGCTGGCTTCGATTATGAACGGCAAGGTTGTGACCAATGATTATAATCTCAACAAGGTTGCATCTATAAAGGGTGTGCCGGTGCTCAATATCAATGAGCTTGCAAACACTCTTAAGCCTGTCGTATTGCCGGGTGAAGAAATGAGAATAGTTCCGCTTAAAGAGGGCAAGGAATACGGACAGGCGATAGCATATCTGGATGACGGAACGATGATAGTTGTAGAAGACGGTCGCCAATTTATAGGTGAAGAAATTACGGTGATTGTTTCAAGTGTGCTTCAGACGGCTGCAGGTCGTATGATATTTGCAAAATCCCGCTCCAAGGGAGCGATAAGAGAAGAATAATGTATAAAGACTCTTTTGTAAGTGTAATAATAGCTGCCGCAGGCTCCTCTCGGAGAATGGGAGAACTTGACAAGCTGTATATGAACCTGGGGGGTGCGCCTGTTTTGGCGCACACTGCCCGGGTATTTGAATGTTCGGATATCATTGATGAAATAATAATCTCCTGTAAGGAAGGAACTGTTGATAAATGTATGAGACAGATAGTTATTCCGTACGGGCTGAGCAAGGTGAAAGCGATAATTCCCGGAGGCGGCGAACGATATGAATCTGTGGGCAAAGCTATGGAGCTTGCGGATAAGACCGCTTCTGTGATAATGGTACATGACGGTGCCAGACCGTTTGTATCGGAGAATTTGATAAAGAAGGTGACGGAGGCTGCCGTAAAAAACGGTGCCGCCGTTCCATGCGTTCCGATAAAAGATACGGTCAAAAGTGTGAAAGAAGATAAAAAACTCATTATTGAGAAAACATTGGAGCGCAGCTGCCTGCGAGCAGTTCAGACACCGCAGGCTTTTGAAGCTCGGATATTGCACAAGGTCTATTCTCATATGAAAGAAAATCCTGAAGCTTTTAAAGCCGTTACCGATGATGCCTCCTTGGTGGAAGCCTTAGGCTATGAGGTTGTCGCCGTTGAAGGCGAAGAAAAAAATATAAAGCTGACAACACCGTCAGATATAAAGCTTGCAGAGTTTTTTTATTCGGAGGAAAGACCTTTGACGAATACGGTACGAATCGGCAACGGGTATGATGTGCATGTTCTTGTAGAGGGACGACGTCTTGTACTTGGAGGCTGTGAAATTATTTATGAAAAAGGTTTGTCGGGACATTCCGATGCGGACGTACTGCTTCATGCAATTATGGATGCTATGCTCGGAGCGGCTGCCGAGGGGGATATAGGCAGGCATTTTCCTGACAGCGACGAACGTTATAAAGATATAAGCAGCTTGGAGCTTTTGTCGAAAACGGAAAGTATTTTGACATCAAAGGGATATAGGGTCGGAAATATCGATGCGACCGTTGTTGCGGAGAAACCCAGGATAGCCCCTTATGTAGACAGGATGAGAGCAAATATCGCTTCAGTATTGAAAATATCCGTTGAGAGGATTAATATAAAGGGTACGACTACAGAGGGGCTGGGCTTTACCGGTCGGGGCGAAGGGATTGCAGCTTATGCGACAGCTCTTATCCTCAAGGATAAAATTTAGGAGGAATATAGACATGAAAATGTCAAAGATGTATATAAGAACTTTGAGAGAGGTTCCTGCCGAAGCGGTGATACCTAGTCATATACTTATGCTCCGTGCAGGATTTATCAGAAAGACCGTATCGGGAATTTACGGTTATATGCCTCTCGGCTACAGAGTTTTGCGCAAAATTGAGCAGATAGTAAGAGAAGAAATGGATGCTTCCGGCGGACAGGAGATTCTCATGTCCGCACTTCAGCCTGCGGAGCTGTGGGAGGAAAGCGGACGCTGGGGTGACTACGGCCCCGAGATGTGGCGTATACATGATAGAAATGATCGTGAATTCTGTCTCGGACCTACACACGAAGAAATTTTTACGGATATCGTGAGAAATGAGGTCAGCTCCTATCGCCAAATGCCTTTAAATCTCTATCAGATTCAGACAAAATACAGAGATGAAGCACGTCCTCGCTTCGGACTTATAAGAAGCCGTGAATTTGTTATGAAGGATGCGTATTCGTTTGACAGAGATGAAGCAGGTCTTGATGAAAGCTATAAAACTATGTATGATGCATATACTCGTATTTTTACCAGAGTAGGGCTGAAATTTCGTGCTGTAGAAGCAGATACGGGAGCTATAGGAGGCACCGGTTCACATGAGTTTCAGGCGCTTGCCGATACGGGTGAGAGCAGCATTGCATTCTGTGAAAAATGCAATATGGCAGCTACTGATGAAAGTGCGGTTTGCTGTGATGCTCCCGCTTCGGACGATGATATGCTGTCTTTGGAAAAGAAGTCTACTCCGGGAACAAAGACCATAGATGCCGTGGCGGAGTTTCTCGGACTTGATAAAACAAAGACCATAAAAGCTTTGCTGTATGCAATTTATGATGAAAACGGCGATATCGGGAATTATGTTGCGGCATTTGTTCGAGGCGACAGAGAAGCAAATGAAGTGAAGCTCTGTAACGCTTTGGGAGTAAGAGAGCATGAGCTTGTATTTGCCGATGAGGTTAAAATGGCGGATGTGACAGGTTGTGTGGGCGGTTTTACGGGACCTATGGGACTGCATGATTGCATAATAGTTGTGGACAGTGAGCTTCCGGGACAGAAGAATCTCTGTGCGGGAGCGAATGAAAAAGATTACCACTATATCAATATGAATTATGGGCGTGATTACAAGGGCGATATTATTGCAAACATAAAGATGATTCAGGAGGGTGATCCTTGTCCCGTATGCGGAGCGTCGCTAAAGTTCAAGAGAGGGATAGAGGTAGGACAGGTCTTTAAACTCGGAACAAAATACAGCAATGCAATGGGCGCCGTATATAAAGACGAGAATATGAAGGAGCACAATATCGTAATGGGCTGCTACGGCATAGGAGTAAGCCGCACAATGGCGGCGGTTGTAGAACAGTATCATGATGCCGACGGCATAATTTGGCCTCCTGCCATAGCTCCGTATCATGTAATTATAACCGTGATAAAGCCGAAAGATGTCGAAAGTGCGGCACTTGCCGAAAAGCTGGAGTCGGAATTGACGGCAGAGGGCATAGAGGTTATGACGGACGACCGTGATGAAAGACCGGGAGTAAAGTTCAAGGATGCGGATCTTATGGGTATACCTGTGCGTATAACCGTAGGGAAAAAAGCCGCTGAGGGAATAGTGGAATACAAGCTGCGCACTGATGCGGAGGTTTCCGAGCTGAGTGCGGAGGAAGCTGTGAGCAAGACCGTAGAATATATAACGGAAGCTGTTAAATAGCGAACTGCTGTTTAAAAAATATTAAACAATTAATCTATGTATATCAAAAGATATGAAAAAACTTATTATTATTATGAAAGCGAGGGGAATTCAATGAGCAAAAAATTTATTATTGAAATGGAAAACGGCGGTAAAATGGTAGGTGAGCTATATCCTGAAACAGCTCCACGCTCCGCTGCCAATTTTGAAGAATTGGCAAACGAAGGATTTTATGACGGACTCATCTTCCACAGAGTTATTCCGAGGTTTATGATACAGGGCGGAGATCCGGAAGGAACAGGCATGGGCGGTTCTCAGAACAGAATTCCGGGAGAATTTGCAAGTAACGGGTTCAAGAATGACCTCAAGCATACGAGAGGTGTGCTTTCCATGGCTCGTTCAATGCATCCTGATTCTGCAAGCTCTCAGTTCTTTATCATGGTTGAAGATTCTCCGCATCTCGACGGTGAATATGCAGCCTTCGGCAAGGTTTTAGAGGGCATGGAAGTTGCAGATGCTATTGTAAACGTGGATACCGACATGAGGGACAGACCTCGTGAGCCTCAGGTTATGAAGACGGTTCGTGTAGAAACTATAGAATAACATAATGCAGTTTGAACGGGAGCAGTTCGGTATTCGTCCCGTTATGAGCATGAACTGTAACAAATAAAAGTGATTTGTGCTTACAGGCTGTGTAGCTGATATCCAATCGGTTATACAGTCTTTTTTCAATGTGTAGGCAATTTGTTCGGAAGGGTGCATATATGCACTGCGTTAAATGGAGAAAATATAATGGTGAGAGAGCTTGCGGAAAAGGTGTTGAACGGGGAGCGGATTTCAAAAGCCGAAGCATTGCTGCTGTACGATCAGCCGCTTGATGAATTGAGTGAATATGCGGATATAATACGCAGAAAATATTGTGATAACAGCTTTGACATATGTACGATAATAAATGCAAAGAGCGGAAATTGCAGTGAGGACTGTAAGTTTTGCGCTCAGTCCGCTTACAGCATGACGGATACGGAATATTATCCGCTGATGTCCGCCGATGAAATAGTTGAGAGGGCAAGAGAGGATTACCGGCAGGGTATCTTAAGATTTTCCATTGTAACCTCAGGCAAAAAATTGTCGGATGCGGAAGTTGATCTCATGTGTGATACCGTCAAGCGTATAAGCGATGAAGTAGGCGTTTCCGTATGTGTATCATTCGGACTTCTTGATGAAACGCAGTTCAGAAAATTAAAGGAAGCAGGAGCTGATAGAGTTCACAACAATTTGGAAAGCTCGGAAAATAATTTCCCCAATGTCTGTACGACACACAGCTTTCAAGATAAAGTGACGGCTATTCGTGCCGCACAGGCTGCGGGGCTGAGTGTTTGCAGCGGGGGAATCATGGGTTTGGGCGAATCAGTTGAGGATAGAATAGATATGGCGATAGCACTGCGGGAGATGGATATAAAAAGCGTGCCTGTCAATATGTTGAATGCCATACAGGGAACTCCGTTTATAGATAACGAACGCATCAGTGATGAAGAGCTGCAACGAATAGTAGCGGTTTACAGGTTCATACTCCCCGATGCGGCTATACGCCTGGCAGGAGGAAGAGGACTGCTCAGGGATAAAGGCGAAGCCTGTTTCAGATCCGGAGCGAATGCCGCAATTTCGGGTGATATGTTGACGACGGCGGGAATTACCGTAAAAACGGACATGGAAATGATTGAAAAGCTGGAATATAAGCCGGAACTGTGCAAGGACTGATATCCCGTGAGCAGGGTAGAGCAGACCGAGTGCACAGGCTTAATTTTCTCAATAGCAGTCTGATGTACCCATTTTTGAGTAAATCGAGCCGATGTAGCATCTAATTGCAAGGAAGGCAGACGAGAGCTTCTGAATCGTGAAGACTGACCTTTTTCAGAGAAATATCTATGCCGTAAAGCTCGGAAAGCTTGGTTTCGGTAAGGACATCTTCGGGAGCACCGTTTATGACGGTGCTCCCGTTGCGCAGAACGAAAATTCGGCTGGCATGCAGAAGCGCCTGATTAGGGTCATGAGTTGAAAAAATCACGGTATAGCCTTTATCGGCAAGTGCGGATATGCGTTTCATAACCTTATACTGATTACCGTAGTCCAAATTTGCAGTAGGCTCGTCCATCAGCAAAATCTTTGCGTCCTGTATAAGCGCTCGAGCCAACAGAACGAGCTGACGTTCTCCACCGCTGATGTTTCCGCAGCCTCGGTAGCTGAGATGCACTATACCGAGGCTGTCAAGTATTTCGAGTGCATGAGATTTCTGGGCAGCGGACGGAGATTCAAAGGCTTTTAACGAATTTGTAGTACCCATCAGAACCGTATCCAATACGGTGTAGTTGAAGGTCGGAGTTATGTTTTGAGGTATGTATGCGATTTCCTTTGCTATTTCGGCACGGGTAAGAGTCTGCATATCTTTTCCGTTCAATAATATTTCACCCTGATTTGCTTTAAGAAAACCGAGTATGCATTTAAAAAATGTACTCTTTCCTGCACCGTTAGGACCGAGAACAGCTGTAAGATCACCATCTTCCGAGGAAAATTCGACATTGTGAAGCGTTTCCTTGTTGCCGTATGAAAATGTGAGATTTTGAACTTTAATACTCATTATCTTTACCTCCTGACAAAATCAGATAGAGAAACACGGGAGCACCGACGAAAGAGGTAAGTATTCCGATAGGAATTTCGCTTGTAGTAATATTTCTGGCTATGTTGTCGACCAGCATCAGAAAGGCTGCTCCGAAAAGAAAGGCTGCGGGGATGAGTCTGCGGTAATCATAGCCGAAGATTATCCGGCAAAAATGTGGTATTACCAGACCGACCCAACCTATCATACCGCTTATTGCAACGCTTGCAGAAGTCATAAGTGTTGCACAGGCGATGACGATAAGCCTGAGAAGCGTAGTGTTTATACCTAAGCTGCGAGCTTCTTCTTCACTGACAGTCAAAAGATTGAGTCGCCACCTCAAACAGATTAAAGGAACGATTCCTATTAAAACCGGAATGAATACAAATTTTACATCCACCTGCTTGATAGAACTGAGCGAGCCCATAAGCCAATATGTGATAGCGGGCAGTACATCGTCGGTGTCAGCTATCAGTTTTACAAAGGATGTACATGCCGAAAACAAAGAGCTTATTATCATACCGGCAAGAACCATTGCAAGCGTGCCTTCCATACGGCTCACCCGGCTTATGAGGTATGCGAGCAGAACGGCTGAAATTCCGAATATAAATGCGGATATGGTGATGCCTACATATTCAAAGTACATCAGTATGCCCAAAGCGGCACCGAAGCCGGCACCGGAGGACGCTCCGAGTATATCGGGCGAAACCATAGGATTTCTGAACATGCCCTGATATGCGGCGCCTGCTGTTGCAAGAGCACCGCCAACAATAGCTGCGGCAAGTACACGAGGCATTCGTATTTGCAGCAGCACTATTTCCGATGCGGTTTCCCAGCTTCTATTTACAAATGTCAAATCCGACAGTACAGACGCCGTATATCGCCAAGAGTCGGGCAGCAGTCGGATTTTCGATATGCTGTCGAACATATTGCTCGGTTGAGACAGGAGTATATCAAAAAAGTCGTGCGGCGATATGGAATATCGCCCTATAAAAAATGAAACGAAAAACATGATAATGAAGCTCGCAGTCAGTATGGTAAATTTTACTCTATAATTCGGAGCGGCGGGCATAGAAGCTGTGCTTTCCGAATCGGAGGCACAGCCTTTTTTGTCTGAATCTTTTTCTGTATGTGTCGCATCAACAATATTTTTTTCTTTCATAGGATTACCATTTATTCATAACAATATCAATAATATTTATCATCAGTTAATTATATATTTAACACTCAATAATATAAAGCTTCAAATAGATATATTACAAGTCAAATAAGTAAAATACATATTTAAATAATACTTTAACAATTTTATCACTTAAATATATAGATAATATATATAATAATATGTATAAAGAATATTTCCAATAATTATTCATTAAATAATAATCAAAAATAATATTTTATGGTATAATACAATTCGTCTAAATAGAAACTAAAAATAACTATATTATGTGTAAGATATGTGCAAAAATTTGTATTTGCATTAAAGCGATTTATTTAAAGATGAGGTTATTATGGTTAGAAAAAAATGTAGAAAGCTTACTTTCAGAATTGCGGCTCTTGCAGTCTGTATAGTTTTTACAGCGGCAAGCTTGGGCGGTTGCGGAGGTAGAAAGGTCGTTATAGAGGGCCCTACACAGATGTTTACGGATTCTTGCGGAAGAGAAGTTGAAATTCCGGAAAAAATAGATAAGGTAGCACCGAGCGGAGCGGTTTCACAGATGGTACTCGCCACTATCGCTCCGGAAAAGCTCGTTGGCTTGAGCGCTACACCTTCAAGCACGCAGGCAAAATATCTGCCGGAGTATTTCATTGACTTGCCGACCTTCGGACAATTTTACGGCAGTAAATCCACATTGAATATGGAAAGTCTGATAGCGGCAAAGCCCGATATAACTATAGATATAGGAGATATGAAGGAAAATCACACTTCCGATATGAAGGCGATACAGAAGCAGACAGGGGTTCCGACAATATTTGTAGAAACAAGTCTGGATAAGATGGCGGATGCTTACCGTACTTTGGGCAAGCTTTTGGATAAAGAGGAGAAAGGAAATCAACTTGCGGACTTTATAGATAAGACCGTGAGCATGGCTGAAAGCAATGCGGCGAAGATTCCCGAAAAAAAGAGAAAAAGTGTAATGTACGGTACCGGAACGACGGGACTTGCCTGCAATGCATCCGGATCAGTTCAGGCAGATGTGATAGATATAATCGGAGCAACGAATGCTATAAAGGTTCCGGAAAAGGAGTTGAACAACGCAGGCGGAGGAAATACCGTGAGCATGGAGCAGGTGTACAATTTCCAACCTGATGTGATAATTTTCACGGCAGGCGGGGCATATCAGACAATTGCAGATTCCAAGGAATGGTCCCAGTTGTCCGCCGTAAAAAATAAAAATTATTATGAAATCCCGGGAGAGCCTTATAACTGGATGTCCGGGCCTCCGTCAGTTAATCGGATTTTGGGTATATGGTGGCTCGGCAATTTAGTGTATCCCGATGTATATGATTATGACATGAGAGAAATAAGCAAGGAATTTTATTCGCTCTTTTATAATTATGAATTGACGGATGCCGAAGTGGATGCACTGTTGGCAAATTCCGTTTTGAAAAAATGAAGTGCTTAAATGATGAACAACAAGGCGGTAAATTTTATGAATGAAAATGAAACTATGCCTGAGAAATGCTCACATATAAATATAATAAAGAAGATAATTCATATTCTTATGGCGGTATTTCTCTTAACACTTCCGATACAACCATGTTTTACCTATAATGCTTTTGCAGGAATTGCGACGGATACCTTGACTGTAAAGGTGGGATATCAGGGCGGTCCATTTTTGACCAAAGCTACATACAGTTGGAAGGATCTTGATGATGCCTATGGCGGAGCCTTGAGTTCGCATAAGGTTGTGTACAGCTATTACAGCGGAAGCCGTTCGGATCGTTCTACAGGCAGAAATGTAATAGTTTCCGCAAGAGGTTTTTATATTTCGGATTTGCTCGAATATGCAGGAATAGATTTAAGTTCCATATCAGGCTTTGAATTTTACACTGACGATCAGAAAGTAGGAGCTTTTACAACTATGACCAAACGTGAACTGTTGGACAGTGCAAGGTACTACTATCCCAATATGGGAGTTGATGATTTCGGTAAACAAATTGCTTTGGACGGCGGAGATATATCGACAGGAAAGACTCGTGTACAATCCATGTTTGCACTGGAAGATAATTGGGAATGGGACGGAGTTGCCGAAAATTTCACATCCATGAGTCCTACCGGAAGATTTCATCTTCTGTTCGGGCAGACAGATGTTACGGAATCACGTACAAGTCAGGCTGCAAAATATGTTCATACGATAAATGTAATATTCAGCGGAGCTCCCGTGATAGGAACGGAAAGCAATATAGAGCTTAAGGTCGGAACGGACTATAGAGTTCAGGTAAATATCACGGCGGCGGATACGGAATTGGAAAATTATATACGGGAAAATCTCGTATGGAGCTCAAACAATACCGACATCGTAGAAGTTGATCAGTATGGAAATCTGAAAATAAAGGGTGACGGAACGGCAACGATAACAGCTGTCAGCGGAAACACTTCAGGTTCCGTCAGTATCACGACAGGCAACGGAAACGGAACGGGGACGGGAGCCGACGTTCAGGGCGAAGGCTCCGGCAACAGACAAAACGCAGGGGGTATGGAAAGCTCGGCACATGAAAATACGGAGGCTTCAGCTGAGGAAGAAACAAAGGTTTCGTATTCCGAAAATTCAAAGGGCGTATATATACTTTCACGTGACTTTATGGAACGCTCGGAAAATGCCGAATGGGTCAACAGTATTTTGAAAAAAGCTCCCGCTCATGACAGTGAAACGGGAAGCGTGATGAATCGGCGTGAAAAAGCTATGGATGAATATGCGAAGCAGCTTGTAGTCGAGGAAAGAAAAGCTGTGCCTCTGCGATATGTAGCGGCAGGAACGGCTGTGGTATTTTTGCTCGGAATTATGTACGGACCTTTTATATATAAACGAAATTTGAAAGGGGGAGGAATACGGTTGCTGAACAGAGCCGCTGCACGCAGACACAAGCATAAAATCGCATAGCTGTTTATAAGGCGGCGCAAATTATTGAGCAGCTATATCCGTTAAATAACATATGTTTTTTAGAATATTTGAATAAAGCTCTAAAATTAAAAAGAAGATAATTTCAGGAAGGAAAAAATTATGAATTCAACTGCAACACTGGAGGATTTTACTGTAAGTGATGTTCTGAGAGCCTTTTCTGCCGCCATGCAGACTCCCGTTATTATAATCCTAATCATATTTATAATAGCAGCAGTATTTTTGGCAGGCTGGCTGATAGGCGAAGGATTGTCCGAAAGACGCAAGCTCAAGGTGGACATGCCGGCGCTTTTGGAAAATATAAGGCACGGTAAGCATGAAGAATTGGAAAGTATAATAGAAAAGAGCGGACTTTTAAAAAGGCAGAGAGTCGCTCTTGTGGAATTGATAAAGCATGAGGATTTTACACCTCTTATGAGGGAAGCGTTGGCAATAAACCTGCTCGAAAAGGAAAAGGCGAGATATGATTTCAGAGTGAAGCTTTCGGATATGCTTGCAAAGCTGGCTCCCATGTTCGGGCTGTTGGGAACACTGATTCCTCTCGGACCGGGAATTGTAGCCTTGGGCGAGGGTGATACCTTCACTCTTTCAAATTCACTGCTCATAGCTTTCGACACGACTGTCGCAGGGCTTATAGCGGCAGCTGCGGCACTTGTTGTCACTGCGGTAAGGAAGTCATGGTATAACAGATACATAAAGGATTTGGATACTGTAGCCGAGTGTATTCTTGAAATGGAAAAGAACGGATAGGAGGCATAACTATGAGAAAAAAACACAGTCTTATAGATACGGACACGTCGGAATCGGAAACCAATCCTATGGACGGCTTGTCAAATCTTGCAGATGTGATGCTTGTTCTGGCGGTAGGGATAATGCTTGCACTCATTATAAACTGGAATGTCGATATAAGCACGCCGATGACAAAGGAGCAGGTGAAACAGTCCGTGGATACAACGGATGCTCTGGAATTTTCAAAGGATCAGCTGCAGCAAATGTCGGGTGACGATGAAATCAGCGATCAGGATTTGACTCAGCTCGGCTCCGTATACTATGATGAAAAAAGCGGAAAATACTACATAGTAAAGCAATAGCGGTTTGATAAATTTCAAACCTAAGATATATTATATAGTAGGGCAATGTAAAATATAAATTTTAAACTCAGGATAAAGATTGAAATATGAAGATGTAAGAGTATCGGTTCACCTTCCTTTAAAATTTATAATATTGTCGGGGAAGATTGAAATGTGAGGAGGTAAAAAATGTCACAGGTGATAGGTGTAAACGGTCTGAATGCCGTAAAAACAGGACGCCTGTTTATGGCGATAATACTCTCGATATTATTGACGATATCATGTATACCGTCGGAGCTGCCGTCAGGAGTTTTCGGCGAATCGGAAAATGTGATTGAAGCTTCTGCAGGTGCATATACCGCAGCGGGTACGGTAATTACCGGCAGCAGAGTTTACACTATGACGGGAGGTCGTACAGTTGAAGCTTTTAATACGGCTGTTGCCGGGATTACGGAGGGCAGCCTCAAAATTTCGGAGTCGGGAATAATTTCGGGTCATATTGATACTGCTGAAGGTTATACGCTGTCAAGTGTAACGGTTAAGCTTCAAGGAGCCGATGCGAGTGTGGATGCGGCTGTTTCCGAGGACGGCGCCGGATTCAGCTTTAAAGCGCCGCAAGGAAATTCAAAGCTGGCTGTGACACCGACCGCTATTTCCACGAAGAAATGGGACGGCGGTGTAGATATTTCATGGTATGATCCGGCTTCGGATAAATATTACATAGGCGAGCCCGCTCAGCTGGCGGGACTTGCTGCTCTTATCAACGGCAGACTTGATGCGGATACTCCTATGAGCATGGTAAAGGGGAATACCGAATATATAAAATCAGTTCCGCACGACAACGTGATGCTTGTAGGTGCAGGCGGAGGAAATGTAAGTGATAAAGTCTATACCTCGACGATTGATTTTGCACATAAGACGGTGTATCTGACCGCCGATCTCGATATGGGAGGTGTAAAGGATGCAAGCGGCAAATGGTCGGGTCCGAACTATACACCCGTAGGCGGAAAATTTTCCATGGATATAGACATGGTAAACGGCGACTCTCAGGTTATAGATACAAGATTTAACGGAGTGTTCGACGGTCAGGGACATATTGTAAAAAATATATATTGCGAAAGATATTCGGATAAAGGTTTCCCTTACAGTATGGCGGTAGGTCTTGTAGGCTTTCTCGGCGGAAAGAGTGACGTTGGCGGTATAAGCTCGGATTTCGCCGACGGATGGATTCCCGCCGTCAGAAATGTGGTGGTCGGAGAAGGCTATATACGAGGCAGGCGTATGGTCGGCGGTGTGGTCGGCAGAATGGGTGATGCTTCAAACGGCTCAATCATCGAAAGCTGTGCTAATCATGCGGAAATAAAAAATACGGATGCAAAGGGTGTAGGAGGTATACTCGGTTCGACTACCGGCGGAAGCATCAAAGGTAAAGGAACGGTCAGAAACTGCTATAATACCGGAAATGTAAGCACTACCTACAGCTGCCCTGCGGGCGGAATCGTAGGTGCGAATTCCGGCGTAAATATTTCAAATTGCTATAATGTAGGCACTATCAATTCAAACGGAGCAAAGAAGGGTCGAGGTATAGGCGGTCATGACAGCGGCTCATATAAAGTTGTAAATTGCTTCTCACTTAAGGGCTGTGACGATGATCCTGAAAGTGAGGGCTACTACAAAGGCAGCAGCAGAAAGATAAGCGTTGAGGTCACTCAAATGGATTCGGCTCAGATGAAGAGTGATACGATGCTCTCCGCTCTCAACGCCAACGGCACGATATTTGCAAAATCGAACGGAACGAATAACGGCTATCCCGTTCTTGTTTATGAGGCAACAGGATATCCGTCGGGAAGCTATACCGTTACTCTTACACAGTCATCGGGAGGCACAATCGGTACTGATGTCGATAAAGCCGCAGCACCCGGTCAGACCGTAAATTTCACGGCAAATCCGATACAGGGTTACAAGCTCAGTCATTTTATAGTAAACGGCAAACCTATAGAAGGCAGCTTTTATGTAGCAACCTCAAATCTTTCGGTAAGTGCGGTATTTACACCTGTTAAAGCCGTTACCGTAAATATTCCTAATTCCGAGGAATATTCCATAGTGGTAACGGTCACGGGAAATATAAAGAATCAGGACGGCTTAAAAGAGGTTAAAAATTATCCTATAAAAAGCGGCGCAGTTGTAATGGAAAATTCAGATTTGCTGGTCAGGGCTTCTCTTTATAAAGGGGCGAAACCTTCCGACAATACAAAGGAGTACAGCGGAATTTTCCGTTATGACGCTACGAATGCGAACAAGGTATCAGTGGGAAGATATATTGTCACAGGTGCGGGAAATGTAAATATTACGGCAGTTCCCGAAACTCGTGCCGCCACCGGCATGTCAAATGCGGATACAAGCTGGTTTGCAGCAAAGGAAAACAGCTTTACCGTTTCGACACCGGAGCAGCTTGCCGGTCTTGCTTATTTGGTAAATGATAAGGGACTGACATTCAGCGGAAAGACTGTAAAGCTCGACAGAGATATTTCCGTTGCAGGAGGTGCCGACGGAAGAATTTGGACAGCCATAGGAACTTCATTAAACAAGTCTTTTCAGGGAACCTTTGACGGACAGAATCATGTGATAGGAGGAATGAGAGCGGAAAGCAACGGCAGTTATACGGCTTTGTTCGGATATTGCTCCGGAGCTGTTATCAAGAATCTTACCGTGAGAGGAAGCTCTGTAAATAAGTCGGGAATGTCCTATGCGGCAGGTATTGTTTCGTATGCTCAGAGCTGTGAAATTTCAAATTGTATAAACCGTGCAGATGTAAAGGCGGACGGTGAAATCGCAGGCGGTATAGCGGCATATATAACTGAGGGAACTTCTATAAAGAATTGCCGAAATTACGGCAATATAAGCGGAGCTACGGCAGTCGGAGGTATTACGGGTGTTTGCCAGTCCGCATCCGACAGTATAGAATCATGTGTAAATATAGGAAATGTTACATCGACAGGAGCAGGGCTCGGCGGAACGGGCGGAATTGCAGGAAAACTTGTAGGTTCTATATCGGATTGTATAAATGCGGGAGCCATATCGGGAAATGATCGCTATACAGGCGGCATTTCAGGTTATACAAACGGACGTAAGACATCAACGGTAACAGGCTCTCAGAATCAGGGCAGCGTAACCTCAAGTTCAAATAATGAAAATGCGGCTCTCGGCGGAGTAGTAGGTTACGGTCAGTTCGGTACCTATACAAAGTGCAGCAGTACAGGTGCCGTGACTATAGGCGGAGGCTTCCAATCGAGAGGAGTGGGAGCGATAATCGGTCACATAGGAAAAGAACCGGCACTTTCGCAGGCTTCGGAATGCAAATTCAGCAGCACATCATATTCGTACGGTGTAAACAGAGGTTCTTATGACGGAGTTACTCAGGATGATACTGTCGAAAAGCTGAGCTATACCGAAATACCTGATCCGGGAGACCCCGCAGATACAAGCTCGGGCACTGCAGGCGGAGTTATAAAACCCGATGAAATCTGTGGAGGAGTAACTCTTGAAAGCGGCAGCTATACACTGATGAATTATGCAGCCGGAGAAATCGTAATATTACCGGGTGCAAATGTAACGTTGACGGCGACGGGAAAAACTCTCGGATATCTCACTATAATTGCAGGTGACGGGGCAAACCTTACCTTACAGGATGTTGAATATACGGGCGATGATATTCTGCTGAAATATACGGGAAGCGGAAATTTAAAATTGGCGGGAAGCAACAGACTTATAGGATTTTCCGATGCTTCGGGAAATGAAGTCCCTACAGTCTATGCACAGGGAAATTTGACAGTGAGCGGAAACGGCTCATTGTATGTAGAGGCTGCAAAAGGCAATTCTTCCGTCAAGCTTAATCCGGGAAGCACCTTGAACCTCAACGGCGGACTGCTCAGTGTAAATAAAAAAGAGCTTCTCGGCCGTGCAGGCGGGGCAATCTTTGTAAACGGCGGAACCGTCAATGTGGCGGGCGGCTCTGTAGAAGGTATTACCTCGAGCGACAATGTCAGCATAATATCAGCAGATACTGTAAATGTAAGCGCCGGCTCCATAAATCTGACAGCCCTGAGATCACCTAAAGTTATAGATGCAAAGAGCGTGAATATCAGCGGAGGTACAGTCAGAGCTTCCGCACACACCGGCAATTCGGCGAAGGTTCAGAAGAGCTTTGCAGGAGCTGCGGCGATACCGAATATTAAAGGAAATGCAGCATTTTACAGTGAAACGGAAAGATTTTCAAGCGTTGCTCCGTCATCGCAAAAAATAGTGGTAGACGGTAAAGAGGTAGCTATGGAAATCTATAATATAGACGGAAGCAATTATTTTAAGCTCAGAGATATGGCGGCACTTATGGCAGGAACCAAATCGGAATTTTCAGTAAATTTCAATGCCGATACAAAATCCATGTACAGTGTAAGAGGTTCGGCATACAGCGCTGTCGGAGGAGAGATGCTCACGGGCTCGGATAAATCGTCAAGCTGTACTCCGAGCAGTTGGGTGCTTTATGTCAATGATAAGCTCATAAGCTGTAAGGTATATAATATAGGCGGCAACAACTTCTTTAAGCTCAGAGATATGGCAGCAGCATTCGGAATCACGGTGTCCTATGACAGCGCTACAAATACTGCAAATATCAAAAGCTGAGAACGGATAGATAAATGAAGATATTTTCCGAGGCATGAAGCCGAGGTTTATATATTGGATGTTATTGCTCAAGTTTCGAGGCTGAATGATATCGGTTTCGAGAGAGGAAGCACGGATTTTTATATTATCCGTGAAGCTTCAAAATTTTCAGAAAGAATTTACAAGGAGAAAGAACTACATGTTAAAGATGAAAAAGAGGATGCTCTCGCTGTTTATGTCTGCAATGATGATCGTGACGACATTTTCCGGCATGACGGTAATTGCAGGAGCGGAGGAAACAGGTGCAAAGGCTGCATTGGAAATCTGCACTCAGGAAGGCGCTGAAGGCTCTGCAAAGCCGGCGGCGTCGTACACTGCGGATAAGCTCAAGAGTCTGGCAGGAGAAAAAAATGCGGACGGATATGTTTATCAGTATTATAAAGATAATACATGGAAAGCCGTAGTTGCCACATCCGTTGTAAAGCTTGATACTCTGCTTTCGGATGCCGGCGTGAGCTTCAAAGCCGGAGACAGTATCAGGTTTGAAACCGGTGACGGTTTCAGCGTGAGCCTTACACAGAAGCAGATTGAAGAAAACGGGTATTTCTTCAACCCTGCAAAAAACGGTGAAAAATCCGCAGTGCCGGCAGGACTTGCCGTAGAGTGGAATGAAGGCGAAATCACGGACGGATATGCAGCTTTGGCGGCAAAGGCGAGCGATATCGGAAAGCTAAGATCCGTAATAGGCACGACGGAAGCACTTTACAAAGGTACAAAGGACAGCCTTACAGGAAAGGCGGCATCCGCCGATGAAAAGCTCAATTATTCTCCGGGCTACCGCCTTGCAACAGGAGTTACAAAGGTAACCGTAATCCACGGTGCGGATGTTTCCGGTTTTGTAAAGCCTCCTAAGAAGGACGGCGAGACAAAAAAAGATGATGCGTCAAAGCCTGATAAGAAAGATAACATAGCAAATCCCGATAAAAAGGATGATGCAGGAAAGAAAGACGATACAGGCAAAACGGATAATAAGAGTGATGCTTCAAAGCCGGATAATAACGGAACGGTTGCGGTTGATGTAAAGAACTTCAGCGATATAGCTGCGGGAGCATGGTTTGAAAATTCCGTAAAGGTGATGCTGGAAAAAGGCATCATGAAAGGAGTGTCCGATACGGCATTTGAGCCGTCCTCCAATGTTACCAGAGCGCAGTTCGTTACCATGCTTTACAGAATCGCAGGTATGCCTGAGGCGGGAGCCAACACCTTTGCCGATGTAAATGCGGGCAGCTGGTATGAAAAGGCTGTGGCATGGGCGAGCACAAACAAGATTGTAAACGGCTACAGCGAAAAACAATTTGCACCGTCCGACAGTTTAACCCGTGAGCAGCTTGCGACCATGCTGTATAAATATGCCGGAAGTCCCGAGGGTAAAGCATTGGATAATTCGGCATTTAAAGATGCCGATGCGGTGAGCGATTATGCAAAAACTGCCTTAGGCTGGGCGGTAGAAAAAGGTATTATCACAGGTGCGGGCAATAATACTGCGGCTCCTAAGCAGAATGCCACCAGAGCACAGGTTGCCGCAATGATTGATAGATATCTGCAACTTAAATAATTTAAATATAATATTTTAAACTATAGAATCATAGGCTTTATAAATCCGATTTTAATAGTAAAAATGAAATGAAAAATCAGGTACAAATTACAGGATAAATCCTGTAGGCGAAGTCGCTGCAACTGTTAAAAATAAACAGCTGCAGCGATTTTCAGCTTTTTGGAAAATAAAAGACCGATTGCATCTGTAAAAATGGATACAGATGATATTTGAACCCGAGTTATAGAGTGAAGAACATGTGTAATAACCGTTATACATATTGAAAAATCACATTATAAGAGATGTTTAGTTATATTTGAATATATTTATATATAACAGACTGAGTATAACTAAATTGGCATATAAATATGTTGATTAAAGATATTGAAAAATAATTTATTTGTGTATATACTATAAATATAGTTTTAGTTTGATATAAATTAATTTAGGTTTAAGCTCGGCATTTAATCATATAAGTGTGGTTATT